>NZ_JBOITM010000015.1:0-33246 GCF_050717535.1 Clostridium sp.
AACATATATTTTTGACCCCCTAAATTATGAAAAATTTACTTGTAAAAAGTATATCATAATTGGAAGTTTAATGCGTCTATTTTAGTACTTATAATATTACAAATCCACACAATATGAGAAAGAGCCAAAAAAATATTCTTTGAAATTAGAAGAATCAAATATTAAACTGAAAAATGAGAATACAGATAGACTAGTTGCGGAGGAGAAAATACGTCATTTTGTATATTATGATGCTCTTACAGGAATATCTAACAGAAAAAAAATGTTAGAAGATGTTAATATATTACTAAATGATAAAAATGAAAAATTTGCAGTCCTTTTTATAGATTTAGATAAGTTTAAGAATGTTAATGATAATTATGGTCACGAGGCCGGAGATTATGTTCTTAAAATCGCTGCAGTGAGATTAAAAAACATTATTAGATCAATGGATACAGTTAGTAGAATTGGTGGAGACGAATTCATAATAATACTAAGAAATTTGAAAGCCATTGCAGATGCGCAAAAAACAGCATCGGATACTTTGGATACATTAAACGCAGCTTTTACTTATAAGGAAAACCAATTATTTATTGGAGGAAGTATAGGCATAAGCATATTCCCTGAACACGGAATTGATGCAGATACGTTAATTAATAAGTCTGATTTAGCAATGTACGAAGTCAAGCTTAAAGGTGGAAATGGATATAAACTATATTCCTCGTAAAGATGATAGAAAGGCATTTTCTAAATGGTAATTATGAAAAGGCACTGATGCAATTCATTAAATAGCATCAGTGCCTTTTATACTGTTTTGATTACTTCAAATAGAAATAGCACCCTGCTTACCTGCAGCAATGGCATCAATTGCAAACTTAGCTCCTGTGTACAGATGGTGAAACAATTATCACTGGCTTTTCTGGGTATATAATATTTATAAGTGGCTTTTCTGTTTTTCAATCTCATATTCTATTTGTTTCTGTAAATTATTAAAATAATTTGCTATTCCTGTCTTACCTAATATAAATGGATTGGCTTCATGATTTTTCCTATTTCGAACAGTTTCTAAAATAGTGACCATAATTTAATTCTCTCTCTTTTTGCGAAGAAAAGATAGTCTGCATTCTAAAATTTAAATGTTCTAATTTCTCTTGGTGCAATACTGTTTGTTCCTTGAACATCTTTTCTAATTTTCCGTCATCTTTACTCTCAATAAAGTACAACTTTCAAATGAACTCATCCTTAGTTGCCAATAGCTCTGGTGTAGGGGTGAAAATCCACTCCTTTAGTTCTGATTTTCCAGCATCCATAAGGGTATAATATTTTTTTGAGTTTACTTCCGACAATTTCTACTCGAAAACTAATCAATTTTTGTTTTTCTAATTTTGTTAGTTCAGGATATATCTGACTATGATTAGATTTCCAAAATTCTCCGATCTCATTTTCAAAATATAAATATAATATTTTTCTAAGGAGAGATTAGTTATGAAAAACTTATTAAATCAAAAAATACAATTTATCTTTACTAGCCAGCAATTGTTTACTCTTTTTTTATTTTTTGTCCTACTATAAAAAACATAAGTGGTTAAACTACTTTTGATTATATCATAAAAGTAAGTTTAACCACTTATTATATGCTCTGGTTATTTTATGTTTCTGAATCTAGTTTACGCATTAAATATTTCTTGCAACTTCATAAGCATCCCAAACTGCTTTCATTATGTTTGCAACTTTTGCAGCATCACCTATTATATGTACAACTGCGTCAGTATTTTCGATTTCATGAAAAAGTGTATTTTCTGATTTATAACCTACTGCGATGCAGATAGTTTCTGCTGGCAATGTTATATTTTTATTTCCATGACTTAAGTTTACTCCTTCGTCATTTGCACCTAAAAGCTTTGTATTAGTCATTATCTTAACGTGATGCTTGTCCATAAGATCTTTCAGCATAGATTTATTTGCATGATTTATAGTTGGTCCTGCAGAGATTACATCTCCTAAGCCTTCTACAACAGTTACATCTTTGCCTTGTTGTGCTAACCAAAGTGCAGTTTCACAGCCAACTAATCCTCCACCAACAATAACTACAGTATTTCCCGCAATCTTTTTGCCTAAAAGTAAATCTTCAGCACAACATATGTGATCTTTATCCATTCCAGGTAAAAAATTTAATTTTACTGGATTTGATCCTGTTGCAACAATAACTACATCAGCTTTTGATTCTTTAATAATCTCAGGGGTAACTACTGTATTCATTTTTACATCTATATTTAATCTTTTTAATTCGTTTTCATACCAACTTAAAAGGCGTCTATCTTCCATTTTAAAGTCTGGTGCAGATGCTTCATGAATATGACCACCTATAACATTTGTTTTTTCATAAAGTACTACTTCATGTCCTCGTAATGTAGATACTCTAGCTGCTTCAAGTCCTGCTATTCCAGCACCTATTATAATTACTTTTTTTGTTTCAAGAGCTTTTTCTATGCCATATATTTTTTCGCGTCCTGTTGCTGGATTTATTCCGCAAGATATTGGTCTATGACTAAATATTCTTTGAAGACATCCATCATGGCAGCCAATACATGGTCGAATATTTTCTTCATTTCCTTTTTTAACCTTATTCGGCCATTCTGCATCAGTTAATAATGGTCTGGCTAATCCTATCATATCTGCTTTATTTTCATTCAATGCTGCTTCAGCTAATTCGGGATTTCCAAGTTTACCAGCAACAATTACAGGTATGTTAACAACTTTTTTAAGTTCTTTTGTAAATGGTAAATATAATCCTTCCTCTTGATACAGTGGTGGATGAGCCCAATACCAGCCATCATAAGAACCAACATCTGCATTTAAAGCATCGTATCCAGCTTCCTCTAAAATTTTAGCAAGCTTTAATCCTTCTTCAAAGTTACGACCTATTTCTGGCTGATCTACATCAATACCGCCTTGATTCCAATCTTTTATAAAGCTTCTAAGGCCATATCTAACTGTTACTGGATAATCTTGACCAGCACCTCGCCTAATTGCTTTTAGTATTTCTATGGGGAAAGTTGCTCTCTCTTTTAGGTTTCCACCAAACTTATCAGTTCTTCTATTAAATACTGACATCGCAAATTGATCAGCCAAGTAACCCTCATGAACAGCGTGTAATTCTATTCCATCAAACCCTGCTTCTTTAGCAATTCTACCTGCTTCTTCGAATCTATTAATAATTGTCTCTACTTCATCTGTAGTTAACTCTCTACATGTTATACTTGGATCCCAAAAGTTAGGTATAGCTGATGGTGCAATCGGTTTTGTAACTAACAATTTTGGATTAGCACTTCTTCCAAGACCTGCTGAGACTTGAAGAAATATTTTTGTTCCGTATGCATGTACTCTTTCTGTTAACTCATATGCTGAATTAGCAAAGGCTGTTGGATTATGTGTCACACAAGTAAAACTTGGCATTTTCATTTGTTCTATTTCATTTTCAACTTTTGTAAAACCTGTTATTATTAATCCTACGCCACCTTTTGCTCTTTCTACATAATAATCAACTGCTCTTTGATTAAATCCACCTTCTCTGTCTGCCAGTCCCATAAGTCCCATTGGTTCCATTACTATCCTATTCTTAATTTCAATACTACCAATTTTAATAGGTTCAAATATTTTTGTTTTCATAATAACCTCCTAAAGTTTCATTTATTATAACGTTTATTATGTGGAATGTTTTTCAGATTAACTACTGCACATCTTATACACTTTGCTTTTCTCTCATTGAAAGGTAAATTCCCTTTATGTTAAAAATTTTTATAAATATAGTTTTATGTATTTCAACTTGCCAATTGTCATTGGCTGAAAAAGTTTTTGATACTTGTTCACAAAATTCCTCCTTCGTATTTAACATAATGAGTTCAACGAATTGATTATGTTAAAACCTTAACATTTAAATTTATAATAATCAAATTTAAAAATGCAAATGTAACCCTTTCTTGTCGTATTATATGGAAATAGGTCACCATATCGAATTATTCCTCATGTTATCATAATGATAAATTTCCCAAGGTGAATTTTCATATAGGGTGCATTTGCATATAATCACTGGTACATATTTAATTTAGTATGATATAATGATAGTTAGTTTAAAAAAGGAAATGATATTATGAAAGAAATTACAAATCGAAAAAAACAAGCCATTGAGACAAAAGAAAAGATATATAACATTTCAATTCAATTAATCAAAGAGCATGGATATGATAATGTTAAAATAACTACAATTTGTGAAAAAGCAGGTGTTTCTGTTGGCAGCTTTTATCATCATTTTAAAAATAAAGCTGGAATTGTTATTGAGCTTTATTCAATATGTGATATTTATTTTTCAGAAACCGTACTTCCAACTTTACTAAAAACATCAAATTCTTATTGCAATAAAATTATAGAGTATATTGCCTCGCAAATGCAGTATGTAATTGATATTGGAAATGATTGTTCCACACAATTATATAAGGCGCAAATAACAGATGGTAACGAATTCTTTTTATCTATGGAAAGAGGATTACCAAACGGTCTTTGCTATTTAGTTCAATGTGCACAAACAAATGGTGAACTTGAAAGAAATATTGCTGCAATTGATTTAGCTAAGGAAATATTGATTATTTCAAGAGGAATACTCTATAATTGGTGTGTGTCTGAAGGAACGTCTGATATTATTTATGAATCAAAACGCATGATATCTAATTATCTAACATATTATAAAACTAAAAAGCAATAAATTTTATTGCATAATTAAAAGGTCACTTATAGAAATGGAAAATGCTTTTATTTTTTATATTGAATTTTCTAGATACAAAGAAAACCAGCCACAAGATAGTATTCTTCATTTTTGATGAATTAAAAATCAAAAATAAACTACAATTTTGCGGCTGGTATACCATAAAATAAGAATAATATCATGAAATTTAAAATATACTGTGCTCATTTTATAATCCTTCGTCAATGAATCTAATATTTATCCTAGTTCCTTATCTGTAATCATTTGAATTTCATTTATGATTTTTATCACCTCTTAAATTTAATCCGTAGTTTTCTACAAACCTGACGTAATTCTTAGGAATATTATACTATTATGCTGTTTATGTTTAAACTGTCACAATAAGTATGGAAGTAGATTTGTTAAGTAATCATATATTGTTTAAATTTCCCTTAATTTAATGATATACTAAAAATGAAGGTGATGGTATTGCAAATGCTAAAGGTAATAGCTATAAATTCAAGTAGTAGAAAGAAGAATACATATGGGCTTATTGTTCAAGCTAAAGAAATATTAAAAAACAAAAATATAGATGTAGAAATAATAAATATGTTCGAATATGATATAAAAGCTTGCATTGGTTGTGAACATTGTTTGGTTAAAGGTGGATGTGTACTTACCGACCAGACTGAAGGCATAATGGAGAAAATAAAATTAAGTGATGGAATAATCTTAACTTCACCAGTTTATATGGAAAACGTATCAGGAAAATTAAAGACATTTGTTGATAGAACCTGTAGCTGGTTTCATCGTCCTGAAATCTATGGTAAACCAGTTCTAGTTATATCTACAACTAAAGGCTCTGGGCTTAAATCTACTCTAAAATACTTGGAGAGAGTGGTGATTCAATGGGGTGGATTTAATGCAGGTAAAATAGGTAGAAGTATTAGAAATATAGATAATAAAATTACAGAAAGTGAATGTGAGAATTTTATTAGACATCTTAGTATGAACAAGGGAAACTATAAACCATCATTAAATGCTCTTATAAACTTTCAAGTTCAAAAGGTGCTCTCCTATAGATTGATTGGTTTAGACAGTGAGTATTGGAAGGAAAAAGGCTGGAATTCTGATGTGTATTATTTTAAATGCAGGACAAATAATTTTAAAGGTCTAATAGCAACGAGTTTTGGTAAGTTTTTAAATAAAGTTGTGAATAAATGATGGGAGAAAAAAATGGCAAGCATTCAAAGTAAAGTAGCAATCTCAGTCGTTCCTCCTTCAAAAGCACCCCTGGGGTGCTTATTTTTCTTTTGTAATTATACTCAAATAAATTTTATTATAAACAATTATAAGAATAAATAAGCGTTTAGGTGCTCTCTTGTTTTTGATTTTCTTTGCATCAATATATGCATTGGTATAAACCGGATTGACTTCCGATGCAAAAGCCAGGAATGCCACCAGTCCTGCCCTACGGTGATTCCTAGTTGCTACGGAGACCTTTCTTTAAATGTCACCCGGAGGAAATCCAAACGTTTGGATTTGCTAAGAAGAAGTAAGGCAATGCATCTCTTAGAAAGAAACGTTAATTTGATTTATATTAGAGATTTTTTGGGGCATGCATCTGTGACTACTACAGAGATTTATGCAAAATCAAACTCTGAGGTAAAACATAAGGCTATTGAACAGGCAAGTCCGAGTTTATTACCAGATGAGAAATATTCAAAGAAAGCAAAACAACAATAAAATTTCCCTCCACTATATAATTATTTTGAGGAAATATTATTTTTTACAATTTTTGGTGGAGTTGATTTGATTTATAGGAAATATTTGGTATAATAAAGCATATAGCTAGTAATTGGTTATTAGATAATGTGAATTAAGACACTAAAAATAAATAATATTTATTAGTTAAAATGAGGTGTAAGAATTGCTTGATTTTGAACTTGATGAGTCGGATTTTAAGATAAGATGTTATACAAATGTTAAATGGATAAATGAGAAATTTAAACATAGGCAGCTTAAATTTGTAGCTGAATGCAAAGATAGTGATATTTGTATAGTAGATAGAAACTATGAATTTACGGAAGAAGATTCTAAGAGTAATCTTAAGATAAATGTTGATGAGCTAAGCGGTAGGGTAGATGCTTTTGTAAGTCAGGATCATATTGAGGCTTACTTGGATATGATAGAAAAGTGTGAATCAGAAGACTATGGTGTGGGAATGGCTGATTTTAACGACATTAAGGCAGTGACAAATGGAAGTTTAATTGAGTATATAAAAATAAATTTAAATAGTGATGATGAAGTGGAATGTATTGAACAGTTTAAAAAAAGTTTTAAGCCGGCGGAGTTTGATGTAGGGGTAATACTCTTTGTTTCTATAAAGAATTTAAATAGTTTATCTAACCTTTCAAATGTGTTAGAAGGTATCTACCCCAATATGGAGGCGGTTATTATGACACCAGATAGAAGGGTAAGTCATATGGATAACTATGTTGAGGTATTTGTATTTAAAAAGCATAATTTCGAAAATTAATGAGGGGGTAAAGTGATATGATAAATGTTTTTTTTAATTCTGCACTTGAAGCTATTTTATGCGAAGAACACGAACTAAATGAACTTTTTAAATTAAATGCAAACTACTACAAAAGGAATCATTATGGAGTATGTAATCTTTATGAAACTACTTTTGTTTATTTGATTTTCAAGGAACTTTTAAGAAAGGAGTATCCTTTTACTGCTTATTGGGAGTGCCCGTATCCTAGCAACCCAAAGAATCATTGTGATCTTGCCTTGTTAAAAGAAAATGGAACGTTGGATTCATTAATTGAATTTAAAATCTGGATAAAAGATGATGATAAGGATATTAAAAATGATGTTTTAAAACTTCAAAAGGAACAAGGGTGTAAAAAATATATATTTATAATAGGTTATGGTGGAGATATAGATGAAAACCATAGGTATCTAATCAGAGATAATGCACCTTTGAAGTTGGTAAATAAAAGAAGTATTAAGACTAAGTTTTTTAAAACAGCTTTAAATGCCGTTGAAGATAATGAACTGAATTTATTTATGTATGAAGTTATTTAGTTATTATTTTTAACAATGTTCTTATTTATTTAAATTTAGGCATAAACTGAAAAACTTAATTAGGTATGGTATCATAAGTTTTAAATTTTATAAGAACTCTAGCGAAGATATAGTAGAATATTTTAAAAAAACTTATTATGAATTAAGAATAGAAGAGTTAAATGAAGCTATTAACTTATTAAATAACAAATTAGAAAAGGCTGATTTTGAAAACTTAATGAAATTATACAGTAAAAACTCCATGGAAGTGCTTAAAGCTAATTTAGCTCATAAATTCATAACAAAAATTAGTAGACCAATATTTTCAATAGATGCACTATGGAAAAATTTTGAAGATTTTCAAAAGGAATATCCAATAATACTCAGTACCACTCATTCTTTAAGGAGCTGTGCCAATTTCAAGGAAGAGAAAAAGATACTATTATTTTAACTACAGTAGCAAATGAAATAAATGATTTTATAGATGACCCTAATCTTATAAATGTTGCAGTATCACGCGCAAAAGACAAGCTAATTCTTATAGTTTCTGATAGTAATATATCAACAGAGGATAGTAATATAGGAGATTTAATAAAATATATACAATATAATAATTTTGAAATTATCAATAGTACCACATTTTCAGTATTTGATTTGCTTTATCGCAGTTATTCTAAAAAGTTATTAGGAGTATTAAGTAAGAACAAAAAAGTCTCTGAATTTGCTTCTGAAAATCTAATGAATATGGTGATAGATAAGATGCCGGTGCTTGTGGTTGAAGTTGATGGGTATGCTTTTCATGCTAATAATAAAGTACAATTAGAACGTGATAAAATGAAGGATGAGATACTTAGAAAATATAGCATACCTATTTTAAGGGTAAGCACAAATGAGAGTGGGGAGGAGTTAAGGTTATATAACAAGCTTTATTTAACAATTGTTTCTTTTTCACATCAAATTCTTCTTGTGTAATGGCACCCATATCCAATAAATTTTTAAACTTAAGTAACTCATCAGCAACACTAAATGAAGCATTTTTTTTGTTGGAGTTATCATTATCCACTGTACCGGTATCATTGGTGTCAGCAGCTACTTCTGTAAAAGGTACGTTTACGGAAGTAAACATACTTTCTATATCATGCTTAGCCTCGGCTTCAGTATAATCAATGGATTCCGCTAGAGTATTCTTTAAACGGTTACCCATAGGTTTCATAGATGCATATGTAAGTCCCCCTGATATTATGCCTCCTAATACTGGAATGGATTTTGAAACACCTTTAGCAAAAGTTTGCTTAGTTATCTTTACACCAATAAGAGCTGCAGTTTTCTTGATAATTGGATAATAAATCGTTTTTGTTAATGCTTTCTGAGGCAATTTTTTTAAAATCTGCTTTGAAACAGCTGACGAAAGTACCTTAACGGCAGAAGCTGATCCGCCAATCCCAAACATAACCCCTATAAATAAGGTTAGTTCTCCTTTCGCCTTTTCAGTTTTCCACATTCTTTCAATATTAAAATATTAGTTGTACTCTGGATTGTAGAATCTATAGAATTATTAAAAGATGTAATTTTTTCTCCGTTGTTAATGTTATAATACTTATTGAAAAAGTTTAGAATGTAAGGGTGTTTATGTTTAGTATATAAAGAAAAACTATGTGCATGTACATTACTGACAGTAATTTTTCAAATAATATTTTCTATGGTATTCCATAGCTTAACAGGAGGATAAAATTTTGTATAAGAAAATAGTGACACCCTTTGATTATAAAACAAAAAAAGAGTTTCCAAGTGAGTTGATGAATTGGATTGGCGATGTTTTTTACGATATTCTTCCGAAACACGGATATGAGATACGTGATGAGCAAATATATACTGCTTTTCAGCTTGCTAATGCAGTTTGTAATAAAAAAGTTCATCTGGCTGAGGCTGAGGTAGGTACCGGAAAAACCTTCGCCTACTTACTCACTGCAATTGCCTATGCTAGGTTTAGCGGCAAACCTGTAGTAATTGCATGTGCCCAAGCAGCACTTCAGCAGCAGCTGGCAGGCCCAAAGGGAGATATTCAAACACTTTCCAGAATACTGGGATTAGAAATAGATGCGCCAATGGCAAAGGATCCTCGTCAGTATGTTTGTGATGAGAGAGTTAGTGGAATGGGAGGAGTGTTTGGCGATGCCACAGCCTCTGATGAGATTAATCAATGGTTAGCCAGGACTTCAAAAGGTGAACGCTCAGAAATGCCGCATATATCTGATAATATATGGAGACAGATTGGATGGAATGAGACTATGACCTGTGATGCCTGTTTCAGACGAGGCTTTTGTAAGCTTGTTAAGGCACGGGAACATTACAGATCTTCCAAGGATTTAATTATCGCTGATCATAGTATCTTTTTTCAGGACCTGTGGACAAGGGATGAAAGAATTGCAGACGGTAAAAGGCCTATGATTCCAGATTACTCGCTGGTGATCTTTGATGAAGGTCATAAAGTGATACTGCCGGCAGCTATGGGTGCTGGAAGACAAATTCGTAAAGAAGATATTGATAATATTATCCTTTTAATAGAGGAAATCCAGGAAGCAAGAACTTCACTGGTTGTAAGTACAATTGCCTTGGACAAGGCTACTTCTAATTTTTTTGAAAAACTTAATAAAAACATAATAGACGATGAGCAATCAGATCGTCTGGCGGTTCGCACAGATGATATACTTTTGAAAGCAGCTGATACTTTTCATAAGGCACTAGATCGGTTGCTCTTAGAGATACAAATTGATGAAGAGCTATACATAGACTCGTTACCGGAAAGCACGTTACATACCTTTGAAATTCAAATAGAATTATCAATTACAGCATTAGCTAGCTTTGGTAAGAATAAAGGTAGAGAGGTTATTACTTGGGTAAATAGGGCAGACGGCAGTTTTTGGGTAGTTCCTCGGAATTTGAGCAATATGTTAGATAAACATTTATTTTCGAGAAAATTGCCTGTGGTGTTTACTTCAGGAACTTTAAGTGATGAGGGGGATTTTGGTTATCTTACGCGGACTCTGGGTTTAAAAGATCCAGCAATATCAACGGTTGGAAGTCCCTTTGATATTGAAAATCAGGTGGTGGTTTATTTACATCAGCCATCCTTTGAGGACACTTCCAGTGCCAAGTTTTTACGTAAAATCAAACAATTACTATGGTTGCTGAAAGAAAATGGAGGAAGAGCGCTGATACTTGCTAATTCTTTGAAGGAAGTCAGGAAAATAAGAAAAGAAATTAGTGGATACGCGCTACCTTTTGAAGTTTTATGGGAGGATAAAGGTGAGCGAGGATACCTTGTCCAAAAGTTTCGTGCAGAAGTTACATCTGTATTAGTAGGTTCTACCTTTTGGGAGGGAATTGATGTGCCCGGGGAGTCTTTATCTCTCGTTGTAGTATGGCAGCTTCCCTTTCCGTCACTAGACCCTTTGATCGAAATGAGACGCAAAGAAGCAGAAGAAGAGGGGAGAAGCCCACTTATAACCGTTGATTACCCTGAAATGGGATTGAAGTTAAAACAAGGTTGTGGCAGATTAATTAGAACTAAGGATGACCGTGGAGCAATAGCTGTTATGGACCAAGTAATAGGAACCCCTTGGGAAAAGGTAGTTATGAGGGCTCTACCTAGAGGAGTGAAAATCAAAACTTTGGAACAGAGGGATATTTAAATAATGTTTTTCAAGATGAAAATTCAGTATGTCGGAAATCCCGACTAACTGCACCCACTATGTAACCTGCTATCTGGTGGTTTATGTCGAGGGATAATGAACAAAGGAACTAGCTTTTAGTCATATTATATAGCAGTAAAAATCAAAAAATAATTTATCCGAATTTATAATAAGTATCAGTGGCTACGTAGTAGCTATTGATACTTATTTTGCTGTAAAGTTTGAAATTAGGGCATTTTAAAAACTATTAAAATAAAATACAAATCTATGTTCTATTATATTTCGAAATAAGTGGAAATAATAATTTATTTAGAATATAATTACATTAAATCAAATATTATGAAAATACACGGGCTATTATATACTATCTAAAAATGTTTTAAATGGAGGGAAATATAATGAAATGTGAAAACTTATGTAGTTCTAGTCAAAGAGGTGATATTATAGATTTCTATAAAATAGTATTTAAATCTGAAGACCCAATGATTATTGATTTAGTAGGAAGTACTGGAGCGGGAAAAACTACTTTCTGCCAGCAATTTGTAGATGAAGAAGGCAAAAATGTATTAAGTAAAACTATAACATCATCAGGCAATAGTACTATAATTCAAACAGATATAGCTATTCTTGAAAATACTAAAAATAGGCTTTTTCTAAAAGCGAGAGATAAGAATGCTATAATTAGGGACTTAGTTTTAGTGGCTTTAAATATAGATTCAGGATATAAATCTGATATTAAAAAAGATATTACCGATGAAATTAATAAAGCAGGTATAAAGCAAAATTATGCCAGTAAAATTAAAGTTAATAATGATTTATTTCAGGGTGTGTATAATCTATTTAGAACTAATAATTTTCTCCAAAGATTTCAGAAAATCGCAAAAGATCTGCAACTAATTTATAACAATGAGGATAAGATTCAAGAATATATGTGCAATGACGTAATAAATAGTGAGCTCATTAAACTTCTTGATGATATAATATGTTGGGAGTTAAAGATAGAGAATTTTTATGGTTACCGTCATGAAATTTCACTGGAAGAGGAAAATATTATAGAAAAGACTATTATACCTACAAAGACTTTCAATAAATTAAAGGAACAAAAGGAAGAGTTTCATGAAGTAGTATCTTATAGTTTACTTTTTGAACAGGCAATAATAGTCTTAAAATGTGATGAAAAAGCAAAAAAAATCTTGCCTAAAAAATTTAAAAGGGGAGTTGTATTTAGAGATTCAATGAGCCATAAAAAAGTAGGGCATCAAGGGATGAATATTGATTTTGAAGTAAAAAATAAAATATTTCTTATACCAGCGGGTACTTCTGAAGAATTAGTTGATGATAAATTTGTAGAAGAATTAAAAAACTGTATTATATCGGCGTCAAAACAAAGCATACTAGTAATAACAAAAATCGATA
This sequence comes from Clostridium sp., assembly GCF_050717535.1. Lineage (GTDB taxonomy): Bacteria > Bacillota > Clostridia > Clostridiales > Clostridiaceae > Clostridium_AD. The sequence goes on from NZ_JBOITM010000015.1 coordinate 12,898, forward strand.
AAGTAAGCTCCTATGTTGAATATACTCAGAATAATTACGAGGCTTTTATCGAAAGGTTAAAGGAACAAATTGTTATTACCCATAATAATTTAGTTTGTAAATTGGTACAAACAGAAGAACACAGTATAATGGAGCTACATAAATTTGATAAGAATACTATGATAAATAAGTTCATTGCATATTTTGATAGTGCTTTTTTATCAAAAATAACTAAAGATAAACAGGGAAATTATGATGCAGAGCTCCATAAGATAATATGTAATAATAAAAGTAACCAAGAAATAGCTGTAACAGATATTGAAGATGTGGTCATTTTAGATAATTGGCATGATTCAGTTTCAAGCATTTTTTTAAACGAAAATATAGTGTCTTATGAGTGGGTAATATAAATTTGAAAATATTACAATAAGAATAATAAAGATAAATTAATAGCAAAGAAGAAAAGCTATACCATTTAATACTGGCATAGCTTTTCTTCTTTTATTATTTTCTCATGGCTTAAATCTACCAGCATTACATAAAGATTGGTTCCCAGGGATTTAGGGGGGTTATTAACGAAAAGGTCAAATTCGTTTATATTACCTACTGCTATAGATATTTTTATATCTGATGTCACTTCCATACAAGATATTTTCCCATAAACGTTATAAATTGTTAGGGGGTTAACATAAGATACAATTTTAATATACCATTTTAAATATTCCCAGTTACTTATTTCAAGCATTAAATCTGCAGGCGCATTGATTGTTTTATTCAAACTAAACTCAATATCACGGGTATATAGATCTGTGATAATAGCTTGAAAAATTTTTTTCTTATTTTCAGCGGTTTGAATTTTATCATCATCTGTAGAGATTTCTTCCGCTTCATCATTTATGTGTCCTGCAGCTAACATTAATTCGCTATAAGTTACTCCGTTGTAGGCATCACTGGCAAATTTATTTATTGTATCAGGTGCAGGTGGTGATTTTACTAATTTCCGAAGTAGTCTTGATATGTGAGCTGCACTTACACCAATTTTATTTGCGTATTGAGTAATTGAACGATCGCCTTTTGCTTTTTCTAATAATAGGGCAAATGTCACTGTATTAAACTTACTATGGTCAACCATATAATCACCTCTTAATATGAATTATATCATTTTTTATTGTTTGTAGTCAATGAAAAAATAAAAACATAAATAAATTTAAAAAAGTGTTGTGTACATTCAATACGTATGATATATTAGTTGTAGATAATGTAATTAATTGTAAACAATGTAATTATTTAAAGGAGAGGATATTTAGATGAATTTAAAGAAAGCTGAATTGCAACATTTATTAAAAGAGTGTTTCGGTAATAATTATACAAAGCTATCAAAGGCTATTGGTGTAGATGTAGCACATGTATATCGAGTTATGGTTAAGAATAATACTCCGGGGCTTAAGTTCTTCAATGGGCTAATGAAATGGTGTACAGATAATCAGTTAGATTATCGAGAATATATTTTTTTGCCTACACCATTAACTGTAGATAACAAACGTATTTAATGCAGTAAATGAAATGAGATGAATTTATCGCTGAAAGTAATCATCTATTGAGTAATGACAGCGATGATACCTAATAGATTCTGTTTTTATAATTAATATTTGGGGGAGGAAAAATAATGGCTAAATATAGACAACTTCATACTGAATTTTGGAGTGACAGCTTTGTTCTCGAACTTACACCGGAGGAAAAATATTTTTATTTGTACCTTATGACAAATACAAAAACAACGCAGTGCGGTGTATATGAGATTTCAAAACGAACTATTGAGACAGATTGTGGATATAACAGAGAAACTGTAGAAAAGCTAATTAAAAGATTCTGTGATTATAAAAAGATCCTCTATTGTGATGATACAAAAGAGTTAATGATTATAAATTGGATAAAATACAACTTACCTAACAGCCAAAATGTAATAAAATGTGTTCAAAATGAATTATTAAAAGTTAAGAATAGTGAATTTGTTAAAATATTATTTGATAAATGCCAGGGGGCTGGTTTAGATGTAGAGAAAATTTTTGAAAACCATATCATAGGAGAAATTTTCGATAGTTCTTCTGCCAAAGATAGGGCTGCTTTAAAATTTTCTACTAAAAAAGTGGACAAGCCTTCTATAGAATATGCTTTGGAGAAAAACACAGAAGAAATATTGGCTATTGATAAGGCATGCGAAGAAATTTTAAAAAAAATAGAAACAGTAAAGCCAGATACTATTTATTATGATGTAGAAGATGAAAGAATTCAAGAAACAAGTGAAGTTCAAATTAATAAACCCCTTAGTAGGGACTTAGAAGGGGCTTGCAAGGTCCTAGGAAGTAATAAAGAAGAAGTAATAAGTAATAAACAAGAAGTAATAAATAAAAAAGAAGAAGAAGAAGAAGTAATAAATAAAAAGGAAACATTTATAAATAATAATTTAGCTACTGCTACAGAGGATGAGAGCTTTAAAAATTTAATTAAAGTTTTCGATGAGAATATACATGTTATCAGTCCACTGGAATACGAAAAAATATTAGAGTTTACAAAGCATGTATCTAGCGAAGTTATTCTCATGGCAATAGAGGAGGCTGTTATTTATAATGCTAAAACTTTGCAATATATTTCTAAAATAATTAATAGCTGGATTAGTCAGGGCATAAAAACCACTGAGGGTGTAAAGGCTTATCAAAAAAAATGGTCTAATAAAAAAATTAACAGTGTAAGCCATAATATTAAAAAGGGAGGTTTCTGTGATTTTGAACAAAGAAATTATGATTATGAGGCACTAGAAAAAAAGTTATTGGGACATCTGGATGCTGAAGATTTAGACTAAAGTACCTGAAGATCAATATTAATTTACTGAGTAACGCTAAATGCTGAGAGGCATGCTAACAAGTTTTTTAAAAATATCCATAATAAACTTAAAAGGCGGTGTATATCATGGAAAAATTAGTTGAGAGGGCAAAAGGTAAAGAGGGGAGTGCTACACAAGAACTAACAGAAAAATTCAAGTATCTAATATTCAAGGAGGCTTCAAAATATCATATTCCAAGTTATAATTATGAAGATTTAGTGCAACATGGTTATCTTTCGGTTTTAAAAGCAATAGCAATGTACAAGCTAGGCAGCAACAGCTTTAATGCTTACTGCATAAATTCTATAAGAATGAACTTTAAAGCTCTTTTAAAAGGGAACATAAAACATTTTAGAGAGACACCAAACAATGATATGTTAGAAATAGACACCGCAGGAGATTATGAATTCACCTTAGAAGATGAAGTAATCGCCTATGATGAAGTTAAAAAACTATATGTAGCTCTTGATAAACTTGATCCTGATGAACGTGATATTTTAGAGAGATATTATGTTTTGGAGCAGCCACTAGGAGAAATAGCCTGTGATAGTGAAAAAAGCTACCATCAATTTGCACGAATGAAGAGAAAGGCACTAGAGAAACTGCGGTCCTTAATGTAGTATTATATATTTTTTTAAAATCCCGCACAAAACTTTCAAGTGGCATATATATTCAATGAAAACAAAATGAAAGAAAGGAGTGATCAACATGGCAGTAGTATCAACAAAGGTAGCCAGTGCGCTAAAACTTACTATGAAGGTAGGTGTTGACATCAAAGGTAAAGACAAATATGCAACAAAAAGATTAAGTAATCTAAAAGTTGCTGCATCAGATGAAGACATGTTTGCTGTAGGACAAGCAATTTCTAACATCAAAACTTATCCATTGTTTGGCCTAGACAGAGAAGATCAGTACAGTTTAGTTACTGAGTAGGTCTTAGCTCAAGATTCAAAGTTGTTATCCAAATAATTTAAAGGAGGAAAAGTGATATGCATAAATTAGTAATGAGATTTTTAACAGCTACAGAAGGTAAATATTTTACTTTAACTGTAGATGACATTAAAGCTGATGCATCTGGAAATCCAACTGTAACAGATGTTGAGGCAAATGCTCTCATGGATTTAGTCATTGCAAAGAATATTTTTGCATCAGCTAATGGTAGCTTAATTGGTAAGAAAGATGCCAAGGTAGTTACTACAGATACTAGCAATGTTGAATTAGCTTAGGGAAATAGTGCCTGTGAGGGCACTGTTTTTCTGCTTAAACATTTAAATAAGGGGGAAGAGAATAATGGTTAGGTTATGTTTTGATTATGGACATGGTGGAGAAGATAGTGGGGCCTTATACAATGGAAGAAAAGAATCTAATGATGTTTTGTGTTTAGGTAGAGCTATAGCTTCAGATATTAGAAGGCATGGAATTATTGTAGATGAAATAAGAACTAGTGATGCGACGATAAGTCTTAGAGATAGAAGTAAATTTGAAAATAGAAGCACATACGATTTTTTTATATCCTTTCACAGAAATGCGTATCTGCCTGAACAAGCTAAAGGAGTTGAAACCTACACTTATTTAAATACAGGTGCAAAGTCTAAAGGGTTAGCAAAAAGGATACAAGCTTCACTTGTAGCTATGGGTTTTGTAAACAGAGGAGTAAAGGCGGCTAACTTTCATGTACTGAGAGAAACCAGGACTCCAGCGGTACTAGTTGAGATTGGGTTTATTGATAACACAAATGATAATAATGTTTTTGATAGTAAAAAAAGTGAAATTATTAAAGCATTAGCTAAAGCTATTCTTGCAGAAGTAGGTGTAAGCTATATCGCTATGTAACCTGGTATCTGGGTTCACCTTCAATTGAGCACCAGAACATAGTCGGAAATATGTTCTTTGCTTTAAAAACTTATTTTAAAGAAAAGGAATGTAGGCCATTTGTGGCTCCACTGGATGTAACTTTTATTGATTCGAATAACAATAAAAATGTAGCTCAACCTGATGTTTTGGTGATATGTGATAAACAAAAAATATGCTGTTAAAAGTTGAAGGTTATCATTGGAGTAAGAAGAAACTGTTTCCAGTTTCTTCTATGGGGTCAGGTACAAAGCAAATAATTGTAAATTTCATAAGTGTTTTGAGATAATTTTATTTTAGATAAGAGGCTATTAAAATGCTATTTTTCTTTGTTTATTATTGTTCTAATTAGGAGTCATACCAATTTGAAGCACTCACGTCAAGAATACTTACAGCAGAATTTCTCATAAAAACACTGTCGGTTTTTATAACAAAAATGCCTCCGTCTAAAATAGTTATTAAGTTTGCTTTAAATCTATCTTATCTACGATAGCAGCCAGTGCACAGGAAACTGCGATGATATCTGCTTTTAATTTTATATCACTTTCTACAAAGTCCAGATATAATCTTCTCCATCATTAAAAAGGTCACTTCTCCTATCATTTATTTACCTTTTGTAATTATAGCCAAATGATTTTATTGTAAACAATTTTAATCATAAATAAGCTATCAAAGCATTAATATACTCATTTATATTAGAGTATATTAATGGGTTTACATTTTTAGGTAGTGTACCTGACCCCATTGTAAAATCTGGAACGTAGTGACTAGTTTTTACTTGCTAATTATGATAAAAATTACAAAAAAAAGATTAAAGTAAGTAAAATTTAATTATGTGCTAGAATGTTAAAAAGGAGATAACTAAAAGTTATCTCCTTTTTAACAACCCTAGGGATTAGCTTAGAATAAAGAAAAGGCTGTGAAAGTATATAAGTTCACAGTCCTTGTTATTAAAGTAAATGATAACATAGAATATCATCTATAATTGGTTAAAATTATTAATTGGTATATAATACAACTATAACCATAATTAGAAGGGGAGTTTTAATATGAGGACAAAAGGAAATAAAATATCTATAATTGGAGCAGGTTTTGTAGGTTCTACTACAGCATTTGCACTAATGACTAGTGGAATTACATCTGAAATTGTAATTGTAGATATAAATAAGGAAAAAGCTGAGGGGGAGGCGATGGATTTATCACATGGTGCTTCTTTCGTAAAGCCTATAGATATAACTTCCGGAGAATATTCCGATACAAAAGATTCAGATATAGTAATTATTACTGCGGGAATTAGTCTAAAACCAGGAGAAACTAGGTTAAATTGTATTGCAAACAATTTGAAAGTATTCAAAAGTATAATTCCAGAGGTTGTAAAATTCAGCCCAAATTGTATATTAGTGATAGTGTCTAACCCTGTAGATATATTGACTTATATAGCCTATAAGCTTTCAGGTTTTCCAAGCAATAGAGTAATTGGGTCTGGGACAGTTCTTGATACTTCAAGACTTAAATATATTCTTAGTCAGCGATTCGAAGTTGATGCTAGAAATATACATACATATATATTGGGTGAACATGGCGACTCAGAAATTGCTACTTGGAGTTTAACTACTATTGCAGGTATGAACGTTGATTATTACTGTAATATTTCTTCTGAAAAATGTGATGAAGAGATGAAGATTAATATATGTAACGAGGTGAAAAAAGCAGGCTATAGTGTACTTGAAAAAAAGGGAGCGACCTATTATGCTGTTGCTCTAGCTGTAAACAGGATAGTTGAAGCAATATTAAGTAATGAGAACTCTATTCTTACAGTATCATCTTTATTAAAAGGTGAATATGGAATCCAAGACATTTATATGGGAGTTCCGACAATTATAGGTAGAGATGGAGTAAAGAAAGTATTAGAAGTTAAACTCAATGAGAGTGAAAACAACCAACTTGTTGAATCATCAAAGGTACTTAAGAAAGTTATAAAAGATTCTAAGATATAAGCTTTATAGCTTTCTGGTACTAAAGCAGCATAAGCAAACGAATTTCCATGCAACTATAATAGGTGCCGCCTTTTGAGTTTTACTTTTATAAGCAAAACTCAAGAGGCAGGCACCTAAATTTGTTTAAAAGAATTCATTAAAATTTCTATTTTTATATGATAATGGGATTTATTAATATAATTCTAAAGGATTAAAATGTTGACACCGTTTACTAAAATATAGTAAAATGAAAACAAACGAAATAAAACGAAACAAAAACAAACATAAACGAATGCTGATTTTATACTTAATCAAAGCAGAAAAGTGAATAAACTTATTCTAAAGTTACAGTAAGTTAAGCAACTATAAAATATAAAGAAAGAGATGAGAATATGACTAAAAAAATAAATCTAATTAAGAGACTAATTATATTTTTTGTAGGAATGAGTATTATACAGATTGGAGTAGCCTTGTTTTTAAAAACTAATATTGGTTCCGATCCATTTACTTTATTCACTCAAGGATTATCATTTTTATTAAATAAAACACCAGGAAATGCTAATATGATTATTTTATTTGTATTGTTTTGCATAATACTTGTAGTTGAAAGACAGCGTATAAAGATAGGCACAATTATATGCGTTGTTGGAGTAGGACCCATTATTGACCTTGGAGTAAAAGCTGTTTCATTTTTCCCAATTGAATCTTTAAATATTGGTATAAAAATACTTTTAGTTATATTCGGTTGTGCTTTAATTGCAATTGGATTTTCTATACTTAAAGCAAGTGATCTGGGTGTTGCACCAAATGATATTGTTCCATTTATTATTAAAGATAAAACTAATTTAGAATATCGTTGGATTCGTATGGCATTAGATGTTAGTTTTTTAGTACTGGGATTTACCCTGGGCGGAATATTGGGAATAGGTACAATAATATCTGCATTGTTAATAGGTCCATTCATACAATTTTGTCTTCCATATGGAGAAAAGTTCGTAAATGTTATTGTTAAAAATCAAACTGAAGATAAACATGAAAATGAAGAAAGTATATCTTTAAGTGCTTAAATTTAGGAGGCGTATTTTTGAATAAAATACTATGTATTGGTGAATTGTTAATTGATTTTATTTGTTCAGATATTAATAGTGGTTTAACTAAAGGAGAAAATTTTATAAAAAAAGCAGGAGGTGCACCAGCTAACGTATCAGCGGCTATATCAAAGTTAGGAGGACAAGCATATTTTGCAGGGAAAGTTGGTAATGATAACTTTGGTATGTTTTTGAAGGAAACATTAGAGGAAGCTGGAGTAGATACTTCTATGCTTATTCTTGATAAAAATTCTAAAACTACCTTAGCATTTGTCTCGTTAAATAAAGATGGAGAAAGAGATTTTATTTTTAATAGAGGTGCAGATGAATTATTAACTTTAGATGAGCTAGATATTGATAAACTAAATTCTTTTAAGATAATACATTTTGGTTCTGCAACAGCACTTTTAGGTGGACCTTCAAAGGAAACTTATTTAAAAGCTATGGAACTTGCTTTTGAAAATCAGGCTTTTATTTCTTTTGATCCTAATTATAGAATAGATTTATGGAAAAATAGATTGAGTGACTTTATAGAAATATCAAAACAATGTCTTAAATATTCAGATTTTGTTAAAGTAAGTGATGAGGAAATAAAAATAATTTCAGGTAAAGAAAATATAGATGAAGGTGTTAAGTTTCTTCATAGTTTAGGTGCAAAAGTTGTAGCTGTTACTCTTGGAAATGCAGGTACATTAATTTCTACCAATGAAGGAAGTAGCATAATCAATAGTATAAAAATTAAATGCATTGATTCAACAGGAGCTGGTGATGCATTTGTAGGTGCATTTCTTTATAAACTTTCACAGTTAAAGAATCCAAAATTATTCATGAATAATCCTGATACTATTAAAGACATAATACTTTTTAGTAATAAAGTTGGGGCTATTACATGTACAAAGCTTGGAGCTATAGCTTCTCTACCAATGCTTGAAGAAATACAAATGTTAAAATAGTTTAAAGAACAAATTTAACATATTTTAAATAAGTAACAAAGGGAATTTATTTTGCTAAGAATTCACATTGCTTTTTTACAGAAAAATAGCTAGTAAACACTAAGTTTTACTAGCTAACTATTCATTAAAACACACCCGTATCTTCTCGCCTTCTTTAAAAAGACTTTAGCATAAAATTTTTATAAATTTTTGCATGGACATGGACCACGATCGCCAAAATGTAGTGTTGATATTACCATAAGTGATGGAGAAAAAATACAAGTAGGTGCTACTACGGTAACTATTGTAGAAACCCCTGGTCACACTCCAGGATGTGTATCTTTGATTTTTCCTGTAGAGGAAGATGGAGTGACTTATCAAGTAGCGCAATGGGGAGGAACTGGAGCTCCAAATGATTTAGAAGGAAAATTAGAATATCGAAAATCTATTGATCATTTTGAAGAATATGCGCAAGCATAGAATGTAAGTGTTGAAATTACAGCACATTTATTTTGCGAAAATGGATATGTAAATTTAGAAACTGTTCGAAATAGAAAAAATCATGAAGCCAATCCATTTATATTAGGTGAGGTGGGAATAGCAAATTACTTTAATAATTTAAAGAAACAAATAGAATATCAGATTGAAAAACAGAAAGGACAATTATAATGGGAGATTATTCTTCATCAAAGTTATTATTCATCTTCTTCAACAAAAAAAGAAAAATGTCTTTTTCTTTTTTTGAAAAATTTTTATAAGCTATTAAATTCACTTTTCCAGAAATATCATTTACTTTGTCTTCAATTGATCGACCTTTTTCTGTTAAAATTATGTAGGTTACTCTTCTATCTTCTATACATTTTTCCTTTTTTACATATCCTAAATTTGATAACTTATTAACTAATGCTGTAATCGTAGACTTATCTTTTCCTATTGTTTTCCCTATTTGATTCATACCTAATCTTCCATTATTATTATATAATACTGTAAGGATATTGCCATATGTAGGTGCCAAATCATCTAACCCTTTTTCTTTTAATGCTTTTTCAATAAATCCAGTCATTTTTTTCTTAGTTTTGCTTATAAAATATATTATATATTTATCATTCATAATTAGGCTCCTATCTTTAATTTAATTTAAATTATCTATCTAATTATAGTATGCTATAAGCTAAAAAGCAATCGAAACATAGTTCGATATAAAACTATGTTTCGATTATTATTAGTTTTATAACAAACTATATTTACAAAGGAATTTTTGAAATGAATAACAATGAATTTAGAGCAATGCTCGTAACAGAAACAGAAAATAAAGAATTTAAAAGAGAAATTACAACTAGACACATAAATGATTTGCTAAACATTAATCATTGTAAGTCTTATATGCTTTCTTTAGATATCTTATCTGGAATTACTGTCCATCCAATGGAGTCCCAAAATTCTTCACAACCAAAAGTGCTATTTGGGGTAAATATATAACCTGTATTAATTCCAACTTTTTTTAATTCTGACAATGAACGATCTACCATCATTTTGCTTATTCTTCTGATTTCATATTTATCATAAACAGCTACATGGTAAATAAAACCTCGTATTCCATCATGTCCACATAATAGAAACCCAATTATTATTTCTTCTTGCATTTAACTCACCTCAAATTAGTCAATTTTATTTCTACTTCTGACTGCTCCGTTTTAAATAGTCTATATTTTCATCAATTTGTAAAAAGACCTCATTAAATATTTCCAGCCTCTCGTCAGATATACCTTTAAGAATATCTTTAAATATATCCTCTAAAAAAGGATATACTTTTTTAGAAGTATCTAACCCAACAGCTGTTATATGTATAGCAATGGAACGCCGGTCTTCTTTATTGGGATGCCTTTCAATAAAGTTTTTTCTTTCAAGTATATCAATTATTCTAGTTAAAGTAGACTGATCTTTACTTGAAACTTCTGCTAAATCTTTTTGACTTACTTTGTTCTGTTTAGATAATCTTATTAATACTAACCACTGTTCAGTTGTGATATTAAACTTTTCAAGTTTGCTATTAAGATAATGTATTAGTTTCTTATTAATTTTGTTGGATAACATTCCAATATCTTGATCATAAGATTTAAACATATTTTCTCATCTCCATAATAGCAAGCTTGGTCATTCCTCCCTCGCAAATACCCCTGGGGTACTTATTTTTACATTTATGTAAAAATAGGCTAAAATAACACTAACTTAACAGAACCATCCATAAGCTACATTTTTCTATCTTTTGCCTAATAAGGCATGTAGGGGTACATATAATTGACTTTTATACTAATAATTTCTACAAATGTAAAAAAATGTTGACAATGTAATGATATTGGATTAAACTAATAACACAGTGAATGTATTAACGGAGTTAATCATAAAGAGTATTAACCAATGAAAAAATAAGAGGATGGTAGGTATAATGAGAATTTCGATAGGAAAAAATAATAGCGATTTGACCGAAATGAATCGTTCTGCTGTTGTAAAAATATTACAACAAAAAAAGGTGTGTTCTCGGGCGGACATTGCTAGACAAACGCAGCTTACTCAGGCGGCTATTTCAAAAATAGTTGCTTCGATGATTGAAATGGGTATTGTAGTTGAGGTAGGTATTATAACGGGTACTGATAACCGGCGTTCAATAGGACTTAGACTGAATGCCCACAGACATCAAATTATAGGGGTAAAATTTGCAAGAGAGATGTTCGCAATAGGTGTGTTCGATATATCGGGTAAAATATACACACAAACCGAAACGAAGTATTCGCTTGATGAAATGCCTCAAAGGGTGATTTCTGATATGAAGAAGCAGTTACACGATATCTTGAAGAAGTATGAAAATGTAGTATCTATTGGGATTGCCGTTCCGGGGCCTTACTTGCGTGACGAAGGGCGTATTGCGGTGGTAACCAAAATGACTGCTTGGAACACAATCAATTTTATTGAGGAATTCAAGGAAGAAGAGTTTCTCAGGCCTGTATTTGTAGAGCATGATGCAAACGCAGGCGTGTTGGCAGAATGGTTATTTGGAAGGCATGATATGTCGTTGAGTTCGATGGCCTATTTTCTGGTAGGAGATGGAGTGGGTTGTGGTATTATAGAGCGCGGTAGACCTCTTTTGGGTGCGCAAGGTTGTGCATGTGAAATTGGACATGTTAGTGTAGACGTTTGCGGTCCGCGCTGTGAATGTGGAAATTATGGTTGCCTTGAGATGTATTGCTCGGCTTCTGCCTTATGGGAGAATGCACAAAAACATGCACTGGAAGGTATTTCCATAGGAACACTACAAAGCAGCGATGCTTGCAAATTCGTTTTTGAAGCGGCGCGTGCCGGCAATCAAAAGGCGATTGACGTGGTGCGAGAGACAGCGGAGTATATCGGTTACGGTTGTGTTAATCTGATAAACACATATAACCCTGACATTATTATTATTGGAGATATCGTATCTCAGGGGGGGGATTTGTTGATGCCTACAATTTGGGAAGTGGTAAAGCAACGTGTTATTCCTGAACTGCATAACAGTGTGCAGATTAAAATATCTAACCTCAAGATAGACACAACACTTTATGGTGCAGCGGCCGTAGCAACGAATAAGGTGTTACAGCTACCCAGTAAGTTTTCTAAGGCTGGCAAATGATTATTTCTGAAATTATGTAATATGAATTGAAGGCAAAACTTTTGACACCATATCATAACAGGTGAATTTTACAGAGAATCGAAATAATATTATTTGCAAAGTACGAGCAAAAAAAGGAGTGTTAATATGGAACATCCTATAATCCTACAAATGCAAGGCATTACCAAAATTTTTCCAGGAGTGCGCGCGCTCGACGATGTGACGATTGAAGTACATCGAGGCAGCATTCTATCAATTTGCGGTGAGAATGGTGCAGGAAAATCAACTTTGATGAATGTTCTTTCTGGTGTTTATCCTCATGGTACTTATGAAGGAAAGATTATCTTTATGGGAAAAGAAATGGTATTTAAGGACATCAAAGAATCGGAGCGTGCTGGTATTGTTATTATTCACCAAGAGTTAGCAATGATTCCAGAGCTATCTATTATGGAAAACATATTTTTGGGAAACGAGTATATAAAGCATGGGTTAATTGATTGGGACATCGAACGGGATCGAACGGTAGAGGTGCTTGATAGGGTAGGGCTGAAGCTTAATCCCAATACCTTGATTAAGCACATGGGAGTAGGCCAGCAACAATTGGTAGAAATCGCTAAGGCACTTTCCAAAAACGTTAAGTTGCTAATTCTCGATGAGCCGACCTCCGCGCTTAATGAGGCCGACTCTGCCAACTTGCTAAGTCTCATGCGCGGCTTAAAAGATCGAGACATCACATGTATCATGATTTCACACAAGCTCAACGAGATTGCAGCGATATCTGATGCTGTCACAGTCATCCGAGATGGATGCACTGTCGAAACCTACTCCGTTGAAGCGGGACACGTTGATGAGGATCGCATAATCAGCGCTATGGTAGGACGCTCTATTGAAAATCGATTTCCCACTCATGAATCAAATATTGGAGAGGTTATTTTTGAGGTATCTGACTGGTGTGTGGAAGATCCCAATAACCCGGGTCGGATGATATGTAAGAATTCTAGTTTTTTTGTCAGAGCCGGAGAAATCGTCGGGTTTGCCGGTCTTATGGGTGCTGGAAGAACGGAGCTTATGCGGTCTATATTTGGACGAAATTACGGTATCTTCCATGGAGGCTCTATTAAAATCAGAGGCAAGGAGATTCACGTCACATCAGTTGATTCCGCAATCCGTCATGGTATTGCTTATGTGCCTGAGGATCGTAAGAATCTTGGGCTCAATTTGCTAGACAGCATCCGCAAAACCACTGTCTCGGCAAATCTAAGGGCAATTTTGCGTGGCAGGCTTCTTGATTTGGAGCGGGAATTTCAGGTTGCCGAGGAGTATCGCCGTCGCTTAAATGTTAAAACACAAAGTGTTAATTTTAACGTGACAACCTTGTCTGGGGGTAACCAGCAAAAGGTTGTTCTAGGTAAGTGGATGTTTACTGAACCGAATGTTTTGATTCTTGACGAGCCCACTCGTGGGATAGATGTCGGCGCAAAGTACGAAATTTATCACCTAATCCACGAGCTTGCAGATAAGGGGAAAGCGGTCATAATCATTTCCTCCGAGTTGTCCGAGCTGATTGGTTTATCGGACAGAATTTACACAATTTTTGAGGGAACAGTAACGGGCGTGATAGACCGACAAGAATTCAACCAGGAAAAACTCATGCGAATGATGACAAAAATCTCTGGGTTAGAGTCTAAAACAAGAAAGGATGATAAGGCATTATGAAATATATTAAGAAAATACTAGGTAGCGGATTCCGGGATTACACTATGGTGATTGCCTTAGTGGTACTTACTATCATCTTTAATATTGCTTCGGGGGGGAAAATGATTACTTCTTCAAACTTCCAGAACGTGATATCCGGTAATTCGTATGTGTTGGTGCTGGCAATTGGAATGTTGATGGTCATCGTAATTGGACAGATTGATTTATCTGTCGGTTCGGTGGCTGGTTTCTGCGGAATGGTAATGGCTCTTTCGGTGCGAGATTTGGGAATTCCGTGGTGGCTAGGAGTGCTCCTTGGCCTTGCTGTCGGCGCTATGATTGGAGCATGGCAGGGGTTCTGGCTGGCCAAGCTCGGTATTCCTGGATTTATTACAACATTGGGAGGTATGATGATTTTCCGTGGCGGCGTTATCTGGGTTTCAAAGTCGATCTCGGTGCCGGCTCCGGTGGAACTCAGAGTGTTCGGTTCGGGATATTTGCCCGATTGGGGGCCTGTTTCCACAGGGATGAACAACTCGACATTGCTGCTCGGAATAATCGCATTCGTTGCTTTCACTTTTGCACAACTGCGCAAGTATAATCGTTCGTCAAAACTGTCCGAAAAAAAAGAGGTGATTTGGCCGGTGATTGTTCGGATTGTCTTGGTGGGTGTAGCTATCGGTTACATTACACGAATTTTCGGCACCGGGCGTCCTGGCACATCCTTCCCCATACCAGGACTGATTCTTGTGGTTTTGGTCATTATCTACCACATCATCACCCAGTACACTAGATTTGGCCGCCATATCTATGCTGTCGGAGGTAATAAAAACGCGGCCGCACTGTCCGGTGTAAATGTCAAAAGAATATATTTTTTGACTATGCTCAATATGTCCATGCTTGCAGCTTTGGCCGGAATCATGTTTGTGGCCCGATCAACTGCCGCCGGTCCGTCGGATGGCATTGGATGGGAATTAGATGCCATTGCGTCAGTCTTTATTGGTGGGGCTGCTGTTTCTGGTGGTGTCGGAACCATTTTAGCTACGATGGTTGGAGGACTTGTGATGACTGTCCTCAACTCGGGGCTTATGCTTATGGGTGTTGGTTCTGATCAAACCCAGGTTATTAAAGGTTTGGTGTTGCTTGCAGCGGTTGGTTTTGATGTTTACAGCAAACAGCAGGGTCGCCAATCTATCATAGGAAGAGTATTTTCTGGAGAAAAGAAGTTACCTTTATGAAAGTAATTACCTGGCCACCAGTGGTTATTGATAGACTGATGCCTGGGATTATATAATTAGTCGAAAGACTTAAAAGAGGGGGATTTAAAATGAAAAAAGCAATGTCGTTATTAGTAGTATCACTTTTCATGGTAATGGGACTGACAGGTTGTGGTAGTAAAACAGTAGCAAATAAAACGGAGACTGTTAAGACACCGGTTGAGACAACTGTTTCAACTGGTGGTGGGTTTGCCGCAGACGCAACTATAGGTGTTGCATTGCCTTGGCTTGGAACTCAGAACTGGGCAGAAGCAGACGAGATGTTTAAAAGCAAATTGAAGACTGCGGGCTTCAAGGTAATCGTTCAGCAAGCAGACAATAAAGTTCCCACACAACAACAACAAATCGAGTCAATGATTCAGAATGGTGCCAAAGTAATTGTTGTCGGTCCTGTTGACGGTTCCCAGCTTGGGTCTGTTTTGGAAGAAGCAGTGGCAGCCGGCATCAAAATTATCGGCTATGATCGCCTCATCGAGAACACAACCGGTGTTGAAGGCGTGGTTCAGTTCGACAGCATCAAGACTGGCGAGCAACAAGGAAATGCTTTATTAGCTGGATTGGCTGCTAATAAGGGCAAGGGTCCTTACAACATAGAGTTATTTGGAGGCGGCCCTGCTGACCCTAACGCTCCAAACTTCTTCACAGGTGCTATGTCAGTACTTCAGCCTAAGATTGACGATGGTACATTAGTAGTAGTGTCAGGTCAAACTAAATTTACGCAATGTGCTACTATTGATTGGGACAATGCCAAAGCACAAAGCCGTATGGACTCTCTCCTTTCTGGTTCCTACTCAAAGAAGGAAATTGCGGGTGTTCTTTGTCCAAACGATGGCATCGCTCGTGCGGTCATTACTGCAGCTGAGAATGCTGGACAAAAGCTACCTATTACTTCAGGGCTCGACGCTGAGAACGAGACAATTAAGTGGATATGGTCTGGCAGACAGTATTCAACTGTAGCTAAGCCAACAGACATGCTTGTAAGCAAAACGATTGAAATCATCAAATCATTACAAGCAGGCAATGGTATGCCTAAATCTGACGTAACCGTAAACAATGGCATGAAGGAGGTAAATGTCTACGCACTTCCTCCAGTTGTTGTTACCAAAGAAAATATAAAAGAAACATTCGCTAATGATCAAGGCCGCTTAGATTTACTTAAATAGGAAATTCTAAGAACCTATATTCATGAACTACTCACTGTAAAGTAAGCAGAAGATAAATTAAGAATACTTTCAAAAGTGCCGATCTTATGATTGGTACTTTTGTTATGAGTGCGCCTAGCATGGATAGTAATATCCAAAATAGATAAGAGGAGGAATTTTATGGGTAAATTATATGCAATTGGTGAGATATTAATTGATTTTATTCCACATGAAAAAGGATGTGCGTTAAAGGAAGTGGTCACCTTTGACAGAGCACCTGGTGGTGCACCGGCTAATGTGGCAGCCTGTGTATCAAAGCTTGGTATAGAGAGCCATTTCATAGGGAAAGTGGGCAAGGATGCTTTTGGTGAATTCCTAATTGATACCATTCAAGAAGCAGGAGTGGGAATAGACTATGTAACATATACAGATGAAGCCAATACTGCTTTAGCATTTGTATCTTTAGCTGCAGATGGTAATCGAGATTTTTCTTTCTATCGCAATCCAAGTGCTGATATGCTGCTAGAAGCAGACGAGATACAGACGGATGTTTTTGAGGAGGGAGACATTCTACATTTTTGTTCGGTGGATTTAATTGAAGCACCTGTGAAATACGCACATATTAAAGCTATTGATGCAATGAAGGCAGTGGGTGGGAAGATTAGTTTTGATCCGAACCTAAGATTTCCGCTATGGAAAAGCAAAGAGGAATTGATAGAAACGGTTCAAGAATTCATTCCCAAGGCCAACATTCTAAAAGTTAGTGATGAAGAACTAAAATTTATTACAGGTATAGCAGATGAAGAAGAAGCAATTAAAAGTCTTTTTGTAGGAGATGTTGAATATGTTATTTATACTTTAGGTCCTGATGGTGCCAGAATTTATACCAAGGACGGTTCAGTAAGTGTAGCCGGTGGATACAAGGTAGATGTTGTAGATACTACAGGAGCTGGGGATGCATTTATAGGTGGTTTTTTATATCGAGTGCTAGAAGTTGGCTACAAACAGCTGGGAAGTGCAGATTTAAGGGAAATGATAGATTTTGCCAATAAAGTGGGGGCTTATATAACCTCTAAAAAAGGTGTCATTCACCAACTGCCTACATTAGAAGATATAAGAAAAACTTTTTAATTTAATAACGTCCTTAATGGAACTTTTTTAGTATAGTTATTTATTTGCAGATAGGAAAAATTTCCGTGTACAGGAAACTGCGATGATATCTGCTTTTAATTTTATATCACTTTCTACAAAGTCTAGATATAATTTTCTTTTGTTGTTATCTTTAAAGCGAAAGTATTCTTTTAGTAGATATTAACTTCTCTTCTTTTTTACCAATGTACATGCGATAGCTACTATATTCATATTCTTCTGGTCTATTTACCATGCTTGCTCTAACTGGATTTAAATGAATATAGCTAGTTTTTACTTGCTAAGTTTTTCTTATAATATAATTGGTTTGTCTACAATTTTTATTTTTGCTTTTTTAATTATCCTGGTTTTGATTACAAAGCGAATTGGAAAAATTCAGTCTCAAAAACGTTGGTTGCTCCCTCTTACTTTTGGTTTGTATTCAGGATGGCTTTTTATAGCAACTGTTGTAAATATATCCGCTTGGCTGGTAAAGATCGAAGGGGGTAGATTTGGTGTTGCGGCTGAAATTTGGAGTGTAGCTATTCTTCTTGTTGCAGTAGTTTTGACAGCGTTGGTAGTATTAAACATTAAAAATGCTATATTCCCAATTCCTATTGCATGGGCTTATTTCGGGATCTATAATGCTCAATTAACTACAAATGGGAACACTATATTGCTACAGAGCGTTTCATTAATTGGAATAGTTCTCTTAGCTTTAGTATCAGCAATCTAATTTTTCTCATCCATCGTCCGAACCAGAATGATGGCATGATTGATCTCCGGCTCGTCATACGTCGTCATACCGCTTGACATATCTACATACCACTGACGGCCTCCCGAGGACAAAGTCGACGAAGTCCAATACTTATCTACGCTGAGTGAAGGAAAGTATTTTTGATCCACTGCAGGGCTGCTCAGGCTCCTGTCGCAAAGCATCGCTAATTCAGGCATCGTAGGAAGTCTCCAGGTACTCGAATCTTTTTTATTCAATTCATCTATATAGGATGTTGCTTCTGAGAGGCTTAAGCCCGATGTGGTGTTTTGCTGCCAAATAAGTCCCGTATTTTTATCAGTTACCGTTTGGTCTTCATTATCGGTATACCGGTCTATATCGCTGGGGTTGGGGATTCTCTGACCCCCTACAGCTCCGGGCTTTTTCACTGCCGTGTCAACTGATTTGTCTTGATTGTCGCTTTTCATAAATGGGCTATGCCAGAGATAAAATCCTCCCGTAAGTAGCACAACCGCGGAAAATAACATGCACCATTTGTTGAAATAAAATTGGTGCAAAATTTTTTTTCATATATCCTCCTTTTTATTTCCAATAGTTTGTTGATGCGTATGTTAACGCTAATTCAATTTTGTATTTTAGTTCTTTATAACTATAATAAAGTTTACTTGTGAAATCTATGTGAAATTTCAGGAAATATTTTACACTTATTGTATGCGAATTTGTGATGTTTTCATTTTGAACTATGACATTTGTGTTTTTGGGGCCTTTGTACTATTCTCATATAGAGATGAAGAGAGATACAAAAATCATGACTTTTATATATGTTTTTGGTTGTGTAGTAGCGTGACAGGGATTCTCGTTATTACATAACCACCTTGAATCACTTAATTCTCTTTTGTTAATATCTTAAATCCTTTATTGACATATAATAAAATAAGGTATATTTTAGTTATGGTCATGACCTAAATAGAATACATTAATCTTCAGATAATAAGCAAAAAAAATTTATTGTAATGAGCAGAGAAGTGTTAGGAATACTTTCTATATAGGAGTTATTGGATTATATCAATAAAACAAGTAAAATTAATTCGTTTAGCCTATGCTACACGAGATATTTAAAGGAGTGTTAAAATGAGCGTTAGCGAAAAAATAGTTTCTGTAATAGAAAACAAAAGAGATTTATTTATAGATGTCAGTGATAAAATATGGGACTATGCAGAAATAAGATTTAAAGAATTCAAATCCTCAGAGCTTTTATGTTCTGTTCTTGAAGATGAAGGGTTTAAAGTCACAAAAGGTGTAGGTGGTATAGAAACAGCTTTTATAGCAAGCTTTCGACAAGGTACTCCTATAATTGCTGTATTAGGCGAGTTTGATGCATTGTCTAATTTAAATCAGAAATCAAAAATTGCAAAAGAAGAGGCTGTGATTAAAGGTGCAAATGGCCATGGATGTGGACATAATGCGCTAGGGTCAGGTTCACTGGCAGCTGTAGTTGCGGTTAAAGAATATCTTAAGGATAGTAATATTCAAGGAACAATTCGTTATTATGGTTGTCCTGCTGAAGAAGGCGGCTCTGGTAAGGTATATATGGCAAGAGAAAAAGTATTTGATGATGTGGATATTGCCTTAACCTGGCACCCCTCATCTATGACTGCTGTTAATAATTTTACTACTCTTGCATGTATACAATCATACTTCAAATTCCATAGAATAAGTTCTCATGCTGCACTTTCACCACATTTAGGAAGAAGTGCCTTAGATGCAGTTGAACTAATGGATATAGGTGTAAATTATTTAAGAGAACATATTATTCCTGAAGCTCGAATTCACTATGCTATTACTAATACGGGAGGTATTTCACCAAATGTTGTACAAGCTAATGCAGATGTATTACATTTAACTTATATTCCGCTGAATGAATTTCAAAACTAATTATTTACTAAAAAGATATTAATTTACAATTATTTACAAAAAGGATTTTTTAATTTTATGTCGAATATATTCATAAAATACTTTTTGAA
>NZ_JBOITM010000016.1:0-32769 GCF_050717535.1 Clostridium sp.
TGAAAGCAGCCTAATATAGGTGCTTTTTTTGCTTTATATCAAGAAAAATAGTTACAATAAAATTTTAAATTTCTAATTCAGCTGCGGATTATATCTAAAATCTAATTCTCGCACAGCCTGCCGGGGGACGTGAACAAATTGTAACCATTACATTTTAAATTTAGAAACTATACCTCTTAGCTTTTCTGCACTAGCTTTATTACCTAAACTATTTTTCTTTATTTTTTCCATTTCTTTTACAATGTCAATACTTTTATCTGATATCTTAAATATACCTTCTACGCCTTCATTAACTGTCCCTGCTACTTGGTCTATTGCAATAGAAACTCCACTTATTGATGTATTTAAATGTTGCGCTGTTTCATCAAATTCCTTCATGATTTTATTGAAATTCTCTGCATCATCTATATACTCTTGACCTGTACCCATAATAATCTCATAATTCAAAGAAACCTCTTCATCCATAAAATTTAACATCTTAAGGGAATTAGCAGATAGATTCTTTACAGAATCACTTACCACTTTAACTACATTTTGAATATTAGCTGCTGTATCACCTGATTGCTCTGCTAGCTTTCTAACTTCATCTGCAACCACTGCAAAACCTTTTCCTGCTTCTCCAGCTCTTGCAGCTTCAATAGCTGCATTTAAAGCTAATAAATTAGTTTGGCTAGTTATATGGAGTATTGAGGTTGCAAGTCCATGTATTTCTTCAACTGCTTTTGAATCCTTTATTGCATCTTCTAATTTATCTTTTATATTACCATATATCTTATCAGTTTGCTCCTTAGAACTAGTTGTGCCAATTGTAATTCCATTTGCCTTTTGAACAATGCTTTCAGCTATGGTAGCTCCTTCGGTTGCTTTCTTTGCCATTGTACTAACCATATTTCTCATTTCTCCTGAAGAAGCTGAAATTTCTTCTGCTGTAGCTGCAGTCTCTTCCATTCCGGCTGATAAAATTTTTGTTTCACTAGAACTTTCTTCCGCCTTCATTTTTAATGCATTTGTAAGTTCTTCCACAAAATGTTCATTATTGCTTATGTTTTCAGATGCTTCTATTAAATCCTTTACAACATCTTTTAATGTCTTTCTCATATTAACAATAGTCCTAGCTATAGTTCCAAACTCATCCTTAATTTTAATTAAACCTTCTATATCATTATCATCATCATCACTTAAATCTAATTTACAAGTCTTATCAATTAATAATGTTACCTTTGATAATGGCCTTATCAATACCCTAGCTATAACTATACCAATTAATACAGAAATTATAATTACAATTGTTGAAATTATATAAATCCCCTGTGCCAATTGATCAACTGCTTGTCTTATCTCATTCTGATTAGACATTATTTGTGATGACTTTATATATGTAAAAATAGAAATTGTCACCATAGATATTGCTATTAATATTCCGAAAAACAAAGGTATTTTCTTTCTAATAGACATACCCCCCTTATTACATTTGATTTCATGCTTTTTTACAAGTTTAGAATCCTTAACATTCATTAAGCCCCTCCTCCTTTATTTTTAAATATACCTAAAATATTTTATTATCCTATAAAACTTTAAACTATTCCTTAATATATATTTACAGGTAATTTACACTATATCAATATTTGTCCTAATATGTTTATTAAATATATCCCCCAATATGTTATCGAGTATTAGTTCTTATTACTTGAACCTTTTATGCTGTAAATTTGGATATTCTGAAGAATGGGTTGATAACAAAGAAGATATTATAAAAATTCAAAATTTCAAGCAAGCGGAGTAATAAAACGCCAAACAGATTTTATATCTGGTATACCAGGCAACATTATTCTAACATCAACACCACCAGCAACTGAAATTCTTAATGCATCTAATATAGTTTTATCTGGAATAAAATATGGTGTTTGAATATACAGATATTTTTTTGCGATGGTAATCATCTTAACATAACTATCTTTTATAGAGTCATTTTTACTACTATGTCCACTAAACCTTGTTTGAAATGAAAGTACACTATAACCAGTCAGACGTATTGTTGTATCCCTCCAAGGTTTATTTATCTTTTTTAATCAAAAATATTCATCACCAACATTAATTCCACCAGTATGCGCAATTTTACCATCAACAATAACTATTTTCCTATGTAATCTGTAATTTACAAGCAATAAACTTTTTATAATAGATGGCAAAAATCTATATTTTTCAGTTTTAGCCATTCATGTTAGCAAATATTAATTTTCAGTTTATGTCACGACCTCGGAGGACTCAACCATAACTAGAAGTTATTGTTTGCTATTAGTAATTGAAAATAAAACGAATAATCTCTGGTTGCTAGAAATGTAGTGAAGATTTCTTATTGCTAATTACTCTTCTAATTGGAAATTCAGAAAAGAAGATCTCTCAAAATGATCAATATAATCATTTTGAAAGATCCTCTTTAGAGTTCCTTGCTATTTACAATTATTGATTCTAGACACGACCCCATAGAAGAAACTAGAAACAGTTTCTTCTTGCTAATAGCGTCAATGAGATATTAACTCGGGAGATTTTTGCTTTCCAAATTCTTTGAGGCTCACAATAAACGTGGCATTGTCCATTTAATTTACCCATACTAATGAGCCTTTAGGCATTTTTTCATAATACCATTTTGCCATATCTAATGGCATACGAATACATCCATGAGAAGCTCTTATTCCTAAAGTTCCATCTAAGACATTTCCAGAGGGAGTTAAAAGTATTGAGTGTAGAAGATAATTTCCACTATATCTTGTCCAATATTTCACTAATGCTCCTGATTCTGCAACAAAAGAAGGCCCCTTATCTAAAACTGTAAATAATCCTCTCTTTGAAGGTGTTGCATTGTTACCTGATGCACATGAGTATGTTTTAAATAAAACCCAGTGTCCCGCACTACCGGAAAAGATACTAACTCTTTGCCTATTCAAATCCACCCAAGTAAAATAATTTGTATTACTTACAAAAGTGCTTGTAATATTTACATACGTCTCCAGTTGTTTTCTATCCAAATATTTTCTATTTGTAGCTGGGTTTGAAGATACAGAAACATTTTTACTATCTACCCAGGTTTGAATGCCCTTGCTTTTAATTAAGTAACTATATTCACTTTCATCCATTATTTCTACTTTTGAGCCTAAATATATTCCGTATACCGCATTGGGCTGTACTAAATTATTAAAAACAATATTTGTAATTAATTTGTAAGTAGCTGCTGTCAAATTACTATATTCTCTTGTTGCTGCAACCTTTCGGTATGCCCTGATTTTATAATAATAAGTTTTGCCTGTTATTAAGCCTGAATTTGTATAATATAAATATCCTGTTCCTACTAATATGCTATAGGTTCCTGTACTAGAGATAGCTCTATATATTTCATAACCATCTGCTCCTGTCACTGCATCCCAGGAAAGTTTAATACTCTTAGAATTAATCTGTGTAGCCATAACATTAGTGGGTGTATCTAGTATTGGTTTTGCGCTTATGGCAGTGGAAAAATCACTATACATTTTTTCAGTACCAACCATCCTATTTGCTTTAACTTTATAGTAATAAGTAGTATTGTTTGTTAATCCAATATCGTTATATTTTGACTGCATCGTTGTTGATATTAAAGTGTAGTCTCCTAAACTGGATGTTGCTCTATAAATTTCATAGGAATTTTCTGCAGTTACTCCGCTCCAACTAATATCAATACTAGTATAAGAGGATGATACTGCTTTTACTGATGTGGGTGTAGCTATTATTGGTTTTTCTATTAGTGTAGTTGCTGTATCATTACTTATAACCCCTTCTCCACCTAATACAATTGCATTTGTTATCTTGTGTACATATAGCGAATCTTGCTGCCTTGTTATATTCTTATTGTCCACAAGTAGCACACTACAATTATTTTCTGCAGCCAGTACCGATCCACTTAAAGCATCAGGGAAATCTATTCCTGTAGCTACAGTTATGGAATTTGTAGTTAGATTAAAAGATTCCATTGTCTTAATTGAAGTTTCATATCTATCTTTTCCACCTAACCTTACTATAGTTATATCTCCATTTATTTTTTTAATTTGTGTTTCAATATTAGTACTAAGTACTCCTGTTCCACCAATTATATAGACAATTGTTGGCTCTATATTAGTTATAGCCTTACTAACACTATCTAATAGGGTATATTTACCATTTAATAATATTGGATAACCTTTCATTGCAGCTATACTTGATATACTAAGCGCATCTGCAAAGCTACCCCCTGTAGCAATAACCACATTTGTACCTTTAGGAGTATTCATATAATCAACTATCTTTTGATTTGTTGCATAACGATCTATCCCTTCAAGTCTAATTATTTTATAACCTTCTGTAGTTAAATAATCTGCAATTTCTCCACTAACTGCTGAAACTCCGCCTAATATATAGACGTTTTTGTTTTTGCCTAAGTTTGTTGTAATAAAATCCAATACATTTTTACTGTTATCAACAGTTTTATTAACTAAAAGCAATGGTGCATTGTACTTATAAGCTAGTCCACATCCAGCTAAGGCATCTGGAAAATTACTTGCAGTAGCGAGTACTACTGCATCTGGTGCTTTATCTTTATATATTTCTTTAGCTATGGCTATAGAAGTTTCTATTCTGTTAGCTCCAGATAATCTTTGCAGCGCAGGTATCCACTTTACATATAGTTTTATATCTGAATTTACTTTATCTGTTGAAAAGTCCCATGCATTTACACATTCAGCTTCTTTGTACCAACCGTCAAAGGCATATCCTGTCTTTGTTGGTGCAGCAGGAGCTGTAATTAGACTGTTATAATCTGCTATACTACTTATTACTTCGCTTCCACCTTGGCTATTAAATGTAACTGCATGTCCATTTTTTGTCCACTTTGCAAATAATTCTAGGTTTTCAGTTATTTGCGTATTTGTAAAATCGAACAGGTTTACAAACGTAGTATTATCTTTATACCAGCCTCCAAATGCGTAGCCTGTATTTGTGGGAACTGACGGTACAACTGCTTTCCCATTATACTTAACTGATATACCTGCTACGATTGAACCGCCATTTGAATTGAATTTCACTATGGAATCTACCGTAAATGAAATATTAGAATAATCATAAGTTTTATTCCCTGCATTATCTTGTAACACAACTTTTTCTATATACCATTCCCCAGACAACATATTTGATGGAATTATATATTCTAACTCATACTTTTCTGTACTTTCATTATAATTTAGATGTAAGTTTATAGATTTAGTTCCATCCACTCTACTCCTAATCAATATTATATTATCAGGACCATTAGCTTGGACTGATAATGTATCATTAGCTTTTATCTCAAATTTTATTGTATCCCCTGTCTTAACTTCAGTTTCTGACAGTGTTATTGTTGGTAGTGTTGTTGTATTTGATGCTGCATTTGCAGTTATAGGAATGTTTAAAAACACCAATAATAAACATATCGCAATACTTAAAAATCTTTTCAATTAAATCCCCCTCGTATATATGTAATATTGTTTTTAATGCTATGTTATATTAGCTTTGTCATACCTTTATAACCTATAATATTACTTTACTATATTTACATTATTTTAACAATGAATATTATAGAATTGTTTTATACTATTGTTCTTTGTATAAATTAATACTGTTATATACCATATACCTGATCTCGCTATTATTAATGTTGAAAATCAGGTTATAACAACAAATTTTTTCTTTGCAAAATCAAACGAGACTTAGCAAGTAAAAAAAATCGTGTATCCGGATTTTGATAAAATCATTGTTTATGTAACTACCTACGAGGTCATAGTCAAATTAACAACACTAAAGTCTAACAGAGCCTTTTTTAATTAGATTAGTAATCAAATCCGCCAAAAGTGTTCCAAGTTCTGCTATACCTGTGTATACAAAACAATATATAAAAAAAGTTGAGTTAAACACAGCAAAGGTTAGTATTAGATTCACTGTAAAGATTACACCTAAAATTATTATTCTTTTCTTTGATATTAATTGTGCTACCAACCCAACACAAAAGGCAATAAGTGGCAAAGTAAATAAAGTTAAACCCATCGGGTCAATACTTAATAACATATCACGCATATTTATCCTCCTAACTTCTTGTATTTTATTCATATAATAGAACTATTTTATTTTCATGACCTTATCATTAATTTCTTTGTCTGTTAATTTATAATCCTTTGGGGTTAACCACAGTTCATACACATGCATATCTATTTCATACATAAATATTACTTTTTCAGCAGAGATATTTTTTTCTTTTAGAATTTTCATCACTTCTTTTGCAACTGCAATTTGGTCTGTATTACTAATTAAATCTATATTTACTTGTTCATAGGTAGCATTATTTTCAAATATTCCTTTACTACCTCCAGTTGCTTTTTTAATACTTTTCTGAATATCACTACCATCGAATATATTTTTAATCTTAGTATTGTACTGTATTGTGCTTTTGTATTGAATATACTCCTCTGAGATGTTTTTCGTTTTGAAGTCCTTTGAAATAGGGAAATCGGTTTCGTCATCTATGCAATTCACATTTGCATAATACTTACCGTAAATAATATCAATTTTTGTAACACCTACTTTAAATGACAGTTCTGGATATTTTGTATCCAAATATTTTGTAAAGTCACTTCTTATACTCAAAAGAAAAATAAGCGCAATTACTATAACCAAAAGCATTATTCCCCCGACAATTACCAATGCAACTCTTTTTTTATCCATAAAGCACCTCTCATATATTTTTTATTTATAAGTAAACATTAATCGGCAAGTTCATGAAACCGTTTGATCATATACTCTTTTTCAAAAGAAAAACATACTCTTCTATAGTTATTATCTAAAATTCTGTAATGATCTGATATTGTATTTTGCTGAATTGTATATCCATTTTTAGCTTCGATATCCTTCCACCAAATTTTGCCTCCAAATGTTGGAATATACCGTCTCTCATCGTTTGAAATTGATAATGAACGAATAATATCTTCAACACCCCCGCCAAAAGTTAATTCTAATATCTCACTGTCTTTAAAAATAACACACACAGCAATTGCAACAGACCAACCCATACTACTTCTTTCTTTCTCTACTTGTACAAGTGTTTTTTTAGATATTCCAAGTATTTCCGCCATTTTATCTTGTGTATATCCTTTTTCAGTTCTTATAAGTCTAACTTTCCTATCTACTTCCTTTATAAACTCAAGCCTTGTCATTGATTAATTCCGCCCTTCAACCTATATTCCTGATAAATTATATTTAAATAATTAATATAAAAATATCCTTATAGTGTAATTGTACACCATAAGGATATTTTTACAACTATATTTCAAGTAATAATATTCATGATTACTTACTTTTTTTATAACAATTGTTCCTTTAGGAAGTTCATTAATTTTAGTTTCATATTCTTGTTGCATTAAAATGTTTCTTTGTGATTCCTCTAAAATAATATCTCGCAATAAACTCGAATTAACTACCTCCCTTTTCCTATGCTATATGCTACATCAATTCATCCCAATCCAATAATTTTGAAATTGCATAATTTAGAAGCTCTGGACTTTTGTGAAACAGATCCTCTTTCAAAACCCTTTCTGTGAATTTATGGAAGTCTTTGCCCCATGGTCCTATGTTTATACAAGGCATAGACAGACTTTCAATTTCTTCAAGAGGTATAGAATAAAGGAATCCAAATAGTGGCATACTCCCTTCAAGGGCTTCGTATATAATTTTAGAGCTCTTAATTGATGTATAGCTTAAATCCGAAATACCAGTAAAAAAGTATTCCTTTGAGTATAATTGATTAAAATGCCTTAAAGAATAATCTATAATACTATCGGACAGATATTTTGCTTTATCACTAATGTCACTAATATATATATTTGATACATTAGGATAATAGGGAGGGGCAAGGCCAATAATAACTCTTGGAGATATATCATTAATAAAATCATAAATAGCTTCAACGAGATAAAAATTACTCTCAATCATTGAAACATCACCTGTTTGTACCTTTTCTTTAATATCTTGAAAAACTTTATCATATGCAGCCTTGAAAATTTCACCATAATTTAAATATGCTTCATCATATAACCGTTTAAAAGTTACGACTTTGGCTTTCCATGGCAAAGGTTCAAAGGGTTTATGTATTCTCTCCCTGAAAATCCTATACTTCTCATTCATATCATTAATTAACTCTGTGAAAGCATCGGTGCAAATTTCCTGAATGGATTCTAACATGGAAGCAGGCTCTCTGTTGAAAGTAAGAATGCTCAAACATCCCCCTGCACTTGGTGGTAATGATACATCATAGTTATATTTTCTTTCCTTGAAATACAGCCATGTAGGAGGAGGAGAGGCTTCATTTTCCAAAAAGTCAGAAAGCTCTAAATTAAGATCTGTCTTATCAACGATTTTCGCTAGCAAGCTTACAGGATTGAAACCTTCAAAAACCTTTCCTACATGAGATAAAAATCCTCTTACATAAAAAAATGGCATCATTTTTCCAACGGAGCCTTCTGAAATTACCCCAACATCTTTGTTTACTCTTTGATGTGGCTCCGAATTTATCATCATCAAATAATTGAGTCTATACTTTTCTTTTAATTCCTTTAATAATAATATGGCGCTTAACATACCTGCAGAAAGATTTTCTTCATCAGGCACAGAAATAATTAAAATATTTCCAACAAGATTCTCAAGTTCTGAATATCTTTTAATTAATGCAAGTTGTATAGAGCCTCCACCTTTCATATCAGCTGTTCCTCTGCCGAAGATGTAATCTCCGCTTTCAAGATCTTCCCTTACATCTGTATGCAAATCTGCCTTTATCTTCATGAGCTCAATTTTCAGTTCTTTTGGTGAATAGGCATAAGGCTTGAGTGTTTTAAAGTCTTCAATATTGACTACATCGTTATGATGAATCAGGATGACTGTTTCATTCCCTTTTCCTTTGACCAATCCCCAGCATACGCATCTGTCAAAAGTATCGTTTTCAATTTTATAAGTTCCGAAGTGCTCAGGATTACGTTTAAAGTAATCAATGTCATTAAAGAAATTAATTAAAAAAGGTTCTATGTCTCGTTCAAGGTCAGTAAAAGTATCACTTCTGACTTTAACATATGAATAAAAAATATCTTCAATATCTTTATCAATTCCCCTTAATACAGAATTTTGCATTTTATAACCTCCCTCATAATCTGTTAAAAATTTTTCATTAGTCACTCCAATATTAAAAACTTTTACATTAAATCTCCATTCATCGCCATAATCAATGGGATCTGGCCAAATTAGTGCCTAATCAGTTTTTTAGTATTTCACATATTTCATGATAATTTTCAGAAAAAATACTACCTTTATTCCAGATAAAAGAAAAATCATGTAAAACATTAAAATCTTCTAATTTTATCTCCCTTAAGCTACCATTTTCAAGTTCTTTTTTAACTACTGATTCATATAGAAACGTAATTCCACAACCAGATTCCACCAAAGATTTTATAGCATTCATTCCTCCAATTTCAACTGTATATCTAAAATCTTCAATCTTTAGATTTCTATATTCTAGATTTTTTTCAAGAATTTCTCTTGTTCCAGAACCAATTTCTCTTATAATAATCCGTTCTGACAATAAATCCGTTAATTTCTCCGGTTCTGCTTGAAAAATATAATTTTTGCTGCACACTGCCATATATCGTTCCTGAGAGTACACTATATAATCATAATTCTCCCTTTGATAATTTCCTTCTATTAGTGCAAAATCAATTTCTCCCATAGAAAGCATTTCCAATAGTTCACTTGTATTCCCTTCTATCATCCGTACCTCTGTATCCGGATATAAATCTAAATATGATTTTATATGCTTTGCTATAACAAATTCGCCTATTGTTAACGTTACTCCAAAAATTAATCTATTTTTTTTATTCGAATCATTAATAATTTTCTTCAAATATAAGTCATTATGCTTCATTGTAATCGCTGCTTGATATAAGGTATCTCCGGCATTTGTTAAATGCATCTTTTTCCCTTCATATACAAATAACTTTACATCGTAATAATCTTGAAGATAATGTATATGTTGTGATACTGCTGGTTGCGTAATATTAAGTGCCTTAGCAGCTTTTGTAAAATTCATATGTCTGCACACTGTTAAAAATGTGTCTATCCTAAAATCCATCATAATTATCAGTATCCCTTTCCTTAGTTATTTGCTCAATTATATATAATAATATGCATTAACTATAACATATTTTTATTGAATGATAAATATTAATAATTTTATTTTATTGATAGATTATGATATTATTATAATCGTTGATAAATACTTTTGCATAAATAAAAACTTTAAACTTAAATTATATATGAAAAGGAGGATAAAAATATGAATTTCATCAAAAATAATTGGCTTGGAATGTCACTTTGCCTAATAATTGCTATTCCATCTTGGTTACTAGGACAAAAATATCCCATTATTGGCGGTCCTGTAATTGCAATTATCACTGGTACGATTGTTACCTTATTTATTAAAAATAAAAACAAGTTTGATTCAGGCATTAATTTTACTTCAAAAAAAATTCTGCAGTATGCAGTCATCCTGTTAGGTTTTGGATTAAACCTTCATGTAGTATTAGATACTGGAGCGCAATCACTTCCAATTATTATTGGGACGGTTACTACTTCACTTGTTATTGCATTTGTGCTCCATAAGGTAATGCACATACCATCAAATATATCTACGCTGGTAGGTGTGGGTTCTTCCATTTGTGGCGGTTCTGCTATTGCTGCCACTGCTCCGGTTATAGGTGCAAACGATGAAGAAGTTGCTCAGGCAATCTCAGTCATCTTCTTCTTTAATATAATTGCTGCTATTTTCTTTCCAGCCTTTGGTACATGGCTTGGTTTTTCCCACACTTCCGGTGGGGCTTTTGGTATCTTTGCGGGAACAGCAATTAATGATGTTTCATCTGTAACCGCTGCAGCATCTACATGGGACAGTATGTACAATTTAGGTTCAGCTACGCTTGCTAAGGCTGTTACTGTCAAATTAACAAGAACCTTAGCTATTATTCCTATTACACTAATACTTGCGTTTATTCGTACAAAAAAAGAAGAAAAAGAAGAAAAAGCTGAAGGTAAAAAAGTAGATTTCAAACAAATCTTTCCATTCTTCATTATTTATTTTATACTAGCCTCCGTTATTACCACCATAGCTATAAGTTCCGGTGCTCCATCATCAATATTTAAACCATTCAATGAGCTAAGCAAGTTCTTTATAATCCTTGCTATGGCAGGAATTGGTTTGCATACAAACATAGTAAAACTGGTAAAAACCGGTGGTAAACCAATCATTATTGGATTTTGCTGTTGGATAGGAATTACTGGGGTAAGCCTTATATTACAACGTGTTCTTGGAATTTGGTAATATAAATATCTCATAAAACAAACTGGAAACAAAGTTTAGTAAGATGGGTACTTAGACATGTTAGATTACATGTCTTAAATTGTATTATATAAGACCATGAATTTAGTTAAACCTACAATTCATGGTCTTACTTTTATTCTAAAAGGTTACTTTGTTCAATTTCAAATTCATTCATAACTTCTTGACTAGCTATAAAATCACTATCCTTAGCATTTTCCATAGGCTTTACAGCAACAGATAATAAATTATAATCCTCTACTTTTTCCATTAATTCCTGATATTTTTCACGTGTAATTAGAACACAAGTTGGAACATTGTTTTTTACAACAATTTTAAATCTGTAGATTGCAATTTTAAATCCACTATTTTTTACTTCATCAAAAATCTTACCAGCTTCAGGTTTTATTTATGGTTCCGAGCAGCAAACGGGAAGTTTCTAAGAAAGGATAACCCCATTGAAAGTATTGATTCATAAGACTTTCAGTGGGCTTTTATTTATCTCTACGAAATCTCTGAGGTTCTTTGCGAGGCCTTGTAATTGTGATATAATTAGTTAATTAATTAATTAATTGAAAATATTGTGAAAACATTTTCAGGAGAGGATAAGAAAAATGATGTTACATGATAAGGAAGAATCAACAAAAGATCAAAACAAAGAATTGATTGTATTATTTAAACAAGATGGGGCCTTTGAATTTGACTTTCAAATTACAAAAGAAAAATTTAGTGAAGACCAAATTATAATCCAGCAAGAAATAAATAACCGTTTTATAAAAAATCATAATGAGGGTGTTTTTTATCTTGGCTTTTTAGAAAAAACAGATGGTTTATCAGAATCTCTTACATATTTAAGACATGTTATCGCTACATTTATAAAAAAGTTATCTATGAATCCGGACATTGAAATTTTACGTGAAAAAACTATTGTAGATATTGAAACAGAAGATATTGAAGCACTATTAGATATTGCCCCATATTTGACTGGACTTGAGCACTTAAGCCATGAATGGATTGAAAAACTATGGCAGAAATTAAATAACTCTTTTACTGAAATAATAGGAGCTTATACAGGAAGTATTGCCGAGTTTTTTTCTCTCTTTGGTTCTAATATTAACTTAATTGGACGCGTATTTTTTCACTTAGTTGAAAGTAAGAAGGCTGAATATCCCTTTGCATTTTTAGCAACTTATTCAGTTAATGATGAGAAAAGTGGCACTTCAAAACATCTTCCATTAAAAAATGCACTTATTGAATATGGAAAAAGCAACAAAAAACTCTTAAACTTACTTTCAACAGTAAATAAGGCATCAGAAAAAAGTAAGCTAATCTCAGAACTTCTTGATACTGGTGAAATATTTCATCCATTAGGTTTAAGCGCAGAAGAAACTTACACATTTTTAAAAGAAATACCCCTTTATGAAGAGGCAGGTATCTTATGTCGTATACCAAAATGGTGGAAGAACAAATCATCTTCCCTTAGGATGTCCGTAAGTGTTGGAAATTCTACTCCTTCAAGATTAAATATTGAAGCATTAATAGACTTTGATGCAAAACTATTTCTCGGCGAAGAAAAAGTTACTGCTGATGAAATAAGAAATCTTCTCTCAGAAGCAGAGGGCTTAACTTTTATAAAGGGAAAATGGGTAGAGGTTAATCATGAGAAACTAAAAGAGATGCTAAAGGCTTATGAAAAAGCACAGGCACTTATGGAAAGCAAAGATATAAATATTATTGAAGCAATGCGTTTTCAGTTAAATGCCCCAAAAGTATTAAATGTTTCTAAAGAAATCTGTGATCTTGAGGTAACTAACGGACAGTGGCTTAATTCAGTTGTTGACAGATTGTGTAATCCTGAAAAAATCCAAGGAATTACTTGTGGAGACAACTTTAATGCTAAATTACGACCTTATCAAGAGCGCGGTGTAAGCTGGCTTCATTTTATGAAAGCTATGGGACTCGGAGCATGTCTTGCAGATGATATGGGACTTGGAAAAACGGTACAAGTTATTGGGCTTTTAAATTATATTAGAACAAATAATAAGGAAAAAACATTACTAATTATTCCAGCATCACTTATTGGAAATTGGATAAGTGAAATTCAAAAATTTTCACCTTCATTAAAATACTATGTTATACATCCCTCTGAAAATAAAAATTTAGGAGAAGATGATAGTACTTGTGTGGAGAATTATGATCTTTTTATAACTACATATGCTATGATTTCAAAATATGAATGGATAAAGAATATAACTTGGGATTCATTAGTTTTAGATGAAGCTCAAGCTATAAAGAATCCAGGAACTAAACAAACTAGAACAGTAAAACAATTAAAAGCTCGATATAGAATTGCAATGACAGGTACTCCCATAGAAAATCGCCTTTCAGATTTATGGTCACTATTTGACTTCTTAAATAAGGGACTGCTAGGGAGTGCAAGAGAATTCTCCAATTTTACAAAAAAACTTAAGGAAAATAAGGCAGGTTATGCAAAACTTAAAAAAGTTATAAGCCCTTTTATTCTTAGAAGATTAAAAACGGACAAAACAGTAATCAATGATTTACCAGACAAAATAGAAATGAAAACTTATGCAAATCTTTCTAAAAAACAAGTTATTCTTTATAATAAGTTAGTAAATGATTTAAAACAAAAACTTGAATCTAAAGAAGAAGGTATAGAGCGCAAGGGAATAGTCATTTCATCCCTTATGAAGTTCAAACAAATATGTAATCATCCGTCGCAATATCTTGGTCAAGATTCTTACATGGAAAATGAAAGTGGTAAATATGCAAGGCTTCGTGAAATATGTGAAACTATTTATGAAAAGAGAGAAAGAGTGCTTGTTTTCACACAATTTAAAGAAATAACAAAACCTCTTAGTGATTTTCTAGAAACTATATTTGAGCATAAAGGACTTGTACTTCATGGCGGAATAGCAGTCAAAAACAGAAAAGCTCTTGTAGATAAGTTCCAAGGTGAAGAGTATGTACCATTTATGGTACTTTCAATAAAAGCCGGTGGTGTAGGATTAAATCTTACAGCAGCTAATCATGTTATTCATTTTGATAGATGGTGGAATCCTGCTGTGGAAAATCAAGCAACAGATAGAGCCTTCAGAATAGGTCAAAACAAGAATGTTATAGTTCACAAATTCATAACTAAGGGTACTATTGAGGAGAAAATTGATATGATGATTGAAGATAAAATTAAACTCTCCCAGGAGATTGTTCCAGACATTCAAGAAAGCTGGATTACGCAAATGAATAATACAGAAATTCTAGATTTATTTAAATTACAAATATAATTTTTGGAGGGAAAATATATGTCGTCTTACGGAGGTTTTCCAGCCTATGTTACAGTGGCCGAAAAAAGGAAGTGTGCAGAGGCAAGTGTCAAAAGGTTAAAAAAGAAAAACCCAAATATTTCTCCAGTAATAATAGAAGGTAGAACTATAGCAAAAACTTGGTGGGGAAAGTCATGGAATAAGAATTTAGAAAGTTATGCCGACTACTCTAATCGTATATCTCGTGGACGGAGTTATGTAAGAAACGGAGCAGTATTAGATCTTAAAATAACGCGGGGAAACATAAATGCTCTGGTGCAAGGCAGTGGTTCAAAACCATATAAGGTAGATATTACCATAAAGGCCTTACCTCAAAATATTTGGGACAGCATGTTAGAGCAATGCTTAGGTAAAATTGAATCTATTGAAGAACTAATAGATGGTAAATTTCCCAAAGCATTAGCTGATTTGTTTACATCAAAAGGCACTGGATTATTTCCTTCGCCTAATGAAATAGACTTTAGATGTAGCTGCCCTGACTATGCAACAATGTGCAAGCACGTAGCAGCTGTTTTATATGGAGTTTCTAAAAGATTAGACGATAAACCAGAATTGTTTTTCATTCTAAGAAAGGTTGACATAAATAGCCTTATTTCAGAAGCTATTAATAAGAAAACTAAGACCTTGCTTGAAAAATCTAAAACTAAAGGTCGTAGGGTTATTGAAGAAACAGATATGTTTGATATGTTTGGAATTGATATGGAAGTTCAGGCTGAGGATGAGGTTTCCAATAAGAAACCTCTAACTAAAAAGTCTCGCCATTTAAAAGATTAGCCTAATATATTTTTTCTCAGCATTATTTTAATATAATCTAAAGAGATGGAGCCATAAGATAAATATATCTGATGGCTCCATCTCTACTCTCTGAACATAAAATTTATAAACATCTGCAAGTACCAGAAAATTAGCATTCATTGTCATCATTAACAAGTAACTTTAATATTTCCTGTATTTATCAACAAGTGCCTATTATGCTTGTGGAGGTGTTCCTTCAGCATTTGCTACAACTGCATCGATTTGGACTAAAGCATCGTTAGGTAAAACTGATACTCCAACCGTTGTTCGTGCAGGAACACCGCCTGGGAAGAATGTTGTATAAACTTCGTTTACAGCATCAATATCTGCAATATTTTTAAGGAATACATTCACTTTAACAACATCATCCATAACATGGTCCACACTTTCTACAATTGCCTTGATATTTTTTAAGCACTGCGTCGCCTGCTCTTTTACAGCACCAAGTACCATATCACCAGTTTTTGGATTGATTGGTAATTGAGCTGAAATATGATTGTAATGAGAAAAAGCTACAGTTTGTGTAGATAGTGAACTTTTTGGTGCATTTTCCGTATTGTTTGCTTCTATAATTAGTCCATGTCTGTCTTCAACAAGTTGTGGTGGTGTACCATCTCCGTGTGACACCACTGCTTCAATTTGTACCAAGGCATCCATAGGCAGCGCTGAAACTGCAACTGTTGTCCGTGCAGGTACATAAGCTACGGCTCTTGCGATAGCTGAGTCTGGGAAAAATGTTGTATAAACTTCATTAACAGCTTCAATATCCGAAAAGTTTTTAAGGAAGATGTTAACTTTAACAATATCGTCAAAAGGAACATCGATACTTTCTAAAATTGCCTTAATATTCTTTAAGCACTGCGTCGCTTGCTCTTTTACACCGCCCACTATAAGTCTACCATATTTTGCATCGATAGGTAATTGTGCTGATATATTATTGTAATGAGAAAAAGCTACAGCTTGCGAGGATAGAGCACTTGTTGGCGCATTAGCCGTGTTATTTGTAAGCTTTATAAGGTCTCCTGATTGTGGTGCATTTGGAATTGTACCTTCGCCATTCGTAACAAGTGCATCAATTTGCACCAGAGCATCCATAGGTAAAGCTTCAACTGCTACTACCGTCCGTGTAGGCACATAGCTTGTGAAGAATGTTTTATAAACTTTGTCTACAGCATCAATATCTTTAATATTCACAACAAATACAGTGATTCTAACAATATCGCTCATAACATGGTCGATGCTTTCTACAATTGCTTTTATATTTTTAAAGCACTGCTTAGCCTGCTCTTTTACACCACCAGCTACCAATTTACCGGATTTTGAATCCATAGGTAATTGAGCTGAAAGATTATTGTAATGAGAGTAAGCTACCGTTTGTGAATATGGACCGATACCTTTTGGAGCATTTTCCGTGTTTCTTGCTAATACTGCGTTATATCCGTTCATGATAGTATTCCCCTTTTGTAATTTTTATTGATAGAATCATTAAAATTCATCTAAGCAAATCATAAACCTTGGACTAGCTCTAATGTCAATAGGCATTATTATTCTTTTTGCACAACATTTTTTTTAATGACTGCGACAATAAAAGTAAAACTCTACAAAATTGAGTATAAACCTTAGATTAGGTCTAATGTAAATATGTTACATTTATATTTTAAAATAGCTTTAATGTTGCTTAGTGGTTTATAATAATAGTGATAAATAGTTTAATATTTATAGAATGGATGTGACATAATTATGAAGGATACTTTTTTAATTGGAGAATTAGCCAAGCTTTTTAATATAAGCACAGATACATTAAGGCATTATGACAAAATCGATCTTTTAAAACCTAATTGTGATGTTGTAAATAAATACAGATTCTATAGTGTTCGGAATTTTTTTAAACTAAGCAGAATCCTATTTTTTAAAAATCTTGATATTTCATTACAGGATATTAAAAAATATATGAATAATAAAAATACAAATAATTTAATAACCTTACTAAAAAATAAGGAAGATGAAATTGATATAAAAATAAATAAATTAGTCAATTTAAAAAACAAAATAAATACAAAGCTTGAGCTACTGGGAAATATAAAACATGAGCTGAATATTGTAAAGATAAAGCACCTGCCTCAAAGAATTGGAGTGGTTTTAGACATTAAAGATAGTAAAAATGAGTACGAACTTAAAGAATCCGTTAAAAAAAACGAAAAATATTTGAAGCTCAGCTCCTGGCTTATTGAAGGTCAAGTATACACTTCTCTTTCAAGAGAAAACATGACAATTGGAAATTTTAATAAATTTAAATATTTCATCGAAATCTTGTCAACTGAAAATATAATAGATTTGGATTTGATAACGATTCCAGAAAATGAGTTTGCCTGTGTTGTTTTTTTAGGACCATATAAAGATATCGAAAATCACTATATCATTCTTATTGAATGGATTGAAGAGAATGGATACGAAATATTGGGAGACTCTATCGAAAAAAATATAGTAGATTATGACTTTTCAGATTCTGAAAATGAATATGTATCTGAAATACAAATACCTATTAGAAAACTGTTATAACCTTTTCCATTGGGTTATTATATATTGGTACAATAGAGCTATGCAGAATTTCTTAGTGATGTTTGGAATATGAAATTTATAAGAATAGCCCCTAGATCCATACATGGTTTCTTTTTAAGTTAAGGTATTACACCTATGGTATAATTATGTTGAGGTGAGCTACGAATGATTATAATATTGTCACCAGCAAAAACGTTGAAGATGGAAAGGGCATTAAACACTAGTTTATATGCATCACCTATATTTTTAAAAGAAGCAAATAGCTTAATTAAGGAGCTTATAAAATATTCTCCTGAAGACTTGGCAGGGCTGATGAAAGTAAATAGTAAAATTGCAGAACAAAATTTTATGAGACATATTACCTGGGAAAAAGAACATGATTTATCAAATGGTAAACAAGCCTTACTTGCATATGATGGCGCAGTATTTAAGGGATTAAATGCAGGTGATTTAAATCAGCAACAGCTATCTTTTGCCAATGAGCATTTAATAATATTATCCGGATTATATGGTGCACTTAGACCGCTTGATTTAATACAACCTTATAGGTTAGAGATGGGAACTAAACTTAAAAACAACCGAGGTAATAACTTATATGATTTTTGGGGAAATAAGATTACTACGTATATTAAAAAAGAATTAAAGATACAAAACGATAATACACTTATAAATTTAGCATCAAAAGAATATTACTCAGTGATAGATATGAACAAAATAAATGTAAAAGTGATAACTCCTATATTTAAAGATTATAAAAATGGAACTCATAAGGTTATAACTATTTACACAAAACGTGCAAGAGGATTAATGAGCCGGTTTATAATTGAAAATAGTATTAGTTTGCCAAGTGATTTAAAAGAATTTAACGAGGAGGGTTATAGTTATAATGAATATCTATCTTCTGACGCGGAATTCATATTTACTAGATAAATGTACTTTCAAATTATGTTCAAATCCAACTGTTAAATCCTTCTATTTCCACCGACCTTTTTTATAAAATAAATTTATATTTTGTAAAAATTGAATTTTAGGGTTATAATCAATAACAATTATTAAACTACAATAAATAACAAATAACAGGAGTATTAGCATCTATATTATTATATATAGTTTTTGCTAAACTAGGTGGGGAATTTATACAACCGTGAGATCCATTTTCAAGATATATATTTCCTCCAAACACACCTTTCCTCCAAGTTGCATCATGTATTCCAATACCGCCATTAAACGGCATAAAAACACTTACAGGAACACTGTAACCCTCTCCTTTTAATGTTGCATCTTTTGATTTATATTTTAGCTTATAAATACCTATTGGTGTTTCCCGATCTTTGGTTGGCATACCAGTAACAACATCTCCATCTGTAATAAGCTTACCATTCTTATAAAACCACAAATGCTGCGTTGTGATATTAATTTCCACATAAGTATTCCCTATATCATTAGCTTCATGGTTTAAGCCTTTTTCAGTATAACGGGGTTCCTTAGCTATCGTCTCTCCGTTTTTTATAGCCACAATTAAATCAGCCACTTCTCCTGCACGCTCAACCTTCCATCCATAATCTCCACCGCTGACCTTTACGGTTTTCCCTACCGATGTAACAAATTCTCTTTCCTTGCCGTAAGTTTCATAATGATTATCAAGTTCACTAATGTAATCTTTAATCTTGTCTTCAGAAAATATAATTAAATTAGTATTATCAACTTTAAGCCACTTATTTATTACAGACTTATCTATAACTGTATTACCTCCAGCATAGGTATAAGTAATATTCGAAGTTATATATTTATTAAGTAAAGCTTTAGTGTTTATAATTTCCTTGGAGGTTGAAGTATATTTTGGATTTATATATAGTTTTTTTGCCTCCAAATCCAATTTTGTTTTACTTTTAAGAATCGCATTTACTATACTTGTGTAGAATTCATTTCTATTAACTTTATTTCCCATAACCTCATTTACAACCACATAACCGCTATCTAAGTATTTAAAGTTAGCATTTTTAGGTTGAATTACTTTCTTACTATCGAAACAAGAGAACTTATCAAAATGTTCTTTTAAAAGTTTATCATCATAAGTCACTATTCCATCCATTTCAAAAGCTTTTGTATGAAAACCAGCAAAAATCCATGCAAAAGAATTCTGGTTGTCTATTAAATCTTGAATTTTATCCACTGCATTATATTTCAAATCAATGTCAGTACTCTTAATCTGTTCTTTCACACCATTTCGTTCTTTAAATTCCAGTATATATGCTTCGCTTTTCATTAATAAATTTTTATCTACTTCCGCTACGGTTTTACCAGAAGCATTAATACCATTAATTACAGAACCGTAATAAAAGTGATTGTCAAAATACATTGATATACCCAAATAAATAATGAGAAAAACAGAAAGAAAAATAATTCTATTTTTTATAATTTTTTTCTGATTCCTTATTACTGCTTTCTTGTGATGCTGTATTGTTGTTTGTATTTCCATGAGATATGTACCTCTTTTCCTTAAAATTGCATATTAGACATATAAATAAAACTGTTTTTACTAGCATAAAAAAACTATTAACTCACGATTAAAATCAAAGGTGTGCCTGGTTCAGTTATCAATATAATTATCTTTTTCACCAAAAAAATAAGAGGCATTCAAAATAACATTTTATTATGTTATATGCTCTTATGAAGTTTAACCACAGTTTTCAGTATACGGCAAATTATGACTAAATAAGCTACAAAAACATTACAACATGCTCTCATGACTAAAATAACATTCAACTTTCTTAATCATCTAAGGGATAAGATATTAATATACATTTTGCATAACATTCTGGGCATAGAACAATATGACTACCACTCTTCTTGTAAAATCCCTCAGGTGCATAACAACCAAACGCAACAAATTCTGGTATCTCCTCTTCATACCACATATCTTATATTTAAAAATTACATTTTCCGTTGTTTTTGATTTTTCTTATTACCAATAAGAATAAAAATAAAATTACTAAACACAATATTAATTATGTTACATTCAAAAAAATGTAACAATTCATTGTAACATTTTTATAAAAACATAATATTATATACTAACAAATGAAGTATTCGTGGGACAAACTTAAGAATAAAGTAAAATAAAAAAATGTTTGCCTTTAAGGGAGGAAATATGTATGTGTTGTTGGTGGATACTATTATTATTGCTATTTGACGATAACAATTGTTGCTGCGAGAACAACCGTCGTCATGACAATTGTTATAAAAACAAATGTAATCCTCATTATAATAATCAGTGGTGCGATAAATGGTGCGATTCATATTGTGATACTCGTTGTGAAAAAAAGCATAATAATCATAATTGTTGTTAAAAAGAATTTTAATATATAAGCAGAGTTGATATTCAATTCTGCTTTTTTAATTTTAGGTTCTAAAGATAACAATTAAGTCATTTCCTAGAATAATTATATTGCTTCCTACCAAGTTCTTAGAAAACGGAACTTGTCCACTTCGTTACCAATTTCTTTAATTTACAATTAATCTTTAGTTTTGTCACTACAATGACACATAGAATTGTTATTATAAGTACATAGAAAGCAATTGATTTTTTTTAATTAGAGCCCCCCTTTAATTAGATAATTTTAATATAACCCCAAAAAGTGAGCCAGTAGATTTATCTACTGGCTCACTTTTACTATGCTACTTCAACTGTACTTGTATCCGTAGTAACTATCTTAGCATCTTTCTTGCCAACCAAGCTACCATTAGCTGATGCAAAAATGTTCTTTGAAATGACTAAATCCATAACAGGTATCAAAATCTAACATATCATTGTTTGCCACCTCTCTAAAATGCTTTATTTGTCCTTTTAAAAGTGCTTTGAAATTCATTTTTATAGAACTTATACAATAGCCATTAAAGCTGTTGCTACCTAGCTTGTACATAGCTATAGCTCTTATAACGGATAAGTATCCATGCTGGAATGTGATATTTTGAAGCCTCCTTAAATATTAGATATTTAATTTTTTCTATTATTTCTTCTGTAGCGCTTTCTTCTTTAGCTTTAGCCCTTTCAACTAATTTTTCCACAATATACACCGCCTTGTTTTTATATTAATACTTTGATTTTATCCACCTGTACCGCTGTCCCGTGTATGAATGGCTTGTTTGCTGGGTTTTAGTACATCCTTGGGACAACTAGGACAAGATTCTCTTATGCGGGTATGCGTATTAGGCACACCTACCCTTCCTATTCTCTTTAATCTCTATTATGCAAACATGGTCACGTAATACAGCTCCTACAGGTTTAACTGCCAATTCACCCTCACCCCTTAAAAAGCTTCTCCTTTCATATAAACCCAGCTCTTCCCAATTGTTTGGCAAAAGTTTATCTAAATAATCTATAACTATGCCTTCTCTTTCATCACTTTCAAAGGCTTCAATTTGTGCTGTCTCTGCGGCTTCTGTAAGGGAACTTTCTAATATTAAAGATTCTCCATTGTTATATATCATTAAGATTTCTGCCCATAACTTGCTCTAAATTTATCGTCCTGCCTTGTTAAAAAGGATTTTAAGGTATCCTCTTGAACTACCCATAACTAAAAGTCACGGGATTCCTGATTCATCAAACACAGCCTTAACTCTTGCGAGTTAATGGTCTAACATGTTCTCCTACAAAAGAAATACTTTTGTTCTTCTACTAACTAGAAGACAGGCTCTTACCGATGTCCCAATCGGCGCATCACGTATATATTACACTATACCTAATACTCTCATTCCTTCGCTACGTATGTTTAGTGAAGCGTTTATATCCCTGTCATGTTTTTGGTTACATTTGCTACAGGTTCATTCTCTATCACTTAAGGTCAGCATAATATTTTTAGAACCACAATTGTTACACAATTTTGAAGAAGCAAAAAACCTATCTACTTTAACTAATTGTTTACCTTGCCATTCTAATTTGCACTTTAAAAATATTACAAATTTATACCAGCCTGCATCACTAAATCTCACTTTTCCTGTAATTATTTTCATATTCACCCTCCTCTATTTAATAAGATCTATTTGTTTTAAAAGCTCACCATATTTTTCTTTTGGAATCTCTGTCAGCTTTGTAGCTCCGAACTATTTTATAAGTTCTATTGGTTTTTGGTTTTCATTAAAAACGGGAATTGCATTGTGAAGAACCGCAGCAAGAGTCAAAAGAGAGTTTGTTATATCCTCTGAGGCTCTTATGTTAATATCAATGTTAATGTTCATAATTTTCCTCCTTCTCTTTGTATAGTCATTGCATATTTTATTCTTTATATGAACAAAAAAATAGGTGGTCCACTGTAATTCCAAATAAATCTGCAATTCTTTTAGCAAGGCTAAAACCTGGCATTCTTCTGTTATTTTCAATCATATTCACATAGTCCTTACAAATACCAAGCTGACTTGCAAGTTTCACTTGTGACATACCTTTAAGCTCACGTTGCGTAACAAATACCATATTTTTCATAATTTGTTCCCTCCTCTTTGTATATAATGTATATGTTTACTTTATATGTTAATTATATCGAATGATTTGTTCAATGTAAATCGAACAAATAGTTTTTTTAAAATATTTTTTTCCACTTATTGACACCTACCCAACAATTTGATATTATAAAATTAGAATGGAGGCGAATCTTATGTTATTTGGTGATAGAATTAAACACCTTAGAAACAGTTCCGGTTTAACCCAAGCTGAACTTGGTAATTTAATTGGTGTTTCAGATAGAGTTTTAGGATATTATGAAGCCAACGAAAGGTTCCCTAGAAAACAAGAAGTCATTGCAAAGTTTGCAGAAGTATTCAACGTTTCAGTTGACTATCTTCTTGGCACGGATGGTTCATTTTTGCAAGATTCTAGCAAAGAATATGGTGCTGTAGGTCACAAACAAGCACAAGGAATACTGAAGAATGTAGAAATGCTGTTCGCTGGCGGCGAACTCATGGACGATGATAAAGATGAGGTCTTTAGAATAATTTCGGAGCTTTATTTTGATGCAAAAAAGAAAAATAAGGTTAAGTA
Organism: Clostridium sp.; assembly: GCF_050717535.1. Lineage (GTDB taxonomy): Bacteria > Bacillota > Clostridia > Clostridiales > Clostridiaceae > Clostridium_AD. The sequence goes on from NZ_JBOITM010000016.1 coordinate 24,176, forward strand.
CGGTAGAAAAGAAATTGAAAAATAACTTTTCTACTAACAACTGTGGGGAGTGTGCGAATGAATCGTTCAAGTATTTCTAAATGTGCTAATAAACTAGTAAAAACTTATGAAACAAATAACCCCTTTAAAATAGCTGAGTATCTAGGGATAGATTTAAGATATGAAAAGCTTCCCCATTTAAAAGGGTTTTATACTTATATACTAAGGAATAGATATATTGTTATTAATAATAGTATAGATGAAATGAGTGCTAGAATAGTTTGTGCTCATGAGATTGGTCATGACCGTTTTCATAGAGGACTCAAAATTAACATGTTTCAAGATGAAGTGTGCATATCCTTAAAATCATCCATACCTGAAATACAAGCAAACTATTTTGCAGCAGAACTTCTTATGCCCGATGATACTTTTTTAGAGCTAGTAGCGCAGGACTATACTTATTCTCAAATAGCTTGTGCTCTAAATGTACATACAGAACTTACGATTATAAAAGCACAGCTACTAAATAACAGAGGTCATAAATTAAATTTACCTTATGTACCAGGGGCTAATTTTTTGGGGAAGATATAGTGAAAAAATGAGGACAATTAGGTTTTACTTTTTCCATGAGGTCCTAACATGAATCGGAAGATTACATTAAATTTTAAATGCTTACTGTGCAAAAAAGGACATTAAGTAATCAGCTCAACGGTTTCGTTTTTGAGGTGTTTTTAATAAAATAACATAGGACTTAACATGTTATTTGAAACTATAATTGGCATATTATTTTTTATTGATTATTGAATAATTCTTTCTACATAATATCAAAAATATAAACAAGGAGTTTTAATAAACTATTACTTAAAACAAAATCCACTAACTTATAGGAAGGGAATATATATGGGTATATATAAAACGTTCGCTATTTTTATTGTTGTATATCTAGTTATGGTTCTAATTTTTCGATACTTAATTATTATAAAAAAACTTGAACCAAATAAATTATCAAGGAAATTTTATGATGATGATGAAATTTTCATTAAATCTTGGAAAAAAACAAAAGCAAAAGGCTTATTAAAGCATGTCCTTGAAAATAGTCTTATTATGATTGCTTGGATGGCTATACTGAGCATATTATTTTTATTGAATGAAAATAGCATATTTGGAGAATTACGAATCCAACCGTTTTATACTGCTTTATTAATGGGTGCTATCTTAGGAATTATAACTTCATTAATGCAATGGTTTTTGGGGATATATAGATATAATAATTTAAAACAAAAGGGTAAAGTGTAAAGCGATATCACCAACAAAGAACTAAAGTCAATAGTTCTAAATATTCTTATATTGTTAATCTACCTAAGAAATACTATTTATTAACAATTATATTATAATATATGTTGAACTAACTGGGGGTGCGGGTAAGTTGAATTCATTAGGGTTAGTTTTAATTGGCATAGGGGTAATTTTTTTAATTTATTCTATAATTTTCAAAAATAAAGTCAATATTTATAATAGAAATGATGATTTTATAATATTAAATAGACAAAAATTCTTAAATCTTCAATTGTACATTTCAATTTTAAACTCAGTATGTGCCGTTATTTTTGGACTGATAGTAATTAAATATAATTTAAGCAATTTATATTTAGCACTATATCTGCTATTATTCCATTGTATAAATTATCTAATACCAGGAATAGCCAAAATCAAAAGGTATATAAAATACAAATATTAATCCACATATTTCTTAAATGCTTCATAAATCGTATTTCTATGATATATGAATACTTGTAGGAAAGAACGAAGCAAATAATATAAAATAGAATTAGAGAGGAGAATAATGAGAGATGAAAAGAATAGGGTTTAGTTTGCTTATGGTATTAATTTTGTTATTTTTGACTGCATGTAATTCCAGTAATGTTGTAGTCTCAGTAAAATATGGAGCTTATGTCTTGGAGCAAACAGCAACAAAGGGTGATGCACTACCACAAGTTAATATTTCTAATGGTAATATTACATTTACGTATGATTTATTAAGTAGTTATATGCCCTTTGGAACATATACAATAGATGGCAATATATTAACAATGACTACAACAGATAAAAAGTATAAATATTTATTTCAAGTAAAAGGAGATAAACTTATTTTTCACAAAGATAAATCATCAAAAGTAAATTTAACAGATGATAGATTGGGATTTAAGATAACAGATAATGCTGAATTTAAACTAAAGAAGTAGAAAAATTTTAATTTTATAAGTTAAGTTAGTTCATATAGTTAGTAAACTACGAAGGAATAGTCATTAATAATGTTATAAATAATAGAAGCTAATGAAATTGCTTATTTCTTTAACTGCTATGTAAAATAAGGTTCTGCTCCAAAAGCTAATCGGCTCGCACTCAATTAGCTTTTTTGCTTTTTTTCCCTAATTTACTATTAGAAAGTGCGTGTCAAACTTTTATATATATTGAGAAGGGTAATATTCAGAAATTTTTAATGAAGTAGAATTGATTAATATTTTTATTTTTGATTGAAACCTTTTGCACAATATTTACGTCTAATATTGTATAATAAGTAAATTAAAATAAATTAAAGTTAATAAAGTAAAAATTGGTATGTCAAGACTTTAAATTGGAGCATTAATCATAATTTTACCATTAATCCAACCTGGTAGATTAGATAAGTATGATACAACTAAATTTAAAGTATGAGTATATTTATGATGTTTGCTCAAATTCTTTGTGCAATAGGGTTAATTATGGGTTTATTTATGATTATTTGCCCAGTAGGAGTTTTCAAAATACGAAATACTATTAGAAGTATTTTCACGATTGATAAATTAGAAGCTGGAGATTTTAAAATTTATATTTACAGAGCTGGAGGTGTATTTGAAATACTTGTTTTCAATTTTTTGCTAACACAAACATTTAAAATATAATTATTTATCATCAAAAGACACCCATATCAGCGGTTGATGTAGGTTTTTTAAGATTGATTTCTATTGATATTAGTATACCAGTAATTGTATAATGGGTGTATATAGTTAGTATGCAATTGTATTTAAATACGGCTTATTAATATATATTAAAGGGAGAATAATCATGAAAAATTACATTAAATATTTTTTATTATCATTTATTATAATATTAATAAGTACGCCTTTGGGGTATACAGCAGTTAAAATAGTGTATTATAATAAAAATTTATCTGGTGAATTTGTTCCTATACTAAATGGTTTCATACACTCGTTTATGTTAATTGGGGTATTAATATTTAGTATTGGTTTAACAGGCATAATAGCAAATAAAAATAATAAATTGTAACACTACTCCACGGCGCTCATAAAAAACTCATTAGACCTAAACAAAATCTATCTCCATTTAAGAGATTGATTTTGTTTTACAATGGTAAAAAATTGTGAATGAAATAGGGGAGGTACTAATTTGAAAGAGATAAAAGTTATAAAAATATTAATTTCAGTAATCATTATTATATTATCGTTTTTAGCTTTATTTAGTATCATTAGTATGAAAATTGCGATGCCAATTGAATTACTATTATTAGGTATATTGAACATATCAAACGGGTACTACTCATATATTAAGAATAAAAAAGGAGAAGCAATTTTGCTGATTTTAAGTGGGATATTTGTAATCTTCGTTTCTGTGTTTACAACAGTTTTTAAGTAAATGAAGAAGTATAATATATACTAATCTAAATATATTGATATTTTAAAAGTAACACAATAGTAATTGAGTTACTTTCACTTTGCTTTCAAAAAAAGTCTAACAAAGACACTAGTCTATTATATTTTACTTTTCATATTCTATTACAAATTCATACATATTTCTGCATTTCCTCTTTATTACCTAAAATACTGTAAAATTAATCAAAATACAACATTTTTTTTGATTAAATTGTTGTAAAATAATCCAATAGAATTGTAACTTTTTATAGCTTATAATGCTCTAATTAGTGTTATAAGTATTATAAGTATAAGAAAGGAGACATGGTGTAAATGAACCCCAATATATTAATAAAAAATACTCAAGAGCAAGATGATGAAGAGTTTATTAAATTAATAGACACATGTAAAGAAAAACTGTATAGGATTGCCTTTGCGTATTTAAAAAATGAGCAAAATTCGTTAGATGCTGTAAGCCAATCCATATATAAGGCTTACATGAACATGAATGAACTTAAAACACCAAAATTCTTTAATACGTGGATTATTAGAATTCTTATAAATACTTGTAACTTAATATTAAATCATGATAATAAAGTAATCTCTATTGAAGATTACAACGAAATCAATAATATTAATGAAACCTTAGACACAGAATTTAAAATTGATAGCAATATAGATCTATATAATTCAATTGATAAATTAAGTGAAAGATTTAAAAGTATTGTTATATTGAAATATCTTGAAGATATGACTATTAGTCAAGTATCAGAAATTCTTGATTTACCAGAAGGAACTGTAAAGGTTTATTTGAGAAGAGCTTTGAAAATCTTAAAAACAGAGTTAGGTTAGGAATCTAGTGTATGTAAATGCTTATCAAAGAGAAGAATGGTTTTGTAAAGATAATTATTTCAGATAAACTTGATAAAGTTGTTGAGAATACTATAAAAAAAGCAAAGTTAGATAAAAAAGAATATAAGGTTAAGTTTAATTTAAATGAGTGCTATATCAACTATTAAGCTCCCTAATCACCTTGGATAAAATGACATAAACAAATAATAATATTACCAAGGAGAAATTATGAATAATGATATAGAATTAGTTAGAGACAAATTAGAAAAGTTAATAATAGTCACTCAAGGGGTTACTGATTGTAAAGTAGTTTCTTTAAGTCAAGAACTGGACAAGCTAATTACCAATTATTATTTACAAAATGTACGAGATGGTGTATCTGTATCAATGGAAAAAAACGGCAATGAGAAATATTGAAACATATCTTTCCAGTTGCATAGCAGCATATAAATTTCTATGGTCTCTATGAATTTAATACAAGTTCAGGTTCTATTAAAAGGGATGCGAAGGCTTACTTATCATTAGATAATATTAGTATTTTAGTCTCAATAAAATATATAACAAGGTGGAATGGCATATGGATGATAGTTTTTATAAACAAGAAACAGAGTACTTAGAAATAAGCTTAAAAGAAAGTGAAGAGAAAACCAACAACGTAACTGAATTAATTATTGCTAATAAGGAACTTGTTTTTCAAATCAGAGAGAAAGCAGACAGGGCAGCTGAATTAATTATTGCTAGTAAGGAACTTGTTTTTCAAATCAGGGCGGAAGCAGATAGGACAGCTGAGTTAATTGATGCATATAAAAAGCTTGCTTTTCAAATCAGAGAGGAAGCAGATAGGGCAGCTGAGTTAATTAATGCATATAAAGAGCTTGCCTTGCAAAGCGAAGAGAAATTCGATAGGGCATCCGAATTAATTAATGCATATAAAGAGCATGCTTTGCAAAGCGAAGAGAAAGAAAAATGGGCTACCGAGTTAATAATTTGTAATAGGAAACAGGGAAAATTAACATCTCCTACTTTGAGTAAACAATAATGAGGTTACCATTAACAAACAATGAACAAACAATATCAGCAATACAAAAAAGTATAGATTTCATAAATAATAATATTAAATAATTTTCAAAAGAATATTTTAAGGTTTGATATGTCTTTAATAGGGGGAATGTACCTTCGAAATATTCTTAAAAGTTGCAGTAATGATGATTTGGGAGTTGTGCCAACCATGTAGAATATGTTGAACTAAAAGGAGAGAACATTCATGAGAAAAATATTAATAAAGGTGATGGTTATATGTCTATCTATTTTATTCACATTTAGTCTGAGTGGATGTAGTAATACAACAAAGAAAGTTTCAACGGATAAAGTCTTTGAGCAAACAATCGAAAAAAAATTGGACAATATTACTCACCCAAAGGATAGTAGAGTATTACTATCATCAAATCCATATGACTATATTAAGGATGTTGATAGTAATGAAGATTATAAATACATTGTTTCGCAAGGGGAAAAGTCTTTGAATTATATGCTCAGTAAATTTGCCAATAGTAATGATAATGGATTAGAAGAATATATTATGGCAATTGCCTGTTCTGAAATACTAAAAGAAGATATTGAAACTAAAAAATGGGAGACAGGTAAAGGGTGGTATGATAACTACATTAAAACGAACAAATAAAAAAGGTATGTTAATTCATATCATTGGTAAAAGGCCTACTAAATAAATCTATGTGTTAGTGTGCAATCGCAGTATACTAAGCAACAACTAAAAAAGAAAACTATAGATGTCTGGGAGTTTTATTATTAACAAACTTATTAAATTTATTAGAACTATTTTAGTTGTTTATCGTGTTTATTATTAAGCTTTGGTATATTTGCTTGAGTATCAGGATTAAGCATAAGCGATTCTGAACTTTTACCAATAATAGCTTCAAGTAGTTTGAATTTGTTTCTATTATCAACTATAAATGAGCAAAATTGAATCCATTACTTTACAACAACTAGGCACATTTACCTTTTGATAATTTAAGAACGTCACAAATAGCCGTTTTGAGATTGTGTATATACCCAATCAATTAAATTTTTCACTGACTTTTTACTCGCTATTTTTAAACCTTCACCAAATTTTCACGTCGTTTTTTATACCCCTACAACTAGCCTGTATGCTCATTCTATCTTTAATTTTTGTTAATATACACTTTTTTCACTGCATAAAAGGGGTCTAAGTGAGAAAAACTATTGGTGCCTTAGTGCTGCAATAATCCAAGTGGAAATAACACCTACAGTGACTTCGACACTGGGTTTATCTTTGGGTTTCCTAACTTGTACTGGAATTAGTACTATAAATAACAAGTTTTTATGTTATTATTAATTTAAAAGGTAAAGTTTACTAGCTTTTATACTTAAAAATAAATACTTTGGTAATTAATTGGAGGTACAAGATGAAAAAAAGAAAGCGAATTTTAGTTAACGGGTATATTAAAAGAATAGGTGTGGGTGTATTAATCAGTCTAATCATAGTGGCGGCTAGTATACTAACGAATTAAATCATCTCCTGCAAAGGTCATCATCCCCTTCAAAATAGCATAACATATTACAATCTATCTTTTGATAATTTGGGCTTTACAGTTATTTTAAAATCAGAAACCTTCCACTGATCATTTACTCTTGAAAGTCCTATTGAGCCTTTTACCATATCATATTCGTATCGTACGGCCTTCACATCCATGTATGTGAATAATAACTTAATCTCATAATTATAACCCACTTTACCTTCCTTATCATTATATAAATTTTCACCTAATATAACGTCAGTTACCCGCGTGGTGTAATTACCTTTATCACATATTTCTGAAATTAGAGTATTGTATCTGTTTTTAATACAATTTTCATATGCTTCCTTTGTCATTAGTCCCTCTATATGTCTATCAAATAGCTTTAATGTTTTAAGATAATTGGCATGTGCAATCTTATCAGCTTTTATTACCCCTTCAGCACCAATTATATCTACCGCACCAACATTTAAACCTGCTGCGACAAGATCTTTATATTCTTCCATTTTTACTGAACCAACTTCGAAAAGTTTGTTGCTAAAGTCTTTTGCAACGGTTGGTGATGCTATTAACGAATTATACCAATTCTTTAGTCCATCATTAGGTATTATAGTTGTCTTATAATTGGTTCCATAAATATTTACAACATCGCCGTGGTCACCTATCCCCAAAACTACTTTATTGTCTACATAAAATTCATAAGAATAGTTTCCGCCGTTAACCATGGTTCTTTGGTCAGCTACTTTATGGTAGTTTCTATTCTTTAATAATGTAACAATCTCTTGAATTTTAATTTTATCAGTAGTAGAAACGCTCTTTCCAGTATTCCAATCAAACATCCCCATTTTTGATATGTTGGGATTAGGCTTACCAATAAAATCATCAAAAGTCTTTGTATTCATGTTGTTCCTAATTAATAAAAATGCAATGACACAAACAAAAGATGCTACACCTACTAATACTATCAAAAATTTATGGTTATGTTTTATCATCTTGCTATCCACCCCCTTTAATTGTAGAAGTACTAAATTATACGTATATATATCTTATTTACTAATAAGTATAATAATACCTCTCACATTATTATACGATTAAAATTCTTTAAAGTTTTTTTGCAATTATATCTATAAACAGAAATTATCTACTGCATTACAAATTTCTGAACTCTATTTGTTACCCTCAACACCTCTGTGGTCCAGAAAATTACTACGTACAGGCAAGTGCGACTAGCAAGAAGATACCTTTCAGTTTTTCTTACATCCCCTCCAACATATCTTTACAATAAAAAAATGAGAGGGGGTGTCTCAAAATGATTAAATTAATCATTTTGAGACATCCCCTTTAAAGCCACTTTAAATTTACAGTTATTGGTTCTAGACACGACCCCCATAGCATGGCCATCAACCTAACAGGCCCATTTAATGTAAATAGTAGAATATTTCAACTAAATACCTTTATATAAATACGAACTAAAAAACAGAATATTTATTTTCAATAAAGAGTGTATTTTATCCTTATT
>NZ_JBOITM010000017.1:0-32410 GCF_050717535.1 Clostridium sp.
ATTTCATTTGATAATAAAAGTATTTACCATAAGAAAAAAATCCAAACCTTTTTTCTACGAAACAACTGAAATATCAGCTTTTCATCAAAAAGGTTTGGATTTTATATAGGTTTGGATAACGAAGATCATATGGGCGAGGGTTCCCATGTTTAACTAATTCGCTCTTATCCCAACATATATGAAATAGTCTTGTCATCCATCTAGTCTGAAATGGCTCTCCATCGCACCTTTCGAAAAACCAACATCTTTCACCAGCAAAAATGCTGTATTTTAAACACAACTGACGCATATCTTCAGACATGATTATATGCCTATCTTTGCTTTTCTTAGTCTGCCTTATATAAATATCACCTGTATCTAAATCTATATCGTCCATTCGGAGATGCAATGGTTCTGAGGGACGCATTCCACAGCAATACATCATTCGGAATAATACTGGAAGGACAATCTCGCGTTTATATTTCTTTTTTCTTGAAGGAGAAATAGTATCAATTGTTTGAAACAGGATCTGAAGTTCCTCATCAGTAAATATATATGAGTGATATCTATCTGAATGAATAGTGTAATCATCATCTGGTATGAACGCATTTTTTCCTAACGAATTAATAAACTTTGTATACTGTCTCAATAAAGAAATGAACACTGCCTGTGTTCTAGCTGTTTTATAAGGATAATAATTCAGCCAGGCATCGACCATCTCCTGTGTTATACATGTGGCATCGACATAGTTGTCGCTACAAAAATGGATGAATGGTGGAACTGAACTTTTATATGTATCAGTAGCATATCCAACAGATTTCCTGAAATTTATCATCTTTTGGAAGTCATTCAGTAATTCTTCTATAAAAATCATATCATACCACCTACTCCTACAGAAATATGATTAGAAGCATAAATCCCACCAGTAATTGGAATCTCTGAAAAATCCATAGCACAGAACGATACCTGTGTTCTGTTGTATGAAAGGTATGGTTTGTCTTCGTCAATTTTTTTATGCCCTAACATCTGTGAAATAGTAGGTAGTGGCACTCCTGCTAATGAAAGTTCTGTGGCAAATGTTCTGCGTAAACTATGAAACGCCCGCTGTGGTTTCTTTTCTACACTTGAAATCTGCCTGTATTTTTCAAGAATACAATCCAATGATGAACTACGGGCAATTGCTTTAATAGGCGCTTTCGTTGTAAGAAAAATCTCAGAAATATCACTTTTAGGACGTACATGTAAAATATAATCAGCAACTGCGTTCATCACAGTTGCGTTAAGTGGCAACTGGAGGGGAGCCTTTGTTTTACTTTGAATAATCTGAACTTCTGCCGTTTTCCATTTAATATCTTGAAATTTCATCTTTATGATATCAATTGCTCTTAATCCGGTTTCAAATGCCATAACCAGTATAGCATAATCACGAAGACCGACAGATGTTGATGTGTCTATACATGAAATCATACGCTTAATTTCATCCTGTGAATAGGGTGGAATAAGTCTAACCGGAGCGGATTTCATTTTCAACATAGAAATATCTGATTTTAAATCTGCTATCTGATATTTCCTAAAATAAGCTGAGATATATTTTAAAGCTCGAAACGTACGACCGATACTGCCTTTGTTTGTTTCAGATACCATTTCCATAAATTTAAAAAAATCAGTATCAGAAATATTAGTATCTATTATACCTGCTTCTTCTGTAAAGCAGAAGAAGTGTCTCATTACAATATCCATTTCATTACGAGATCCTCCACGAAGAGCTTTATTATCTAATATTTTCCCAATCAAATCCTTGTGCAGAGCAGATGGATGATATCTTTTTTTTAGTACAGCTCTGGAAACGTCTATAATTTCGGTCTCAGCATAAGACCTTAACATTCGAACAACTCGTTTAATAAATCGTAGGTATCCTAGGCAGATTTCCTGATTAATGTAGCGTTTCTCAGCATTTGCCTGATAATTATCCAAAATCATTTCAGAATAGCTACCATCTCCTTTCTCTTTAACATAGTGTATTATTGTATTACTTACATCTTGGTACAAAAGAACAGTATGTTCTTTTATACCGGAAAACTTGACCTGTTGCATCGTTCCATTTACAACGTCTTCAATAGATTGTTTCATGACAATACCTCCTGTTATGATTTATTTGATTCTTCAATCATAACAGGAAATGCCGATTTTTTAATTTTAAATTGGCATCAGAAGCTAACTGTGTAAAAATATCGGCATAACGAAAAAGTCGGCATAATTCCCCAGCGCTTAAAATATAGCACCTTAAAGTCAGCTACGCTAAAGCTTTCATCGAATATATTTGTTATTAAAATTTCCGCCGTTTCTGAATCTAATTGAAATTTAAGAACTCTCATTTTTATGAGTTTACCCTTATATTTTGTTTCAACTATTTGGTCAGCATTTGGTACATTGACTACGTCGTTTAAAAAAGCATTAGACACACGCATAAGATAATGTATTTTTTTACCTTCTATAAATGAAATAAATTCTCTTGATGGATAGCCTCTGTCAAATAGAATAAGATCATTTGAAAAACCTATTTGTTCTAAGTTGTTTATTAATTCCTCTGCTTGCGTTCTCTCGCTTGCTCTATACTTGCCTATTACTGAAGTTAAAATCATATCATTTTCAACATCATATAACCCTGTGGCTTTAGCACGTGCAACTTTAATGGTTTGATTTTCAATATATCCAAATTTATCTCTTAATTTCTCAGTATTATTTATTTCTAGAATTGTTCCATCAATGCTTAACAATCTATAATCTTTATACCTTTTATAGTCAGTATCTTTATAAAACCATTTAATTATTTCATCAGACATTTTTATAAAGGCCGTTGGAGATAATTTTTGTCTGGCGGCTGAAAAGGCTTGCTTTGTAACGTTAACATTTGTAACGTTTATGCCATTAAAAAAATCATCTAACTCTAGCTGAAGGCTCCTTTTTACAAAATTTAAAATAAAGACTACAATACTTTTAAACGTCATTATATTATTTCCTTCCCTTGTGAAATATGTTTTTTTTATTCTTGTCTCACACATAAATATTATATCATTTATTAGTGATTCTGATATTATAATCCCTTTTGAAAGAAAATTTCTTTTTGTTTTCATTAAAAACACCCCAATATCCATAAGATATACCCTGAAATAAGGTACTCAAATCGATTATTAGGGTGTTTTGAGAATGTCAAGTGTTTTTTTTGAATCATAGGAAGAATTCATTTTCCATTTTGTGTATTCTTAGCTTGATGACATTGCCTCCGAGGTCCAAAAAATTAACAAGTACAAGCACTAAGAAGGGTATTAAGGAGGCGGAATGAGTATAGGGAGAGTGGGATAAAAGTGGGAAAAGAAAGCAAGTCGGAAGCAAGTTTTCACAAAAGTGACTGTCTCTTGTCGAAAGGTACGATGTGCTTGATGCTTTTTCATTATTTGGGCAAATTATTGAGGGTAATTTTGAGAGCCCCACATAATGCAATTTTTTGCTTATAATGATAAGTGAACCATTAATTTTATAGGTAGGAGGATGACTATGTATTGTATAAAATGTGGAGCGGATTTATCAGAGAATACAAAATTTTGTGAAGAATGTGGGAATGTTATTCAAGTATCACAGCAACAAAGTACCGTAAGCGATGGAACAAACACCGTAATGTAAATTAACCACCCATTTGGTATACTTTGATAAAGTAATCGATGGGAGGTTTTATTTTGAGATCTACAACTGAAGACCTGCTTCTCTGGGAGCAAATAATTAATAAAAGAAGTAAAAGTGGAATGTCAGTTTCAGAATGGTGTAAAAACAATGAGATTAGCAAAGGTAAGTATCATTATTGGAATCATAAAATAAGTAAAAAAACAAAATCTGGATAATGAAATGACTTTTGCTGAAATCACTCCAATCCTTTTAAATGCCGACGAGGTATTTGACAATTCAGATAAATCTGATGATTTTCAGATATTTTTTAAAAGTATATAGGTAACAGTTCCAAGTAATTTCAATCAAACTTCTTTAGCAGGACTAATGAGAGTTCTGCAGGAACCATGACGTCATATAGCCGATGAGGCTGATCATATCTATATTGCTTATACCGAAGTTTTAACTATACCGAAATTTATAGGAGATTATGGATTTAACAGCATATTTGTATAAAATTTCGGTATAGTCTGCTTGCAATTATTAATAATGTTTGAGAGTCTAGCACAAAAGTGACTGTCAATTGTCGAAAGGTGCAAAGCGAGGAGGAAACTACCGAAATATACAAATGTATTTCGGCAGTTTTTTCGTCGTTAAAATGGAAAAAACTTTAAATTTATAATAAATAATTCAAAGGTGTTTTTGCATAGCTACAATGAATATAAAAAATGCTGTTGTCTATAATTAGAATAAAACTAAAAAAGTATTTAGGAAGTGAATTATAGATGACTCGTAAAAATAGAGAATGGTACCCAAATGTCATGATGCATATTACAGCTAGAGGAAATAGAAGAAATGATTTATTTAGGGATGATGAGGATTACCAAGTATATTTAAGTACTATAGAGTACGTATTGGAAAAAACAAGCGATCAGTTTGAAGTGATGAGCTATGTCTTAATGTCTAATCATGTACATTTGCAAGTTCAAACAAAAGAAACGCACATAAAATGTTTTGTGGGAAGGTTAAATAATTTATATGCTAAATATTTTAATAATAAATATAATTATGTTGGGCATCTTTTTCAAGAAAGATATGGATCAGAAATAATCGCTGATGATAAATATGTATTAGAAACAAGCAGATATATACATTTGAATCCAGTAAGAGCGAAAATGGTTGAAAGGCCTGAGCTTTACCCCTGGAGCAGCTATAGAATGTACATAAGTACTGTTCCTGAAAAAACAATAGAAACTTTTAGAATTCTATCATACTTTAAGAGTGAAAATAGGAGGCTATATTATAAAGAATTTGTTGAGAGTGCAATTTGGTGACTGTCACTTGTCGAAAGGTGCGATGTGATATCAGAGTTGCGGGTAAATTATTGAGGGTGATTTTGAGAGCCTCACATAATTCAATATTAATGAGGATTATTGTTTTAGGTGTAAGTGCCCATTACTTAAACAGGTGAATAGACTATTAGAAGTATATTTTGTAGCAAGTTCGTCGGCAAACCTCCTCACTAGGGTGACAGGCACTTGTAAAAAAAACTAGCAAACAGAGATTCTAAACTACGTTTGCAATTTTTGCAATGGGATCTGGACAGCAACATAAAAAAAGAAAGTTATGTTTATTCAGTAGCAAGAGGTTCCCTTCGTTCTCATCAAACAGCTCTGAGGCCTATAAAATTACAGGTACAAGCATTACATTAACAAACGAGCACAGCCTCCACTGCGCTGCACCTGTTCTTGTAAGTACCCCTAGGTAAGAATTTTAACAACAAGTAGATTATTACAGTTATAGTATAAGAGTGTTCCTACTAAGAAATAAAACCATAGAAAGCTGAAGGCAAATAAAAAAACAAGTCCTACAATATTAATGTAGACTTGTTTTTTTATTTGTCTTCTTCTTCAATAGAATCAGCAAGACATTCATCAATGACATCTTTAGTAATTATAAATACGCTCTCATTACTAATATACTTCACTCTCCCTTCTTCATATATAAATAGTATCATGTTTATGTTAATAGAAGATTAAGAAAATATTAAAATTGAGTAAATTATAATCAATTGTACTATACAAGTTCGTCGGTAAACTTCCTCAATAGCGTGTTTCCAATCTTTAAATTAATCCACAAAAAAAAGTGTAGTAAACAAACTACACTTTTTTTATATATAATATACCTATCTAAGCAACCTTACTACCCTCATCAGCCTTCATATTATTAAACACATCAACATCCAATTCCTTTTCTTGCTTAGCAATTATAACAGTACAAATAGCATCTCCTGTAATATTCACAACGGTTCTGCCCATATCTACCAATCTATCCACACCCATTATAAGCCCGATTCCTTCTAGGGGAAGGCCTACAGATTGAAATACCATAGATAACATAATGATGGAAGCACCAGGGACTCCGGCTGTACCTATAGAAGCAATGGTTGAAGTTAGGACAACCGTTACCATCATACCTAGTGTAACAGGAATACCGTATGCTGGAGCTACGAAGAAGGTGGCTACACCCTGCATAATAGCAGTGCCGTTCATATTAACAGTTGCGCCTAACGGAATAGTAAAAGCAGCAATTCCCTTTGAGACTCCCAATTTTTTCTCGCATATATCTAAGTTTGCTGGTACTGTAGCATTACTACTAGCTGTTGAGAAACCTACAGACATAGCAGGGAAAAATTTCTTGTAAAATTTCTTTATGGATAGCCCAGTAAAGCCTTTTAAAAGACTTACATACCCTAATACTGAAACAAGTATCAGACCAAGATATATTGTGAGAATATATTTCATTAGTGGAATCATGGCTGCATACCCTACAGTTGCAAAGGTTTTAGCTATAAGTCCAAATACACCAATAGGTGCAAAGTTCATAACGATATCTACTAATTTCATTATTAGATCATTTAGGTTTTCAAGTAAATTAATTAAGGACTCACCCTTTTTCCCCAGAAGTGATAACCCTATACCAACTAATACAGCAACTATAATAATTTGAAGCATATTGCCTTCAGACATAGCTAAAGCATCAAATTTTACTATTTGATGATATCTAATAGTAAAATTAGATGCTATTGTTCACACTAAACTAATGAAAAATTCCTATATTTATATAGCCATCAAATGCTTTGCCGCTATCCCCGGTTCAGTCATTGCTACTGTATCCAATATTTCATTAAGTTCTGCTTTAGTTAAAATATTCTCTTTAAGTACAAGATCTCTTACAGATTCACCAGTTTCAATTGCTCTATCTGCAATTTTAGCGGCTGCTTTATAGCCTACATGAGGAACTATTGCTGTTATTATACCTACACTATTATCTACTAAGTATTTACATCTTTTTCTATTAGCAGTAATACCTACAATACAATTTTTGCGAAGTGTGTTAACTCCATTGGCTAGTGTTTCTATAGATTCATACAAGTTATAGAATATGACAGGTTCAAATGCATTGAGTTCTAATTGTCCAGCTTCTGCTGCCATAGTTATGGTAACATCATTCCCTATAATATTGAAGGACACTTGACTCATTACCTCTGGAATTACAGGATTTATCTTTCCTGGCATTATTGAAGAACCATTTTGTTTTGCGGGAAGGTTGATTTCGCCAAAGCCTGTTCTTGGGCCTGAGGACATTAATCTTAAGTCATTTGATATTTTAGATAGACTTACAGCGCAAGTTTTAAGAGCTGATGAAACATCTACAAAAACATCTAGATTTTGTGTTCCGTCTACTAAGTCGTCTGCTTGACGTAAATCTAGATTAATAACTTTGTTGATTGCTGGAACAATATTTTTAAAATACTCTGTATCTACATTTATTCCTGTGCCTATAGCAGAAGCACCCATATTTACAGTTTTTAGACCTTCACTAGCTTTTTCTAACCTAGCAATATTTCTTTTTATCACTGATCCATATGCATGAAATTCTTGCCCTAATCTAATAGGCACGGCATCTTGCATTTGAGTTCTTCCCATTTTAATAACATCATCAAATTCTACAGACTTTGCAATAAGTGCATCGTACAGTTTTCTTAACTCATCTAAGGTTCTTGGAATAAGTTTTAGAGCTGTCATTTTGCCTGCTGTTGGGAATACATCATTTGTAGATTGTCCCATGTTTACATGATCATTTGGATGAACTTTATCATAAGCGCCTAGTTTACCGCCTAATATTTCATTTGCTCTATTTGCAATTACTTCATTGGCATTCATATTACCTGAAGTGCCTGCTCCACCTTGGATGGGATCAATTATAAATTGGTCATGTAATTTACCGGCTATTATTTCATCACATGCTTGTACTATAGCACGTCTTACATCTTTACTCATTAACCCAGCTTCATTATTGGCAATGGCTGTGCCTTTTTTTACCTGGGCAAGGCTAACTATTAATTCGCTATGCATTCGTTTACCTGTAATATTAAAATTTTCTGCTGCTCTTAGTGATTGCACTCCGTAATATGCTCCTACAGGTACATTCTTAGATCCTACAGAATCGTTTTCTACTCTATATTTTTGAAAGTTTTCATTCATAATGATTCCTCCTTATTTATCTTAATACCTTAATAATACCCTATAAAATAAATTTGTCAAATTAATAGCTAGAATTTATAGTCTTAATGATAAATAGAACAATTAAAAAAAATATAGCAATTAATGTTATATTACTCTATATACGGTGATTTAAAGGCAAATTAGATTAAAAACAATTTATGTTTATATGAAATTATTAAGATGAATATATAGTCATAATATTCTAAATATTATGAATAATGCAAGATTACTGTTATAATAATATTATATTTGTTTTCTCAATTACAGTGGAAATAGGCTATATAGTGCAAGGAGAGTCTTAGGATTTATAATCAATTCTATTATGTAATCATATTATGGAGTAAAGAGGCAACAATATGTCTTTAAATATGGATCAGAAATAAATAAACAGGTGGTAGAGTCTATATAACTGTGATAAATTTAGGAATGCCTATTACAGGTATTATGGATTCTCACACTATTTATATACATGGTGCTCATGTAGCCACTTAACTAGATGGCTTCCCAGAATTCTCATTTGAAGAAGAGTTAGATGGTAATGAATTCGATATGCCTTACAAGGGCTTAGACGTGGATTAGTATGTATAAATGATGCCTCAAAACAGTTTTATAAACTAAAAAAAATAACTCTAGAAGGCTAAGTTTAATGGAGTTATTTTTAGTTTTTATATTATAGGGGTATGTGTAAAAATATGTTTATAAATAATTTGATAAAATAGAGGGAAAAAGAATTTAATATAGAATTAGTACTAAGTAAGTTATACTATAAATGTAAAATAAAGAGAAATAAAGGACGGGATGGCATGAAAAAGAAACTGTATAAAAATAAGAATAATTCTATTAGTAGACGTTTAATTAAATATTTTGTGGTACTTTTGTCATGTATGGTAATAATAAATGCAGTTTCTGTAGTAATGAATTTAAGAGTAATTAATCAATACAAAAGTATTATAAGTAATATAGCCCTAGAAGGGCAAGTTAAGGTTAAAACGGCGGAGTTAGTAAATATATTTAATTCTGTAATTAGAAGTGACGGTAAATTAGATAATAAGGAATATAAGAAAAAGTGGGATGAAATTAAAGTCGTATTTACAAAGTTAGACAAAACCATTATTTATGACAAAAGTAAAAGTGAGTATGAGGGACTTAAAAATATTTTAGATACTATTAATAATGATAGTATAGCAGCCTTTTCTAATTTAGGAACTGCTCATGGTGCTGTAGAGGCTATTGATGTACATACTAGCATACAAAGAAAACAAGATTTTGCTACTGTTAGTATTGGTAATATTTTAGTAGATGAATCAGAGTATATGCAGATTCTGGATGGAAACATACAAAAGACGTATAAAATAACTCTTAGCTTAATAATTCTTACTATTATAGGAGTATCTGTTTTGGGCATATTATTCGCTTCTAAGTTTAGTAAAAAAATAACAAAACAATTAAATCAATTAAATGATTTTGCTAAAGAAATATCAAATGGTAATTTAAATATAAATGATTTAAACTTTAACTCTAAAGATGAAGTGGAAGATTTAGGAAATTCTTTTATTATTATGAAAAATTCTCTTAAGGGCATTGTTAAGGATGTTCAAGAAAATAGCATACAAATATCTGATTCATCTAATCAATTAGCAATAAGTATGGATGAAAGCAGTAGAGTAAATGAGGAAATAGTTGCATCCATAGTTATGTCTAGCCAAATATCTACTAAACAATGTGAATTGGTGGATTCAGCACTAATCAAAATTGAAAATTCTAATGGTGAAATGCAAGATATATTAATAAATGCTAAACAAATGCAAGAAGAGTCTAATGAAACAATTGACAATTGTATGAAGGGTAAAAGCAACATGGAGAATATGATGCAACAATTAATGAAAATAAATGCAATAATTTCGGATTTTGATAAGCAAGCTGAAACATTAAATAAAAGAAACTCTGAAATAACGAATATATTAAGTTTGATAACTGGCATATCAAAACAAACCAATCTTCTTTCATTAAATGCATCAATTGAGGCAGCAAGAGCGGGGGAACAAGGTAGAGGATTTGCAGTTGTAGCTGGAGAAATTGGGAAGCTATCACAGCAATCTGATGGTGCCGTAAAGGAAATTAACAAAATACTTGTTTATATAAAAAAAGATACAGAGGGTATCAATACTAAAGCAAAATTAGGACTTCTAGAATTAGAACAAAATAAAGAAGTTTCAAATGGTGTTAGCAATGCTTTTTCTGTTATTGAATCATCAAATAAGAAAGTGAATTATACTATAAATAATGTAAATAGTAATATAAATTTAATAGTGTCCAAAATGGATGATTTGCTAAAAAATATGACTAATCTAAAGAAGCATTCTGTTGAACTGTCTGAAACCAGCACTAATAATTCAGCATCTATGGAAGAACAATCAGCAACTATTGAGGAAGTTAATGCGTCTTCGGATATTCTAAAAGAGATGGCTATTAAGATGCAAGATTTAACAAAACAATTTAAAGTTTAAGTGCCTCTATTTTTATTACTCTTATTTTAATAGTATTTTCAGTAATTAACTATTTGTAGAAATCCTAATATATACTTTTTTAAAACATCCTCCATGATAAGCAAAGGGTACAAAAAATATAATAATAGAGGTTATTTAGTTGTTTTGTCAAATATGTATTAAGGCAAAGAAATAAAAAACAATTTTTTTGCTAGTGTACAAGCTAAAATGGAGGAAAAAATATGAATTGTAGGAATTGTGGTGCGGAAAATCAAGAAAAAAATTTATTTTGTAGTAAATGTGGATATGACCTTAGAGATGTTAATCAGGAATTAACAAGGAAATTTGAAGTACCTGTAAAACCAAAAAAAATGCAGAAATCAATGAAAAAAGTTTCTGAAATTATTGGTTCAAGCAAGGTTCATTTACATAATAGTGCAAAAAAAACACAAAAATCATTGAAGAAATTTTTAGAAAGTGTTCATTCGAAAAATATTCAATTATACAAAAAAAACAAAAGAGTTATATAGGGAAATAAAACAAAAGAGAAAAAATAATAATTCAAAACAACTAGTAATTAATGATGGATGGACTTGGGTAAATGAAGACAATTACACTTACCTACGGGGTAGTGTTAAGAATATTGGAAGTAAAGTAATAAATCATTTTGAAGTAAATATAAAATATAAAGATGTAAATGATAATGTTTTAGATTCTGATTTTACTGAATGGAATCGAAAGATACAATCTGGAGAGTGTAAGGAATTTGAGATTAAACACAGCATAAATGAAAATTATTACTCTGTTGATATTTCACTTAATAATTACAAAAAAAGTTTGTGGAAATAATTTTTAAAATTAAGCACTGAGGACTATATTAGCCTCAGTGCTCTTTTTAACTTATTCCAATCATTTTTATATGTCTGCAAAAAATCTTCAGTTCTATTGTAAGTAAGAGCAGATGGATGATACATTGGAAAAACGTATTTATCAAGTTTTTCGCTATACATCAATAATCCATGACACCTTCCTATAGATTGAGATTCAGTAAATCTCCTAAGGGGAGTATTTCCTAGTGTAACAATAATTTTTGGATTTACGGCTGCTATCTCTTTGTCTAAAACCTCTCTAAAAAGATCTACTTCTAAAGGGGTGGGAGTACGATTGCTTACTGATTTATTCCCCGTAGTTCCTTGTTTGATCTTAATTGGTCTAAAATAGCAAACATTTGTAATTCTTATATCGGATTTCTTTAGTTCTATAGAATTTAGATATTCTTCGAAAGTTTTTCCAGTCATACCGACAAAGGGAATGCCTTGTTCAACTTCAGTTCTGCCAGGAGATTCTCCAATAAAAAGTATTTCAGTTGGTATAGGTCCATTTCCTGCAATCCATCCGCTTGTTAATTCATCTTTATAATTTTCAGTAATATTTTTAATAGTCGCTCTTAATTCTTCTTCAATATTCAAAATTATAAACACCACCATTCATTGAATTTGTCTTTTAACTAAATTATAACACTTACTCCATAACCTTTAACCATAAGATAACCATATCTTAACCCAATCTAAATTATAATTGCATCAATTTGGGATATACTATAAATATAGGGGAGGTGTAATAACATGATAGTTGATACCCACTTACTCATATCTCAAATTTTATATAAGCACATTTCAAAAGAAACAAATTTTAAATTAAACAGGCTAGCCTTTGCATATGGCAATATAAAGCCGGATTTTACTAATAAAGATATTAATAGTCCACACACTTTAGAAGAAAGCTTATATAATGTTAATAAATATTCAGAAGAATTGATGGATAAAAACATTTCAAATATACAATTTTCAATATCCTTAGGGGTGGCTTGCCATTTTGTTTGTGATTATTTTTGTTTATATCATAGAGAAGGTAATGAGAAAAAAAGATTATGGGAGCATCTTTTTTATGAATTAATTCTACACGTAAAATTGATAATACTTCTTTTAAAAGGTAAAATAAATATTAATAATTATGAAATGTTTGAAAATAGTGTAGAAGCCACAGTACTTACATTACAGGGAGAATACAATTCAGAGCCAAAGAGCTTAACAAGAGATATAACAAATGCTTTAATTGCTTCTTCCCAAATCTCAAAATTAATAGTAAGTTCAAGTCAGTTGTTAATTCATCAAAATGAAATTAATATTTCAAAAGCATTTCTTATAAATCACAAAAATAGCTGAAGAGTTTATGCTTCGGCTATAATTATTTTTGATTTAAATTTATTGAAACTACTTGCCATGGGTTTAGTTAGATTAGAATCTGTCACGATATAATTTACTTTGCTGATTGGAGCAATATTGATTGTTACATCTCTACCAAATTTACTGCTTTCAGCTGCTACAAATATTTCTTTAGATCTTTCTATAATAGTCTTTCGTATTAATGCTTCCTGCATGTTAAAATCAGAAATTCCATTTTCGAGTGTTATTCCACCAGCACAAATGAAACTCTTTTGAATGTTTAATTGCGAAAAATTAAAAATATAGTCATAAGATACTATAGACCTCTCATTATGTCTTACCTTTCCCCCAATTATAATAATTTCATGTTCGGTATTTAATAATTGGTTTAAAACGGGAATGGAGTTGGTTATTATGGTTAGTCTTTTTTTATTCATAATGTGCTTTGCAATATGATAGGTGGTTGAACCACTGTCAATAAAAATACAGTCTCCATCATTTATAAATTCACTACATTTTTTACCAATAGATTCCTTTTGTAGTAGTTTATTAGACATTCGTTTCTCCATAGTTGACTCACCTAAGGTGGCATCTTTAATCTTTGCTCCTCCATATACCTTTTCAATCTTGTTTTGTTTTTTTAAAATTGATAAGTCACGCCTAACTGTTTCTATAGATATATCAAATTCATCCATAAATTCAGAGATTGTAACCACATCCTTTGTTGAAAGTAATTCTAAAAATTTATTTTGTCTCTCACTTGGTAACATAAAATCACCCTAACATAGTTTTTTTATTGTGGCACATTCAAATAAACAACAAGCAATATAATAGTCTATTTATTTTCGTACTCATAATATATAAACAACTTATCATAAATCATGACAATGTACAAGGAAGTATTACAGAATAAATAAAGAAATTGCCATATATGACCACAAAGTATATCAACATATAGTAAAAACATAATAAACATATAGTAATAATTTACACACTCTTAACCTATTCATAATATGTATTAACCTTTATCAATGTATACTAAAAGTGCGATAAAATAAAAGCAAAAACATTTTGGAGGTGAATAAAATGCTTGAACTCAGAAATATAACAAAGCAATTCGATGGCAAATTAATACTAGATGAAATTAATTTAAAAATAGAAAATGGCGAGATTGTTTCTATGCTGGGACCCAGTGGAAGTGGTAAAACTACATTGCTAAATATAATCCTAGGAATAACACCAATGGATAGTGGATGTATTATATTTAATGACGTAGATATAAGTAAAGTAACCATGAAGGATCGAGGATTTAATATTGTTTTTCAAGACTATGCTCTTTTTCCTAATCTTAATGCCTATAAGAATATAGTATATGGCCTTAAAAATAAACCTAATTTAGTAACTCCAAAAGAACTTGAGGGACTTATAAATTTTTTAGAATTAAAACCTCATTTATACAAAAAAATTCATGAGTTATCTGGTGGGCAGAAACAAAGGGTTGCATTAGCTCGTACACTAGCAACAAAACCTAAAATACTTCTTCTTGATGAACCTTTAAGTGCTCTTGACGGAGTTATAAAGGAGACAATTAAGGAAAAAATTAAAGCTATTACTAGGCAGTACAAGCTTACAACTATTATAGTAACTCATGATCCAGAGGAGGCACTAACTATGGCGGATAAGGTGCTGATTATTGATAAAGGTAAGATTTCACAGTATGGTTCACCAAGAGAGGTAGTACATCAACCTAAAAATAAATTTGTGGAGGAGTTCATATTACGCCAATTAAAAATAAAAAGAGATAACATTTATAATTTGTTTGGAGAGAGTTATGTATAGAAAAAAACTTGAAACAAAGATTATTTTTATCGTTATAACCTTGTTTTTTATAGCATTTCTTTTTACTCCACTAATAATACTTTCAATGAATTCGTTTAAGGGCGAAAATGGCATAGGATTTTCTAATTATTATTTAGTTACTCATAATGAGGAGTTTTTAATTGCCATAGGAAATAGTATAAAAGTTTCCTTGATTACGGCATTAATAACAACAATTTCTGCTTTTATTATAGCTTACGGAGTAAACTGTACGAAAATATTTAGTCCCATAAAAAATTGGATAAAGAATGGAATCTCTATACCAATGCTTTTACCTACCATAACTTATGGATTCGCCATAATATATTCATTTGGTAAGCAAGGACTTTTAACAAAACTTTTTGGAAGAGAGATATTTCAAATTTATGGATTCAACGGACTTCTAGTAGGATATGTAATTTATACACTACCTTCAGCTTTCCTTCTTATAAATAATTCTTTTGAGTACATTGATAAAAAGTTTATTGTTGTATCAAAACTTATGGGTGATAATTTTTTAAGAAGTTTTATAAATACAATCTTTCGTCCCTTAATTGGTACTTTAGGAGGAGCTTTTGTACTTAGTTTTATTTTAAGCTTTACAGATTTCGGTATACCTGCTTCTGTAGGGGGTACATATAGTGTAATATCAACACAGCTTTATGAAGTAATGCTCGGGTCAATACCTAATTTTAATGGTGGCGCTGCCATAGCGATACTTATGCTTATACCCGCAGTTTTTGCAGTGCTCTTTTTAAATTATCTTGAAAGATATAATTTTAGTTATGACAAATTTACGGAAATTGAACTATGTAAAAACAAATTTAGAGACATTTCTTTTGCTTTAGTATTAGTTAGTGTAGTGGTAGGTATTATGTTAATATTTTTAGTGATGTTTGTAGCACCTTTTGTTAACAACTATCCCTATGATATGAGCTTTAATGCCAAGCTTTTTAAAGATACTGTTTTATCAGCAGATATTTTAGATGTATATAAAAATTCATTTTACGTTTCAATTATTTCGGCAATTAGTGGTACATTAATTTGCTATAGTGCAGCTATTGTAAATGCTCGCTCCATTATGAATAAGAAAGCTAATTAACAATAGATATTTTTTCAATGATAACTAATACAGTTCCAGGGATGGTTTTAGGACTAGCATACTTATTGCTTTTTAATAAAAGTGATTTAAAAGGAACTTTCACAATAATAGTTATTTGTAATACAGTACATTTTTTTACCACCCCTTATCTTATGGCTAAAAACTCCTTATCTAAAATGAATCCTGCCTGGGAAACAACAGGGGAATTAATGGGTGATAACTGGATTAAAACTATAATTCGTGTTATTATTCCTAATTCAATAGCCACTATAGTAGAAATGTTTGGATATTATTTTATAAATTCTATGGTTACAATTAGTGCTATTATTTTTCTTGTTACTGCAAGAACATCCCTTTTAACAAGTAAAATTAATGAACTTCAACATTTCCAAAATTTTAATAAGGTGTTTGTTCTATCTATACTTATTTTTTCAACTAATATATTTATTAAACTTGGCTGTAGCTTAGTTAATAAAAAATTAATTATCCACAAATAAATGTTTGAAGATTTAATAACTATATAAATATATAAAATGAAGGAGAGATTTCTTATGAAAAAAGCTTCTAAAATTATTACAATTTCTTTAATGGTATGTTCATTGTTAATTACGCTTATAGGGTGTAGTGCGAGTAGTGCACAAAAGGTTGTTATATACACTAATGCGGATGAAGAAGCTGTGACATCTATGAAAAAAAGTCTTGACACCTCTGGATATGAAGGGAAATACGTGTTACAAACTCTAGGAACATCTGAGCTTGGTGGAAAATTAATGGCTGAAGGTGATGAAATAGAGGCTAATTTAGTAACAATGAGCTCTTATTTTATAGACAGCGCACAGAAAAAAAACAATATGTTTGAAAACTTAGATTTTGATACTAATTCATTAGAAAAATATCCAAGCTATTATACACCAATACTGGCGAATACAGGTTCAATATTCGTGAATACAAAAGTTATGAAAGAAAAGGGTCTTGATATGCCAAAATCTATAAAAGATTTAACCAAAGATGAATATAAAGGTTTAGTTTCAATTCCTAATATAATGAATTCATCAACTGCATGGCTTCTTATTCAGGCCATTATAAGTGAATACGGCGAAAAAGAAGGTAGTGTTGTACTTCATAAACTTATTGTAAATTGTGGGCCTCATATTGAAACTTCTGGATCAGGTCCAATAAAAAAAGTTAGAGTTGGAGAAGTGGCAGTAGGATTTGGACTTCGTCACCAAGCAGTAGCTGATAAAATTTCTGGAAAAGATATTAATTATATAGATCCAATAGAGGGTAATTATTCACTTACAGAATCAATTGCAGTAGTTAAAAAGAAAGATACAGATACAACAAAACTTGCTATGGAAATGGCAAAGGTTATAGTAACTAAAGCAAGACCTGAACTTATTAAAAATTATCCTGTTGCACTTTATACTGGCGAAACTATAGATAATTTAAATAAACCAGGAAATCCTAAAAAGTTTGAAAGTCCATTAACAGTAGAACTTCTTGCAAAACATCAAGAATTTTTTAAAGCTTCAAAATAAGTAATAGGAGGAATTGTTCATATGAAAAATTATAAACTTTTAACACCAGGACCACTAACTACTACGAAGACAGTTAAAGAGCAAATGCTCCTTGACCGTTGCACTTGGGATGATGAATACAATGAAATTACTCAAAAAATTAGAAGAGAGATCCTTAACTTATCAGGAGCATCTCCTAAGCTATATACTACAGTTCTTATGCAAGGAAGTGGAAGCTTTGGTGTTGAAGCTGTGCTCCATACAACTATTGGCAAAGAAGATAAATGTTTAATACTTACTAATGGTGCTTATGGAGAAAGAATTGTAGCTATGGCTAAATGCATGGGAATTAACTATGTTAAGTATAATGTGGAATATGATACTTTTCCTAAAGCTAAAGAAATAAAAATAATACTTAATAGTGATAAAGCTATTACTCATGTAGTCATGGTCCATTTAGAAACTACAACTGGCATACTGAATCCTATTGAAGATATTGCGAAATTATGCCAGGAGTATGATAAAACCTTTATACTTGATGCTATGAGTAGTTTTGGAGGAATTGAAATTAATGTTCAGAAGCTGGGTATAGATTACTTAATTAGTAGTGCTAATAAGTGCATTCAGGGTGTTCCAGGTTTCTCCTTTATCATAGCCAAAATTAAGACACTTTCTAAGTGCCAAGGTAATTCAAGTAGTTTATCCTTGGATCTTTATGATCAGTGGAAGAATATGGACGAGAATGGTAAGTGGAGATTTACTTCTCCAACACATGTGGTTGCTGCTTTTTCTAAGGCTTTAGATGAGCTATTAGAAGAAGGTGGGGTTGTAGGTAGAAATAAACGTTATACAGACAATAATAACCTTTTAAGAAAAAAGCTTAAAGATATAGGAATAAGTTCATATATAAACGAAGAACTTCAATCCCCTATTATAACAACTTTTCTTTTCCCAAGTGAAGATTTTAATTTTAAAGGCTTTTATGATTATGTAAAAGAAAGAGGATTTGTGCTATACCCCGGTAAGTTAACAGAGGTTGATTCATTTAGAATTGGTAATATCGGTGAAATATATGAAGAAGATATTGAAAAATTATGCATTATTATACAGGAATACATGGGGGGGATAAAAAGATGGACAAGGTAGAAGGAGTTATATTTGACTGGGCAGGAACTACCGTGGATTTTGGATGTTTTGCACCTGTAAACATATTTTTAGAGATATTTAAAGCGGCAGGAATAGAAATAACTATGGAGGAAGCGAGAGCTCCTATGGGAATACTTAAAAGAGACCACATTAAGGCTATTTTAGGAATGCAAAGAATAAGCAAACTGTGGGAAGAAAAATATGGTAGGGAATTTAATGAAGTGGACATTGATAATTTATATGGTGAATTTGAGCCATTGCTTTTATCTTCCCTAAAAGAATATACACATCCAATTCCGGATGTTATAGACACTGTTAAGGCACTAAGAAATCAAGGGATAAAAATTGGTTCAACTACAGGATATACAGATGCTATGATGAAAATAGTAACGGCAGGTGCTAAGGATAAAGGGTATGAGCCAGATTTTTGGGTAACACCAGACTCTACAAACTCTATTGGGAGGCCCTATCCATATATGATATTTGAAAATATTGAAACATTAAAACTTTCGGCCCCATGGAAAGTGGTGAAGGTAGGAGATACGGTATCAGATATTAAAGAGGGAATAAATGCGGGTGTTTGGTCTGTTGGTGTGGCTGTTGGAAGTTCACAGATGGGACTGTGCTATGATGAGTATACGGGTCTTTCTGATAACGACAAAAATGAAATTATTAAAAGTACTGAGGAGTGTTTTTTAAAAGTTGGTGCAGATTTTACTATAAAAACTATGAAAGAACTTCCTCTGTTAATTCAAAAAATTAATATATTGATATCTGAAGGCAAGAAACCAAATGCAAAGTAAGCTGGGATTAAACCGAGAAGGCGATGTGAACTTTAGCCTGCATAGAGAAAAATGGATTAATGATCTTGATGAAAAAAGCAAAGATATGTTAAAAGCTGACGAATATGTATTTATGAAACAAGCTATGTCTACCCCATGCATGAATGTAATTGTAAATGCAGAAGGATGCTATATAGAGGATATGTCAGGGAAAAAATACTTGGACTTTCATGGTAATAGTATTCATCAAATAGGCTATAAGAATTCCTATGTAATTGAAGCTATTAGAAAGCAAATGGAGGAGCTGCCCTTTATTCCAAGAAGATATACAGCTGATATTGTGGTACGCGCTGCAATAGCATTAGTGAACAAGACAACATCCAAAGATTATAAGGTGTTATTTACTCCATCGGGCAGTGCAGCTGTAGGCATTGCGCTTAAAATTGCACGAAAAGCAACAGGAAGACATAAGGTCATATCCATGTGGGAATCTTTTCATGGAGCAGGACTTGACTCTATTTCTGTAGGAGGAGAATATGCTTTTAAGAAAGATATGGGACCGCTTATGCCAGGGTGCATAAGAGCCATTCCCTATAATGGATATAGAAATCTACTAGGGAATATAGATGAAGAGGGTACTTCTAAGTTTTGCACGGATTACATTGAATACATAATAAAGAATGAAGGAGATATAGGCGCAATATTATTAGAACCAATCCGAGCTACAGATACACATATACCTCCCAAAAGTTATTTTAAGCAGCTTAGGGCACTATGCGATAAAAATGGTATATTACTAATTTTTGATGAAATCCCTACGGCAATTGGTAGAAGTGGAGAATTTTATGTGCATCAAAATTTTGATGTAGAGCCTGACATACTTGTTCTTGGAAAAGGACTTGGAGGAGGAATAATACCTCAAGCAGCAGTTCTTACAAAATCTAAGTATGATTGTGCTGGAGATATTTCTTTAGGGCATTATACTCATGAAAAACCAGCATTAGGATGTGCAGCTATCTGTGCTACTATAGATTTTATTGATGAAAATCATCTTCTGGATAATTGTAGGAAGCTTTCAAAGTATGTAAAAGAAAAGGCTAATGGTTTGTATAATACTTATGAGTGTATTGGTGATGTACGAATTCGAGGCTTATTAATTACATTTGAATTTGTGAAAAGCAGAAATTCAAAGGAAAAATACGAAGAGCTTGCAGAAAAAATTCTATATAAATCTCTTGAATTGGGTCTATCATTTAAGGTATCTGCAGGAAATTGTATAACTTGGAATCCACCACTAATAGTCTCGAAGAATGAAATTGATATAGCTTATAGTATTTTTGAAAAGGCTATAGTGTTTAGTTTAAATATATAAAATTTATATTAATTGTAAAAAGCATCTGCTTAAGCGGATGCTTTTTAATATGTTTTTAGTAAGCTAAATGATGGTTTAACATAAATATACATAAATCTTAACGCAATATTAACTATTCCAATATATACTATATTTAAATAAAAGATTATTAGGGGGATTTAGACATGTCAGATGAGCTAAGAAGAATTATTGCAAATAATAATTTAAGAAGTGTTTTTCAACCAATTGTTTCATTGCAAACGGGGGATGTTATAGGGTACGAGGCATTGACAAGGGGACCTGTAGATAGTAAGTATATAAATCCAGAAATACTATTTGAAGAAGCTAAAACCCATGATCTGCTTTGGGATTTAGAAATTTTATGTAGATCAAATGCAATAAAGACATTTAGTAGTCATAATTCTGATAAGCTCCTTTTTGTTAATGTAGACCCTGCTGTTCTAAAAGATGAGCATTTTATTAGAGGCTTTACTAAAGATATATTAACAGAACATAATATAAGTCCACTGTCGCTTATATTTGAAATTACTGAAAAAACTTCAATTGATAATTATAAAAATTTTAATGAAGTAATAGATTATTACAAACAACAGGGCTATAAAATAGCTATTGATGATGTAGGAACAGGCTATTCAGGTCTTTCGACTATAGCCAAAACAAGACCAAACTATATTAAAATGGATATGAGTTTAATAACAAATGTAACTAGAGATAATTTTAAAAAAGCAATAATTAAATCCTTCGTTGAATTTGCAAATACCACTAACACTAAAATTATTGCTGAAGGTATTGAAGATGTATGTGACCTCAATACTCTCATTGAGATAGGTGTACATTATGGTCAAGGATATTTAATAAACAGGCCTAACGATTATTTATTAGAAACACCGGAGTTAATAAAAAAGAGAATTTTAGATAAAAATATGAGTTTAAAAAAACATAGTTTTAGTTCAAGTTCAAATGTTGAAATAGGAGAAATAGCAAGGCAGGATATTCCAGTTTTAGCTACAACAACTTGTAGTGAAATAAACAAACTCTTTAAAAGTAATCCCAATAGAGCAGGTATCCCAATAGTTAATAGTGACTCTATGACTGTTGGTATAGTTATGAATTCTAATTTTTTTTCTAAGGTTGGAACTCAATATGGCTGGTCAATATTTATGAAAAGGTATGTCCACTTAATTATGGACCCAAATCCACTTGTTGTTGATTATTACACCTCCCTTGATAAAGTATCAAAAATGGTTATATCAAGGGAAGAGGATAAACTATATGATTATATAATAGTAGAAAAAGATAATAAATATTATGGTGTGGTTCCTGTTATATCACTACTTGAGAAAACAATGCAGTTTGAAATAAATGTAGCAAAGTATTCAAATCCACTAACAGGACTACCTGGAAATGTTGTTATCGAAGATTCTATTTCTAAGTTGATTTTAGAAAAAAAAGAGTTTTCTCTTTTATATTTTGATATAAATGATTTTAAAGCTTTTAATGATACTTATGGGTTTGAAAATGGTGATAGAATTTTATCATTTACAGCAAGTGTTATTCAAAAGCATGCTTGTCTTTATAAAGAAAGTTTTTTAGGTCATATAGGTGGAGATGATTTTGTTGCAATAATTCCAGGTCATGATGCCTATGCGCTTTGCCAAAACATAATAGATGAATTTGATAGCAATATATCAAATTTCTATAATGATCATGATAGGCAAAATGGATATATAAAATCAGTTAACAGGAATAACAATGAAGAGAATTATCCAATAATGAGCATATCAATTGCAGTTGTAATGGATAAAAATAAGTCTTATACAAATATATATGAATTAACTGAGGATGCGGCAAAAATCAAAAAGAGGTGTAAAATAGAATCTAAAAAAATAATGAAAAGCTGTTATTTAATGTAATTAGTTTTAACTTTTAGCTAACATGAAATTAACATTAATAAAGTATTATAAAATTGGAGAAGTTATCCAATGTTAACTAAAGGAGTTGCATACAATGAGTTTTAATTTCAAAAATCAAAAGGCGATATTCAGAGGCTTTACCTCTATAATTTCAAAAGGTGCTTATAAAATCATTGCAAAGGGTAATAAAACTAAAGGTCTTAAGAAATCTAGAATAAATAAAGAATTTAAAGGATTTAAAAATATTTCTATACCCATTAAAATTATCTCAGTAGTAGCCGTGATCCTAGTTATTTTCATGGCTATAGAAAATGCAATTATATATAGAGTTACTTATAATAAAATGTTAAGCACTAATAAACAAAACATGAAGTTAGTGTCTAATGAGGTATATGAAAATTTTAAGAATCTAATAAAAATACAAATTAGTGATGTGGAAAAGAATGCATTAAATGATGATATTATTTCAGTTGTAAAACATAGAAACAATACGACCAGGGAAGAATTTAAGATCATGTATAAAGATGAAATTGAAAAGACTACAAATAAGTTAAAGATTTATGCTCAAAAGAATAACACAGATGAGCATGTTTTTATTACTGATAAAAATGGAGTAATTATAGTAGATAGCAACAACGAGTTTTTAAATACTGATTTAAGTCAAAAGGATTACGCAAAAAAAGCTTTAAGTGGTGCAGGTTCTTTAAGTTCTGTATATATGTCTACTGTTAACTTTAAGCCAGTAGTTACATTTTTACAGCCAATAGTGGATGAAAATGCTAATGTAATAGGAATTGCTGGAAAAAGTGTTTACACAGACTACTTTTCTCAAAGGTTTGATAAGTTTAAATTTTTAGATGATGGATTTTTATTTGTAGTGGATAGTTCACAAAATATAATCTACCATCCAGACAAACATCGTATCAATAAAAAGTTAGATATACCTGAATTAGTTACGATTACTAAAGATATCAAGAATTTTGAAAATGTTGATATGAAGGAGCTTACATATAAGACAGGCAAAGATACATTTAGCGCATTTTATATTAGTATACCTGAGCTAAAAAGTCTAGTAGTTCTTACTGTGAACCAGAATAATATTAAAAGTGCATCAAATATATTAGGAAATCTTATTGTACTAATGACTTTTATAATGCTTGTTGTTATGGTACCACTATGTTACTTATTTATTAGAAAAATTCTGAGGCCCATGAATGTACTTGTAGAAAATACAGTAGAAATTTCAAAAGGAAACCTTACAGTTATTAATGAAATAAAAAGTAACGATGAAATTGGTAAACTGTCCAAGAGCTTTAATTCTATGACTGAAAATATTAAATCACTAGTCTTTGACGTGAAGAAGGTAACAGAAGATCTTTTACATATTAATAAGGTTACAGGTACAGCGCAACATAATATAGTAACCGGTATGGAGATAATCACAGAAAATACTCAATTGGTATCTGCAGACACTGATAAACTAAATAGTGTAATCAATTTAAGTGTAAGCTCTTTTGAAGCCATAACTAAAAAAGTTCAAAACATAAAAGAGCAATCCACAGATATGTATTTAAAGGCTGAAAATATTAAGAATATTAATAATATAAACATAAGTACAGTCACTAACTTAAAACATATAAATAAAGAAAGTACTGATAAACTAAATGGAGTAAATATGTCTTTTAAGGAATTATATGCAGATTTAATGGGTATTAAAAACATAGTAGATGTTGTAAATAGCATTTCTAAAAGAACTCATATATTGTCTTTAAATGCATCTATTGAAGCAGCTAGTGCGGGACAATATGGTGCTGGTTTTAGTGTGGTAGCTAGAGAAATTAGAAATTTATCAGAAGGAATAGGAGAACAAATGAATAAAATACAGAATATAGTTAGTAGTGTTAATAATAATATGTCCAAAACTGAAGGGAGCATAGATGAAGTAAATAGAGTTTTTAATGAGCAGGATAGTGCTATAAATGATACTATTGGAAGCTATCAAAAGGCATTGTGTTCCACAGATGATATTGTTTCTTCTATTGAAAATATAGATCTTAGCATTGATACCCTAAATAATGAAAATAGCAGTGTTATAAATACACTTAAAGAAGTAAATATTATTTGCTCCCAGTTTACAAATTCCGTAAATCAAATAAGCTCTGTAATTGAAAATCAATATATTGAAACTGTGAATATGGACAGCCTAGTACAAGAATTAGAAAATTCAACTAATGAACTTAGAGAAAAAATGAATAAATTTAGATTATAAAATTCCTAGTAGGATGCTTATCTAAAAGTCCATATAATTAAACCCCATATCTTAATTATGATATGGGGTTTTAATTATATGAATGTTATGAATTAGTATAAGTGTTTATTTCATCTATAGATTTTCTCTACATTATGAATAGGTTTGGATTTAGAAGTCGAAACCATAAAAAATATTATCCTAAGTATACATTAATGAGTTACAAGATTATTACGTTTATCTTCTTCAATAAAAATACGATATAAAATCTTATCATTAATTAAAGTTTGTACACAAACACCATCAGAGCAAACATTATATTGGTCTCCTTCAAATTGGAACTCATCTTCTTTAGCATTAACAGTATCGATCATAAGTTTATTAAATATATTACTTTTTTCAGAATTAAGTATCACAATAACACCCCTTACGTAATTAATAAATTATCGTTTTCATATAAGTCTATTTGTGGTTACTTTATATTGTGAACTAATTTGATTAATAGCATATTAAGGTTGTGTTAAGTCTATGTAAATTAAAACATTTGTAATCGTTTTTTAACCTATTAACAATCAAAAGCCTATTATCCTGTTATTTTATAAAATATGTTTAACCACAGTAAAAACTTTAATTGGAAATTAATGAAATCAATGCAATATACAGTTGTAAAGTTTAATTAACATTAACTAAACTTTAATTAACTTTATCGTAATACAAAGTTAACTTTCAGGGCATATTATTATAAGTGTAATGTATGGTTAATAAAGAAATTTAAATAATTGAACGGGGGAATTATCAATGAAGAAAAAAAATTTAAAATTAATGGTGGCTGCACTAGCAGTTGCAATGACCGCAGGAATTTTCACGGGTTGTGCAAGTAAAGACGAAGCAGCTAAAACTACACCTGAAACTACAAAAACTGAATTGTCTGGTTCAATAACTGCAGCAGGATCAACTGCACTTCAGCCACTAGCTGAACTCGGCGCTAAAAGTTTCTTAGATAAAAACCCAGGAGTGGCTGTAAATGTTCAAGGTGGTGGAAGTGGTACTGGACTTAAACTTGTATTAGAAGGCAATGTAGAAATAGGAAATTCAGATATATATGCAAAAGACAAAGAAGGAATTGATGCAGCTGCATTAAAAGATACTAAGGTGTGTGTTATAGGATTTGCAGCAGTAACAAACCCAAAATCAAAAGTAGAATCTTTAACAAAACAGCAGTTAATAGATATATTCACGGGTAAGATAAAAAACTGGAAAGAAGTTGGTGGAGCTGACATAGCAATTACTATTATAAATAGACCAGCATCTTCAGGAACAAGAGCAACATTTAAAGAATTTGGTTTGGATGGGAAGGAAGAAGTAGCTGGCTTAACTCAAGATTCAAGTGGAGCTGTTAAACAAGCAGTTAAACAAACAGAAGGAGCAATTAGTTACTTAGCATTATCATACTTCGCTGATGTAGCTAATAAAGAAGGATTAAATGTATTAAAAATTGATGGGGTTGAAGCAAATGCAGAGAACATAAGCACAGATAAATATAAAATTTGGGCATATGAGCATATGTACACTAAAGGTGAACCCACAGGATTAACAAAAGCATTCTTAGATTATATGGTAAGTGATGAAATGAAAGCAGGAATAACAAAATTAGGATATATTCCTATGGCAGATATGAAGGCTAAAAGAGAGTAATGTTCAAGTTAACATTAGTAGCTTGTTAAAGTTGAGTATTTCTTGAAAATACACCTAAGAAATTTATTGATGAAACAGTATGAAATTTAAATCTTCTTAAAGACATAAAATACTTATAGGTATTTTATGTTTTTTGCTGTTCCACAAATTGTAAGATGATGTTATAATACTTATAATAATTGTTTTGTAACATGTATAGTATGGCGATTTAGGTTTCATTTTAAAGGGGGATATTTATGAAAAGAGAATATTTGGAATTAAAAACCTGTCGTACAGAAAAAGCTGAATTTATAAGCGAAAGAGAATATATTGTGCTTGATACAACAACTAAATATACATATGAACATGATTTTAAAGTAATGCCATGCTATAGGATTGTAAATGAAAAAGGGGCTGTGGAGATAGTTGTGCCCGATCAAATTTTCTATCCAACCAGTAGGATGTTGCAAAGCATAAAAGAAGTAGTATATTCAGGCATTTTAGATATAGATAGTTTAAAGGGAGGGGAGATATATTCTGTTTTTAAAATTACAGAAGATAACGGAGAATCTGTTTATACTATATTTGACAATTCAAATAAACTAAAAACATATCCTACAGCTCTGTTTCTCTCAGAAGTCCAATATCTTAAAATGACTAAAGAGGAACTTTTGGATTATAAGAAAGCTAAAAAAGAAGAAATATTAGAATCTCAGGAACTAAGAAAAAAAGAGGCCCAAAAGGACTTAGATGAAAAATTAGAAATTGAAAAGGCTAAAAAAAATGAGTCTCAAAAATCTTTGGATGAGAAAATTAGGTTACAAAATATAAAGGATTTAAATAAGCTGGAAATACAAAAAATTAAAGAATTTGTAAAAGTTTTAACACCAAATAAAGTAGAGAATACTATTGATCCAATGATTTATGAAACCTCCAAAATCACAAATAAAATAAATAAACTCTCCATATTTTTTGTGGCTGGAACCCTTACAACCGTTGTTTCTTCAATATTTGGGAAGGTCTTACTAGGCTCAATAATTAATATGATATATTTGATTGCAGGCACGTTAACTTATTTATATTTAAAAAATAATTTATCTGAAAGCTTAATTAATGATATTCCTACAAGGAAAAAACTTGATAAAGTATCGCTAGGTTTATTGGTATCCTTTAGTGATGATATATTGTTGAAATTAAAAAAGATTGAATTAAATTTATTAATCTTGGAAAGTGGAACTAATGTAAGTAGTGGAACTATTTCACTAATAAGCGAATCTGTCTCATTTTGCTTGGAAAGTTATAAAACAAAAGATACTAATTTATTAAAAGATATATCACTGTTTTTAGATAAAACCTTGGAATATGTATATAGTTTGATAGATGGGAATAATTTAGAAGAATTATATATAGAAAGGCAGATTTATGAAAATGTATCTTCCATTATAAACAGAAACACCGATATCTTTGATGTTATGATTTCGGATAATAAAGAAATCAAAGCAATATTAAAGAAAGGGGATTGATTGTATATTAATTATCAATGGGGTATAATTGAATAAATATTACAATTATAGGGGGTGTAAAAAGTGACAGATAAACAAAAACTATTAATTTTATTAGATGATTTTGAATTAGGTTATACCGATGAAGATAATAACATTGTTCTTAGAGAGGGCAATGAGAATGTAATAGGACGGGGTGGCTATGAAACCACATTTATATTTGAGGAAGATAATTCTTTTGATGCATTAAAGATTTATAAAGAATAATAAACCACACCCACCTTAAGTAGGGTACGTAAATAAAAAATAGTGTATGCTAAATTAATTCCTAGAGGGTCGTATATTTTTATGCGACTTATTTTTGCGTTAGTGGCAGGTTTGTTTATGAGTGATACTGGTATTGAAACATATTATTTCACCGGAAGTGCAGTTGGACAAAAGTTAGCCCAAGCAGTACAAACGGAATTAGTACCAAAACATTTTTCTTGCATAATATATTGTAGTAAGTATTTTTTGGAGGATTTATATGTATATCAGGTATCCTTATATTTATAATATGATGCTAAATAATTATGTCAAGGCGAATAATGAAATTTACTTTGCCAATAGGATGAGATCTTGTAATAAAAGAATATATTCTGATGAAATAAAGAATGATAGTACCCAAGCTTCTGACTCACAGTTAAATAGTAATGTAAATCTTGTTTTAGATTCTCAGAATTACTATGGTATACCAAAGAATTTTCGTAAGTCAACAGATATATTAAACACCCAGGGTAATATTGAATTAAATATTAGTGGTCTAAATACATTAAATATTTCTGGTAGTCAACAATTTTCTGAGTTCAACTTGTCTCTTATAACAGGTAGTATAGGGGCATCATTACCTATAACAGTTATTGATTTAAGACAAGAATCCCACGGGTTTATAAATGGAGAATCCGTTAGCTGGGCAAATGAACGAAATGATGCTAACATGGGATTAACAATGGGTGAAGTTTTATCGGATGAATATATTAAACTAAGTAGCATAAAGTTAAATGTGCCTATGACTTTTTATAATCATAAAAATATAACTGTAGTTCCAACAAAAATTCAAGATGAAGAATATCTTGCTAATTCTAAATTACTATCATATATACGTATTCCTGTTACAGATGGTAAAATACCCACAGATGATATGGTGGATTACTTTGTGTGTTTAGTAAAACTACAACCTAAAAATACATGGCTTCATTTTCACTGTAAACAAGGAATAGGAAGGACTACTACTTTTATGATTATGTATGATATGATGAAAAATTCCAAAACAGTTTCGGCAGATGATATTATAAATAGACAATTACTTTTAGCTAATTTTGATGAGAGTCATATTAAATCCTTTAATAATAATGAAAGAGTAAGTTTTTTGCAAAATTTCTATAAATACTGTAAGAAAAATATTGATTTGAAAGTGAGGATGACTTAATTCGAATTATCAATAATCGAATTGACTGTGGGCAAGTAGATATTTATAATTCTAACAGTTACACCACAGTATATGTTCATGCTTGGAGCAAAAGCCTTAGTAATATTGAAAAAGTTGTGGATAAGCTAAAGGAAAATCCTAAAGTGTCAATAGTTACCCCAGAAGTATTTATGGAATTGATAAAAAAGAATGTTAAAAACTAGTCCCAATTGAGTATTTGTGAATATCCCCTGGAAAGGAGTGAAATTATGGTTAATGTAAAAACGTTTGGTGCTATAGGTGACGGAGTCACAGATGATACAATTGCAATTCAATATGCTATTGATATTACTTATTTATCTGGGGGTGGAATAGTTTATCTACCACAAGGGACTTACTATACTACTGC
The DNA here is from genome assembly GCF_050717535.1 of Clostridium sp. Lineage (GTDB taxonomy): Bacteria > Bacillota > Clostridia > Clostridiales > Clostridiaceae > Clostridium_AD. The sequence goes on from NZ_JBOITM010000017.1 coordinate 29,888, forward strand.
ATCTATTATGTTAAAATCAAATATTCGAATAGTGGGGGACGGAATTGACTTAACTATTATTGACTTAAAAGCCAATAATGAAGTATCTGCTTTTCAAACGGAAGTTCCTACACTAAATGCTTTAACTCAAACCACAGATTTAAACACAGGGAGTAAAGCCAATACTATTAATAATTCTGTACAACCAGGTGATTCAATTTGTTTTCAGTCCAATGACATGTTTACTAGCGGATGGGATGTAGGCATTATCAGAACTTATTATACAAAAGGGGAAATTTTTGAGGTGGATAGTGCTTCATCTACTGATATTACATTTACAGAGTCAGCCTTTTTAACACTGCCACTATCTACTACTAAGGGTGTTCAATCCTTTACACCAACAAAAAATATTGAGATTAGTGATTTGACTATTACTAGAGATGGGGATACCACAAGTTATGGCACAGGCATTAATATACAATATTGTAATGGTGTACGGATTGAACGAATAAAGGCAAAAAAGAATAATTATGCGGGTATTCTAATAAGTAGAAGTTTTAATGTATCATGTAAAACGATTTATGTAGAGGGTGGTACAGCAGATCTAGGCTTAGATTATGGAATTGTTGTTGTAGATGGAAGTAAACGAATATTCATAGAGAATAGTAATATAAAAAATTGTCGGCATGGTCTTTGTGGTGGTGGTTCTGGATATGCATGTCCACTATATGTTAAAGCTACTGGAATATATATAACAAATTCCTTTGGTGCTTCTTTAGATACCCATGCTTGTTGTGGATTTTTTACTTATGAAAATGCGGTTATTGACAATGGAATGCAAATGTCTGGAATAGGACATACTGCTAGAAATATAGAATCCTCTAATGGTACACCTTTTGCCTATGATGGTGGAATGGATTTAACCCTTGATAATGTGAAATTTAGTTCCTGCTCAGGATGGCTTACAAACCGTGCTATAATAGGAATGACCGTTCGAGATAGTAAATTTGTCATTACCAATACAACTGCTTCAACACCCACATCTTTTTATGGCGTCTCTAAAAATATTAAATTCTTTAATACCAAATTAATTCACAATGGTTATAATGTAGCTACTTCACTATCACAATTAGATACTATGTTTAAGTCTCCATATGCGTTTATATTGCATGATGATTGGTCATTAATTAATTGTACTATTGAGGGATTTCCTATTGCTTTTTACTTAAATGGTAGTCGATGTAGTGTAAGGGATTTAACTATTAGAAACTGTGGATGGGCTACCACCTTAGGAAGTTACCCGTGTACTATTTTGGTCAGTAAAAATGGGGAATATTCTACAATGGACAATATTATTATTGAAAATATTAATCGTGGGTTTTCGTATTGTTGCTATACAATACGGTTTCAAACGCTGGGAACGGGTACTGGTAAAAATATTACAATGCGTGGTGTCAAGCATGGTAAAGATAATCAAGTGACACCTTATTATGGAATATTGACTACTGCGAGTTATAGTTTACTATTTTTTATGGATAACCAAATTGTGGTGGGTGCAGGAAAGAACAGCCTTTTTGGCACTGGTGAGTTTTTTACTAATAGTTTTGTGAATAATAACCATTTAAGAGGTGCAAAAAAATAGCGCTAATAATTGTCAATGCTTATATGAAGGCTAATAGGCTTAGGGGTTACAGAAATAAGGGGCATTACTATTATTGTTAAATACAAGTATAAATAAGCTTAAATAATATAAGACTAAGTAAAGAAAATCTTTATTATTATATATGAAAAGGAGAGCTATAATGAGACCTTTTGTACCTGTACGAGTGTTATGGTTCTTGAAAATACTATTACTGGAAATTTAAGATGGGCAATTGAGGAGTTTGGAAAGTTAGAAAATGCCACAGCCACCTTTTCAACAAAGTTTGACGCTGTGGATGATTTATTAACAGCTAATCATAATGGACACACGCAAATGCGTATTTCCATTAATCCTCAAGAAATTATAAGTAAAGTTGAATTTGGAACAAGTAGTTTAAAGGAGAGAATTATTGCAGCAAACAAAATGTTTGAAGCTGGATATAAAGTAGGCCTTAATGTTGCTCCAATAATTTTGGAAGAGGGTAGTGTAAGGCTTAATACATTAGAGAAATTAAAGGGAGATAGTAAAATAAAAAAATACATTAAATTCATTAAAAAAACAACCTGCTGGTAAGAAAATTAAAATATCAAAGTCACTAGAACTTAAAGCAAAAAGATAGCAAGGATTGTATTGATTGGTTATTGAAAAATCTCCATGCTTATTACAATATTTGTGCGTAAAGCCCACTCCTTCAGGTGTGGGATGGATAGCATAAGAAACTAATTTTGTTTATAGCGTATATAAGCATTGTTAACATACACGTTTTGAGATATACTTTAATTAATTATCATTTTATATTTTGCCCAAGATATAGAAGAAAAATATTCTTAATACCTAATGTGGAGGAAAGATTTAAGCATATGGTGAAATGTGTATGTGAGGACATAGATATTGAAATTATC
>NZ_JBOITM010000018.1:0-28902 GCF_050717535.1 Clostridium sp.
TGATTACATAATACATCACTAATAGTAACTTGTCAAAAAGTTATTATTTTAGGTATCTAACCTAAAATAATAAGGGCTATCCATCTCCCACCTAAGAGGATGGGAGAATTTCGCCCATTCTGTTAAAGAAACATAATAACGAGTTCCCTTTTGAGAGATTATAGCCTTGGTTATCTTAGTAGTTACTTTGCCTATATTTAAAATTTTATTATTAGTCTGATTTCTTTTAGGTAATGCAAACAAGACTTCTTTTAATTTTGGAAGTTGAATAACTATTCTATTTAAATCTACCTTAATGTTGTTATTAGTGAATTTGGTAGTATAAGATTTTTTAGCAGACTTCTTAGATTTAAACCTTGGAAACTTGGTTTGATGTTTAAAAAAACGAGAGTAAGCATCTTCTACATTTTCAAGGGCTGCTTCTAGCGCAAACTTATCTACTTCTTTAAGGAATAGAAAATCTTTTTCTTGTTTGAGAGGGTTCATAACGTCAGTCTTGTATTTATTCGCCCTTAGTGTTGTTTTAGTGTTTAAGAAACAATCTTTCCTATCAGACAAATATTTGTTATATATAAACCGTGAACACCCAAATGTTTTATTTATAAGAATTTTCTGTTCTTCACTTGGATAAATTCTAAGTACTAACCCATAATTTAAGAGTTGTTTATCTTCATTAGCTAATATTTTATTCTTCTCATTTACAGTTAATCTCATCGGCAAGGCAACCACCATCTTTCATACTATTATCATGCCCTCATATGGGAACATATATTCTATTCATAAATTATAAAAATGTTTTTACTAGCGTAAAAGAACCATTAACTCACGATTGAAATCACGAGTGTGCATGGTTCAGTTATCAATAAAAAAACCCCTATAGCACGAGAAATTTTCTCTATATTACAATTTGCTTTTTCTTCTTTACTCATAGAGTTGTAACCTAAAATCATCCAACTACCTTTTCCGAAGATGAGACAAATAACCACCTTAACATCTAGCCATAAGTAATAAATGCAAATGTAATTATTGATAATTACACAAGAAAAAATTGCTCACGTTATGTTAACACGAGCAATTTTTCTTATATTTTGCCTACGTTCTATTGATATGAGAAAAAAAATCATATATAATGAATATACACTAGATATAAAAAGGAAGGTGAATAATAATGAATGAAACTATAGTAAAATATTTACCACCACAAGTTATACTTGAAACAAATAGAGTATTAAAGCAGCTTTCGCGTTCTCACAGGGCACTGGCGGAACTTAAAGGTTATTCAGATACAATACCTAATAAGAATATACTTATAAATGCAGTAACTATTAACGAAGCAAAGGATAGTTCTGAAATTGAAAACATAATTACAACTCATGATGAATTGTTTAAAGCAATGTCACATAAAGGGTACAAAAATCCTGCTGCAAAAGAAGTTGTAAGTTATAGGACTGCATTATGGAAAGGATATGAGCTTGTTAAAGGGAATCAGATTTTGACAACAAATATGATTATTGATATACAGAAAATAATAGAAAAAAACAATGCCGGTGTTAGAAAACTTCCTGGAACTACACTTAAAAATCAAAATACAGGAGAAGTTGTATATACACCTCCAAGTGGCGAGACAGAAATACTTAATCTAATGTCAAATCTTGAAAAGTACATTAATGAAGATTTTGATAATCTAGATCCGCTTGTTAAGCTAGCAGTAATTCATTTTCAATTTGAATCTATACATCCTTTTTATGATGGTAATGGCAGAACAGGACGGATTATAAATGTCTTATATCTCGTATTGAAGGATCTTCTAGACAGTCCAATTTTATATTTAAGCAAATTCATAATTAGAAATAAAACTTCGTATTATAAGCTTCTTCAGGAAGTAAGGACAGACGGTAAATGGGAAGAATGGGTGCTTTTCATATTGGAGGGTATAGAGCAAACTTCAGAGGAAACATTGAAGTTGGTTAAAAAAATTAATGCAGAGGTTACAGAAACTGCAGAAGATATTAAGAAGGTATTACCAAAGGTTTATTCAAAGGAACTGGTAGAACTACTTTTTTTTGAGTTTTATACGAAAATTAAATTTATTCAGGATGGACTTAATATTTCGAGAAGAACTGCTTCAGATTATTTGATAGCATTAGAAAAAGAAGGTTTTTTATCATCGCAAAAGATGGGTAAGGAAAAAATTTATCTTAACAAGAGGCTATTTGAGATCGTAAAGGGATCCAATGTACATTGAAGTTGAAGTAAGTACAAATGTAAATCAGAATGATTGTATTAGAATTAAAGGTGTAATCGATGTATAAAGATTTAGGTATAATAAGACCTCCTAATTTAAAAACTATCAGGTCTTTTTCTTATTTCATATTTTATGCTACCAAGCTATAGAAATACCATGGACTATTTTTAGTATAAAATCTAATTTTAAAAAAATAAATATGTGCCAACATCTACATTTATGAAGATATTTATAAATGTAGATAATTTCATGTAAAATAATGGTATTATATTTATAAGAGTTGTTTTGCGATTGTAATCTAAGACGAAATAAAAAATGTTTTTATAATTGGAGGTAAGCATGAGTATTCAATATAATATATTATTCAGCACGAACTCTATTGGATTTCCATATATCAAAGATAGGTTGAAATCTTTAGTTTCATCAGATGACAAAGTAGTAATATTTCCATGGGCATTCCCTGTAGAAATGTCTGAAAAAGAATTTACAGAAGAGTATTTTCCAAAGTATGGTCAGCGATACGAACGTTCAATTGGGTATTTACGAGAATTTGGTATCAGAGATGAAAATGTGTTTATTGATAATTGCTATAATGATTCAGTAAATAAAATTCAAGAAAAAATTGCTTCTTCTAATATCATTGTTTTGCCAGGGGGCAATCCAGTAATGTTATCAGCAAAGATATTAGAATGTGGTATACAAGATGTATTAAACACCTATTCCAATATTATTATAGGCGGAAGTGCTGGAGCATGTGTTCAGTTGAAGAGATATTTTATTACGGAAGAAAATAATGTACCAAGAGGATTTCAACAACTGGAAGGATTGGGAATTTTAGATGTTGATTTTATTATAGATGTACATACGAATATTCATACCACAGGCGAAAATGAACCATATACTTTTAGTTATAGCATGCGATATTTGTAGATGTAGATAATTTCATGTAAAATAATGTTTAATATTAATAATCTAATAGGAGGGATACTATGTGGGAATATAAAACTGAGATATTTGGTTGTTCTTTTGATACTAAAGGTTCTCTAAAACAAAAATGTGATGAAGTCCTTTTCAAATGCGGAAATGCAGGTTGGGACCTAGTTAATTTTCAATGTGCGGATATCGGTTCTAAGATGATATTTGTATTCAAAAGAGAAAAGAAATAAGAATAGATTGTTAATTAAAACTCTTAAATAGAATTATTAATAACTTGCATAATTTGACTTGCAATATCCTTTTTTAGAGCATTCTAGCAATATATACTTTCAGTTATAGTATTCTATAACTAAACAGAGATTTGGATACAGTAAGACCTCCTAATTAAAAACTAGGAGGTCTTTTCTGTCTGTTTTATTTACAGATGTAGACAACTAAATAATCAATGAGTGCCATTTCTTTTCAAAAATAATATGGATAGGAAATTTATCCGAAGTGAATTGCAATAAGAAACGAAAAAACTATTGAAATTTCATTTAGGAATTCTTCTTTTGCGAATATAAAATTCTCGTGAGCCTGACAGGAAGTCAGGCTAGCGAACCTGAGCCAGGACGGCGAATGAGAGCGGCAGAGAATTTTAAATTGGCAAAAGATTAGAATTTGTTAATGTAATTTTCAGTTTTGAGTTCGTTTGCAGGGCACGCAGGAAAATTTTCTGTCTTTCTTATAATAAAACGATATCTATTTTATATTTCTACTCCCCGGCTTTACATATGGTGTTCCCTCTTTGCAAAGTGGACAAATCGCTGGATCATAGCTTTCAATGTCTAGTTTTATGCAGCTGTATATAGGATAATCAATGGCGCTACTTCCTCTATCAACAATGCAGCATATTCCAACCACTTCTGCTCCAAGTTCCTTTAAAACCTCTATTGTTTCTAGTGAAGATTTACCAGTAGTTACTACATCCTCTGTAACTAAAACCTTCTGTCCTTTTTTAATTTCAAACCCACGTCTAAGTTCGAAGGTGCCGTTTACTCTTTCAGTAAAGATGGCAGGCTTTCCTGTTTGTCTACCTACTTCATAAGCTACAATTATTCCACCCATAGCCGGTCCTACTACCACATCAAAATCTATATCTTTAATTTTTTCCGCTACAACGCTTAGCACTTTTTCAGCCTTGTCTGGATACTGTAGCAATTTTGCACATTGACAATATCTATTACTGTGTCTTCCTGAGGATAACAGAAAATGTCCCTCTAGTAGTGCACCTGATTCCTTTAATATATCTAAAACATTAATATTCATAAAATCGCCTCCTATTTTTTAGTAACTCATCTTTTAAATTCAAAATTGTCCTTTTAACATTTAACAGTCATAGTTTAAGCTTTGAACTCTAAGCTCTGTGCTTTCAACTATTTTAGATAATTCCTCTAATCTCGCTTAAATCTTTAATGCCTTCCCGTGTCATATAAGCTTCAATTCCTTCTATTATATCCTTGCAAATATCGGGTTTTACAAAATTAGCAGTTCCAATTTGAATTGCCGTTGCTCCCACCATTATGAATTCTATAGCATCTTCATAAGAGCATATACCGCCCATACCAACAACTGGTACATTTACTGCTTTGCATACCTCATGAACCATTCGGAGTGCCATTGGTTTTATAGCTGGTCCTGATAGCCCTGCATATATATTGTTAAAAATTGGTTTTCTTTTATGTATATCAACTGCCATTCCCTTAAAAGTATTTACTAGTGATATGGAATCTGCTCCAGCCTCGCAGCAACTGCACGCCATGTCTACTATATCCTCTGCATTTGGTGAAAGTTTCACCATAAGCGGTTTCTTGCAAATGCTTTTCACTGCTCGGACGGTTTCATAGGCTACCTGTGACTTAATTCCAAATGCCATACCCCCACATTTTACATTAGGGCAAGATATGTTTAATTCTATTATATCTATAGCTTCATTATTTAATCTCTCTATGGCGGCCATATATTCTTCTATGTTGCCACCTCCAACATTTGCAATTATAGCTGTATTATATTCCCTCATCCTCGGAAGCTCTTTGTTTATAAACTTTTCAATACCTGGATTTTGAAGCCCTACACTATTAAGCATTCCCCCGCGTGTTTCAAAAACACGTATGCCATCATTGCCTTGTTTTTCATTAATTGTAAGTCCTTTAGAACATATTCCACCCAATTTTTGAATATCAAAGTATTGATTATATTCCTCGCCAAATCCGAAGGTGCCAGATGCAGCTATAACAGGATTTTTTAAATTCACACCGCATAATTCTACCTTAGCCATTAAAAATCAAATCCTTTCCAAGAAAAACTGGGCCATCCTTGCAGGTTCTTTTGTTTCCCTCAACAGTTTTACAAGTACATACAAGACATGCTCCTATTCCACAAGCCATATGAGTTTCCATTGACACATATACTGGTACATTAGCCTCATTGCATAAATTTACAACTTTTTTCATCATAATTTCTGGTCCACAACATATAACTGTATCATATTTTTGTGGCTCTAATAAATCTGTTACATATCCCTTATGTCCTTTTAATCCACTTTCTGTGGATAAATAAAGTTTATCTATGTATTTTTCTGCGCAGTCCACAGAGTAGTCCACATTCCTAAATCCGCAGTACAAATCTATTTCACAGTTTGTAAGACTTTTAATAAGATAAATAAGTGGAGCTATGCCAATTCCTCCAGATACTACGGCCACCTTACCCTTTATTTTCTCTACATCAAAGCCATTTCCCAGAGGACCCATTATCTGAACTTCTTCATTTTCATTTAGTTTACTAAGAAGCTTAGTACCCTTCCCTACTATTCCATATAAAAAGCTTATTTTCTCATCGTCCACATCGTATACACTTATAGGTCTTGGTAATAATGGTTCCAAGCCTCCTACCTTTAGCATAAAAAACTGACCTGGCTTTACGTCAAATTTACCCTTTATAGAAAGCTTGTATATACCCTCACTTATTTCAAAATTCTCATATATCTTATCTACGCAGCATATCAAATAAATTCCTCCAGTATCTTATTAAAAATCATAAGCCTTGTTATTTCTACTTCAATTATCTAATGTGAGTTATAGATTATATTCTTATTTTGCAGCTATTCTTGTTTTGCGATTCTTTTTATTTTGCAGCTTTTCTTATGGCATCTCTCATCTTTATTGCTTCCTGCCTAGCACATTCTTCAAAATGACTTTCTCCATTTTCTACCTTCTTATATGCAAGCAAAATACTTCTAGAGGCATTTACTACTCCACCATTTCCATTTTTTAAATATATGGCCACATCCTCAGCTGCGCCACCTTGAGCTCCATAACCTGGTATTAAGAAAAACATTTTTTCTAAGTTTTTTCTCATCTTTAATCCTTCATCTATATGGGTGCAACCTACAACTCCACCAAGCGAGCTATATCCGCATTCTCCCATAAACCCGCTTCCAATTTTCAATAATTTTTCCCCTACAACATCATAAACCTTTTTATTTTCTTTGTTTTCTATATACTCTATATCTTCTGCCCCTTTATTTGAGGTTCTTACTAGTGAGAATAATCCTTTTTCCTTGTTTTTTAAATAAGGAAGATATGGCTCTATACTATCCATTCCCATATACGGATTTACAGTTATTAAATCACTTTCAAAATCCCCTTCAAAATGAGCTTTTGCATACATTTCCGCAGTTTTTGCAATATCTCCTCTTTTGATATCTGCAATTACTATGCCGCCTTTACTTCTTATATACTTCAATGTATCTTTGTATACTTTTAAACCTTTTAGTCCAAGTGCTTCATAATATGCTATTTGCACCTTATAACAAGCTGCTACATCAAAAGTAGCATCGATTATTTGCTGATTAAATCTATATAAGGCATAATCCTCATATTCATATTTATTTTTAAAATCCACTGGTAAGTATTCCATTGCTGTATCAAGTCCTATGCATACATGTCCATTGTTTTCTACACTTTTAAATAATTTATCTATAATCAAATTAACTCCACCTTTGCTATTTTATTTGTGAATAAAATATTTATTTGAAGGTCTTATCTTTATAAACTACATTTCCCGCCTTAATGGTGCACATTACTTTACCTATTACAGTCTTTCCCTCAAAGGGAGTATTTGTTCCTTTAGATAAAAATTCAGAGGTGTCAATATTGTACTTGGTTTTAGTATCTAAAATCACCAAGTCTCCCTCATATCCTATTTTAATTTCACCCTTATTCAGTCCCATAATTTTAGCTGGATTTTTCGACATCAATTCAGATAGTTTATTTAGAGTTATATGCCCTTCTTCTACCAATTTAGTGAAGCAAACAGGAAAAGAAGTTTCCAGGCCCGATATACCAGGAGCACCCTTCATTTTATCCTCAATACTGTGTGGTGCATGATCAGTAGATATAGTGTCCACAAATCCATCTTTTATAGCTCCGATTAAAAAATCCACATCTTCTTTTTTCCTTATAGGCGGATTTACTCTATACTCTGTTTCCTCGGTTAATGCTAAATGATGTGGCGTAACCTCACAGGTTATTCTTGCCCCCTGCTGTTTGCCCTCTATAATGTCTTTCATAGCTTCTTTTGTGCTAACATGTGCTAAGTGAAGTTTACAACCTGTGAATTTTGAAAGGGCTATATCTCTCCATGTCATCATATTTTCAGCAAGTCTAGTGTCAAGGTCTACCAATTCCTCATTTTCAGCATGGGATATTATTGTTAAATCCTTCTCTTTAGCCAATACCATAGCATCCAGCATTACTCTACTGTTAGATACTCCCTTGCCATCATCTGATATAAACTTCACTTCATTAGTTAACTCATATAGATGATCTATAGATTCTCCTGATAGATTCTCTGTAATAGATGCACATTGATGAATATCTACCAGATTTATTTCTCTAGCTTTTTTCAATACCTTATTTATAGTATCCATTCTGCTACAAACTGGCTTTGTATTTGCCATAAGGTTAACTGCAGTATATCCACCCCGCGATGCCGCCTTACTTCCAGATAATATGTCTTCTTTATAAGTATATCCCGGTTCTCTAAAATGACTGTGAAGATCAATAAAAGATGGGGCTAAAATATACCCTTCTCCGTCTATTACCTCACAGTCTTTTTCTAGTTTTTTTCCTATTTCATATATTATTCCACTATTTATATAAACATCACCTATAAAATCCTGTGATGAATCAATTACTCTTGCATTTTTAATTAATAATTCCATAGTTAATACCCTCCTTCACACAAATTATGGCACAGGTCAATATACTTTTATATTGACCTCATATTTATTCTAATGTGCTTATTTTCTTGTAGAATTAAAATCTCAGTTTAAATCTACAAACTTATAATTTACTAGTAGGGTTATTAATCTCATCGCAATATATACATCTATACTCACCTTTTTCTCTATCTGCTAAGTAGAAACTTTGCAAAATTTCTTGTTCTACAGATGTTATGCATCTCGGATTATCACATTTTATAACGTGTTCAATTTTATCTGGTAACCGCAATTTAACTTTATTTTCAATTTCTTCTCCTGATATTATGTTTATTGTTATATTAGGATCTATAAAACCAAGTACTGTATAATCTATATCAATTTCATTTTCAATCTTAATTATATCTTTACGACCAAGCTTCTTGCTAGTTGCGTTCATAATAAGTGCAACTGTATAATCCGCATTATCGAGGCCTAAATATTTAAATATTTTTATTCCAACACCAGCTTTAATATGATCTATTACTATTCCTCTTTTTATACTATTTATTGTAACCATTATTTATCCACCCCCAAAAGCTTAGCAATAAGTGCCATTCTTACGTACATACCATATTTTGCTTGCCTAAAGTAACAAGCCCTTGGATCCGTATCAATTTCTACTGCTATTTCATTAACTCTAGGAAGAGGATGAAGAACTATCATATCTTTTCTAGCCTTTTTCATTTTATCATTATCTAATATATAACTATCTTTAAGCCTTATATAATCTTCCTCATTAAAGAATCTTTCCTTTTGGACTCTAGTCATATACAAAATATCTAAATCTCCAAGAACTTCTTCTAATTTTTCAACTTCTTTAAATTCTATATTATTTTTCCCCAATACTTCTGTTTTAATGTACGTTGGAATTGTTAACTCATTTGGTGAAATCAGTATGAATTTTATGTTTTCATATCTTGACATGGCTTTTATTAATGAATGAACCGTTCTACCAAACTTTAAATCTCCACAAATTCCTATGGTTAAGTTTGATAAGGTTCCTTTGATGTTTCTTATAGTTAAAAGATCTGTTAGTGTTTGAGTTGGATGTTGATGTCCGCCATCACCTGCATTTATAACCGGCATTTTAGAATTCATAGATGCAACTTTGGGAGCTCCTTCTTTGGGATGCCTCATTGCTGCTATATCTGCATAACATTCTACTGTTCTTATAGTATCCGCTACACTTTCTCCTTTTGCTGCTGAACTTGATTTTGCCTCAGAAAAACCTAATACCCGGCCTCCAAGTCTTAACATTGCCGCTTCAAAACTCAATCTTGTTCTTGTGCTTGGTTCATAAAATAATGTGGCCAAAATCTTTCCATCGCATATATGAGAATACTTTGCAGGGTTTTCAATTATTTCATCTGCATAATTAAAAATCTCCTCAAGCTCCATTAATGTAAAATCCATTGGGTCAATTAAATGTCTTCCTTTTAACATATACATCCTCTCCTTCTCAGCCTCTCCGGACTAAATTTAAAGGTACTACAATACTTTAAATATTAAATTTATTTATTCCATAATTCCTAAATAAATAAAAAACGCCATCTCTATTATGAGAAGGCGTAGCAATACCAATATAAAACATTTGCTTCCTTCTCAGCCTCTCGGACTAAATTAAAGGTTATTTATTATTTATTCTTTTATTTATACTACTATATATTCTTCCCGATGTCAACCCAATTACAGAACCTAGTTCTTGTATTATTTACTTATTTGTTTGTTTATGAGATAATAATTTCAAATGTTAATTCTTATTGTAACGAAATGTAAAAAGTGTGCTAGATATAAAAAGGGGGCATAAAAATGGTACAAAATGCTAAATTATTTCAACAATTTATAAATGAAAATTCTATACCTATGGTTACTAATAATAATATTGAAGGGTTTACAACCTTTGCTATTCCTGAAGAACAAGCGATTAAAGATGCCAAAGTTAAAGTTGTGGTTGCTTTAACTGATGACGATGCCTATGCTGATATGTACATTTATGATATAGCAAATGTTATTAATGATGATAATGTAAAATCAAAATTATACAAGCTTTTAAATGATCTTAATAGTACTTATAAATTCATATCTTTTTATGAGATGGAAAATATTATAAATGCTAAGTGCTGCATACCTTTTAGTGACAATTTTGATGCAAGATTAGTTCTTGATATTCTTGCAGTTCTATCACGAGCCGTGGAAGATGAATATGATAATATCATAAAAACAATATGGGAAAAATAGTTCGAAAAATTTAAAATTTTCATTTGAATGATAAAAAAACACCTTAAAAATAATTTAAGGTGTTTTTTGTATTATATTAGGTTAAACGGGAATGTTCTTCAATTTAATTCCATTTTTTTCACTATAATTTAAGGTAAATCATTGTATTAATATAAATATTTATTAATATTTACAAAATTATAGTAATGTATTATAATTATGAACATACCCGTTCATGCAATGTGGTATCGTTTACACATTGCTAAATTTTAGGTTATGTATTTTACGGAGGTTTCAAAAAATATTAAAGGGGAGTGATATTTTGTTTAGAACTTTTAAAACAACAAAGGCAAAAAGATGGACATCCTTAGCTGTATCATTTTTAATGACCATTAGTTTATTATCTTCTGGTTTTACAATGACAGCAAAGGCAGCTACAAGTAACAAGGTATTTGACATTATTGATATTACTGACTTTCACGGTCAACTTCTAGATTCTAGCAATACAAAACCTATAGGCGCTGCGCTTGCAAAAGCAGTTAAAGATGTAAAAACTACAAATCCAGATAGAACATTAATCATTGGTGGAGGAGATTTATATCAAGGAACACCAGTTTCTAATGTATTACGTGGAGTTCCAGTTCAAAAGGTATTATCAAATATGGGAATGGAAGTTACCGCACTTGGTAATCATGAATTTGATTGGGGACTTGATATAATTAATACTGAAACAATGATTGGTGCAAATTATAGTATTGTTTGTGCTAATATGTATGACAAAGGTAAAAATACTAGACCATACGCACCATACAAAATAATTACTAAGGATGGTGTTAAGATAGCCGTAATAGGCGCTATACTTAAAGATGCTCCATCCATAATCATGCCTACTTTAGTAGCTCCTTTTGATTTTAAGGATCCAGCTACAGAAATTAATGCAGTTGCAAAGCAAATAAAAGATGGAAATCTAGCTGATATAATACTCGCAGATGTACATGATGGTGGTTCATCACTTAATACTATGGTTAATAATTTACATGGAGTAGATGCAGTATTTGGTGGGCATACCCATAGTGTTGCAGATCTAGTAAATAAAGATGCAGATGGTAAAGATGTTCCTACAGTAATAGCAAATTCAACTGGTAAAGGTTATGTAGATCTAAAAATTACAGTTGATGCTTCTACTAAGGCACTTACATTTTCAACTGCAGGTGAAAATTATAAAGCACTTACAACTACAGTAGATTCAGCAACTGATGCTGACTGTAAAAAAATCGTTGATGATGCTAGTGCAGCATTACTTCCAGTATTTAATGAAAAAATAGGAACTAACTCAACAGATTTAACTAAAAACCAATTAGGTGTCCCTTATGGTGAATCACAACTTGGAAATTGGATGGCTGATATTGTAAAAAATTATAAAGAGTCACCTGCAGAAGTAGGAATGGTAAATAACGGAGGTATTAGATTAAGTCCAATTCCAGCCGGCAATATAACAGTTGGAACAATATTTAACATTATGCCTTTTGATAATACTATTTGTACCACAACAATGACAGGCGCACAGCTTAAATACATTTTTGAGCAAGCTGTTCAAGAGGATGGTAAAGGAATACAAATTTCTGGAGTTAAATTCACATATGACTCCTCAAAAACATCTTATAAGGCAGCCGTAATTGCTGCAGATGGCAAAATTACAACACCAGAAGTACTAGGCCAAAGAGTACAAAGCATAACAAGAGAAAGCAATGATACAGTTGTTAAGGATACAGACACACTAAAAGTAAATGCGCCAGATTTCGTAGCAACTGGTGGGGATGGCTTTACAGGTTTCACAGTACCAGAAATAAAAGCAAGCATAGTAGATTCACATTACACTGTAAGAGATGCTTTAAATGCTGATGTTAGAGCTAACGGCAAAATGACAGTTGCAATGAATAATAGAATAGACAATAAAATAGTAGCTACAATATCAGTCGTAGCAACTTCAGATGTACACGGAAATGTTTTAAACTTTGATTATGGAACAAATGCAGCCCCATCCAAAGGACAAGGACTTGCAAAGGTTTCAACTTATGTTAAGGGATTAAGAGCAACTAACCCAAATGTAATGTTAATAGATAATGGAGACAGTATTCAAGGAACTCCACTTGTTTATTATTATAATATGCTAGATAAAACTACAAAGTATCCAATAGCTAAAGTTATGGGTGCTATGAAATATGATAGTTGGACTCTAGGAAATCATGAATTTAACTACGGACTTGAAGCATTAAAAAGAATTAAGACTGATGCTAAGTCTGAAGGCATTGACATGTTGTCAGCAAATACTTACAAAACTGATAATAAAAATTTTGTTGAACCATACATTATTAAATCTTTTGTAGTTGGTGGCAAAACAATTAAAGTAGCAATCCTTGGTCTTACAACAAAAACTGTACCAAGTTGGGAAGATGCAACTCATTATGCAGGATTACATTTTAATGATTTGGTAGACGAAGCTAAAAAATGGGTTCCAATAGTAAAAGCAGCAGGAGCAGACGTTGTAATAGTATCTGCACACAGTGGAGAAGAAGGAGCTGCCGATGTCATTCCTGAAAATCAAATAAAAGCTTTAGCTACAAATGTAAATGGAATAGATGCAATAGTTGCAGGCCATGTTCATAATGTTGTCAATGACTTAACCTTAAAAAATCCAGCAGGAAAAGTTGTTCCAGTTGTTGAACCAGGTAAATGGGCACAAAACGTTTCACAAATTGATATTTCTGTTGATGAAACTGGAATTGTTACAGGATTAAACACTAAAAATGTATCTATGGATAAAGTTGCAGATGACGCAGCAATAGTTTCATTAATTGCACCATATCAAGCTAAAACATTAGAATATACTTCAACCGTACTTGGAAAAGCTACTGGAGAGTATAAAGGTGATAAACAAATTACTGAGCCAACTGAAATAATGGAACTTATCAACAAAGTTCAGACTAGTGCAGCTAAAACGCAGCTTTCAATAGCAGCTCCACTAAGTTTAAAAGCATATATTCCAAAGGGTGATATTTCCATCAAGGATATTATGGGAGTATATATATACGAGAATTTCCTTTATGGAGTAAAAATGAATGGAAAACAAATAAAGGATTGGATGGAGTATACAGTAAGGTACTACAAACAAACATCAAATTCAACAGATCCTATAGTAAAGGACCCAACACTTAATATTGCAGATTATAATTTAGATCAATTGTATGGAGCAACTTATGACATAGACTTAAAAGAAGTAGCAGGAACAATTGACCCAGCTTCTAAAAAAATAGTATCCGGAAATAGAATAAAGAATCTAAAGGTTAACGGAAAATTAGTCAAAGATTCAGATGTATTTACAGTTGCAATAAATAACTACAGATACAACGGTGGCGGAGGTTTCATGGCAGCAGCCGGAATAAGCAACACTGATGCATCTTTAGTTACTTACGATTCAGCAAAAGCACTTGGAGACGATGGTCAGATTAGAAGTTTAATGATGAAATATGTTCAAGATAATAAGACTATAACCCCATCTACAACAAATAATTGGAAAATCACTGGAGCAACTACAGCTCCCACCAATGTACAAAGATTAGCTGGGCTTAATAGAATCGAAACTTCTATAGCCATAGCTAAAGATCAATATGCTACTAAAGCACCAGATGCTATAGTACTTGCTACAGCAAATGATTTTGCTGATTGCTTAGCTGGTTCTGGTATAGCTTATAAATACAATGCGCCAATGCTTTTAGTTAATAAAACTGTTAATAACAGCAAAAACGTATTAGATTATATTACAACAACCTTAGGCAAAGACAAAAACATCTATATATTAGGTGGTACCGGTGCAGTTAGTAGTGAAATTTCAGATTACCTAACTACTAAAGGATATAAAATAGTAAGACTTGGTGGTAAGGATCGTTATGAAACAAATCAAAAAATAGTCGATTATCAAAATGTAGCTAAAGGTACAAGCATTGTTATCGCTACAGGAGATAATTTTGCAGATGCATTAAGTATATCAAGCATAGTTGATATAAAAGGATATTCAATGTTATTAAATGGTAAAAATAGCTTGTCAACTAGTGTTAGTAAAGACATAACTACTATACAACCAACAACCGTCTATTTAATAGGTGGAACAGGAGTGCTTAGTACTAATATTGAAACACAAATTAAAAAACTAAACAGTAAAATAGCTATAGTAAGATTAGGTGGAGCTAATAGATATGAAACTTCCATGAAGATAATGGAGTCTTTTAATCTAACTTCAACTACTGCAGCTGTAGCTACCGGCTTAAACTTCCCAGATGCCCTAAGTGGTTCAGTACTCGCTGCTAGAAAGAATTGTAGCATACTACTTGTGGACAACAAAGATGTAACTAAGCAGAAAGCTTTCTTAAGTAAACAAAAGATAACAAATGTAATTGTATTTGGTGGAGAAGGAGTAGTTAGTAATAATACAGCATCTTCACTACTACAATAACAAGATTTATAAATAATAATAAAAACGCTTAATTTGGCAATAAGAATGAACCCCCATTTCTAAAAAGAGATGGAGGTTCATTTATTTACAATCCGCAAGAGATGATTTAATCTTACTAAACAATGAGAAAAGTGTCATAAACTATAATAGTTTATGACACTTTTTTTATACACTTGGTATTTCTTGTTATTTAACTGGTACTTCTTTAGCTGGTAATTCTTGAGAAGCTAACTTCATTATATCAGTGTAGTTAAATGAATTAGTTGAATCTACTTTTGGAAATACAACTTTAACATCTCCATTAATATTAGTAATATCAGTGTTAAAACTTACTCCTATAGTATATATACCAGTTGGATCGTTTGGAGTAGTAGCTGCTGATGTGTTTCCAGCCAATTTCATTATGCTAGGTAAATCAACAACAAATTCAGCATTTCCTTTTTCTTTTATAACATACCCATCATCATTAACAGTATAATTAATTGTAATTCCATTGTCACCAAGAATTTTTAGATCCTCAATAGAATCCAATGCTTTGTTTAAATCTGCAAGTTTTTGTGGTAATTCAGTTGTTAAATTATCAAATGCTTTATTTATTTCAACTTGATCAGTTTTATTTTTCGCATCATTTATATCATAAATTGAGCTTATGGCCAACATATAATCCTTAACAAAGGCCATGGCATCAGCATTTCCAGCAAGATTATTCAAAGTATAATGCATTAAATCTTTAAAGGACTTATCTGTTAATTTCACCTGATAAACGTCTGAAGATTTCATTATATTATCTTCTAAAAAGGTTTGCCTTCCCACCCTTTTTATATAATCTGTAGTAGGATTAAATTGTTTTGAATACTTAGCAATAAAATCAAGAAATTTAGGTTGAAATTCTTTACTAAAAGAAATAAGTTTATCATAATTAGGCTGAACCATACCTGGTGCACTTGTCATATCAGCTAAGTTCATTACCATATAATCTTTGCCCTGCAATTCCTTTGGAAACTGACTGGTCATTAATTGAGGCATCTTAAGTACCTCATTAACTACAGGCTTGTCTCCACTCATATCTGTATCAGCCCAAATGCTCATGCTTATAGGCTCAGGCAATTGGTCTGATTTTAATGAAATATCACTTTGCATTTTACCAATTGTTTTCTCTTTATTCTGATTAACTTTAGATGATACTGAAATACTCGCACCATTTATCATAGGCAACATTGAACTCATCATTTGTTGTTCCTGTTCTGACATTTTAGAAGCAGATACTTTTACTGAGATATCCGTTTGGCTCTGCATAGAATTTATTTCTTGAGATTTTCCAAAAGCATTGGTAAGAACTAGTCCATCAGTTGAGCACCCAGTAAATAGTGAAGCTGTCATAATCAAACTAATGCTTAATGCTACTAATCTTTTTGTTTTTATCATTTTTACGCCCCCATTAATAATATTATTTATTTCATGATTTATTAAAATATATTCATTAATTTACAAATACATTGTTCACATATGTTACAATACTTACCTCAAATGTAGATTTATATGTATATGATTAATATGTTACCATTATATAACACAAAAGTAAAGGTTCGCTTTGATATAAAAATAACAATAAGCGTTTAAAAAACCGTCAATCCCTTTTAAATAGTCATTTTACTTTTTAACTAAGTTTAGGTAATACCTACTTATTTTAACCTATAAGGGGCAAAAAAGGGGGCAAAATTTCACGGCATTTGTTGTATACCTATCTAATTAAGAAAACACACTACTTTTATGCATCCTTTATAAAATGAAAATCATTTAACATAATTAAAGGTTATATTGAACCAAAAGAAACCCCAATTTGAGCGATAAATCTAGCCGTTCCTCATATAACTCTATCTCTATATATTCAAGTTACCGAAAGTCCTCGTTATTTGTAAGATATATTAGTTTGAGAATTTCTTAATAAGCCATTCAGCAAATTTTTCTTTTTCTTCAAATTGTGGGTAATGCGCTGATTCCGAATATAGTATAAATTCTTTCTCAGGTGATGTAATAGAATCAAAATAATTCTTTGCGGCTTTTGATGAAGTCTTATAATCATACTGTCCCATATGGAAGTAACATGGTATTTCAAGTTTTTTAACAAGACTTGGCAAAGAATTCTGAAGTAAGTCACCAATCATGACCTCACTTTTTTTTACGCCCAAATTAAGACGAACTCTGTCAAATAAATTGTATTCCCGATTCGTACAATAGCCTTTATAAAGGCCATCCTCATCAATAAGGCGTGAACCACCACCATATTTTTGTATGTAATTACGTGGAACAAAACTATCTCCCTTTTCAACCTGGCTTCTTATTTTTTCAAGGTTTGCAATATCGTCTTTATTTCCTGCTTTGTTTGCCTCTTCAATGCAATAATTTAAAGAATCTGTTTCACTTTCATTAAAATTTGATACTTGTCCAATTCCGATGTAGGCAATATAATTTTCTGGTGCTTTTGCAGCAGCCACCATTCCAATATAAGATCCAAAGGAATGACCAGCTAACAGCACCTTATCCTTTCCAAATCTTTTACGAATATATCTAGTTAATGCTATTAAGTCATCTGTGAGTAATTCTGGAGATAAATTTGAGTAGTCCTCAAAAAAATGATATGATTTGCCAGTTCCACGTTGGTCGTAGTGAACTATGGTAAATTTCTGCTCCAAAATATCTTGATATTTTCTTACATATGGAATTTCCGAACACCCTGGCCCACCATGTACAAAAACTAAAATAGGGTTATTCTTATCTACACCTCGTATCATAAGTTGATGTTTAGCGCCGTTTATTAAAACTTGCTCATATACCCTAACACTATTTTTGCCCTTAATACCTGGTGTCCAAGTTGGGAAAAGTGCCCCTATCAATATTAAGCCAAGTATTAGTATTACTAAGATAAAATAAATTTCCATCTGATAACCTCCCTAAAATATAATCCTGAACCGTTAGTTTTCAATACATATAATATCTTGAACATAGAAAACACCCCCTATCTATATTTTAGATAAGGGGCTTTACACCACGTCAATAGCTTAATTTACACAATTTTTCATTTTTTTAAATAAAACATGGTGTAAAGGCTACCTTTTTGCATATACAATATATGTAGAAATTCGTTCATTGCACTTAAAATAATCTTCATATTTACCGCCCTTAGATATTGATTTAGATATTTTTTCATCGATTATATTGTATTGTAAATTTAAAATATTATTTTTTATACTTTTTAAAATAAAATTTTTCCTTACTTTTTCTATTATACTGCTATCAATGCTAAAATTATTAAACGTAATGTATGCAGAAATCATAATCAACTTTCTTTTTAAATACTTATCAATTAAATTTAGCAAAAACTCTTCATGTTCGAATGAGTAATTACTTGTACCAGTAAAATCTATCAAAACATCGACTAAATTATCTTTTAATGGCATTTTTAAAAAATCGCAACATAAAAATATCACCCTTTTGTTGTACTCAGATTTTTGAAGCATTGACTTTAAAAATTTTTGCCTATTCAA
Organism: Clostridium sp.; assembly: GCF_050717535.1. Lineage (GTDB taxonomy): Bacteria > Bacillota > Clostridia > Clostridiales > Clostridiaceae > Clostridium_AD. The sequence goes on from NZ_JBOITM010000018.1 coordinate 18,756, forward strand.
ATCATGGTCTACTGCAATATATAAGGAATCATCCGGTAAATCAGTATATATACTCCTTAGAAAGAAACCTACACCAGAACCTATCTCCAATATAATTTTATTGTTTAATTCCTCAAATTGTATTTTTTTATTCATATACTCAAGTCCAGAGTAAACATTATCTAGGTAATCTGAATCAGTTGAATTAACATAATCTATTATATCTAAATTAGCTTCGGATTGTACGCTTAAATTAGTTTCAGATTGTACGCTTCCAACTAATAAAATTCCATCTTCAATTTTATACTCTTCACCACAAGTACATTTAAGATTGCCCTCCATCACCTGATTATTTGTAATAATTCCATCAGAAAGCATCAACTCTTTTCCACATTTCAGACAGCTGAATAGTTTTAAAGCTTCAATATCTATACCAATTTTAAAATTATCTGTACATTTTATTTTAGATAGATCCTCTATCGTTTCTTCTAATTTATCTCTAAAACTTTCCAATTCTTTAATTTTACTGGAAAGTTCAATTTTCTTGTTACAATAAATGTCCCTATAATATTCATTCTCTTGATAGGTGGTAAGCTTACCAATCCTCTTAAGTACAAATATTGCTTTAATTTCATTTAGGGTAAACCCTTGGCCTTTAAGTTTAATTGTTTTTTCAAGATCACTCTTGCATCTTTCATCAAAGTCATACTGTCCTCCACTTTTTTCAGGTATTATTAGCCCCAATTCTATGTAGTATCTCACTGCATCAATAGTTATATTATTTTGCATAGTGAATTTACCTATTTTCATTTTCTCCTCCTTTGATAAGTTAAGATTTTATAAAAGCTATAAGAAATATTAAAAATTAGGTAGCGCCAGCGAAAATTTATATAAAAAATCTTTATATTCACCAATTTCTAACAAGTAACCCCATACAACATAATTATAAACTATATTGAGCCAAAAGAAATAGCCATCGTAGCCCTAGACGGTTATTTCAATATTATTTTGCTTTTTAAGGTCTTAATTTAAACATATATCCGTTCGTTTGAAATCAATTTATTATACAAACTGTGTCGGTGCAAATTCATCACCATATAACGCCACTTTAAAGGCTGTTAGTTTGTATTCGTCTGCGGTATACTCTAAGTGAACTCTAATTTTTTATTCCACTAAGATTTAAGATTTTAAGTTTATAAGAATAGCTGATCCATATATTTATACAGTAAAATGCTTACATTTACATGTCTATATTTTTCCTAGAATACGAAATTGCTCCCATTTCGGGCTCACATCAAAAAAAGCCCATGGTAATTCATACAGGACTTCTTATTTTACTTATTAATCTTGTTTATTAGCTTCCTTTATTATATTGAACCTGCACTTACATTTATTCTACTGACACCTGCCTTTATTGAAGTTAGTTCATCATCAATTGTGTAGTTACCAACTAAAGTCATTTTTTCCATTCTGTTAATAGTAATCATTGCTTCTGTACCCTAATATCATTTCGACGTTACATAGCTTCTTTATCTTCTATAATAATAGTTAGTGATTTCATTTGGCTTGTACCTTGAAATTTTCTGGACCTCGGAGATGTTAGTGTGTGACTAAATTATCCCTCTTACTAATCATTTATTAAAAGTATTATTCCAATCCTTAATGAATCTTTCTATACCACTATCAGTTAATGGATGTTTAAGCATTTCAATAATTACATTAGCTGGTACCGTAGCAATATGAGCTCCTGCTCTAGCTGCAGTTACTACATGTAATGGACTTCTTATACTTGCAGCTATAATTTCCGTTTTAATATTATGAATTTTAAATATATCAACAATTGTTTCAATTAATTCCCTATTCAAATTGTAAATATATTTAATTTTTAATCAAACTATAGCTTAATCCCCGAATATGACTCTTAAAGTACTTTTACGAAAATTAAATTGCTTTTTTTTAAAAAATCTTCCAATTAAAGATTATTGGTATTTATATTAAATTAACTAAGTAGTAAAGAATAGGAACAACAATAACAAGGCAGCCCGTGCAAAACAGCCAACATGAATTAGCTAGGTCCACATCCAAATCGTAAATCTGAGGTGGAATTAGCGAATTAAATGCAGGTGGCATAGCCGAAAGCACCAAAACCACTTTTAGAAGTAACCCCTCTTTTATTGTTCCAAGCCCCATAAAATATGCTGCAGAAGTAATGCTAATTGGTATTATAACGAACTTTATAGCGGCAATTATAAAGCATTCTTTTATATACCCACCAATGGCTTTAATTCTCATATTGAAACCAACGGATGCAATCAGCATGATGGATGATAGTGGAATAAATATTTCGTTTAGATTCTTATAACCACTTGGCCGTACAATTCCGGAAATATTTAATACTGTACCAAGAATTATACTAATAAAATATACTAATATAAAAGGATCTGTGATTATCCTTACCAGTGCATTCTTCTTTTTCGCGTCTTCTTTATAGTTTCCATGCATTTTTGCTATTGGATACCCTATTAGAAAATATAGGATTTCCTCAAACATTTTATACATTGCAACAAAGGCGTAACTGGTTTCTCCAAAAAACATAAAACATATCAATCCACCAAAGTTCCCTATATTAGTAAATGCACCTGTGACAAACATAGAACCAACTTGTTTTTTATTATGCTTTAAAATTTTAGAAGATATATAAGCTAGCACTCCGCCCAAACTAATAGCAGCAGCACCTAAAATAGGCAGTGCTATAAACTTCATGTCATTAAATTGACTGCCCCAAAACGCGCCCAAAGTGACAACCGGATTTATGACAAGTAATGCTATTCGTTGAATAAACACCATATATTTACCTACAGGAACAGACTCTTTTATGGTTTTATTCTCAACCATTTTTTTTAACACCTGTCCGAGCAGTAACCCACAAACTATTAAACCAATAGACATTATAAATTTTATCAAAAGTGTCTCCCTTCTAAATACTTTAACAACCAAATCCCATAAACAGATTATTATAATGTGTCAAAGTTGTTATTTGTTTTCAAAATCCTCATAATTCTTTCTGAAGCATTTTCTAACAAAATACCGCAATTCTCTATAGCTTCTTCAAGCTGCATAGGTTTATCTACAATAGAAAAGATACTAGTAAAGCCTTGTTCATAAAGTGTTTCTGTACCCTTTCCTATGCCTCCTGCTATAGCAATCACTGGTATATTATATTTTTTTGCAACCTTTGCTACTCCAAAGGGAGTTTTTCCAAAAGCAGTTTGATAATCTATCATACCTTCACCTGTAAATACTAAGTCTGCGTCTTTTATACTATCCTCTAGCTTTGTAGTCTCAATTACAATGTCTATTCCTCTTTTAAGTTTCGCATTCAAAAATGCAAGAAGCCCTCCTCCAAGTCCGCCAGCTGCTCCAGCTCCTGGATATTCTTTTATTGAGATACCTAAATACTTTTCTACCATATCTGCATAATGAGATAAATTATTATCTAAGGTGATAATCATATCTTCATCAGCACCCTTTTGAGGACCAAAAATATTTGAAGCACCTCTCTCACCACAAAGCGGATTATCAACATCACAAGCAGCTACAATATTACATAACTCAATTCTGCTGTCAAGATGTGATAAATCTATAGTCTTAAGTTTATCTAAACTCCCACCACCACATCCTATATCCTTACCATTTACATCTAGAAGTTTTACACCTAATGCACTTAGCATACCAGCACCTCCATCATTAGTTGCGCTACCACCTATGCCAATTATAAAATTTCTACAGCCCATATCCAATGCATGCACTATTATTTCTCCAGTTCCATAGGTTGTCGTTTTCATTGGATTTCTTTCTTCTTTAGATAATAATGTTATTCCCGATGCAGCAGCCATTTCAATTACTGCAGTAGTTCCATCTCCAAGGATTCCATAAAAGGCTTCAACAGTCCTCATAAGTGGATCTTTTACTTTTACTTTTATTAGTTTTCCCCCTGTAGCATCTACAAGAGATTGAACCGTACCCTCTCCACCATCCGCCATAGGTACCTTAACTATTTCAGCTACGCCTAATACCTTTCTTATTCCTTTTTCAATACCCTCACATACTTCGAGAGCGGAGAGACTTCCCTTAAAGGAATCTGGTGCTATGACTATTTTCATATGACTACCTCCAAACTTTATATTAATATTTAATAAGAAATTACCCTGCAATCTCAGTAATTAAAAGCTTGTAAATAACTATTAGCCACCAAAATTAGTATTTAGTAGCTTCCTTAGTTTTGTTATTTTGGCATCATTTTTAAAAGACCTTTTTGGTATTATTGTAAAAAGATTTTTACCATATATCAAATAAAAATAGTTTTTGTTTTCTTTATATCCTGAATAATAATTCCATTTTAAATTCTTAGCTTCTTCTCCAAACTTAAACAAGACTCCCTCTTCCGTAAAAGTAAAAAAAAGCTCTTCCTTTAATTTTGATTGTGTTTTGAAAAATTTCCTTGGATTTAACATAACAATATAGACGTATAATATATAGATTAAAGCGCCAGAAATTACAAGTACAAGCCCCACAACCGGTTTTTTCCCTAAAAACAAAAAATATAATCCAGTACAAACAAATATTGAAGCAACCAATATGTATATCCTTATTAATTGATTTTTAAAATAATACCATTGTACCGCTGCTACATATTCATCCTCTGAATATCTAAAATTTATCCTAACATCTTTTTCCATGATTGTTACTCATCTCCTTTTAAATTTTACTCGCAGATTTCATGAATTCAAGCATTATAAGGTATTTTTGCAACGTATTCTTACTACACACTCAACATGGCTCGAGTTGATGTTAATGAATACCTTACTTTATTTATTAACTCAAACAATCTAACATCTTAATTCCTTAGAGAATAAGTAGAAAGATATTGCCAAAACTCCAAAACATAATAAAGAATTGGGTTTTGGCAATTAAATTTTAACTGTTTTTTATATGTGAGATGCTGCTACTACAACATCTGCATCGGACTTCATCTTCTCAAAATCTTCTACATCCAATTCAATATCCATGGCCTTTACTGCATCTATTATACTTTCCGGCCTACGTACCCCAACCAATGCGCTAAAATTCATGGATTCGGCTAAGGAACATGCTGTAACTAGGTTTGTCATGGAGCAATTGTATTTTTCACATAGATTTGCCCACCCCTCCAGCATTTGTAGTACAAGAATACGTTTAGATGGTTCAAACCACTCCACAACATTCCGTGCTTCATCTGGTTTTACCAAATAATCCATACCAATTTTTCCTGTTAATAGACCTCTTTCCAGCATAGAAAATGCTTGAAAAGTTACACCGTTTTTTTCACAACTTGGTAGATACTCCGCACCTAACTTCCTATCTAGGATACTGTATTTATCCTGAACAAGATCTACCTGTCCATATTTTAGATAGTCTTCAAGGTGATCAGGATTAGAATTCGATATACCAATGGCCCTTATCTTACCCTCTTTTTTCATTTCCAATAGTGCTTCCATTGTTTCCTCTACAGGATACACATCTGATTGTCGGTGGGTAATGAAAATATCTATATAATCTGTACGTAATCTTTTTAGACTTACTTCCAAATCATTCTTTATAGATTTTTTGGACAAATTACGGTATACATAAAGTCCATCCCTCTCATACTCAAAAACGCCTTCCCTATTCCTCCATTGAAGTGAACACTTAGTAGAAAGAATAACTCTTTCCCTTCTCCCTTTCAGTGCCTTTCCTAATAGCTCTTCACTATGTCCCATCCCGTATACAGGTGCTGTATCTATATAATTTATGCCGATATCTAGCGCTGTATCTATCGTCTTTAGCGCAACACTATCATCACTTTGCCACTGTGCTCCTCCGCCCATCCCCATGGCCCCTAGCGTAATTCTTGGCACCTTTATTTTAGATTTACCAATTTCCATATATTTCATATCCACACCCCTTTTCAATATTCACTGTTAAATTTTTAGCTTTTAAATCAATTTTATTGACCATAATTAAGAACCATTTTCACTATTTTTCTTACTACTATTTTACCATATTTAAAGTAATGCTTATATACAGGAAAGGTATGGGATAAATTATATCATACCCATATAATTTATCCCATAACACCTTAAAATCTTCAAAAGCGTATAATCAAAAACTACAATTTTCATTTAAGTATATTTATTATTTTTCTAAAAGCTCGTAGGCTGCTCTAACAATAGCATCCTCATCCATATCATATTTTTTAAGTAATTCATAGTAATCTCCAGATTCACCAAAGTGATCTTTTATGGCTATTCTTTTCAATTTTCCTATTCCGTTTTCAGCCATCACTTCGGAAACTGCACTACTTAAGCCATTATAAATATTGTGATCTTCTACAGTTATAACCTTACCGGTCCTTTTTATAGACTCTAGAACTAACTCCTCATCTAAAGGTTTTAATGTAAACATATCTATAAGTCTCACACTAATGCCCTTCTTTTCTAGTTCCTCTGCAGCTTTTATTGCTTGATGAAGTAAATCACCTATAGCTATTATGGTTATATCCTTACCTTCTTTTAGAATTTTACCTTTCCCAATTTCAAATTCTTCATTTTCGTCATAATATAAAGGCATCTCGTCTCTTGTAAATCTAAGATATACAGGTCCATTCCATTTATAAGCTGCTTCAACTAGTTTTCTTGTAGAATTATAATCAGCTGGCATTATAACTGTCATATTAGGGATAGTTCTATATATGCCCATGTCCTCTATACCTTGATGAGTTGCTCCGTCGCTTGCTGGAGTAAGTCCACCATGGCTACAGGCTACCTTAACATTTAAATTAGGATAGCAGGCTGATGTTCTTATTTGTTCTAACATTCTCATACTGCCAAATACAGCGTAAGTACTTATAAAAGGAACCTTGCCCATTGTTGCAAGTCCTGCAGCTATTCCTGCTGCATTTTGCTCAGCTATTCCAACATTTATATGCTGATTTGGTAATTGACATGCAAAATCTGCTGTTTTACAGGATTTTGATATATCACAGTCTATGACATATATATCATCATGAAGCTGACCAAGCCTCAATATTTCATCTCCAAAACCTTGTCTCGTTGGTAAACCTTTCATAGTTATGCCTCCTTTATTTCTGATATTGCCTTTTCGTACTGCTCTTTATTAGGTGCCATTCCATGCCAAGCTACAACATTTTCCATAAATGAAACTCCCTTACCCTTTACAGTATCTGCTACTATACATACTGGCTTTCCACTTACTTTTCTAGCCTTAGCAAAAGCTTCTAATATCTCTTCAATATTATGTCCATTTATCTCAAACACCTCAAATCCTGTTGCTCTCCACATATCTGCTAAATTATTTGTAGGCATTATGTCACATACACAGCCGTCATTTTGAAGATGATTTCTATCTACAATAGCTACTAAATTATCTAATTTATACTTAGAAGCGCTCATTGCAGCTTCCCATACTTGTCCCTCATCACATTCTCCGTCTCCAAGTATTGCATATACTCTGCTATTTAATTTATCCTGCTTTGCTGCTATTGCCATCCCTATAGCTGCTGATAAGCCTTGACCCAAAGATCCTGTAGACATATCTATTCCTGGAACCTTATGCATATCTGGATGACCCTGTAGAATTGATCCGAGCTTCCTAAGTGTTTTAATTACCTCCATGTCATAATATCCTTTCATTGCTAAAACTGTATATATAACAGGGCAACAATGACCTTTAGATAAAACTAATCTGTCCCTCTCATACCAATGGGGATTTTTAGGATCAATATTAAGTTCATCATAATATAATGTTGTTACTATATCAGAAGCCGATAATGAGCCCCCTGGATGACCCGCTCCTGCCATATATATCATTTCTAAAAGATTCATTCTAAGTTCTTTTGCTTTTCCCTCTAAAAACTCAACCTTTTCATTATTCATATTTGTCCTCCAAACTCTGATTTTTTATTTATTATGTTGTAGTATCGGACTTTTTCATAGCAATGGATTGCTTAACTATTGTAAACACAATTATTATTAAAAATACTAATGCTATTGGTCTTGTAATAAATGGAAGAAAATTTCCATCACTAACTATTAGTGTTCTTCTGAAATTTGTATCTACCATCTTACCAAGTATTAATCCAAGCACTATTGGTGCTGGGGAATATGCCATCTTATCTAGGAAGTATCCCATTACTCCAAATACGAATACTACACCTAAATCAAAATAGTTCAAATTAATTGCATAAGCTCCAATTATACTTAGGGCCGCAACAACTGGCATTAGGTATGCTGAGTGTATTTTCAATATACTGCTCATTGGTCTTGCAATTAATATTCCAATTATCCACATAGCAATAGTTGCTAAGAATATTAATGCACATATCTGATATATAAAGTAAGGTGTTTCTGTCATAAGCATTGGACCTGGTCTTATACCGTGAAGCATAAGCGCTCCAAGTAAAACCGCCGCTGGTGGACTACCCGGAACTGCCAGTGTTAGTAGTGGAATCATAGCCCCACCTATTGCTGCATTATTTCCAACTTCTGGAGCTATTGCACCTTCATAAGAACCTGTTCCATATTCCTCTGGGTGCTTACTTGTCTTTTTAGCTGTACTATAGGATAACCAAGCTGCAACGTCTTCACCAACTCCAGGCAGCGCACCTATTCCAACTCCAATTAAAGAGGATTGAACTATAACTCTAAAGGACTTTTTCATAATAGGCCACATAGGAATTTTAATTCTATCTTTCCCTAGCTTTGTTATCTTCATTTTTACCTTATCCTTATGCGCCAAGGCCTTTATTACCTCTGGTACCGCATAAAATCCAATCATAGCTGGAATAATCTGAATTCCACCTATTAAATTACTATTTCCATACATAAATCTTTGAACTGAGAATATATCCTCTTGTCCCATGGTAGCAAAGAATAACCCAAGAAGCCCTGCAATCCATCCCTTTACTGTGAGATCTGCCGTTCCAATAGATCCACATATTAAAATTCCAAACAGTGCAAGCATAAAATACTCTGGGGATGTGAACATTAGAGCAACCTTTGTTAATATAGGGGTTATAAATAGAAGTGCAAACATTCCAATAATTGTCCCTATAATTGATGCTGTTCTAGTTGCTTTAATGGCAAACTCAGCCTCTCCACGTAATGCAATTTTATGTCCTTCTAGGCAAGTGGCCGCAGCTGAGGCAGTACCTGGAACATTTACTAGGATTGCTGATATACTCCCACCATAAATGGCACCAACATATATGCCCATAAGAATTGTAAAGGATTGAACCTCTGTTGCTTTAAAAGTAAGCCCAGTTAGAAGTGCTATACCCATAGTTGCGGTTAGTCCTGGGAGTGCTCCAATTACTATACCTAAAGTGCTAGATACAACCATAAGTATTATAACTTCTGGTGTTAGTAATGATGTTAATTGCTGAAAAAACAATACAAATCCTGTCATTATTCCGCCTCCTTATGGTAATGGAATTTGAGCTAGTGAGCCAAATCCATAAGCTAGTAATGCCGTAGTAACTATTGAAACTATTAATGCCACAATTAATTCTTTTTTAGTTTCACCTTTGAAAAATGCTATAAATACAAAGAGAAAAAGAAATGTGGCAAGTGTATAGGGTAATATTCTAAGCAATACATATATATAAGTACCAAGCAACGCTATTATAAACAAGGTATTTTGAGTTGATTTTTCTGCAAATAGATTTTTCATGTTTTTTCCGTTTAGAAATTCAAAATTTGCCCCATCTTTTTTAGCTATTTTATATAAACTAATAGCACATATCATAGTAAAGAATGCTATTATTATAGGCATAATTCCTGCAGATGAATACCACTCTACACCAGTCATTTTAGCTCCCTGTATAGTAAGTACAATTCCGTTAATAGCAACAAATATTGCAAATATCATTAAAACAATACTAAATAATAAATCATATTTTCTTAAAGTATTTTTTTCCATCTAATCGCCCTCCTTTAATAAGGATAGTGAATTCGGAAACCCTTAGGCTCCCGTATATCTCAATCCCGAAGGGATGATTTTTATTCTTCCCCCCAGGATTTCAAACAAAATCTTTTGAAATTTCTTATATTTATAAAAAAACACTTGACAT
>NZ_JBOITM010000019.1:0-27606 GCF_050717535.1 Clostridium sp.
ATAGAGAATCGTAAGAATATAAAAGATATGATTCTAGCTTAATATAAGTTTATGTTTAAACTAGAACCTTGCACAAGTACACGTAGAGAAAGGCTTGTGTAAGTTACTACGCTGGGTTAACTGCCCCAATTCTTCAGAACTTTAATTTTATCAAAATTAAAGGCACGCTGGGACTAGCTGAAGTTTCTTCGGAAATTTAGGAGCTGAGCAAAAACCTGTAAAAAGCTCGCATCTATCTTCAAAAATTAAATTTATTTTAATGAAGGGAGAAGGTGTCTAAATCTAAAATATTTTGACTTGTTCAGATTTGTTTAGATTTAGGAAACCAGGAATTTCGCTATGGATAAAATAAAAAAAGAATGGATCAATGCTATCTTTTTGGTGATTACTTTACTTATTAATACCTTAGGTGCTTTAGGTTTGATCAATGGACTTTCACAAAAACAAATTTCTGATATGTATGTTACCTTGATTACACCAAGTCCAGCTACTTTCAGCATATGGAGCATTATTTACTTATTACTTTTGACTTCTGTAATCGTGATGATTGTAAAAAAAGATGATTCGTATTACAAAAGTGCTATAGAAGAGATTACAGTGCTTTTCAGAATTTCATGCATCCTAAATGTAGCTTGGATTGTTACATTTTCTTTGGTGCAGATTGAGCTGTCTGTGATATTCATTTTAGGCTTTGTAATTGTATTGTCTCTGATTTGTCTTAAGCTAAAAAAGATTCAAGTTGGGAATCACCGACTTTTGCCTTTGACATTTGGACTCTATACAGGCTGGTTATTTATTGCTACTGTAGTAAATATAGCGGCAGCATTGGTAAAATTAAAATGGAATGGTTTTGGAATTAATGATGAAATATGGGCAATTACTATCCTTATAATTGCGGTCATTTTGGCTTTTTTAGTGCTCCAGAAAAATCGTAATGCTGCATTTCCACTGCCTCTTGCCTGGGGATATTTTGGAATCTATAAGTTTCTTGAATCGCCACAGGGTTTTAACAATAAATTCGTCTTTCTTCAGATTATAGCTCTTGTAGGAATGGCTGTTTTAATAGGAATGGCCGCTGTTCAACTATATTTAAACCATTTTGAATTGCTTCCGGAAAAGTCTGATTAATGACCAATTTACAAACACGACAATGTGGCTCTCCCAAGTAGAAAAAATTATTAACTTAATAAAACAAGCTAGATATAAAAATAATTAAAGATATGGAGCTGCAGTTTTACACTCTTTAAGTATGGTGTCACTTTTGTTGGAAGAAAGGATCATTTCAGTAAAGATAATTTTCACTTCAAAAAATATAGAGATGAGGGTAGTGGGAAATCTTTTTAATTAAGTAGAGATGGCTACAAAACAGATGCATACTTTGGTGAATTTTCTGTAATGTCGTGGGTTTAACCCATTATGGTTCGGCCTCCACCAATAAAAACCCGCAAATATTTAATTAGTTGTGGGTTTTATTATATTGAGTTTTAGAGTATATCTAGGTTATGTTTTAGGCTGTTTTTAGCTAATTTATTATACGGATTTTTACATTTCTTCGGCCCCAATTAGATACTTCAGCTTTTGTATTAAAAAATACATCGATGATATTACCTTTAATAGCAGAACCTGTATCTGATGCAATAGCATATCCATAGCCTTCTACATAAACTTTAGAGCCCATTGGTATAACCCTGGGGTCTACAGCTATGGTACTGTATCCATTTGGATCTCGGCTTGTCCTTGAACCAGATGATGTAAAACCATCCATTGAATATGCGGTTGATTCTATAATGAAGTAGTTAGTTGAGTTTGATACATCATTAGGGATAGTATCAGATTTAGACGTTGAACTTTTACTAGAATCTAAGTGTCTAGACATAGTAAATCTCTTAATTGCTGCTTGTTCTTTTATTATTTTTGCAGCAGCGAATTCTTTTGCTCTTTTGTCAGCAATTAATTTAGTTTCTTTTTTAGTTACATTGCTAAGAAGCACTGTGTGTTCTTTTATGTCTTTGTTTAATTTTGTTAGAATAATCTCATTATTTGCTTTTAGCACTAATAATTTATCATTCTGAATATTTAAGGTGTCTCTATGTTTTATTATAGAATTTCTTTGTTTTTCTATTTTAGCAATGAGATTTTTATCATACTCGATTATGGTTTTAAGTGTATCTGCTCTAGATATAAGATCACTAAAACTAGTTGAATCTAAAAGTACCTCAAGGTAACTATCTACACCATTTATATACATAACCCTTGCTCTTTTATCAAATAAGTCTTCTTGAACGATAGTATTTTTTTCTACAATTTCTAATTTAGTTTGTGTTTTCTCTATCTCTTGAGAGATTTCATTCATTTTAGTTTTGTTGTTGTCAATTTTATTTAATACTGTATTAATTTCATTGTTGAAATTATTTACTTTTAACTGTAGTGCTTTTTTGCTACTTTGAGCTTGTTTTAATTCAGATGTTTCATTAGTACTTGGTGCAGCAAAAGTATTGACATTGATAGTTATTGTTAATGTTAGTATCATAACCACAGATATTATTTTTTTATTCATTTATTTATGAACCTCCTAAAATGCCTATCGCATAATAATATTTTTTAATATATTATTACGTGATACCGAATTATGTTAAAATTATACATGTGCTTTTTTAAAAAAATACTAATTAATTTTTCTTTTAATAAAAGCTATCTTGGATATCATTGTACCATAGAATTTCTACACCTAGATATTCTTCTTGTGGAAACAATTTATTAATGACGATTTTGTGATTGGTGTCGCAGACTTTGATAGTCTTAATGGGAAACAAATTTTATTTTTTCTATTTGTTAGGGAATGTAACTCCCGCTTATAGAAGTGGTAGACTTTCCTTCTGAAATATCGTTAAAGTTGCGCAGTAATTAGATAAAAATGCATGATGTTGACAAATTTTATATATAAATATAAAATGATACAGAGATTCAAACGATGATTACTCTCATCGTTATCTATCAAATAAAAATTAAAATAAAAAATTAACTCAGAAAATTTAAATAACAAGTGGGGGTGGATCCACATTCAAGTAGCTAAGAAAAATTCATGATAATTAACCAGTATAATATAAAAAGCTAAATAAGTAAAATAAATACACAAATAAAATTGACTAAATTGATATTATATGATATTCTAACGAAAAATATATATATGTAGTTTTTATAAATATCAAAGCATAAAAGGAGTTATAATGAAATACGAATATAAAACACTTACTGATATTAGACACAAAGTTTTTACGGCCGTAAGTAAGATGGCCTTTGAAGACAATTTAGAAGGAATACATAATATTCCATATGAGATTATTCCTGGAGAGGTGCATAAGTATAGAGAAAGTACATTTCTTGAAAGAGCAATAGTTAGTGAGCGAATCCGCTTGGCAATGGGACTAAATTTAAGACCAAGTGATAAATCAAGAGCAATTACAGAAGGGTTAGAGGAAGCAACAAAACCTTCAAAATATTATGAACCGCCACTTGTAAATATTATAAAATTTGCTTGTAATTCTTGTCCAACAAATAGCTATGAAGTTACAAATATGTGCCGTGGCTGCTTAGCACACCCTTGTGTAGAAGTTTGTCCTAAAGGTGCAGTTAGTGTGGTTAATGGGAAAAGTGTTATTGATCAAGAAAAATGTATAAAGTGTGGTTTATGTGCTAAAGTGTGTCCGTATTCAGCAATAATAAAACATGGGCGTCCATGTGCCATGGCATGCGGAGTAGATGCAATATATTCGGATGAATATGGCAGAGCAGAAATAGATTATGATAAATGTGTTAGTTGTGGAATGTGTTTGGTAAATTGTCCTTTTGGAGCAATATCTGATAAAAGCCAAATATTTCAACTAATTCAGGCAATTAATCAAAAGAAAGAAGTAATTGCAATTGTAGCTCCATCATATGTGGCGCAGTTTGGTAAAAATGTTGGATTTGATGATTTTAAAAGAGCAATGATTATGCTTGGATTTAAAGATGTTGTTGAAGTTGCCATTGGTGCAGATATTTGTACAATTGATGAGGCGAAAGAGTTTATAGAAAGTGTACCTGAAAAACTTTCATTTATGGCTACTTCATGTTGCCCTTCATGGTCTGTTATGGCTAAAAAATTATATCCGCAGTATGCCGAGAATGTTTCAATGACTTTGACTCCAATGGTTTTTGCAGCAAGGCTTGTGAGAGAAAAACATAAAGATGCAAGGATTGTTTTTGTTGGGCCATGTAGCGCGAAAAAATTGGAAGCTTCCAGAAAAAGCGTAAAAAGTGAGGTTGATTTCGTAATTACTTATGAGGAGTTAGCTGGAATGTTGGAAGCCAAAAAAGTAAAGATAATTGGTACAGATATGAGTCTCAGTAATGAAGCGACTGGTTCAGGAAGAGGATTTGCGGTTGCAGGTGGAGTTGCTAAGGCTGTAGCTGATTTAATAAAAAAAGAACATCCAGGGCTAGAAGTTAAGATTAAAGCTGCAAATGGACTTAGAGAATGTAGGGAGATGTGTAACGATGCCACAAAAGGAAAGTATGATGGATATCTCCTTGAAGGGATGGCGTGTCCGGGTGGCTGTGTGGCTGGAGCTGGGTGTATTGTCAAACCTAATGTAGCTGGTGCTCAAGTTAAACAAGCGGCTAAAAATTCTGAGCTGAAGATTTCAGATGAGTCTAAATATGCTCATAAAATTTACTTGTTAGATGGAAAAAATCTAGAGGAAGAATAGAAAAAATGGTTCGCCTCGTTTAAAACCCACAACTATTTAATTAGTTGTGGGTTTTCTTAGTCTGCTCTTTATTAAGGTTATGGATCGCTTTTTATGGAATTCTAGTTAAAAGAATCTCTAGATATTCACCATTTATATAATTTATGTGAGCCTCATCAATCATCATACCTACAAGGATAAGTTCTGAATACGAATCATTATCACCTGTAAGATTCCAATAATATTCTTCCATTTCATGACATCTTTGTGCATTTAGTGATCGGTCCAAAAGCTCTAGGTCTTCTTTGGTTATAGATGAAATTTTTGCTTTTATAAAAATAACTACTTTTTCTTTTTCTTTATTTATATCAATATGAATATTTTCTGAACCATGGTTATAACAATAACCCATTAATTCAGTTACTATTTTTGTATTTCTTTGATGTGTGTGTCTCAATATTATTTAAGCTCCTTTCTAAATGCAGTAATAATTGGTATAAGTATGATACAGACTATTCCTCCTGCAAAACCGTTATTGTATAAATTTAAACCACCGTGGAGATAGCCGATATTCATGGTTAAGGAAATGTGTAAAAATCCAGCAATTGCACCATAAATCCATCCGAATTGTCCTGAAATAGGAGCTAAAGTTGAACTAAATAAAATACCTAATACCATTCCTGGTGAATTAATTTCCCAAATATTTAATAGAGATGCAAGTGTTGCACCTATCATTACAGGAAATACATTTCGCAGGTGCTTCCCAAATGCACCAAAACCAACAATAGTTAATATTCCACCTATAGTAGGACCATTTAGATCCGCTCCAATTACAAGTAAAAAAATAGTTGAATATATGCCTAGAATGCCCATATTTATTATAGTAATACCACGCCCAAATAAAAGGTAATAATCACTTACTAGTCTACCGGGTTGTTTATAAAGTTTAAGTAAATTTTTAATGCTTTTACCATTATCAATATATCCAACTATTATCATTATTATAAATAAAAAAAATAATATTATAGAAAAGAACAAATTATTTCCTGTAGACCAAAGCAATCGACTTTCAAAGTTTATACCAAAGGCTCTTAATAAAGACATGAGTAAGGTAGCAAGAAGTCCAGCTGCGAAACCTATATTATAAAGATTATAACCTTGGTGAAGCTTTAGACAATAAGCTGCCAGTGGGGGGAAAACAAAGCCAACAAAAATGCTTAATAATAGTCCTATAATAATATTTCCATCAAAGGGTAAATGACCTGAAAATGCTAATTGATTAACGGTAGGGGATAAAGTCGTGGCAAATAGCGATATTAGAACATAATTTATAAATTTTTCTTTTTGATATCTAGAATATAACCAAATTCCAAAGATTATTGGCCAAATATTTACGATGTTTTTACCAAATAGCGAAAAACCAGCCATTGTAAATAGTGCAGCTACAGTGGACCCATTTGGTTTTATTCCAACATATATAAGGAGAAATATAGAAGCCAAAACTACTAAGGACATATTAATAAAAGTAGCACCAATCCCTGCAAGTTCTATATAATCTGTTATTAGTATATTAGATTCGAAAAGTATTTTTTTAAAACCTAGGAAAATTTCTTTTGGGGTATCTACAACAAATGCCAAAATCATAAAAAATATACATAAGAAAATAAACATATAATAAGTTGAATGAATTTTCCGTTGCATTAAAGACCTCCTTCATATTCCCACACTTCCTTTTTATTAGAAATAAAAAAGCCATAGCAAAAGCTCCTTTATAAGAGTTGTTGTTATTGGCTTACTACTTGAATGGTAATTAACCCTTCAGTGCGTCCTTTTATCATTGAAACCATCTATATATCGTTAATTCAATCTATAGGTTATAAATTGAATTAAACCTTTTATATGATAAGTAATTGTAGCATGCTTAATTATAATTGTAAATACTAATATTAGATGTGTTTTAAAGTGGTTAGGTGTTTTTTTAGTTGCTATTTTCATATATAGTATATCTAACACAACTCTACTTTAAAATCTTATTCGTTGCTATATGATGTAGAATTTTAATTATTCTTACAATTAAATTTCTACGTAGTTTTACACACTCAATAGTAGGACTTATTGTGGATAGAATTTATCCGCGGTCCTTAAATCATTATATTTAGAAAAGTAATTGACTGTAAAAATGATTTTTTGCTATAATTGTACTAATAAAGTTATTTTAGCTCTTTTGGAGCAATGAAAAAACTAAGGCGATACTTGGTCATATTGATCTAAATCAATGAGAAAATAGTATATCTAAATAAATATATTACAATAAAATAATGATTTAATAGATGATGACCATAATAAGGAGATGTACTTAATTGGCTAAAGATAAAAAAGTTTATATTTGTAAAGACTGTGGGTCACAATCACCAAAGTGGATGGGAAAATGTAATGATTGTGGTGCCTGGAATACATATGAGGAGAAAATAGTTAAGGCAAGCGATCTTAAAGCGAACTTAAGTAGAATGGTAATAACAACTAACCCAACAAAACTAAGAGCGATTGTACAATCTAACAGCGACAGGATAGTTACAGGAGTCTCAGAATTTGATAGAGTTATGGGTGGCGGAATAGTTAGAGATAGCATAAGCATAATTTCAGCACCTCCTGGGATGGGCAAGTCAACTCTTTTACTGCAACTGGCAAATGCTCTGTCTTTAAAAGGATACAAAATTTTATATGCATCTGGAGAAGAAAGCAATAGTCAAATCAAAAATAGAGCTGACCGTACGGTAAAAGAAATAGCTGATAATTTCTGGGTAGTTTCCGATACTAAGTTAGATGAAATATTACAACATATAGAAAATGTTGATGCAGACATAATAATACTTGACAGCATTCAAACATTTACTTTAGAAGAATATTCAGGCTCAAGAGCGGGATCTCCAACTCAAGTAATTGAATGTGCTACAGCTTTAAAGGATAAAGCAAAAAATCCAGACAGACCAAGAGCTGTATTTCTCGTTGGCCAAATGACAAAGGCTGATGAGATGGCGGGTCCTCGAATACTAGAGCATTTGGTGGACACAGTATTGTACATAGAGGGTGAAGATGGAGAAGAACTAAAACATTTAATTAGTAAAAAAAATAGATATGGCGATACTTCTGAGAGCGGATTATTCCGCATGACAGAAATAGGGATGGAAGAAATAACTGATCCTTCGGAGTTTTTTATGACCAAAAGGGAAGAGTTAGTTCCAGGAAGTGCTTTAGCTGTTATAAAGGATGGTACAAGACCAATTGTTATAGAGGTAGAGAGTCTTGTATCTAAATCTTTTACTCCTTATCCAAGTAGACTAAGTGAGTGTTTTGCACGGAAAGAACAACTAGGGACTCTTATCTCAATTCTTGAGGAAAGGGGAGGGGTAGGACTTTATGATAAAAATGTTATTATAAAAGCAACAGGAGGTCTTAAGTTAACTGAAACATCAGTAAATCTTGCTGTAGTAATGAGTATTGCATCTTCTGCATTAAATCATGGAATATCTACGGATACAGTTTTCATAGGAGAACTTGGTCTTACTGGAGAACTTAAAAAAGTACCATCCCTGGAGCAAAGACTAAAAGAAGTAGATAGAATGGGTTTTAAAAAGGCATACATACCCATGAATTGTTTAAAAGTAGGGGTTAAATTTAAGAATATAAAAGTTATTCCTTGTAAGAAATTAATAGACGTCATTCAAAAGGAAATTAAATAATAGTAGGAAAGTAAACCAAAAGCTGTTCCAATTTTTGTAGGAAATCTGACACCTTACAAAGATTGAAACAGTTTTTGTTGTTGGGGCATATATTACAGTGAGACTCACCTCATGCTGAGATAATTAGTCGTTTTTATTCAACCACTTATTAAGAACTTCTATATATTTCTCATTCTCTTCTACGAATGGCATATGGCGACTGAATTCAAATAATTCCCACTCAGAATTCGGGATCTTATCATACATTGTTTTTGCAATAAGTGGTGAGCAAAGATCACGTAAACCACTTATGATTAAACTAGGTTCTTTAATATCTTCAATCTCTTTCATATAATCAAAGTTTTTTAAGGTGCCAGATGGGCTGAATTCATTTTGACCCCATGCAGTTACATAGGCTTCTGTACCAGCAACTTTTGGACGGCTTAAGCATTTTGGTGAATCTGGTCCTACAGGTCCTGCACAGTGACGAAGCATGAATTCTGCTTCTGCTTCCTTATATTCTTTTGATGAATAATCTTCGGCTTTTTCTGCTTTTGCAATGGCATCTTGCATTTTTTGTGGAAGGTATGCAACTCTTCTACGCTGTTCCTTTTCCCAAAGCGATGCTGAGGGTAAAGTACTGGATAAGATATAACTCTTGATTCCTTGTGGTTTGTATTCGCAAGCATATTGAATTGCCTGCATACCGCCCCAAGACTGTCCCAATAAGTGGATTTCATCTAGCCCTAAGTGTTTACGTAACTGGATTAATTCTTCAATCCACGTTTTCGCACACCATAAGTCTGGCCTGGAAGGTGTTTGTGACAATCCGCATCCCAATTGGTCATACATAATAACCGCACGTCCATCTTCTGCAACCTTGTCAAGTACCTCAAAATAATTATGTGTAGAACTCGGTCCGCCGTGTAATAAAACCAATGGTTTTTTATTTCCTGTGCATTTACCTACTATACGATAGTAAGTCTTATATTCTAGATATGGAATATAGCCTTCAGTAATCTTCATAATCAATCTCCTTATGTGTATTTGTATTCTGAAATAATAATCACGTATTTTGTGTCATTTGTTATATGGTGTGGAACTGTTGCCCCATCTTGAATATCATTGTACCATACAATTTCTACATAATGACCCTCTTTTTATGATGACTAAGATAAAATTACATGAATTTATCCGAAATATTTCTTTGCAAAATTACTGACTGTACTATATTAGAATCTACTATATTAGAATCCACCATTCTTCACCTTTATTAAATAATTCAATTGCTTTTCCGTCAATATTACTTTTAAATCTGGCCGCATTATTAAAAAAATTCAAGCAATGATGAAAAGCGCCCAGTTTACTACCATAAAATAGGACTTTGCCAATATAAAGAAAACCTTGGAACTCAACTTAGAGTCCCAAGGTTTTCTTAGTATATCTTAAGAATGGAAAAGAACTTTATTATTAAACCTTAAATTTTTCTATAAGTATGTCCAAAGTCTGAGCTAAATTATAAAGCTCATTTGCTTGTGATTTTACATTTTGTATATCATTTAATTGGGTAGCAGCACTAGCATTAACTTCTTGCGCAGCAGCCGCTGACTGTTCAGACACAGCAGAAATATTGTGTATATTAGAAGTAAGTATATCACTGTTTGTGGACATTACTTCTATGCTTTCATTCATTGATAGAATTTTTTCTATTATACCTTCAATAGATTTATTTAAATTCACAAAGCTTTGCTCTGTAAGAGAAACTGCTGAATTTTGATTTTCTACATTTAATTTGATATTATCCATATTTACGGCAGCAGCTTTAGTAGTATCTATAACTCTAGTAACTATCTTTCTTATATTTTCAGCAGAGGAACCAGACTGCTCTGCAAGCTTTCTAACCTCTTCAGCAACCACAGCAAAACCTTTTCCAGATTCTCCTGCTCTTGCCGCTTCTATAGCAGCATTTAAAGCTAATAGGTTAGTTTGAGTGGAAATAGTTAATATTGTGCTTAATATTTGACCAATATCTTCAGTCTCCTTTACTAAAACACCAATACTTCCAGCAATCTGTGAAACTCCATCTATAGTGCTTTCATTTTTTGTTTTCAGCTCCTTAAATGCAAGCATTGTCTTTTCACTGCTAGTTTCCATCTCCTTACTTTCTATATTTATATCGCTATTATATTCTTTGATTTTGGATAAATTATTATTAAACTGGATTGCGATTTCAGAGGCTTTGTCTGTTTCAGAAGCTTGCTCCTGAATGCCTCTTGAAATTTCATCTATGACTCTTGCTATTTCTTCAGAAGAAGAAGTAACTTCATCTGCTTGTCTTGTAAGGTTTTCAGAAAAACTTAATACATTAACAGAGGAGCCTTTAATTGATAAAACTAGGTTTTTAAAGCTATCAAGCATATTAGAAAATCTTTTTCCTAATTCTCCAAGTTCATCAGAACTGTTTATATTTGCTATTGCAGTCAAATCACCAGCTTCTCCTTTTTTCATAGCTTCTTTCAATTGATTAATTGGACTTGTTATGTTTTTAGAAACACGTAAGCCTACAATCAAAGCAACTACAATAAATAAAAGGAATAATGCGGACAGTATTAGAACCAAAGAAAGAATTTTGGAATATACCTCACTAGTATCCAGCATGCCAATTAGCTTCCAACCGGATCTTTCGTTGCTTAAGGAATAAACAAACTTACTTGTACCAAGAAACTTTATTTGAGCAGAATTGCTTTTTTCGTTCATTATCGGTTTCATCCAGGATACATCAGTTTTATTCTTAAAAGCATTTTCTATCTTTTCGTCTTTTGTATCAGCATTAGTATTTACTCTATCAGGATTTAGGTTTTTCTCTAGTAAATCTTTGCTTTTAGTGGCTAACACTATGCCTGTTCTATCTACCAGTACTATTTCACCTGTTTTTTCAATCTTAGCATTACTAAATAGTTGTGCAATATTAGTTACATCAATGTCTATACCAGCAACCCCTATTGGTTTTCCAGAATCATCTAATATAGTTTTTGTAGCTGTTACTACCATCTTTCCAGTTGCTATATCCTTATAGGCATCTTGCCAAAGTACTTTATTATTGGAAATTGTATCTTTATACCAGGATTTCATTGTTGGATTATACCCTTTTGGAAGACCGGTCTCAGGTTCAGGGAATATGTACATGTTTTTTTTGTTAGTTGCAACATACACATTTAATATTTTGGGATTACTTTTAATTATTCCGCTAAGCTCTTTTTTTACTAAAGCTCCATTTGGAGTTGATATGGAAGCCTTGGCTATTGAGTTTTCTGATAGTTGAGCTAATGCCATTTCATAGCCACTATAATTTTCATCTATAACATTGTTTATGCCTGTTACAGATTTTTCCATAGAACTAATATAAGAGCCTTTAAGGTTATTATAAAGTATTACATTTGAAACAATAGCAGTAGTACACATAGGAACTACTATTATCAATAAAAAGGTTGTGATAAGTTTTTTGTGGATAGTTTTAAACTTCATCTGATTTTGCCTCCTATAATATGATGTTATTAATATTATCGTGAGAAAATCGTCAGACTAACGAGATAATATAAAAAATTAGGTTGAGAATACACAAAATTAACAATAGTATATGATATGAAGGTATAAAGGCTTAACTGGAAATTGTAAAAGTTTGAATTCCAGGTATTAGTAAAGTCTTCTGTGGATTTGAACATTATGCCAAATGTTATTATAATGAATTGTGAGTTGACTTATATATATGAAAAGATATGGCAAGAAATTTTTTTGAAAGGGGACTAACTAATATGCCAATGATAATAATACGAAATGATATAACAAAAATGAAAATAGATAGCATTGTAAATGCTGCGAACACAGCACTAAAAATGGGCGGTGGAGTATGTGGAGCAATATTTTCTGCTGCTGGGGCACAAAATCTTCAAGGAGAATGTGACACACTTAGAAAGTGCAATGTTGGCGAAGCTGTCATCACAGGTGGCTATAACCTTCCAGCAAAGTACATTATTCATACAGTTGGTCCAATATGGGGAGGTGGTAACTCAGGCGAGGAAAAACAGTTACATAATTGCTACATTAATTCGCTGAAACTTGCGTTGAAGTATAAGTGCAAATCAATTGGCTTCCCACTGATATCATCTGGAATCTATGGATACCCGAAAGATAAGGCATTACAGATAGCAATTTCTGCAATAGGAGAATTTTTAATAAACCACGAGATGACGGTTTATTTGGTAGTCTATGATAAAATGGCATTTGTTTTGAGTGGAAAACTTTTTTTTGAAATAGAAAAATATATTGATGACAATTATGTTGAGGAGCATACTTTTAGTGAGCGACTCAGAAATATAGAGCCTTATGAAGAACATCAATTTGTTGATATACATGAGGATTACATAGAATGTGATGTTTGTGCCCCAGTATCTCAAGTAAAGGAGAAGCGAAGTCTTGAGGATGTAATCAGCCAACTTGATGAGTCTTTTTCACAAATGCTTCTGCGAATTATTGATGAAAAAGGAATGACAGATGTTGAGACTTATAAGAAAGCCAATATTGACCGAAAGTTGTTTTCTAAAATCCGTAACTGTAAAGGGTATAACCCTAGTAAAGTCACATCAATAGCCTTTGCCATAGCTATTAGATTGAGTTTGGATGAAACACATGATTTGCTAAATAGAGCTGGATACACATTGTCTCACAGCAATAAGTTTGATGTAATTATTGAGTATTTTATAAAAGAAGGTAATTACAATATCTACGAGATAAATGAGGCCTTGTTCGCCTTTGAGCAAGTTCTACTTGGAGTATAATTGTCGCTTTGAAAGCGACCAATTAACATGGTAATATTGTTATCCTTTACTTATAAAGTAAGGGGGCAAGTAAGATGAAAAAAAACTTAACAGAATTGGTGTTTATACTTGATAGGAGCGGTTCTATGGCGGGACTGGAGAGTGACACCATAGGTGGCTACAATGCACTTCTTAAAAAGCAGAGAGATGAGTCAGGTGAAGCAATTGTAACTACGGTGCTTTTCGATGACAATTATGAACTTTTACACGACAGAATAAACGTTAAGGGTATTCGACCTATAACAGAAAAAGAATACTTTGTTTGCGGGTGCACTGCACTTTTGGATGCTATTGGAAAGACTATTAATAAGACTTTGAATGTACAGCGAAATACTATTGAGGAGCAGCGTGCAGATAAGGTAATGTTCGTAATCACTACTGATGGAATGGAAAATGCTAGCAAAGAGTATAATTATGAAAAAATAAAGAAAATGGTTGAGAGGCAGAAAGAAAAATACGGATGGGAATTCATTTTCATAGGTGCTAATATTGATGCCATTTCAACAGCTGCAAAATTTGGTATTAGTTCAGATAGAGCTGCTAATTATAATGCTGATGGAGAGGGCACGAGACTTAATTATGAGGCCGTTAGCAATGTCGTCTCTGAACTTCGTGCAAGCAGACCAATTACTGAGAATTGGAAAGCTGAGATTGAGGATGACTTTAAATACCGAAATAAAAATAGCAGGAGATAGCAACAGGAATGTAATAATAAATAAAACAAGCCAGCGGGGTAAAATGTTAAACTCCAGAGGGCTTGCTTTTTTATTTATCATTAATTTTACTCATATGCAAAGTCGCATTACTTTTTAATATATACATTGTGGAAGGTACACTTAAAGGCAAGGGGTTTTATGAGCATTTATGACGAAAAAAAAGTTATAATTAAGCTTGTAATATATATAGCTTAGGTATATATTGAAAGTATACGGTTTAGGTATACATTTTAAAAAGACGTTTACAAACATGGTTGATTCAGTAAAATATATTGATTAGATTGATTCCAACTATAAAAAAGAACGGGAGGAGTCATCTGAGTTTAATCATTGTTGCTTACGGCAGCTCAATGTTTTGGTTTTACATATTTAACAAAACAACATTTAGGAAACCGTATTAATTAAAAGGAGGTGTATTTATGTTTTTTAAGACTTTAGAACAACATGAAAATTTGAGGACAAAAATCAGAGAATTTGCAGAGGAAGAAGTTAAACCTATTGCATTTATGTTAGACCAAGAAAACAAATTTCCAACGGAAGCAATTAAAAAACTAGCTGATATAGGAATGATGGGGATTCCATTTCCCAAAAAATACGGTGGAGCAGGTCTGGATGTAATAAGCTATGCAATCGCTGTTGAAGAATTATCAAGGGTGGATGGTGGTACAGGTGTAATTCTCTCCGCTCATACATCATTGGGGGCATACCCAATTTTTGCATATGGAACAGAGGAGCAGAAACAAAAATACTTAATTCCACTAGCTAATGGAGAAAAACTTGGAGCATTCGGTCTTACTGAGGAAAATGCTGGTAGTGATGCTGGTGGTACGGAAACCACTGCAGTACTCGATGGCGATAATTATATTTTAAATGGTGAAAAAATCTTCATTACAAATGCTGGACAAGCAGATACGTATGTTATTTTTGCAGTTACTACCCCTGATATAGGTATTCGTGGTATTAGTGCGTTTATTGTGGAAAAGGAATTTGAAGGTTTTAGCATTGGTCAACATTATGACAAGATGGGTATTCGTTCGTCTGCTACTGGAGAGCTTTTGTTTAACGATACATTAGTCCCTAAAGAAAATCTATTAGGCAAAGAGGGTGAGGGTTTCAAGATTGCTATGTCAACTTTGGATGGCGGACGTATTGGTATCGCATCCCAGGCTCTTGGAATAGCTCAAGGTGCTTATGAAAATGCTCTAGAGTACTCAAAAGAAAGAGTTCAATTTGGAAAACCTATCTGTCAACAACAGATTATAGCTTTTAAGTTGGCTGATATGGCCACAAAACTTAGAGCCGCTAGATTGCTAATTTACAGTGCAGCAGAGCTTAAAGAAAATCATGAGAGCTACAGCATGGAAGCCGCTATGGCAAAACAATATGCTTCAGATGTTTGCCTTGAGATTGTAAATGATGCTCTTCAAATATTTGGTGGAAATGGATATATGAAAGGTATGGAGGTTGAAAGAGCTTACAGAGATGCGAAAATTTGTACAATATATGAAGGAACTAATGAGATTCATCGTGTTGTTATCGCTGCTCACATCATAGGTAAGATGCCGAAAAATGAGAACACAGGTAAAGTTACTAAACGTGGACCTGCAACAGGTTATCGTAAGAAAGTAATTTTCAAAGATGGAACTGCTAAGGAAAGAGTCGATGCTCTTGTGGAAGCTCTTAAAGCAGATAAATATGATTTTACAGTTGGAATTCCAATAGACACTCCTATAACTAAGGCTGAAAGAGTAGTAAGTGTAGGACAAGGTATAGGTGCAAAAGAAAATATGAAAATTATAGAAGATTTGGCAATTCAAGTTGGCGCAGCTATAGGGTCTTCACGTCCAGTAGCTGAAACACTTAAATATTTACCACTAAATCGTTATGTTGGTATGTCTGGTCAAAAATTTAAAGGGAATCTTTATATTGCTTGTGCTATTTCAGGTGCAGGTCAACATTTGAAGGGCATAAAGGATGCGTCAACAATAGTTGCTATAAATATTGATCCTAAAGCGAAAATTTTTAAGAACTCAGACTACGGAATCGTTGGTGACATTATGGAGATAGGACCATTACTTACTGATGCATTAGATAATGGAGAGGCTAAGAAAGAGGCTCCACCAATGATAAAGATGAAGATGGCTACTGCGAAGAAATTTGTTCCAACTTGGAAACATTATGTATGTAATGGATGCGGTTATGAGTACGATCCTGGCATTGGTGATGATGAAGGTGAAGTAGCTCCCGGAACTCTATTTGAAAAAATACCTGAAGAGTGGACTTGCCCATCATGTGGTGAAGAAAAAAATATGTTCATAGAAGTTTAATCTCTGTAATAATTAATCATACTAATATGTTTTTAGTGTAAAGGAGGAATATATATATGTATTGTGTTAGAAATATAACTGAGGATCTTTATTGGGTTGGTGGCAATGATCGTCGCCTTGCCCTCTTTGAAAATATTCATCCTATTCCAAGAGGTGTATCTTACAACTCTTACCTACTAATGGATGAGAAGACAGTACTTTTTGATACAGTGGACTGGTCAATTTGCAGACAGTTCATTGAGAATATTGAGGCGGTTTTAGGCGGAAAATCTTTAGATTATATGGTAATTAACCATATGGAGCCAGATCACGCAGCTTGCATTGAAGAGATTGTTCTTCGTTATCCGGATGTAAAGATTGTATGCACCCAAAAGGCTTTTTTGTTCATGCATCAGTTCGGTTTTCATATCGATGACAACGTAATAGAAGTTAGTGAGGGCGATACTATGTCCTTTGGAAAACATCTCGTTGCATTTGTGGCAGCTCCGATGGTACATTGGCCAGAAGCTATGGTGACATTTGATACTACAAATGGTGTACTATTTTCCGCTGATGCCTTCGGTACTTTTGGTTCATTGGATGGCAAGTTGTTTAATGATGAGATGGACTTTGACCGCGACTGGATTGACGATGCAAGGCGTTATTATACAAATATTGTAGGTAAATATGGTCCTCATGTTCAGAACCTTTTGAAGAAGGCGGGCACTCTTGATATCAAGATTATCTGCCCACTACATGGACCAGTATGGCATAATGATTTAGGCTACTTATTAGAGAAATACGACAAGTGGAGTAGTTACGAGCCTGAGGAAAAGGGTGTAATGATAGTTTATGGGACAATGTACGGCAATACGGAAGCTGCGGCAAATGATCTAGCAACAAGACTTGTGGAAAAAGGAATTACTAATGTGGTTATGTATGACGTTTCAAAAACTCATGTATCATATTTGATTTCTGAGACATTCAAATATAGTCATGTGGTTCTTGCGTCTGTAACCTACAACTTGAATATTTATCCACCAATGCTTGATTATATAATGGAGATGAAGGCATTAAATCTTCAAAAACGAACTTTCGCTCTAATAGAAAATGGTTCATGGGCGCCTCAATCAGGTAGACTTATGCGTGAACTTTTGGAGGAAATGAAAGATATGACTATTTTAGACAGTGAGCTCTTAGTTAACTCAGCTATGAAAGAAGATGATACTGATTCAATGGATGCAATTGTTTTTAGCATTATCGAGTCAATGAAGTAATTTTATAAAAACATAAATTTGAGACGTGCTCATAAACATAATTTGTGAGTAGGTCCCTTATTGGGTTCAATTAATTTTGGCAAAGGTTTCAGGCAATTTAAATGTGAAAATTCTCAAAAGCACTATTGACAAGATGTGTTAAAAGACTTAAACTGAAAAGTATACTTAATAAGTATACTTTAAGGAGAAATATAACATGAAAATAACACAAGAAGCAGATTACGCACTTAGAGTAGTACTTTACTTATGTAAATTAGGTTATGGTGAAAAGGCAGAATCAAAAGCAATTTCAGAAAAAGAGGGTATACCGCAAAGATTTCTTTTAAAACTATTAAGAAAGCTTATACAAGTAGATATTCTAAAGTCCTACAAGGGAGTTAAGGGAGGATATGCTATAAATAAATTGCCAGAGCAAATAACATTAAAAGATGTTATAGAAGCAATAGACGGTCCAGTATGTGTTAATAGATGTGTAATTGATCCTGATTTTTGTAATATGAAAAGAAGTAGTGTATGCATTATCCATAAAGCTATGACAAAAGTACAAAAGAATTTAAATGCAGAACTAGAAAGTATAAATTTTAGACAACTAGTAGATGGAGAAGTATAGGTAGTAATAAAGATTAGTTATGTATACTTATAATATGTTTTTTGGAATTTTTTTATTTTGCAATGACATTAATATATTCCAAAGCAATATGTATTACAAAAAGTATACTTGAAAAAGTTGAAGCTAGAGAATTTTATGTGATTTTATCACAGTGTCATAAAAATTAGATTTAACATGAGAAGGCCCACAACGAATTAATTAGTTGTGGGCTTTCTAATGATTTAGGCATATACACTTTAACATTTTTCATATATAATTGGAACTTACTTGGAGTTAAATGTCCTAAAATATAATATAAAAGAAAATAAAAAAAATGAAGCACAGTGAGGTGTTTATATGTTAAAAGTTATTGTTGTAGGCGCAGGGCCTGCTGGTATTATGGCAGCCATTAGTGCGGCAAAAAATAATGAGGTTATATTAATAGAAAGAAATAAAGAAATTGGTGCTAAGCTAAAACTTACAGGTGGGGGCAGATGTAATATTACAAATAATAGAGATATAGAGGAGTTTTTTGATAAAATAGTAAGTAATAAAAAATTTCTATATAGCTCTCTTTATACATTTTCAAATCTTCAACTTTTAGAATACTTTAAAGTAAATGGATTAGAATATAATGAGGAGCTTGACCAAAAGATATATACCAAAAGTAATAGGGCAGAGGAAGTTATAGAATTACTAAAGGTTGATTTAGAAAGAAATAAGGTTAAGGTTATGTATAATAGTAAAGTCCAAGGGTTGATTGTTGAAGAGGGAGTAATTAAAGGGGTAGTAACTGATGATGGTAGGCGAATTTTAGGAGAGAAAGTAATTGTTACAACAGGGGGAAAGAGCTACCCTGATACAGGTTCAGATGGTTCTATGTTTGAAGTGTTAAAAAGTTTTCACACTATAACACCACTATATGCAGCTTTAATTCCACTAGTTATAAAGGAAGAGTTTGTAAAGAGTTTACAAGGAGTTTCAATGAGGGATGTTGTAATTTCAGCTAAAATTAATAAGCATAGTATAGAAAAGTTTGGTGATATGATATTTACTCATTTTGGAATATCAGGACCAGCGGTATTAAAACTTTCATCTTATATAAACAAAGCTTTAGTAGAGGGAGAAGTGGAGGTCACTTTAGACTTCTTAAGAGATAAATCTAAGGAAGAAATATCTGAGATTATGAGGAGTAATCCAAATAAAACTGTACTTAATAATTTAAAAGGTACTCTTCCACAAAATTTCTTAAAGGAAATATTTGAACTATTAGGGGTAACAGAGGTTAAGATTAGTGATTTAAAGAAGGCCGATGAGAATAAGATAATTGCTTATATGAAGGAAATGAAATTAACAGTTAGAGAAACCTTATCAATTAAAGCAGCTCAAGTAACTTCGGGAGGGGTTAAGGTCAAAGAAATAAATGCTTCAACTATGGAATCAAAGCTTATAAAAAATCTTTATTTTGCAGGAGAAGTTATAGATATTGATGCTGAAACAGGTGGATATAACCTTCAAATGGCATTTTCTACAGGATATTTAGCGGGAAGTAATTAAACTGAAAGATTTTAAATATTAGTATAATTGTTAGAAAATTTTGAATCATATGGAGGAAAGATTATTATTATGTAGAATATATAAGGTATGATAAGTTTTATTTTTTAATGGAGGCGATTATTAATGAAAAAATTAATTAATGACCCAGAAGTTGTTGTTCAGGAGATGATTGAAGGTATAGTAATGGCACATCCAGATTATGTTAGAAAGCTAGAGAATGTAGATGTACTTGTTAGAAAAAATTCTCCTATATCCGGAAAAGTTGCATTAGTTAGTGGAGGTGGAAGCGGACATGAGCCAGCACATGCAGGATATGTAGGAACAGGAATGTTAGATGCAGCAGTGTGCGGAGCGGTATTTACATCACCAACACCAGACCCAATATATGAAGCTGTAAAAGCAGTGGATGGGGGAAGTGGTGTTCTGCTAATAGTTAAAAACTATACAGGAGATATAATGAATTTCGAAATGGCCGGTGAAATGGCTGAGATGGATGGAATAAAAATTGAAAAGGTTGTTGTTAATGACGATGTAGCAGTTGAAAATAGTCTTTATACAGCAGGAAGAAGAGGAATAGCTGGAACTGTATTTGTACATAAAATAGCTGGGGCAAAAGCAGAAACTGGTGCAAACCTTCAGGAAGTTAAGGCAGTAGCCGAAAAGGTAATAGCGAATGTACGAAGTATGGGGATGGCGTTAACACCTTGCATAGTTCCTGCAGCAGGGAAACCTAATTTTAGTTTAGCTGAAGATGAAGTTGAAATTGGAACTGGTATACATGGAGAACCTGGTACTCATAAAGAAGCTCTAAGTCCTGTTGATGATATAGTAGAGCAATTGGTTTCGAAAATATTAACTGATATGCCACTGGATCCAGGTGCTGAAGTTGCAGTTATGGTCAATGGACTTGCAGCTACACCATTAATGGAGCTTTATATTGTAAATAGAAAAGTTCATATGATGTTAGAAGAAAAGGGGATAAAGATCTATAAAACTTTTGTTGGAGAATTTATGACTTCTCTTGAAATGGCAGGAGTTTCAGTTACTTTGCTAAAACTTGATGATGAATTAAAGGTTCTGTTAGACGCTCCTGCAGATACTCCAGCATTAAAAGTATTATAGTATAATAATGCCTCTGATGACTTAAAATTAAAATACTTCAATATATATAGGGAGGTAATAGAATGAGTATTTCAGGATTACAGGTAATTACAATATTAAATAAAATTGCAAATGTAATTGAAGAAAACAAGGGTTATTTATGCGAGCTAGATGCAGCTATAGGTGATGGAGATCACGGAATTAATATGAATAAGGGGTTTATTGCTGTTAGAGAAAAATTAAATGGCAATAATGGAAGTGACATTGGAGAAATTCTTAAGAAGACAGGAATGGCATTAGTTTCAAATGTAGGAGGGGCATCTGGACCATTATATGGCACAGCCTTTATGAAAGCTGCTATAGAAGCTAATGGAAAAGCAAGTATAGATATTAAAGATTTCATTAAAATATTGGAAGCTGCTTTAGGCGGAGTTATGATGCGCGGAAAAGCTGTAAGAGGAGAAAAGACAATGATAGATGCCATAGCTCCTGCTATTGATGCTATGAAAGAAGCTCTTAAATCTGGGTTAATACCAATAGAAGTTCTAAAAGCTTCAAAAGATGCAGCATTAAAGGGAGTAGAATATACTAAAACTATAATTGCGACTAAGGGAAGAGCTAGTTATCTTGGACAAAGGAGTATTGGTCATCAAGATGCAGGTGCAACCTCAAGTTACTTAATATTAAATACTATTTACGAAGAAGTAAAAGGCATAGAAGAAGGATTGGTGTAATACATGGTAGGAGTTGTAATAATTTCACATAGTAGTAAAGTGGCAGAAGGAGTAAAGGAGCTAGCGCTTCAAATGGCAGATAATGTACCTATTGTAGCGGCTGGTGGAACTAGTGATAATGGACTAGGAACGGATATAGAAAAGATAATTTTAGCCATAAATGAGGTGTATTCAGAAGATGGTGTGGTAATACTATTTGACCTTGGTAGTGCATATATGAATGCACAAATGGCTATTGAAAGTCTTTCAGAGGAAATGCAGAAAAATGTAACTATTGTTGATGCGGCTCTAGTTGAAGGTGCTATTGTAGTAGCGGTAGAGAGTAGTATTGGTAAGAACTTAATAGAAATTCAAGGAGCAGTTAAGGATTTATGTCTTCATAAAATGCCATAAAACAAACAAAAACTGTATTGAAATTCCAATACAGTTTTTGTTTGTTTGCTATTTAGGTGGCATAACAGTTGCAATGCCTTTAAGAACAATAACACCATCTTGATTAGTACAGGTTGTACTAAGTTTCATAATGTTTTTTTCTTCCTTCTTTTCTATAACTTCAACCTCAGCTTTTATTGTATCTCCAAATCTTACTGGTGCTGTAAATTTAAGTTCTTGACCTAGATAAATGGTTCCTGGTCCAGGTAATTTCATACCCAGTACTGCTGATACGAAGCCTGCTGTGAGCATTCCATGTGCAATTCTGCCTTTAAACATTGTTGTTTCAGCTTCTCTTTGATTTATATGAGCAGGATTTAAATCACCTGTTATTCCTGCATAGAGATATACATCAGATTCACTTATAGTTTTTTCAAAGGAATCTTTATCACCAATATTTAATTCTTTCATAGTTAAACCTTTCATTAATAATCCTCCTCGTATTAATTTATTCCTATTTTTTATACAACACCCATAGATGCAAATATAATACATATCGCAGTAGCTATAAGTGGTATAACAACTGTACACATTCCTATATCTGCGTACGATGTTTTATGAGTCATACCAGTTATTCCTAGTAATGTTATTACAGCACCATTATGTGGAAGTGTATCAAGTCCACCGCAGGCAATTGCTGCTATTCTATGGAATACTTCTGGATTAATACCTAGAGCCTGAGCTTTTGCCATATAAGTTTTACCTAATATTCCAAGAGCAATACTCATACCGCCTGATGCAGAACCTGTTATACCTGCAAGAATACTAGTGGATGCTGCTAGCGAAATAAGAGGTGTTCCTGGTATAGCAAGTATCCCAGCTTGAAGTATAGCAAATCCTCCTAGTGTTTTAATAACGTTTCCATAACCAACTTCTGAGGAGGTATTTGCAATTGCAAGGAGTGAACCTATTGCCCCTTTATTTACTGTGTTGGTAATACTTTCAAGGTTTTTCCAAAATAATATCAAACTAATAACTATAGCAACAACTAATGCTGAAATTAAACTCCAGATACCTTTAACTGCTGCAATCTTTATTCCACCAAAATCTTTTAAGAATGTTCCATCCATTGTAGCAAAAACATACTTACCTAATAAATAATTAACAATTAGAACCAATAGTATTGGAGTTATAGCTAGTGCAAGTTTAGGTAATTTGGATAAATCAACTTCTTTTGTTGATTCCTCTTTATGATCTCCATATCCTTCACCTTTTGCCATAGCATTTTTTGCTCTTCTTGTAAGCCAAAGCATACCACCACCAAACATTACTGCTGTTCCTATAAGTCCTATAATTGGAGCTGCATAAGCATTTGTTCCAAAGAAAGGCATTGGAATAGCATTTTGTATTTGTGGTGTTCCTGGGAGTGCAGTCATTGTAAATGTAAAGGCACCAAGTGCAATAGATGCAGGTAAAAATCTTTTTGGAATATTAGCTTCTCTAAATAGTGCAGCTGCAATAGGATATACTGCAAAAGCAACTACAAATAATGAAACACCACCATAGGTTAATATTGCACAAGATAAAACTACTGCCAGGATTGCTTTATCTTTACCAAGCTTACTACTAATGGCATAAGCTATAGATTTAGCTGCTCCTGAATCGTCCATTATTTTACCGAATATTGCTCCTAGTAAGAATACCGGAAAATATGTCTTAGCATATGCTGCAAAATTAACCATGAAAACTTCAGTATAGTTAGCTAAAACATAGCTTTGTCCACTTTGAAACAAAACTGCGAGTATAGCTAAAACTGGTGCCAAAATAAGAACTGAAATTCCTCTGTAAGCCAAATACATTAAGAGTCCTAAAGAAATAATAATACCAATAAGTCCTATCATGATAGTTCCTCCCTTTAATTTAAATTATTTTATTTTATATTAACTTAAGAAATTCAATAAATACTTAGATTAAAATCTAAATGTTAAGTCCCATAGCTTTTTCCTCGAAAATTCTTTGGTCCATAAAAGTTAAATTCTCTGAAATTATTGGTTTAAAGTCCATATGGGCTAAGATATCTTTTTCAAGGTCAATACCTGGAGCAATTTCAGTAAGTACTAAGCCTTTATTAGTTAGTTTGAAAACAGCTCTTTCTGTAATATATAAAACTGGTTGTCCTATATCTACAGCATAATTTCCGCTAAATGTAATTTGCTCAACAGTTTTAATGAATTTATTAACTTTACCTTCTTGTAGTATATTTATGATTCCTTCTTGTAGAGCAATTTTTAAACCACCTGCTGTAAAAGTTCCACAGAAAACAACTTTTTTAGAGTTTTGTGTTATATTGATAAAACCACCACAACCTGCAATCTTGGGTCCGAATTTACTTACATTAATATTCCCACTCTCATCACATTGAGCGAGTCCTAAGAAGGCTATATCAAGACCTCCTCCATCGTAAAAATCAAATTGACTACTTTGATCTAGTATAATTTCAGGATTTACTGCAGCTCCGAAACTTAAACCACCAGCAGGCATTCCGCCAATTGGGCCTGACTCCAAAGTAAGTTTCATTTGATGACCAATACCTTCTTCATTTGCTACAATGGATATTCCTTCAGGAACACCTATTCCTAGGTTAGTAATGGCATTGGGAGTAAGTTCCATTGCGGCTCTTCTAGATATTATTTTTCTTTCATCTAGCTTTAAACCTATGAAATTATTTAAAGACATTTTTACTTCCCCAGTATAAGAGGGATTGTACTGCTCTGCAAAAGTTTGCATATGATTTTCAGGTTTTGAAATCACAATAGCATCTACAAGTATTCCCGGAATCTTAACCTTTCTAGGATCAAGTGAACCGTTTGCTACAACTTTTTCAACTTGAAGAATTACAATTCCACCAGAATTTTTAGCTGCTTGTGCCATAGATAGGCCGTCTAATGTTACAGCTTCTTTTTCCATAGTGGCATTTCCACTCTCATCTGCGTAAGTGGCTCTAATAAGTGCAACATTTATAGGAAAAGCTTTATAAAACAAGTATTCCTTGTTATCAATTTCAATAACTTCCACAATGTCTTCTTTTGTGATATCGTTTAACTTACCGCCGTCAATTCTAGGATCTACAAAGGTCTTCAAGCCTACATGAGTAATAGTGCCTGGTTTGCCTGCTGCAATATCTCTATATAGGTGAGAAATTACTCCTTGAGGAAGATTATAGGCCTGTATTTTATTTTCAATAGCTAGTTTGGCAAGTTTAGGAGCAAGTCCCCAGTGACCACCTACTACTCTTGAAACTAAACCCTCTTCGCCAAAATGATTCAAACCTTTTTCCTTTGAGTCTCCTTGTCCAGCTGCATATATTAGATTTAGACTGTTTGGTATTCCTTTTTTAACAAAAGATTCATTAATTTTTAAAGTTAATTCTTCAGGGTGACCGCAGCCGATAAATCCTCCCACTGCAACCGTATCTTTATTTTTAATTAATGCAATGGCATCGTCACTAGACATAATTTTTGTCATTTCGTTACCTCCTTTTATATTAGTGAAGCTTGTTAATAGTATGATTAGCAAATATCGTGCCAACAAAATGATACAAAAAAACGGCGCATTTGTGTAATTTCATTGTTTTTATACGATGATTTATGTAGTGAATATATGCCTATGTACGATATGAAGAACATGTTTTATGTAAACATTATCATCATGTACGAAAAAGCGAACTGTATTCTTGTGCTATAAGAATACAGTTCGCTTAAAGGAACATTTATTATTATATATTATGTTTCTGAATTTTTTCATATAAGCTTGTTCTTCCAATTTCAAGAATTTTTGCAGCTTTAGTTTTATTTCCATCGGAAGAATTAAGTGCATCTATTATAGCTTGTTTTTCTGCTTTAACCATAGTTTCTTGGAGACTTTTAATAACTTTAATTTCTTTCATTCCTGTAATTTCTTTCGGTAAATCTCCTGGAGAAATATAATTATTATCATCTATTATATTGATAGCTCGCTCTAATATATTTTCAAGTTCACGGATATTTCCTTCCCAATGATAATTTTTTAAAAAATATTCCGATTCTTTTGAAATACCTGCTGTTTTTTTATTTAAATCTTTAGTTATTTTTTTTACAAGATAATTGGCAATAAGCATAATATCATCTGCACGTTCACGTAGGGCGGGAATAGGAATAGTTACAACGTTTAATCTATAATAAAGATCTTGCCTAAAGTTGCCTTCATGCATAGCTTTTTCAAGATTTCTATTTGTTGCAGCTATTATACGAACATCAATTTTTTTACCTCCTGTGGAGCCAATTTTCTCCACCTCTTTTTCTTGTAGTACTCTTAATAGTTTAACTTGCATATGAAGTGGCATATCCCCAATTTCATCTAAAAATATGGTGCCTCCATCTGCTTGTTCGAACTTACCTATTTTACCTTCCTTTTTCGCACCAGTAAAGGCACCGCCTTCGTAACCAAAAAGTTCCGACTCTAATAGTCCAGTTGGAATAGCTGCACAATTTACTTTTACAAAAGGACCATATATACGCTCACTAGCCAAGTGTATGGCGTGAGCAAATAGTTCCTTACCTGTACCACTTTCTCCAAGTATAAGTACATTGGAATGAGTTTGAGCGGCTTTACGTGCTATAGATTTAGCAATGTGAATTTTTTCGCTCCCTCCTATTATGTCATCAAAAGTATAACTTGCAGTGTTCAATTGCTTTAAACGAGTTTTATAGGTTTCAAGTTCTTTTTCCATGGTTTTAATTTTGTTATAAAGATTATTTAGCTCTTTCACATTTCTAAATAAGACTTTCCCAATTGCACCAATAATTTTTCCGTTTTTAATTATGGGTATTCTGCTGGCAATCATGTAGCTTCCTTTTACCTTTTGTAATTGAGCAGTTTCCGTTTCACCTGTTTCTATAACTATGTGCATCCTTGTATTTGCTATAACCTCTGTAACGGGTTTCCCTACAGCATTTTCCTGAGAGATTCCTAGAAAGTCACAATATGAGTTGCTAATCATAGTGATGGTTGCATCTTTATCTATAATGACAATTCCATCATAAGCATTATCTATAACTGTTTTTAGTATCTCTACAGCATCTTTTTCAAAATCCATTATAAAATCAGCCCCCCCGCATTTATATTATGATCTAAAGTTAACTTTAATATTATTTTAGTTTATTTAAAGTGATTTGAATAGTAGGGAATATGTATTATTTGTAAATTATTTGTAGATTAGGTAGAAAACTTAAGAACTTTAATAAGAATTCTTATTAAATGAAGAATTTATAATAAAAAAAGCAATATTGCTGTATAAATACATCAAAATTGCTTAAACTTTCTATTCCTATAAATATTTTAAACTTACTCTAATACTAAATCTTAGTATCAGAGCAAGTTTAGTTTAATTAAAGCCATTCAGAAATTATTTATCCTCATTTAAGGAATTAATTTGAGCTACCATTTCTGGTATAACCTTCATCAAATCTCCAGCTATTGCTATATCTGCAACTTTCATGATAGGTGCTGTTGCATCTTTGTTTATAGCTATTATAAAATCAGAATCTTGCATTCCAGCTAAATGCTGAATTGCTCCTGAAATACCGCAAGCTATGT
>NZ_JBOITM010000020.1:0-26638 GCF_050717535.1 Clostridium sp.
AAATTATAGTCGATTTCATCATTGAAGTATTTAAAAATTTAGCACTATTTTTGAAAATACAACTTAAAAAAGCCTTAAAATTAAATATAAGGATTTTGTAATACATTGTGCGGAGTATAAGATTTAATAAGAGCTCCTAAATTAGATCAAGCTTTGGAAATTTATAAGAGGGTACTAAATATTGCAAAGGGAGCAGCTCTTATGACAGAAACTACATGTGAAGTTGTTTTTGATAGAGCATGTTCAAATATTGTAACTAATTCTGTATTAGAGAAACTTATGTATGAGAAATTGGTTGAAATAGGACCTGTAAAGACTACAAAAGAAGACGTTAACTTTGCAAAAGAAATAAGGACTACACTTAACGAGAATGAGAGAAAAGATTGCTTTAAACTAATTGCTGCAGCTTGTGGTAAAGAAGGAAGAGCTGTCATAGATAATTTAGCAGATAAGGATATTGCTGATATAATATTGCCATACGTAAGTTCTTCTTTGGTTCTTCCTGGTTCTACAGATGTTGGAGATGTAAGTTGGATTATACCTACAGTACAAATTACTACAGCTTGTTTTGCCTTAGGAACACCCGAACATTCATGGCAGATGGTATCTCAAGGCAAATCTAATCTTTGTCATAATAGTATGTTGCAGGCAGGAAAAGTAATGGCACTTACAGCTATAGAATTATATAATAATCCTGAGCTGATTGAAAAGGCTAAGCTAGAATTAAAAGATAAACTTGCAGGTGAGAAATATGTTTGTCCTATACCTCCTGAAGTTAAACCTTCTTCAATACGATAATAGTAAGAGAGTCACTTAGGTCCCCTCTAGCACCTCGGAGGCTCAGAAAATTTTATTGGGATATTTTTAATAAATAAAAGATAAAATATAAGAAATAGTTAATTTATTTATTGGTATAACATAAATAAGATTTATAGTTTATATATGATATATGGAGGGATAGTTATGAAAAAATTTATAGTTGAAGATGATTTTTGGGAATTGTTTCCTAAAGCAAGAATAGGTGTACTTGTTTGCAAGGGAATAGATAACACAATAAGGGATGAGGATAAGTTTAAGGAGTTAGTGTCAAAAGCTGAGATTAAAGCTCTGACTTATTTAACAGAAGATCAATTCAGTAACAATTCTGTAATTCAAGTTTGGAGAGAGGCATTTAAAAAATTTAAAACAAAAAAAGGTGTGAGATCATCTATTGAAGCTCTCTTAAAAAGAGTAGAAAACGGCAATCACATAGGAAATATAAATCCATTGGTAGATATTTATAATTCTATATCTCTAAATTTTGCATTACCATGTGGGGGAGAAGACATAGATAAATTCGCTGGAAATATAAGACTTACTAAAGCTGATGGGAATGAAGAATTCATTACACTTGGAAGTGATGAAAGTAGTTCACCTTATGAGGGCGAATTAATATATAAGGATGATGATGGAGCAATATGTAGATGCTTAAATTGGCGTGAGTCAGTAAGGACTATGCTTACTGAAAGTACAAAAGATGCATTTATGTGTGTTGAATTGCTTGACGAGAGCAGATATCAGGAATTTGAGGAGGCATTAAAACAGTTAGCAGATTTGATAAATAAAAATCTTGGGGGAACAACCGAGATAATAATATTAAGCAATCAAGTAAGGGAGTGTTTTATAGATTGAAAAACTGGGATTTACTATACTACGGTAGCTATTATGCTAAGAATTGACTACCCCTGGGGTGTTTATTTCAGACTTATCTATTATCAAGTGCTGATTTAAAATCTGGTTATGTCTTTAGAACTGATTTAGCGTTTGACTATGAGATAAGATTAGATGATGTAGAAAAGGATACTGAAATTTTTCATTGTGACCATTCATATCCATTTTTAAGAAAAAATGACAGGTTAAAATATTCATACTGCCCTCAGCCACCTACAGATAATGATAGCCAATCCATGAAGGAATATGAAATGAATTTAGCTGAGTTTGATAGGCGTAAGGACTATGTAGAAGGTTGTCACGTTAAATCGCAGTATACAGCTATGGCACATTATTTTCTTCTACAAAGAGCTATAAAAGCAAAGAAATGGTATTTCGTATCAGATGATGATAATACTTTACAACATTGTATTTTTAAGATTTTCAATAAAAGTTTTAAAGATGGTTATTCTTTATATTTTACATGTCAATCTGAAAAGAAGTTTACGTTAGGCGAAGCAGGAAGAGAAGTTTTTATGAGTAGAAAAGAATTAGTTGCTTGGGGAAAAGCAAATGGCATTGATTATCCAATTAGAGGGAATAATCCTATTAAGCACCCTCTCCCAGATTTAGATGAAGGTATAAGATGGATAAACCTTATAAGCAAAATTCCACATATAAATGACACTGAATTAGCTGACCTACTTATGCAAGTAAATAGTAGAGCTATTAATAATTTCTTTCAGCAAGTACGAAGAAGAATTTCTATATTGGAACGACTACTTTCAACTGCAAGGGGAGATGGGAAAAGCTATATATATGCTAATTATAACCCTAAGTATGCACATCAAATGTTGGTGATTTTTCGCACCTTCTATAACTTTTGTTTTGAAACAAAGTCTAATGGCAAACGTTCTACCCCTGCTCAACGTCTGGGTTTGACCGATAAAGTCTACGATTATAAAGACATTATTTACTTTAGATGATGTCTTTAATGAACATTATTATTGAAATACGACGTAAAAATACCGTAAATTCAATTGAATAATACGGTATTTTAAGGGGATTATTCGGTTTTAGTAGTTGTGACGCTTAATATGAAGACTGTTCACACTTTTTCCATTTGCTATAATCATAAATTGATTGAAATATGTATATTACTAATCCTATTACTGGTGCTACTCTTTTCATAAATATGCTATCTCCAATCCAAACCATAAAACCAATTGATATTATAACAAAAGGAAATAGCCACAAGTCCCTAATAAACCTTCTTCTATAACTTAATTTCCAATAAATTAATTGAAAACCTTTATCTGCTTTTTTACTCAACCCAAATCTACCTCCCTTAATGAAACATATTTTACAATTTCGACTTAAATCTATAAATATTATATCATATTTCCACATCACTATATTCCTTTAATGGTAAATGTTTTTATTGAGAACCCCTTATTTTTATTATGTTTATATATTATACACCCAAATCATTTAATTATCACAAGTTGAATCACCCTAAGAATAAACTTAATTAAATGCTAATTCTAATGTGACTATTTTTGATTTTGTTCAAAATTATCCTTATAAATCTAACGAAATTAATAAAAACGACTATGTTTTAACATAGTCGTTTTTATTGTTAATATTAATGTTATTTTATAAAGTTTTTTTGATTTTATTAGATTAATAGCATAAGTGTTTTTTTATTAAAAAAAAGCTTTTGTACCTCAAAACGGAACCCGTTAGTAAAATATCTCTACGGCTTTTTATTTTATTATGTGTTATATACCAGGATTAACATGTACCATGCAATGTTTAACCCTATTGTCTAAGAGTTCTATGCTGTTATGAACCCTTTCCGCAATTTCATGACCTTCAGAAACTGATAAATCACTATTAACAGATATTTCTACATCTACATATAATCTATTTGCACTTACTCTAGTCTTTAACTCATCTATATTTATTACACCATTTGTTTTTTCAATTTCATTTTTTATATTTTCTATAGTTTTTGCATCAGCACAGTGATCGACTAATTGATCAATAGCTTGTTTATAAATATCTATAGCTACTTTAGTTATTAAAATACATATCACTAGGGAGGCAATTGGATCCAATATTGGAAAACCCATTCTAGCTCCTGCGATTCCGATTAATGTGCCAATAGATGAAAATGCATCGGATCTATGATGCCATGCATCTGCCATAAGTGCAGAACTGTCAATTTTTTTAGCACTTTTAACAGTATATCTATACATCCATTCTTTAGATATTATAGAAATTATAGCTGCATACATAGCAATTTTGGCCGGAATTACAGTTGTTCCATTTAAAATACTCTTAATACCATTGAATCCAATTAGGAATGCAGTAATTAATAATATGCTTGCCAGTATTTTAGCCATAATTGGCTCCATTTTTTCATGACCATATGGATGCTCTGCATCCGCAGGTTGGTTAGCTAATTTTAATCCCACCATTACAGCTATTGTACTTAGCACATCAGAAAGTGAGTGTATTGAATCCGCAATCATAGCTCCACTTCTACCAATAATACCAGCAAATAATTTAATTGCAGATAATAAAATATTAACAATAATGGTAATCTTAGATATTTTTATGCCAATCTTAAATCTTTCTTCACTGTTCAATTTTTACACCTCATTTTTAATTGATAATATATTCTTAAAATTATAATCTTAGTATATGCTGATTTAATTGTATTAGCAATACTTTTTGAATTTGGATTTAATTATCAATTGATAATAAAAACCACTATATTTTGGGAATAATTATTACTTTTATTAATGAGTTAATTAATTGATAATTATATTCATTTATAAAACTACCACCATACGATGATGTGATCGAAGCACTTAAAATTCTCAAAGAAAATAACATTCGAATAATTGACGTATCCAACTTTTATCAGTTCCCTCCTAATTTTATCTTTGGTAACGTAATGTACAACTTATTTTTGCCAAACTCCCTTAAGGTAATACAATAAAATTAGAATGGGTCAAAGGTTTCGGACTTTTTATAACAAAAGTATGCCTTTAACATTAAATCTTAAATTGTTGAACTATTTCATTTAGTAAACATGAACTTCCAGTTTATGTCGCGACCTCGGGGGACGTAACATTAACTGTAAGTTATTGTTTGCCATTAAAATTTTTATAAGATAATCTCCGGACCTTTATTTGTGTTTTTCAATACTTTATCTCTAGTTATGCTTGTGCGACTTTGCTTAAAGATTTACTTTCAATCCCATCATTTATTAATAATTGCTGCCAATTTTGCAATGTTTTCCGGCATTTGTTTTGCAAGAGTTTTTCCTTCTTTTGCCGCTGCCTTTTTTATAAATCCAGTTAGTATTTTATGTGTTAATTTCATCTTTTCAACCCTTAGTTCGCCCCCAAAAGATTCTATTGATATCGCTTTTTTCAACAATTCTTCAGGGAATGAATTTTTAATGTTTTTTTCAAGATTTTCAGGCAAGACGCAACATAAAAATAATCCTACTCTTTTGTTCTTAATCAAATCTAAATTTGAGGTACAGTACACCTTTAT
Organism: Clostridium sp.; assembly: GCF_050717535.1. Lineage (GTDB taxonomy): Bacteria > Bacillota > Clostridia > Clostridiales > Clostridiaceae > Clostridium_AD. The sequence continues at coordinate 5,263 of NZ_JBOITM010000020.1, forward strand.
TTTTTTTGAAATCTGCCCCATATATATTGATCCTCCGATAACAACATTATCAAATTCGTTTATTGGCGGAATTTTATCTGTGGACACATTAGCAAGTGTAACCTCCCCTTTAAGCTGTTTTAAAAGTTCGCTTGCACAATCTTTTGCATAGCCATAAGTACTACTATAAATAATTATTGTTTTCATGTATTACCTCTCCTCTAACAATTTTAATTTCTATTTTGACAAAGCATTTTCTATTGATTTTAGATATGCTTTACCCGTAACTGTAGCACCACTAATAACATCAACATTAGTATCCTGTTTTTTAATAACTTTGTTAATCAGCTCTCTAGATACTTCTGTTTTCTCAAAGACCACGCTTTTAACAATAGCAATCTGAGTTATTTTTTTATCTTTTAGAGTAACATTGACCTCATTTGACCATCTTCCCCCGTTATACTTACCTTTATAGACACCATCTTTTAGTTGTGAAGCATCCACGGAATTAATAATCATATTTTTGCTAGAATTTAATCCTCGCGTCATATAAAAACCAATCCCACCAATAATTAAGACCAATAAACAAACGATTCCTAAAATAATTTTTATAAACTTTCTCACTGGAATACATCCCCCTTTTTTAAGATTTATATATAATATATTTAAATCTTACTCAGGATTTTCCACACAATCACTATCATTATCCATCTCATTAATATTTACCTGCATCTTCTGCATTACCCTTCTCGCAACTTCTAATTCATCTTTATCTATATTTTTAAATAATGTTTGCGTAAACGTGGTCCCTTCCTCACTAAGCTTTTTCCAAAAATCATAGCTACTCTCTGTAAGCTTTAGTCTAGTTACGCGGGCATCTCTTTTATCCTTTTGCAAAATCAATAATCCCTTTTGCTGTAGCTTTAAAGCAACCTGTTTAACGTTTTGATGAGAACTTCCCATTTCCTTTGCAACTTCTTTCATTGTAGGTGGCTTATCAAATAAATTTTTTATAATAACAGATAAAAACCACTGCTTTGTTGTAATCCCAAATCGTTTAAATTCTCTTTCAAGCATTGTATCCACTCTGTTAGCAACTATGAAAATCACTCCAAATAAATATTGCTTATCACTCATATTGTCAACCTTACTCATAATTAACTCCCTCTCTATACTTCTAATATATTATCTTTATATGTAATGTGTTACCTATAAAGATAATATATTACCTTTATAGGCATTTGTCAATGTTTTTATTAATATTAATTTATTAATTCTATTGTTTAGTTTACGGTGATTATCAAATTCATTTCCAATTTTTGAAAGGTGACAAGATTATATTATGGTATGCCTATCCACATTTTGAGTTTTATTCTGAATTTAGTATACTATATATAATTATATGCACAAAAGGGGGAACCGTTATGTCAATCAATAGTCAAAGAGAATTTGAACTTTTAAAGAAAATCGCTTTTGTACGAACCAGTGGTTAAAAAGAGGATACCTTTTCAAAATGATCAATTTAATCATTTTGAAAAGGTATCCTCTTTAGAACTCCTTGATATTTACAATTATTGGTTCCAGACACGACCCCATTAGCAAACATAAACTGGAAGTTATTGTTTGCTAACATTAAATCTTAAATTGTTGAACTATTTCATTTAATTTTTGAGCAAGTTCTGCTTGGCTTTGTGCTGTTAATGCTACTTGCTCTATAGCCTGGGACGTTTCATTCATGCTCTCTTTTATTATAATTGCTTCTTCACTTGAGCTTTGTGAAGACTCAGCCATATTTTGAACTACTTGGCTTACTTGTCCAACTGTTGCTGTAATTTCTTCAGACATAGCTGCTATTTCTTCAGACATTTTGCTTACAAAATCTGAATCATTATAATATTTATTTCCCGTTTCTTCGTATGCTTTAAATTGTTCTTGAACATGTGTATTTATAAATTCTAATATATCGCTACCTGTGTCAATACTGCTTTTGAATGCCCCTTGAACCTTAACAATAGTATCTTGAATATTTATTACTGCTTGTGCCGACTGCTCTGCAAGTTTTCTTACCTCATCAGCTACCACTGCAAATCCTTTTCCCTGTTCCCCAGCCCTTGCTGCCTCTATTGCAGCATTTAATGCAAGTAGATTGGTTTGTGTTGCTATACTTCCGATAGTATCTGCCATAACTTTTATACTATCCACTACTTTTCCATCTTCGATAGCTTTTTCCATTTTCTTTTGTTTTTCAGAATATAATTCTTGAGTTTCACTAATAGCCTTTTGACTATTATTTTTAACCTCAGTAGCTCTTTGTTTAAATTGATAGGAATTATTACTTCCTTCCATGGCCTTTGAAGATAATACATTAATACTTGAATCTACTTCTTCAACAGATGCACTTATTTCCTCTGATGATGCACTTGCCTCTTGCATACCCACAGCGATAGAATCTACTGCTTCATCTATAATTATAGCTTTTGAAGATAACTCTTGAACTGTAGCTGAAAGTTCCTCAGACGATGCACTTATCTCCTGTGTATTTTCCATAATTACCTTTATTAAGCTATTTACATTTTCTTGTGCAGTATTTAACGCTACAGCTGTTAGTCCAAATTCGTCTTTCCTTGTAATATTAAGTGGAGTTGAGAAATTGTAGGAAGCTAACCTATTTGCTAACGTTTTTATCTTATTTAATGGAACTATTATATTTTTACTTAATATATATGCCATAAAAATCATAATAAAAAATGCTATAGCTGTATAAATTACTATTGTATATCTAACCTTATTAAACTGAGCTATATTATCTGAATTGGCCTGTGCAGCTGATTTTTCATTTATTTCGATACATTTTTCTAATTTTTCAAACATAGAAATTTTTATTTCATTTATGTCAGAATTAAAAATCTTAACTGCCTCCTCATAGTTGTTAGCTTTTGCAAGTTCTATTATCTTAACTCTTCCCTCTCTATATTTTGCTAATTCAATTTTAAATTCATCATATGTTTTATCCTCTTCTATTGAATTTGAAGGTATACTTTCGTATTCCTTTTGAAACTTTATATCTTCATTGGTTAATTCATCTATACTCTTTATTTGTTCATCTAATTTCGACTTATCTCTCTCAAAAACAATTCCAAGCATATTAACTCTCATTTCATTAATGTTACCTTTAATTTCTTCCAAATCCTTAATAGGTATTAGCCCATAACTATATATAGACTTAGAACCCTCATTTATTTTTGATGAACTTAATATACCCTGCAATCCTATCAAAATCATAAAAATACAAATCACTGAAAATACTAATATAAGTTTTTTCTTTACCCCTAAATTAACAAAAAGTCTCATCCTAACGCGCCCCTTATTTTTTCATAATATATTCTTCGATATCCTTAGTAGAAAGTGGTTTACTATAATAAAATCCTTGAATTATATCACAACCATATTCTTTTAATGTTTTCAGCTGATGCTCTTGCTCAACACCCTCTGCTACAACCTTCAGGTCCATAATATGAGCAAAATCTATGATGTTTTTAATAATGGAATTTTTTTTATTATCACAATTGATAAAATCTATAAAGCTTTTATCAATTTTAAGTGTATTTATACTTAGGTTACTTAGTTGTATATACGAGGAATAACCTGTCCCAAAATCATCTATGGCTATTTTAATACCTTTTTTTATAAACTCATTAATCATTTTATCTGAACGTTTAATATTTTCAATAATAGCACTCTCTGTTACTTCAAGTTCTAAAACATTTGGTGATACCCCATATTCTTTTAAAATATTTGCTATGTATTCTGGTAAAGATACATCCTTAAACTGTTTTGCTGATATATTCACAGCCACATTTCTATAATTAATTCCCCTTTCTTCCCATGTTTTTATTTGCATGCAGACTTTTCTGAGTACATATCTACCCAGTTCTATAATAATTCCTGTCTCCTCCGCAACAGATATAAATTCATCTGGTGAAATAGTTCCAAGTTCCTCATCCGTCCACCGAAGCAGTGCCTCAATTCCCATTAGACTTTCATTTGTTGAATTAATTTTAGGTTGATAGTACACCTCTAGCAGATCATTTTTAATAGCATTTTTAAGATTATCTTTTATTTTTGCTTTTCTAAACATCTCATCTTTCATTGATATTTTAAATATATTAAAGCAATCTTTCCCTTGTTCTTTTGCATAATTTAAAGCTATATTCGCATATTGAATTGCAACAAATATGTTTTCAGCTTTTGTATTTATATAAATTCCCATACTAGCAGTTAAATTTATAAAAGTATTTTCTATTAAAAATGTATTTCTTAACACATTTAGTGTTTTTTCTGCATAGTTATTAATACTATCTTCATTAAAAGTGATTATTAAAAATCTATCAGAACCAAAATATATAACGATAGATTTATTCTTAAAGGTATTTGATAATCTTTTGCCCACTTCATTTAGTAACTTATTCCCAAAGTCATATCCCAAAGTATTATTAAATATTTTAAATTCATCTAAATCTATAAGAATAGCTTGATAGTTACAGTTTCCTTTCTGTCGCATCACTTCAGGCAACATATAATCTATGTAATTTTTATTTTTAAGGCCCGTAATTAAATCAATATAAGCATTATCATATACTATATTATTTATTAAATTACAATTTTCTTTACACATATGCTTTCTCCTTTATTATTATTTTGCCTCATTTCACATTTATATATATTTATAATAAATTAAAAAAAATTAAATATTAGTAATAGAAATTGTTAATCGTCTCATTTCAGAATGTGTTATAATCGAATCATATAACACAAATTGTAATTTATCAACATAATTTTCCTAAAATAACAAAATTATTAAAATAAGAATAAAAACTGTTGAATTTTTCGTTCTTTTGTGGCAATGTATAATTGAAGGGTGGGTGAGTAACATAAGTAGTTTTTATAATAGAATAAAAAATCTTCGTGTAGAAAATAATTTACTTCAGAAGGATTTAGCTGAAATGCTTGGTTTAGCTCAAACAACTATAGCCAATTATGAGCAAGGTAAGCGCTTTCCTGATGAAGAAACTCTGCTAAAAATTGCAGACTTCTTTAATGTTTCTATGGATTACTTATTTGGAAGATCAGAAGTAAAGAACTATAATGAAGATTTTTCACATAGAGATTCAATGCAATTATCCAACATTTTCATTGACCCAGCGATACTTGCATTAAAGAATTCATATTTTAAGGCTTTAATTAACGGTGAATTGCAAATAGCTAGTGAACTGATTTTAAATGCAGTTGCTAGTGACATGATTGATATAAAGACACTATATTCTGAGGTATTCGAAAGGTCTCTTATAGAAATTGGACAGCAGTGGGATATGAATATTATAGATGTTTATCAAGAACATTATTTTTCAAATTCTACACAGTTGATAATGTCCCAGCTTTGTCCTTATCTCAATACATCTGCTGTAAAAAATGGGCATTCCTTAGTATCTCTAAGTACATCTGGGGATTCACATAATATTGGCATACGTATGGTTACAGATTTCTTTGAAATGGACGGCTGGTGTACTTATTTCCTTGGATCTGACGTTCCATCGCAGAGTCTGATAAAAGCACTAAAAGACCGTAAAGCTGATATTCTGGCAATCTCTTGTACAATGCCTTACTATCTTAATTCAGTAAAATCTATGATTACTGCTATAAGGAATTTGAAAGAATTGAGCAATGTTAGAATAATTATAGGTGGGCAACTATTCAATAGGGATAGAACACTATGGAAATCCGTTGGAGCCGATGGATATTCATCTAATGCAGATGGGGCTGTAAAGTTAGCTAATGAATTTATGATAACATAATTACTTATTACGTTACAAAAACCCTCTGTTGATTAAATTTCAACAGAGGGTTTTTATCAATTGCAACTTTAATCTAATTACACAATTCACCATTCAAATAAACGTAGATGGTTTTCCACCATCTATTCGTACAATTCTTACTGCAGCTCTATACCCTTTATATCCTTCTGATTTTGTCATCAAACGATAATTTACATCATATTCTTTGCTGCCTGTAGTATCTGCGATACATTCACCAAATTCCCCTAATGTAAAATCTTTATCCTCCGGATGAAGTTTATCGCTACAATCATGAACTTATAACCACTTTATATAAACTACTATGCTATTGATTCAAGTATTTCATTATAAGATTCTACAAAAATAGCATCATTAACTTATCATTTGCCGTGGAAAGGGTGTCTCAAACAATATGGGAAATATAGAAAGGCAAAAGCCCCCCCGGGGTAATTGTGTTTGGAGAGCTATTGACATATGAAAACTACAGGCGTAGTATGAGTTCATAAACTACAAATGTAGTAGGAGGTATTAAGGTGAAAGACCTAATAAAAATAACTGAAGCAGAATGGCTTATCATGAAAGCATTATGGGAAAACAAAATACTCACATCACCTGAAATTATTCAAAATTTAAAGAATGATTCAACATGGAGACCAACAACAATTCAGACGTTTTTAAGCAGACTTGTAAAAAAAGGTGCTGTAGGAGTTATAAAAGAAACAAAAAGTTACAGATATTATCCTATAGTACTTGAAGAACAGCTTAGAAAAGAAGAAACAGAAACTCTGATTGATAAGATTTATAATGGTTCTAAAAAATTATTTATAAAAAACTTTATAAATGATGTGGAATTAACTGAAGAAGATATTCAGGAATTGAAAAAAATGCTTGATAATAAACGGAGTTAAGAGGGGGGTGTTTCATTGGTGTTTATTAATTTATTATTTAAGGCAATTCTTATTTCATCTGCAATGGGTAGCTTTTTAGCAATACTAATTATGATTATAAAGAAGTTATTTAAAAATAAGTTAAGTGCTTCATGGCACTATTATATATGGATGCTTCTTATTGTAAGACTTGCGATTCCTTATAGTTACCAAAGTCCATTGAGCATATTCAACATTTTTACAAAGACAACAACCAATATTGAAGTATCAGCAAACATACCAATTATTAATAATAATAAAATAGAACAAAGTAATGTGAATAGTAATACAAATAAAGCTACTATTAATCCCATTGCTATGTCATCAGAAAACATAAAGAGTGTTAAATCAAGAAATTTAGACTTGTTTAATTTAGCAAGCATTATATGGTTCATAGTTATGCTTACTGCATTGTTATTTATATTTATTCTTAATTTAATTTTCAATAAGAGATTAAGAAATCAAGAGGTTTGTGAAGATAAAGATACACTTTATATATTGAATTCCTGTCAGGTTATGACAAGCATAAATGGTTATATACCTATTAAATATTCAAGTAATATAAGCGGTATATCTTTATATGGTGCGTTTAAGCCCCAAATATTAATATCCAGTAAAATAATTTATAAGTTCACTGAGGAGCAGAAAAAGCATATTTTTCTGCATGAATTAATTCATCTAAAATATAAAGACATATTGATAAATTCTACTATGTTTATATTAGTTGCTTTTAATTGGTTTAATCCTATTATTTGGTATTCCTTTTATAAAATGCAACAAGATTGCGAGCTCGCCTGTGATGAGAAGGTACTGCATTATCTCCAAACTAATTGCTACAATAATTATGGTTGTACTATTATTAATATGGCTGGATTATTTTCAAAATCACATGATTTATTTAATGGAGCCGGGTTAATATCAGATAAATCAAATTTAAAAAAGAGAATTAGTATGATTACTTCATTTAAAAAAAGGTCACTTAAATGGTCTTTTATAGGAGTGTCTCTTATAACCTTAATTGCACTTGTATGTTTGGTAAATCCCAAAACTGTTGCAAGTCCTTATGTTCAAACTCAAAATAATGCTGATACGAAGTTAGTAGCAGGAGTAAATTATCAAAATGTTGTTCAAAGCTTTCTAAACTTGAAGAAACTAAAGTTTGTTGTAAACAGTGGAGTTATACAAGATATTCAACTTCCAAGTGATTTTAAAGTCGTCAATGATGGCATTAACGTTGGTGACCTACTGAAACAAAGAAATGAATTATCTAAACACAGTGGCATGGATTTTTCTTCGTATATGGGTGAAAAAATTAAAATATATACTTGTGAAATTGAAAATGGTGACTTCGAATTGACAAAATTGAAATATGATATTGTGATGTTAATAGCCGAAAATAAGGTGGTCGGATATTGGATTGATTCTGGAATGATAGATCCTAAGCAAAAGAGACCTGATTTCAATGTTTTAGTAAATCCATTACAAAATTCAAGTAATGAGGCAATAATTGAAGATAATACTCTGAATACAAATTCTAAAGTGATTAAAATTGATAAAACATTTTCTAATATTGAAAACAAATATATAAAGTTAATATCAAATGAGAATGTTATATCAGAAAGAAATAAAATAAAAGAATATACTTTTTTTAAATTTCAGGAACCTACTATTGATTTAGGCGATTTGAAAAAAGTAAATCAATATCTTAGTATAGTAAATTTTAGTTTTGATGTTCCTACTGTTAACAAGATACCACCTTGTGAGCACCTCTTGGTTATAAACTATAAGGGTGATAGATTTAGATCATTACAAATATTTCAAAAAGAGGAGCCAGATGGACTAGACTTAATAATAAATGGTGACGGAAGAAAATGGGATAAGGTGAAAATAAATGGTGACGATGGTTATATTTCCGACTTTGGAACAAGCGGAACAAACAATACTGTTCAGATAATGTTTTGGAAGAAAGGTAGGTACTACAATGTTTCAGGAACTGATTTAAGTAATGATTATTTAATAAAAATCGCTGAGTCAATAAAATAGTACACCACAAAAGAAGGAAGCCAAAAGCTTCCTTCTAATTATTTATTTTGCTACTTTAAGCATTTCATCATCTTCAATATCTCTGAAGTATTTTCTTGTTTCATTTATAATAACTTCACTTAATCCAATCAATCCGATTAAGTTTGGAATTGCCATAAGTCCATTTACTATATCAGCAATTACCCAAATCATTTCTAATTTTAAGAATGCACCTAATGCTACCAATAGCAAACTCGGTCGTTCCTCCTTCGCAAATACCCCTGGGGTGCTTATTTTTACATTCGTGTAAAAATAAGCTAATAAATGAATCATCTTACTCAACATTTGAAAGATCACTTGAGTCCTCAGGGAGGGATAATTACATAAACGACGAATACTTTAAGGAGAGAATAAATCCTTTTTAAATCGGGCAAAAGAATTTCAAGGACGATCTTATGATTCTATGGTTGCACATACAACTATTGTGTTTACAAGATATATTATGTTATCTACTCAAAGCCGCAATAATGAGGATTTAAGTACTATAGGTGGCTTATTTTTTAATTGCTGCAATTAACTTCAAGATATACAATTTTTTGAAGCTGTTCAAGTTGTTTTAGACCTACTTAAAAATGCATTACACGAAAACCTTTCGTTGACAAAAGAACAAATAAACTCGTTTTTAACCTACGTTATAGAGACCTTGCCTGAATTTTCAAAGGAAAAGCTAGCATTTTTGTTGTGCAAAAGTTGCAGGGCTGATAGTATTGCCTTATTTAATATGCTAATATACCTTTTCGTTGGGATATGCAAAAACACCCTAATACAAGTTTAAAAGAAAAACAGTAGATACTTCTTGAATTATGTTGTAGAAGATTTGAAAGTAAGAGCACAAAGAGAACTGAATATACATTTTTGGAAAGCATTAATTTTATATAAGAGGTGATTTAAATTGAGTCAAAAAAAATTGCTTGTTAGTAGATTTATCAACAATCCTAATAGAGGTATAATCTCATATATTAAAGACCATAATCAGTTAAAAATTGCTCATTCACATGATTATTATGAGCTTTTTTTAGTAAATAAAGGCCGAGCTATCCATTCTGTTAATGGATATACACAGCCTTTGTCACCTGCGATGATTGTCTTTGTACGCCCGAATGATTATCATTACTATGACAATATGACATCGGATTTTCAAATAACCAATGTTATTATACCCGTAGAAATAATAAATGAATTATTCGCTTATCTTAGTTCCGGTTTTGTTCCTGAGCGACTCTTGTCTATACCATTTTCTCCAAGCATTCAGATATCCCAAATTAATTTCAATAATCTAATGACAGAATTTGAGGAACTCGTTGTCTTTAAAAACCTTATGAATGATAAAGTGAATTCGCAATTAAGAATAGTCATAATGAATATAATTACTCATTATTTTCCAATAGAATTTACTAAAAACAAGACTAGTATGCCTAATTGGTTGAGATGGTTGAGCTTGGAAATGCTAAAAAAAGACAATTTTACGGAAGGATTGCCGGCAATGTATCGGCTTTCATGTAAAACAAATGAACATATGACAAGAGTTTGCCATAAATATCTCAATAAAACACCTACTCAGTTTATAAATGAAATTCGAGTAGTTCATTCGGCACAACTACTTATTTCTACTAATAGAAAAGTCATTGATATTTGTTACGATGTTGGTTTCGAAAATTTGAGTAATTACTATCATTTGTTTAATAAACTTTATGGTATGTCACCTATACAACTGCGGAAAAATAAGGATACATTGGAGGTCAAAGAAAAAATATACAATAACTTGATAGTTGATACCAGAATTATTCAAGGAATTCCGATTAGTAATGAGGAGTGACTTTACGTAAATGATATAAGAAAATCTCCAACACATATAATTTCAACAGATAAGCGTTATTCATAGTTTAATATTTTAAATATCAATATATAACAAAAGAATTATCAATGAAAGACAAGAACAATTGTTCAAGAATTGTTAAGATGATATTAAGATTACGTGAAGTTATATTAGTAATTGAAAATTAATTCAAACGTTAATTCTTTATAAGAGGTGATATTTATGAATAATTTTAAGGTGGAAAATCCAAGAAATAACCTGCAATTCGAGATTGATTTTACGAATGCATACCGTGATGCTACTGCGAAATATACTAATATAGCACAAATTGAACTGGCATGTCTAGAGGCTCAATATCCTGCAATAATGCACCCAATTCAAGGCGAAGATGTTTTGGCTGGAAGAATGGAAATGGGTGTTGTGGGTCTTGGTATACAAGGACAAACAGGTGGTTTTGGGTACTATATAAACCAAGAACGTGTAGTAGCTGCACTTGAGTTCCAAGAAGGAAATGCAAAATATCGTGAGGACCTTCATGACATTTTAACATTCTGGAAGGGCAAAAATACTTATGATATAGTACTTCGCAATACCCCAAAGGATATTAAGGAAGTATTGCCAACAGAACAATGGAAGGTGCTACCACTGCCTGCCTCTCCAATAATTCGTATGGCAGGTGCATTTGTTGATTTTGATAAGCTTGTTAGAATTGGTATAACAGGATTAGAGGAAGAGATTAAGACAAATATTACAAAAAAACTCAAGAGTGGTAGCGATGTTATTTTATATGAAAGTATGATTGGTTCATTAAAAATACTTAAAAATATGTGTATATTATACTGCAGCGAAGCTAAGAAACTCGCAGTGTCAGCCGAAAATAACGAAAGAAAAAAACAGTTGAGCGACCTTGCTGTTGCACTTATGAACATAACCCAAAAAGCTCCTACCTCAATGTTGGAGGGGTTACAGCTAATATGGTTATATGGTGTTATGTGTCCACTACTGCAGTTTGGAAGGCTTGATGAGCAAATTGGAGATTTATATGTTCATGATATCGATAACAAGATTATTTCTGAGGGAGAAGCGCTTTTAATGGTACAAACGTACTTCCGACTCATCGATTCACTAGACAGTGAAACCGATGGTCGTGTGATTGTGGGAGGGTATGGCCGAAGAAACCCAGAAAATGCAGATCGCTTCTGTCTTGTAGCAATTGAAGCTTGTCGTACGGTAAAGGAAATACTACCACAGCTTACATTAAGATTTAATAATGAAACTCCAAAGTTAGTGTGGGAAAATTCCATACGCTGTATCGAGGAAGGAAGAACTTATCCTCTCTTGTATAATGATGAGGTTTTAGTTCCTTCTGTGATGGCTGCGTTTGAAGTAGATAGAAAACTAGCAGAAAAATATATGCCACTTGGCTGCGGAGAAATTGAATTTGACCACTTTAGCTTTGGAAGTCCCAATGGTTCAATGAATACACTTAAAATATTGGAACTTGCAATTCGAGGTGGTTATGATCCTATGGTAGATAGTTATATTGCGCCAAAAACAAAATCACTTGTAGAATGTAAAAGTTATGAGGAATTTTTGGAGAACTACAAGGAGCTACTTACCTATTACGCTGAAGCAGAGGCTAAATTTGAAAAATACGAATATGAGAAAACGGGACAAATTCATCCATTTATGATGGTTAGTATGCTTTACGAGGGTTGTATAGAAAAAGGTAAAGGAATTTTTAGTGGGGGTTGTGCTTACCTTGCGGGAACAATAGAACTTTATGGTGCCGTCAATGCTGCAGATAGTCTTGCAACAATTAAAAAGCTGATTTTTGAAGAAAAAATGGTTACTCCAAAGCAGTTGATTGAAGCAATAGATAATAATTTCTATAAAAATAATAAGTTGCGCCGTATGTTTATGGATGTACCTAAGTATGGTAATGACATTAATTATGTAGACACTATATTTGTTGAACTACAAAATTTTCTATGTACAACTATTAAAGCTCAAGCTCCTAAGGTCGGTCTAAAAAGCTATCTTTCGGTGACTATAAATAATGCTCAAAATACAACCTTGGGAAGATGGGTGGGAGCAACACCAGATGGACGCAAGTCGGGAATGCCTATGGCAAATGCTAATAACCCGGCACCGGGGAATGATAAGAATGGTTTGACTGCCATGTTTAACTCTATTTTAAAGCCATCCCATAATAACCATGCTGGAATGGTTCAGAATGTACGAATTACTAAAGAAACCTTTCAGGATTCTAAAGAAAAGTTATTAGGAGTTATTGATAATTATTTCAAACGTGGAGGGGCGCAACTTATGATTTCGGTTGTTGGGAGAGAAGATTTGTATAATGCAATGAAAAATCCATCAGATTACAAGGACTTGATTGTACGTGTCGGAGGATTTAGTGCAAGGTTTGTTAATTTGAAAAAAGACATTCAAAAGGAGATTTATGATCGTGTCACATACTAAAGAGATTTCAGCTATGATATTTGATGTTCAGCACCTATCTCTAAAGGATGGACCTGGAATAAGAACAAGTATTTTCTTTAAAGGTTGTCCTCTTCGGTGTAAATGGTGTCATAATCCAGAATCATATATTAGAAAGCCACAGCTTTTATACAATGATATGCTTTGTACTGCTTGCTTTGAGTGTACGAAAGTATGCCCATCAGGAGCTTTATTAAAGGTACAAAAAAATGGAAAGTGGCTGCTTAGTGTAGATAATCAACTTTGTGTTGGCTGCGGGGAATGTGCTAAGGTGTGTTGCTATGATGCAATTTCAATAATTGGTAGACGGTACACCGTGGATGAAGTAATGGAAAAGATAAGGATTGACCTCCCTTATTATGAGGATATGAAGGATAACACTCAAAAAGGTGGGATAACACTTACCGGAGGGGAACCCATGCAGCAATTTGAATTTATTGAGCATCTTTTGGATAAAATTGGGGATATTAATGTTTGTATGGAAACCTGTGGATATGCAAAGGAGGAGCAATATAAAAAGATTGCTCCTCGCATAAATCTGTTTCTCTTTGATTACAAAGTGACTGATAGCAATATTCACAAGCGGCTTTGTGGTGTGGACAATGAGCTGATTTTGTCGAATTTAGATTTATTGTATAACATGGATGCCAATATCATACTTCGTCTGCCGTTAATACCTGGGGTTAATGATTCACTAGAGCATCTTTCTGGTATCGCTTCATTACTAAAAAAATATCCTAAAATTCATCATGGAGAAATTATGGCCTATCATAATTTAGGTAATTCAAAGTCAGAGAAATTAGGCATAGGTGAATCAGAAATTAATATAAAAAGTGCAGGCATGAAAGAAAAAGACAGATGGTTGAAGGAACTAAAGATGCTTGGAGCTGAAAATATCATAATAGGATAACTTTTATTATGTGTAAAACTAAAACAAGCTTATTAAATTTGGACAAATTTTGAAATTTTGCAAAATGCTAATATAACAGCATTTTGCTTAAATAAATAATAAATGGAGGGCTAAAAATGAAAAAGAATCTAAAATTACTGGCTGTTCTTTCTGCATTAATGATACTTTCTATGACAGGTTGCTCTAACACAAAGTCCCAGACTGCAACACCTGCTTCAAGTTCAGAAGAAAAGTCTGCGGCAAAGGCAGAAGTGCTTGTTTCCCGTTGGGCAGGGCCACATGCAGATGATCAAAAGGCTCTTGTAAAGGATTACTCAAATGGTAAAGTAACAATTGACGATGTAGATTATGGCAATCTAAAGCAGAAGCAGGTGCTTTCTTTCCAGGCAGCGCCAGGAACAGCAGGAAACTATGATGCAGTATGGGTGAATATACAGTGGATTAAGGAATATGTAGATGCTGGATATTTGTATCCTGTGGATGACTTAATTAAAGCCGAAAATCTTGACACAAGCATCTATTCCAAAGGCATGATGGATGGGTGTAAATTAGATGGCAAGACCTATGGAATTCCAACCTATGCTCAATGCATGATTATTGCTTATGATTCTGCAGTGTTCGAAAAAGAGGGACAGAAGGTACCTACAAATTTAAATGAGTTGATTGAAGTTGCAAAATATTTTAAGAGCAAGGGTTCAGGTATTGCTATGCCTCTCAAACAATCCAGTTCTTCATTTACACTTTGGTCACAGCTTCTGTTTTCTGATGATGGATTCTATTTTGATTCAAATGGAAAACTTGACTTGACATCTGATAAATGTATTGCTGCTGCGGCTGCCTATGACGAGCTTGCAAAATATGCTGTACAGGGTGCTGTAGCATGGTCACATGATGAAACAGCTGAAGCTGTGCGTACAAAAATAGCACCTATTGGCATAATTATGAGTGGACTTGCAAACCAAAACCAGGATGCAGAGAAATCAAAAATAGTCGATACGGTGAAATATACAACACTTAACGGTGCAGGTGGTAAAACTGCTGCTAACAATGCATTCTGGATATGGGCTGTTCCAAAGAATGCTACAGATCCAGCTGCTTCATTTAAGTTCATAAAGTGGTTAACAAGTCCTGAAATTGAAAAGAAGCAGACCTTGAAAAATTCACAAATTAGTGCTGTTGAATCATTAGCTAAAGATGCAGAGGTACTCCAGAAAACACCATTCCTTCCTGTAGTTATGACAGAACTTTCAAATGGAAAAATTGATCCAGCACTTGTAAACTTCTCAAAGCTTAAAGATGCTGTAACGGTTGGTATGTCTGAAATCGCTACAACTAATGCTAAACCTGAAGACGTGATGAAAAAGGTTCAAAATAATTTAAAAGAAGTCGATTTTAGCAAATAATCTATTATTAGGTATAGTTTATTTTCAAATAATATAGTATTGGTAGTTCATCTATCAATACTATATTATACAACATTCATAATAGCTTTTTATGAAAGGAGAGGTTAAATATGAAAAAAAAATTTTACTGGTCCCTTGAAAAGGGTGATCTATTACCAACACTTTTAATGACACCTATTATGATAATGATTTTAGTCGTAATGGTTATTCCTTTGTTTTATGGGTTATTTATTAGCTTTTTTAAATTCAGCTATGGAAATTTTAATATCATGCGTGATTTCACAGGCATTAGCAATTATATTAGATTTTTTAATGATGAAACCGCAATAAGAAGTGTAATAAATACTTTACTGTTTTCAGCTGGGGCAATTGCTGGTGATTTTTTCTTTGGCACACTTGCTGCGGTTCTTCTGTTCAGATTGTGCAAACCTGCCGCGAATATACTAAGACCAATTATAACAATTCCGTTAATGGTATCACCTATAGTCGTAGGATTAATATGGCGTTATATATATGATTCTCAAGGTATACTCTACTGGTTCCTGGGACTTTTCGGTATAGGAATGGACCAATTTTCCGGGGTTACAAGTCAATACACAGCTTTAATCTCTACAATTATTGCCCATTGGTGGCAGACTGTGCCATTTGTAATAATTGTACTTACTGCGGGACTTGTTTCTATTTCACAGGAGATGTATGATGCTGCCTATGTAGATGGCGCAAATGGTTTTCAAGCTTTTAAATCGATTACTTTTCCAATGCTTAAGGATATATATATGGTAATA
Source organism: Clostridium sp. (assembly GCF_050717535.1). Taxonomy (GTDB): domain Bacteria; phylum Bacillota; class Clostridia; order Clostridiales; family Clostridiaceae; genus Clostridium_AD. Next base: position 21,518 of record NZ_JBOITM010000020.1, read on the forward strand.
CTTCTTATTAGTGGGGTGGATACAATCAAGGCATTTGATATTATCTATTCATTAACAGGTGGCGGTCCAAATAATTCAACCGTTACTATAAGTCTTTATGCCTATAAGCAGGGCTTTGAAAATATAGATATGGGATATGCTATGGCACTTTCAATTGTAGCGATGACAATTACTCTTATATGTTTTGGGATACCATTTATTAAACATAACATAAGTAAAGTTAAAGAATAGGCCATACAATAAGGAGATGTAATTATGAGATATAAGACCAAATGGTATTGGAGACTTACAGAAATTGTGATGTTAATTTTAATGACTATTTTTACAATAACCCCTATATATATTCTAATTTCTAATTCTTTAAAAAGAACTCTCGATATTAAAAAAATGCCCCCGGATTTGATATTTACACCAACATTAGCAAACTTTCAAAAGATATTCGAATTGGACAGTTTTGGAAAGTATTTTACTAATTCCATGATAATAGCAGTATCAACTATGGTAATTACTATCTCGCTTGGAGCTTTGGCAGCTTACGGTATGAAATTGTTTAAATCAAATATAGGACTAAAGCTTTCTAACATAATGCTTTTGGGTAAGCTTGTTCCAACAATTACAATTTTAATACCTTTATACATTATGCTAAATCGAGTTGGAATAACTGGGACATATTTTGGCCCAATACTCGCACACTCGGCTACTACTCTGCCATTTATCACTTGGCTTTTGGCTAGCTTTATAAGAAACATACCAAATGAACTTTTAGAGGCTGCTACAGTAATGGGTTGTTCTAGGGTAAGAGCGTTTTTTCTAGTGATATTCCCATTGCTAAAGCCGGCTGTTGCTTCAGCGGTAATCCTAACAATGCAATTCTCGTGGAATGAGTTAATGTATGCCTTGCAACTTACTAATTTAAAAACATATACACTTACTGTAGGTATTGCTAAATATGCTGGGGCAGTATCCGTAGAATGGGGTAAGTGTTCTGCTGCGGCTACAATAACAATATTACCAATAATAATAATAGGATTCTTTATGCAAAAATATCTAGTTACTGGTATAACTGCTGGAGCAGTAAAGGGATAAAGGAGGAAATAATTTATGTATTTTGGGTCGCAGTATTATAGACCACCGTTTCCTAACAAGTGTGATTGGAATAGAGATTTTAAAAATATGCAAAAACTTGGCTTTAACACAGTAAAGTTTTGGGCAGTGTGGAACAGAATAGAGAAGAGACCGAGTTGTTTTGACTTTGAAGAAATTGATGAACTTGTCTTGTTAGCAGAGAAATACAACCTTAAAGTTGTAATAAATACCATTCCAGAGGGTGCACCTTATTGGACTCTTGAAGGTAATGAAGATGCGCTTTATCAGACATGCAAGGGAGCAACGGTCTCATATGGCGGTCCTGCGAATATTCCTTCTGGAGGCTGGCCTGGGTTATGCTTCGATAGCCCTGAAGGGTCAAGGCTTGCATTGAAATTTATAGAGAAAACAGCTGAACATTTTTCCAAAAATGATAATATAATTGCGATAGATGTATGGAATGAACCACACTTAGAGCCCATGTTTGATTATCGTGAAGATATCCTTTGTTACTGTAAATATTCTCGTCATAAATTTTTAGAATGGTTAAAATCAAAATATGGTGAATTAGAAAAACTTAATGAAAAATGGTTTAGAAATTATATCAGCTGGAGTGAGGTAACTCCACCAACTCGTTTTGGCACATATGCGGACATGATGGATTGGCGTATCTTTTGGCTATATAATCTACGAGACTGGTTAAGATTAAGAGTTGAAGCTGCAAAAAAAGGCGCGCCTAATAAAAAAATTCAAACCCATGTTGCATATAGTGCAACACTTGGTAACCGTATAAAGGGTGGGCTTGCCAATGAGCTTGGAGATGAGTTTCTACTTGCGCCTGAGGTAGATATATTTGGACTTTCAAGTTTCCCTAAATGGTTGATGGGAAAGGAACATATAATTAGTCATTTTGCTCATAATGAGATAATTGCAGAGGCATCAAGGGGCAAAATGTATTATCAGGTTGAACTGCAGGGTGGGGCTGGAAAGGCAGGGATATTAGGTAGCGAAGTACCGAATGCTCATGACATACGACTTTGGAACTGGAACACAATAGCCTCAGGGGGTAAAGGAGTTATATACTGGCAGTATGCGCCTGAACCTTCGGGAACTGAAGCACCAGGATTCGGCCTGACTGGCTTTGAGGGCGAAAATACAGAACGGTCAATAGAAGCATCAAAATGTTGTAAAACCTTAAATGTGGATATTTTGGATAGGATGCACAGAGTATTATCAACAAATGCAATCTACTTATCAAGGAATAGTCAGGTTTTTTCTTACTGCGCCGGAAGACAAGAAGAGATGTATTCCGGTAGTGTGTTTGGTATATATAAAGCGGCATATAAAAGGTCTTTACCTATACGCTTCTGCCATGAGGACTATTTGGAAGATTTAAAAAATGACGGTATTAAGTCATTATTTTTACCGATGACCATTACTCTTTCGAAGAGAGAGATAGTAGCTTTTATAGAATTTGTTAAAGCAGGGGGAACTATTATAGCAGAGGCATGTCCTGGATTGTTTGATGAAGCGACATTGCTTGATCAAAAAAGTTTTATGTTAAAGGAACTTTTCGGTTTGATGCATATAGATATCCAGGCTACACCAGATTGGGGAGAGACAACAGCGAAATTTAAGGAAAGCGGTGAGGAATTTAAGGGTATGCTATACCGACAACTCGTTCGCCCAATGGATAGTACTATAAAAGTAATTGCAGAATTTGATGATAAACAGCCTGCAATCACTGAAAGAAGGGTTGGAAAGGGTAAGGCTATATGGATTGGGACTTTCTGCGGTTATTATTATAATCAAACAAGCGATGAAGTTGTGGAGAAGATATTAACTGGATTTATGGATAAAGGTGGCTATAATATTATCAAAAATATTGAAGTTAACCGTAAGATAGACGAGAAACAAATGTTTGCACCCATTATTAGATTGCATGAAACTGAAAATGAATATGTATTAATTGCAATTAATCATTGCTTAGAAGATGTAGAAGTAATTATTGAATTTAATGGTGGGCAGAAAATTCATAATGATGTTTATAAAAATAATATACTTACATTAAATCTTAAACAATCTGACGGAAGGATTCTTAGTTGGCAAAAATAACAAACATAATACATAACTAAAAAAGCTTATTTCCCTGGGGTGCTTATTTTTACACTCATGTAAAAATAAGCTAATTGTGAAAGCTTATATAAATTTCTATTATATGAGCATAGTGAAATAGAATTAATGGAAAGGTTTAAAAAGGAAGGGTGGTTTATCGAAAATGGGTTTGCTATATGTTTAGATGATGATGTCTTCACTGTAGCAAGTGATACGTAGATATGTAGATAGCCTATAAATTGGTTGATTAAAACAGAGTTGTAGAGTAAAATAACAGTAATGAAAAATATATTTATTAAAAAATGCTCTCTGCACTTATGAAGGAGCAGAAAATAATCTCAAAGATATTGGAGGGATTAGAGTGAATATCTATCACGGAAGTGATGTCTCTGTAGGAATACCTGTAATTTTGAAAAGTAATCGTCTGCTTGATTTTGGCATAGGCTTTTATACTACAAGTAATAAAGAACAGGCAAATCGCTGGGCTGAAAAAGTCAGTTTAAGAAACAATACAGGTGAGAAATTTTTGTCAGTATATAAACTTGATATAGAAAAAGCAAAAAAACAACTAAACATTATAAAATTTGTATCTACTGATGAAAAATGGCTGGATTTTATCACGCTAAATCGCAGAGGAAAAGAAATTCCAGAAGAATATGATATTGTAATTGGCCCTGTTGCTGACGATAATGTATATTTGACCGTAAAACTTTTCGAAACTGGTGTTTTGGATAAAGAAGAAGCTTTAAAACGATTGAAAGTGGAGAAGCTTTTTGATCAGATACTATTTCATACGGAGAAATCATTGGAGTTTTGCGTATTTGATCATTGTGAAAATTTGGAAGGAGAAAGTAATGGAGAAAAGTAAATTTGATGCTGTGATTCCTATCATATCTTCTGCGCTTGTAGAAAAGATTGTGGCTGAATTAAATTTATCGGATACTGATGCTGTTACAATTCTTTATTCTTCTCATCTATATGAAATGCTGGAGCGAGAGGAAACAAAAGTTTGGCAGTATAGCACGGAAAAATTATTTGAACTTTTTTTGGAAGAAAGTAATAACGGAAATATAACTTTTCCGCAGGTGTGAGGTGAGAAGTCATGGATAGAACAATCGATTTTACAGTATTTTGCCTTGAGAGCTATAAGCAGGCACATTATATGACGGGTAAGGCTGCACTGGAAGTGTTTAATAATTACAATGTTTTTGGATATATCAAATCCTTCTATGATGTGCTTCATTCCACAGGGCAGGACTATATTGTGGAAGATATTGATATATACATTAAATCAAGACGAAACTGATGTTATATACAAAGAATAAAGCAAGCACTAAATGATAAACTAAACAAGGTCAATAGTAAGCTTGGGAATAAATTCCTCACTATGTAAACTGCTATCTGGTGGTTTATGTTGAAGGATAAGTATAAAAGGTTGTAAGTTAGAAAAATAGTAAAAGGGATTTCCAAACAGGGAATCCCTTAAAACATATCTAGATTAAATTAGTTATCATAAAAACCTTTATCTTAGAGATGGGAAATAGCAAGCTCGGTCATTCCTCCCTCGCAAATACCCCTGGGGTGCTTATTTTTCTGAGGTGAGCATTTTATTTTTGTTGTAAATTGTTATAATTTAACCATTAATGATATAATAAATTAACAGCAAAATAGTGGCCTAGAGGAATGGTGATATATGGTTAAAGAATTGGAATATAAGACTACAATTAAATTAATGTCATTTCTTTATTTAGAAACAAAGAAGGCTTCAAGTCTTGTTTTACAAGGATTCAATCAGAATGATATAAAGGAAATGTCCATTAAAGAAAATATTTTTCAAATGAAATCTGAAACACGAAAATCAGGAGTTGCGTCAACAATATTGAAAAGGTTAAAGATTTTAGATGAGTTCTTACTTGATAA
>NZ_JBOITM010000021.1:0-23203 GCF_050717535.1 Clostridium sp.
AATTCCTGATGCTACATTGACCATCCAAACTACATAAGAAGCATACCACATGAAAGTTGCCATAAAAGCATATTTAGGGCCTACTGATAGTGACATCCATGAGTATATTCCACCTTTTTCCTCCCTGAAAGCTGTACCAAACTCAGCCATCATGAAAGCAAAAGGAATAAAGAATGCGAGACCTGATAAGATATACCATGGAATAGCAGCATACCCCATTATGTAGAATGATCTTGGCATGTTATTAAATCCATAAACTGAAGTAAAAATCATTAAGACTAATGAGATCAATGTTAATTTTTTGGTTTTTTTGATTTTTTCTGACATATATTATTCCCCCTCTAATGTAAACGAATAAATTCATTCACTATTACTATTACTATTATATAGGAACAAACAAAAAATTCAACACATTTTTGAAAATAAGAAAGAATATTATCAGTAAATAGAATATTATAAAAATATAATATCAAAATAAGACTGAAAACATGCATATTTATACAAATTAGATGGACAACCATTCAATATTACACATTGGAGCATACAGTGTAATGCTTAATAAATAGTGTATAAGGTAAGAAAAAAGGATATAATAGAATAAATAGAGACAAAAACTAAGGGGAAAACAATGATAAAAACAAATGCTATGCGAATTTTAGATAAAATGAAGGTTCAATATGATGTAATAACTTACGATGTAAAAGATGACAAGATAGATGGAATATCTGTGGCAAAAAAGATAGGCAAAGATGAAAAATATGTATTTAAAACTATAGTGACTTGTGGAAATTCTCAAAATATTTATGTGTTCCTAATTCCAGTTAGAGAGGAAATAGACTTTAAGAAAGTAGCTATAATAACTAATGAGAAGAGAATAGAAATGTTAGATGTTAATGATCTTCAAAAGTATACAGGATATATTAGAGGAGGTTGCTCACCTATAGGTATGAAGAAACAATATAAAACCTTTATTCATGAAAGTGCACTTTATATAGAAAATATAATTGTAAGTGGTGGGAAAATAGGATTTCAAATAGAAATCAACCCCAATTTACTAAAGAATATTATAGAAGGGGAATTCCAAGATTTAATAAAGTAACCTAACAAATTTTGCCACGTAACGGATATGAAAAAATATCTATACTAAATGACAAAAAATTCTACATATTTGCAGAAGTAGATATGAAATGTTATACTATAAATGAGAGAACATAGTAGAATAGGCATTTAGAGTAGATGAGATTGCCAGTAACAATATATTTTGAACTTATTGTATTGGTGTAAATTATCTTGTTGAAGTTAAAGAATGGTATAAAAATATTATAAAATAATAGGGATTTTTATAGAGCTATTTTGAATTTAATTACAATTAAGTGTTGAAGGAGAGAGTATTAAATATGAGAAAAAGTGGAAGAACACCCTTAATGAGAGCAAAAAAATTAGAGAAGGTATTAGGTATCGGAGAGATATATTTGAAACTTGAAGGAGCTAATCCATCAGGACATAAATATGACCGTATTTCAGAGGTATTAGTAAAAGATGCTATAGCTAAGGGGTTTAAGCAAATTTTAGTTGATGGGTCTGAAAGCTACATAAAATCAGTAATGCTATTTGCAAAATTGAAGGAACTTGAGGTGAAGATTCCCCTTTTCAAGCAAGAAAAATGGAAAATGTCTCGTTTAGATAGTGAAGTTTTGTTAGATTTACGAGATAAAAAAGACACCTTTACTCGGTCACAATTAGGAGACATAGCAGAGAAGGGTAATATGTATTTGACTTGCGAATGGGATTTAAACACCATTATAAGTCATCTCATCTTCGAAGATATGATCAAGGAGTGTTTAGAACGTATGGATTTTAAAGTGGATACCATAACCACTAAATTAGGATTTGGATATACACTTTCAAGCATTTATAGTGGCACAATAAAAAGCTGGGTACATGAAGAATTGAGTGAATTACCTCAATTATTATGTGGTGTTAATTCATCATGGCAAGATGATATAAATGAGTATGTTAGGAAAATGCATATTAGCCAGATTGAAAATAATGGCACTAAAAAGACTGCATTGGGTTTACCAGACAGACCTACAGATATGGTCCAATCCATTATAAAAATTATTGATGAGACTAAAGCTGAAATGATTGACATTGAAGAAGAAGAGCTTAAGCAGGCAGTTACTATTCTTCGTGAAACTGAGGGTGTTATTGTTTCAAGGAAAGAAGCCTATGCAATGGCGGCCTTTACCAAAAAAGTGAAACAAGGACAACTTAAAAATGGAAAGCATTTAATTATTTTAAATGATGGGAGAAGTGAAATTGAAGTATGTGAGATTACAAGTTTTGATGAGAAAAATAAAGCTGATTTACTGGAGATGACACGAACTTGGCTAGCAGCTTATAATGATTCAGTGGGAGAGACAGTGGATGCTATAGAAAAAGCCATGAAAGAAGGGTTTTTGCTAATAGCCAAACGAAATGGAGAAGAACAAGGTATTTGTGTTATTGTCAATATGGGATTTGAAAATTTTATTTCCACTTATCATTTAGCTTATATTGGTGTTAAGCCTGGTAATAAAGGTCGTGGCGTGGCATCAGAACTTATTGGTCGTGCAATTGAATTATCAGATGGCAATTTGTCCCTTCATGTAGATCTTGATAATAAACGTGCGAAAAATCTTTATCGTAAGATGGGATTTGACCATGTATATGACAGAATGATTTATAATCATCCAATGGATTAATTTAAAATAAAAAACTACCGAAATATTTATATTTCGGTAGTTTTTTATTTTAAATTTGTGTTTAATAGTAATGTACTATTAAATATAAAGTTAATTTAGTTATTCACAAAGCTGAAGAGTTAGATACTTAATTATTTTACAAGGGTTTCCAACAGCCACAACATTGGATGGAATATCTTTTGTAACCACACTGCCAGAACCTATTACACTATTATCCCCAATAGTCACACCGGGATTTATTATAGCCCCGCCACCAACCCACACATTATTTCCTATAGTAACAGCTTTTGTGTAATCAGCATTCTTGGGTCTTAACTTAGGGTCAATTAGATGAGTTGCGGTAAATATACTTACATTAGGAGCAAATAATACATCATCTCCAATTGTTACAAGTCCATCATCTAAGACTAAAAAATTAAAATTGGCATAAAAATTTTCCCCTATTTCAATATTAGTACCATAATCACAATGAAAAGGAGGTTCTATTTCAAAATCTTCACCAATTTTACCAATTAATTTTTTTATAATATGTACTCGACCTTCAACTTCCTCTGGGTCTGTATTATTATATAGTTTTGTAAGGTGTCTAGCCTTATTTCTCAAAAGTACTAAACTTTTGTCATAGGCATTATATATTTCACCATTTAACATTTTTTCTTTTTCGCTCATACTATTCAGCTCCTCAATACACTTTTTCATTATAAGTATAGCATAATGATGTGAACATCATATTTTAACTTTTATTTTCTAATGCCATAACCACCATATATAGTTTTAGTATCCATTAATGAGATTACAGCCTTTATTTGAGAATTTTTTATTACTTTTAATATTTCAGATTTTCTTTTTCTTTTAACATGTATTATAAGCATTTTTTTATTTTCTTTTAAACCCTCTGCTTCAATAAGAGTAACTCCTACATTTTCCGCTCTCAATATTTTAGCCAATGTATCGCCATCTTTTTCTGATACTATTGCATTTATGGTCATTAGTCCTAGTGCTATTTTATCTTCTAAAATACATCCGATATAGTTTCCGCAAGCAAATCCTAATGCATATACAACCATTTTAAATGGTTCTTCACTTATTCCAACAAGTACAGTACTAATTACATATAACCATATAAGTACCTCAAAGAAGCCAATAATGGCGCCATAAAATTTTTCTCCTCTAGTTATAAGTACAACTCTAACTGTGGTTAAGGATACTTCAATTATTTTAGCGAAAAAGATAAGGATATAACCAAACATACATAACTCTCCTTCATGAAAATATTAATTTTTGTTTGTTTTCTAATATATAGCATGCTCCATTTAAGAAATTAATACAAGGCTTATTCATGAAAGTTAATACATATTTAATTAATAAGGTATTGAATTTTAAGTTATTTTATATTTGCAGCTTTTGCAATCTTTATCGCATAGTTTTCCTTTGCTAACAATATTAATTGAAATGTGTTAAAGGTTAAGTTATGATAATAAGGATGTCGTTTAATATAATTACAAGGATAGAGGAGATATGAAATTGGAAAATAAGGATAGTAATAAAAACCGGTGGGTAATTTTATTTGTAGTTGTAATGGTAACATTTATGTGTACCTTAGATAGTAGTATTGTAAACGTAGCTTTACCCGTTATGTCTAAAGCTTTAAATGTAACATCTGGTAGTATTCAATTAGTAGTAACAAGTTATTTAATTATAATTTCAGCAACTATATTAGTTTTTGGAAGGCTGGGAGATATACTTGGTAAAACTAAGGTATTTAAGTTCGGGATAGCATTATTTACGCTAGGTTCACTATTTTGTGGAATAACCAGGTCATTTCCAATTTTAGTTTTAGCTAGAGTAATACAGGGAATAGGAGCTGCAGGTACTATGGCAAACAATCAAGGAATTATCACTGAAGTATTTCCAGCAAATGAAAGAGGAAGAGCATTGGGAATTACGGGAACCTTTGTGGCACTTGGATCCTTGGTAGGACCAGCATTAGGCGGATTTATAGTTAGTGCCACTAGTTGGGAATATATATTTTTAATAAATGTACCAATAGGTATAATAACATTATTTTATAGCTTTAAGATACTTCCTAAAGATCATAAATCAGTAAGGGGAAAATTAGATGGTATCGGAGCATTATTATTTATGCTTGCTATAGTTCCATTATTTGCAGCATTGGGGCAAGGACAAAAAATTGGGTTTACAAAGCCAATAATTTTGTTGGGATTTTTAATAGCAATTGTTGCTTTCGTCGCTTTTATTATGGTGGAAAAGAAGCGTGAAAATCCACTTTTACAATTGCAAATTTTTGAAAACAAACTATTTTCATTAAGTATTTTTTGTGGATTTGTTTCTTTTGTTGCCATCTTTTGTTCGATTATAATTCAACCCTTTTATCTTCAGGATGTGATGAAGTTTTCACCGGCATTCACTGGACTCATACTTATGATTTTTCCCTTGATTTTATCTGTAGTAGCGCCAATTAGTGGACATTTATCAGATAAAATAGGTTCTGAAATTCTAACTTTTATAGGGCTTGTGATTACAAGTCTTGGTTTATTATTAATGTCAACATTAAATGAGCAGTCTTCAGTAATAAGCATGATCATTTTTATAGCCGTTATGTCACTCGGAAATGGTTTATTTCAATCACCTAATAATTCATTGGTAATGTCCACAGTTTCAAGGGATAAGCTAGGTATTGCAGGCAGTGTAAATGCGCTTGTAAGAAATTTAGGGATGGTTTGTGGAATAGCTTTAGCTACTACTATTTTATATAACAGGATGAGTTATAAAATTGGGTATCATGTAACTGACTATGTAATAGGACGGAATGATGCATTTATTTATGGTATGAGAACTGTATATATAACTGCAGCAGTTATTTGCATGATAGGAGGGATTTTAACCTTCTTAAGATTAATTAAAACTAAATTAACCAAATCACAAAATTTGTAAAAATTTGATAACTGAATCATGCATACTTGTGATTTCAATCGTGAGCTAAAGGTTCTTTTATTAAATCCATCTCTTATGAATTCAAAGAAATATAGCAAGGTGCTAAGTAAAAATTAGCTCTTTGTTATTTTTTTTGATTGAAAAATCCATCGTAAAAACTCATGAAATATTAGCATAACAAATAAAAATTAATACTTGTTAAATAGTATAAAATATTTTATGTTAACCGCTTGACATATGTCACATTTAGTATTATTATTAAATTACAGAGTAAAGGTTTTCACAATTAAGGTATAATTAAAAAAAATTATATGGAGGGGTAAAAATGAAAAGGAAAAAAATTCTATCACTAATAATAACCATTGCTTTAGCTACAAGTTTATTAGCGGGGTGTGGTACTAAAGCAAAGACTGATGATACTACTAAAGCTGCAGCAACTACGGCTACAGATAAACCAGTTAAGATAACATTTCTTAATACAAAGGGAGAAATTTTGACTCAATTAGAAGCAGCAGCAAAGGCTTTTACAGTAGAAAACCCTAATATAACAATAGAGGTTATTCCAGTAGCAGCAGGAGCTTCACCATTTCAAAAGATATCCACTATGTATGCAGCTGGAAATGCACCTACTTTAGCTATGCTTGATCCAAATGATATTCCAAAAGTTGCGGACAAGTTTGCAGATCTTTCATCAGAAAAATGGGTTAAAGATGCAGCGGCAGGAACATTAGATGCAGGTTCTATAAATGGTAAAGTAATGTCATTTCCACTGGCAATTGAAGGATATGGACTTATATACAATAAAGTAGTAATGGACAAGGCAAAAGTTGACCCAACTACTATTAAAACTACTAAAGATTTAGAAGCGGCATTTGCAAAAGTACAAGCTGCAGGGGTAGCACCTATGGTTCTTTCACCAATGGATTGGTCCTTGGGAGGACATTATCTATCAACATTATATTTAGCTCAATCAAAAGAAGCTGGAGCACCAGAAAAATTTACAGGAGAGTTAAAGGCTGGAAAAGTTGATTTGAATACTAATGCTGTATTTAATGGATTAATGACAACTTTTGATGTTTTAAAAGCTAATAACATTGACAAAAAATCTCCACTGGCTGGTGTATATGAAAAAGGAGCTGAACGTTTAGGTAAAGGTGAAGTAGGTTTCTGGTTTATGGGAAACTGGGCATGGCCAGATATTAAGAAATTTGATACGGCGGAAGGACAATATGGCTTTATACCAGTTCCAATAAGCAACAATGCAACTGACTATGGTAATTCACAAATATATGCTGGATCATCTAAATATATAGGGGTTGACACAAAAAATAACGACGCAGATCAACAAGCAGCAGGAAAAAAATTCTTAGACTGGTTAGTATATAGCGATGCAGGGCAAGATGCACTAGTTAATAAATGCAGTTTAGTTCCTGCCTTCTCAAATATTAAATTAGAAATAAAAGATCCACTTGGAAAATCAATAAAACAATATTTAACTGATAAGAACACTATACCAACTATTACAACATTACCAGGAGATCACTGGGCACAAGTTGGAGCTTCAATGCAAAAATATCTTGATGGCAAAAGTGACAAAAAAGCTTTAGCTACTGAGATTCAAAATTACTGGAAAAATGCTAAATAATTAAATAATTAACTCTAAAACATAATAACGGATAGGCGTATTTCGCGTATCCGTTATTAAATATAAAAATCAATTTAATATTCTTATAAGAGGAGTGGGGAGAATGGAAAATGAAAATAGTTTTTGGGGAAAATTTAAAACTTTTAGCATATATGCAGGGCCCAGTACATTTGCATTTTTAACAGTTATGATTATACCATTTATATATGGTATTTATTTAACTTTTACAAGTTGGGATGGTTTGTCAGATATTCAAAAATTTGTTGGCAATGAAAATTATATAGCAGTATTTAAAGATACAGTATTTTGGACTTCGCTGTGGCTTACAGTTAAGTATGTAGCAGTAACTGTTATCATTACAAATGTAATGGCATTTTTACTGGCATATGTACTAACAACTGGAATGAAAGGTCAAAACATCTATAGAGCAGGATTCTTTACACCTAATCTTATAGGAGGAATTATCCTTGGATTTATATGGAAATTTGTATTTTCAAATATATTGGTATACATTGGAACTAATTTTGATCTGCCATTTTTTTCGAGCTCTTGGCTTGCGGATCCTAAAAAAGCCTTTTGGACTTTAGTTATTGTTACGGTTTGGCAGTATTCGGGGTATATGATGATTATATATGTAGCAGGGTTTATGAATGTTCCTAAAGATATATTAGAAGCAGCCAGCATAGATGGAGCAAGTGGGTTTAAAAAAATGAAAAGTATAATACTTCCAATGATGGTTCCATCTTTTACTGTATGCCTATTTTTAAGTATACAAAAGGGATTTATGGCTTATGATGTAAATCTTGCGCTTACTGGGGGAGGACCATATCATACTACTGAATTAATATCAATGCACGTTTATAACAAAGCATTTTTATCGCAACAATATGGTACTGGGCAAGCAGAAGCACTTATCTTATTTATAATTGTTGCAACCATAACATTAATTCAAGTGAATATAACTAAGAAGATGGAGGTAGAAGCATAATGAAAAAACAAAAATTAATAGCTAGTATAATAAAAACTATAGTTATATGTGGTTTGTTATTTTTGTATGTAGTGCCATTTATATTTGTTATAGTAAATTCATTTAAAGATAGTAAGGATGTAATTGCTAATCCATTAGCATTACCAGCCAGTTTTAGTTTTGATAATTATATTGAAGCTTTTAAACTTATGAACTACTCGAATGCATTTATGAATACCCTTATAATAACCATTGTTAGTGTTTCTATAATAATAATTTTTTCCTCCATGACTGCTTATATAATGGTAAGAAAAAAATGGAAGATAACCAAATACTTATTTTTCATAATGGTTATATCTATGATAATACCATTCCAAGCTATAATGATACCACTTGTGAAAATTTATGGATCTATAGGAATGCTAAATAGCAAATGGGCACTTATGTACATGTATTTAGGGTTTGGAGTTTCACTAGCTGTATTTATGTACCATGGATTTATGAAAAGCATACCAATGGAACTAGAAGAAGCGGCTATGATAGATGGTGCTACAAGATTTCAAACTTTCTGGAAAATTGTATTTCCTCTTTTGAAGCCTACAACTATGACTATTATAACACTTGATGTGCTATGGATATGGAATGACTTCTTATTGCCTTCACTAGTACTTGTAAGCTCAGATGAGAGAACCTTACAATTATCAACTTACTATTTCAGTGGTACTTATAGTGTGAATTACGGTTTATCAATGGCAGGTTTAATGTTATCAGTGCTTCCTGTATTAATAATTTACGTATTTATGCAAAAGAGCATTATAGGTGGAGTATTACAAGGTTCTATAAAATAACTTCAGATTGGGGCATTTAAAATGACAATAGATAAGATAAAAGCAGCAAATGAGTTTATTCAAAAGAATAAAAATAAGATAAATAGCGAATATAGATTAAACTATCACTTAATGGGAGAGTATGGCTGGATAAATGACCCTAATGGATTTATTCAGTTTAATGGGAGCTATCATGTGTTTTTTCAATATTATCCTTATGAAGCAATTTGGGGTCCTATGCATTGGGGACATGCAGTTAGTGAAGATTTAGTTAAATGGAGATATCTTCCTATAGCTTTAGCACCAGATAGTGAGTTTGATAAAGATGGATGTTTTTCAGGATCAGCCATTGAAGTGGATGGAAAACTTAAACTTATATACACAGGACATATTTATACTGATGAAAATAAAACTAGCAGTTATAGACAAGTTCAATGTTTAGCAAATTCAGAGGATGGCATAAACTTCACAAAGTTTTCCTTGAATCCAATAATAGATACTGATGAAGTTCCAAAGGTTATAAGTAAAGAAGATTTACGTGACCCAAAGGTTTTTAAAAAAGATGGAATCTATTATATGATTTTAGGTACTGTTGATAATAAAAAAAATGTTGATAATTTTAAAAATGGTGCAATGGCTATTTATAAATCATTGGATTTGATCCATTGGGATTTTTTAAATATTTTAGCTAGTAGTCATGGAAATATGGGCATATGTTGGGAGTGCCCAGACTTGTTTAACTTAGCCGGGAAGGATGTATTGGTTGTATCACCTCAGTATATGAAACCTCAGGGAAATGATTATCATAATTTGCATTCCACAATCTATATGATAGGCAATTTACAAATTAATGTAGGTACATTCAAATTCAAGGAATATTATCCTATAGATTATGGCTTTGATTTTTATGCACCACAAACAATTATTGATGATAAGGGAAGAAGGATATTAATAGCTTGGATGGATATGTGGGAAAGTAAAATGCCTACTCAAGATAGAGGAGATAATTGGGCCGGAGCTATGACATTGCCTAGAGAAGTGATACTTTATGAAGATAGATTAATTTTTAGACCAATCCAGGAAATTACAAGGTATAGAAAGAATGAATATAAAATTGAGAATGTAAAGTTAATTGGTGAAGAGTTATTGGACATAACAGGGGACAGTTATGAGATTGTAGTAATTTTTGAGGCACAAAATTCTAGTGAGTTTGGAATAAAGTTACGTGTTAATGAAACACAAGAAACTGTATTATCCTATAATGCTATGAAGAAGATATTTAGTTTTAATCGTGATAAATCAGGTATTGGACCTAAGGGAATAAGAAAGACTGAGTTAGTCCTTAAAGATAATACCTTAAAATTACAAATATTTGTTGATAAGTGTTCAGTTGAGGTATTTATTAATGATGGAGAAAAGACAATGACAGGCAGAATATATCCAGGGGACGATGCTGTCTATATAAAATTATTTTCAAAGGATGAAATTAACATAGTGTCCCTAAATAAGTGGGATTTTAAGATGCTGTAAATTAAACAAAAATTAAGACATTGGGTACTACAAAAATAAGATAAGTCGGAGGAGAATTATGTTTGGATTTAATGACAAAATTAATTTTCAAGATAAAAATATAGATATTCTAACCATAGGGGAACTTCTTGTAGATATGATATCAGCAGACTATGGTGATAACTTTGAAAGTTCAACCTACAATAGATATTTTGGTGGATCTCCTTCCAATATTGCTATAAATACAAAGAGGTTAGGCATAAATTCATTAGTCGCATCCTGTGTAGGAAATGATGGTCTTGGAAAGTTTTTAATTAATAGTCTTAAGGGTGTAGGAATTGATACTAGGTGTGTTGATATTACGCAAAATTCAACTAGTATGGTTTTAATTACTAAAAGTAAGTCTACTCCTATTCCTATATTTTATAGGGATGCAGATTATCATTTGCTCTACAACCAAGTATTAGATTCTGCACTTATAAACTGTAAAATCATGCATTTTTCTTGTTGGCCAATATCAAAAGAGCCATCTAGAAGCACCATTCAGCGGTGTATTGAGCAAGCGAGAAATAATGGTGCACTAGTTTGTTTTGACCCTAATTATCACTCAATGTTGTGGGATGGAAATGAAGATGGTATAGAATATGTGAAATCAATTATAGGGAAAGTTGATATTGTTAAACCCTCAGAAGATGATGCTGAGAGAATTTTTGGAAAAGATTCTAATGAAAATCAAGTTAAAAAATTCTTGAATCTTGGTGCAAAGCTTGTAATTATGACATTGGGGGTGGAAGGGGCAATAGTATCAAACGGGGTTGAAAGTATCGTCATGGGAACTTTAGCCAACGAAGTGGTAGATACAACTGGAGCTGGAGATGCCTTCTGGTCAGGGTTTTATGCAGCTATAGTAAAAGGTTATACAATAAAAGAAGCATTAAAATTAGGATTTGCAGTAAGTGCATATAAACTAAGGTATACAGGTGCAGTAGTAAATTTACCTATTCTTGAAGAAATAAAAAAAAGTTATGGATTATAGAAATATTTACAATTTTAAAGGAGGGATTCTATATGGCAGTAAAAAATAAAGTTCAGCTTATCACTTATCCAGACTCATTAGGAGGAGATTTAAAAGAACTTAACAATGTGCTTTTAAAGTATTTTCCTAATGTGTTTGAAGGCGGAATTCATATTCTGCCACCATTCCCATCCTCTGGGGATAGGGGATTCGCTCCGCTGACTTATTTGGAAATAGAACCTAAGTTTGGCTGCTGGGAGGATATTAAGGCTATAGGACAACACTCCGATGTTCTGGTGGATTTGATGGTAAACCATATTTCTAGACAGTCTATTTATTTTCAGGACTTTCTAAGGAAAGGGAGAAAATCAGAGTATGCTGATTTATTTATTACATTGGATAAAATTTGGAAGGATGGAAAACCGGTAGAGGATGATATTAAAAAAATGTTCCGTAGAAGGAAAGTACCTTATTCAACTTTTACAATAGAAGAAACGGGTGATGTGGAAAAGGTATGGACAACCTTTGGAAAATCAGATCAATCTGAGCAGATTGATTTAGATGTAAAATCAAAAAAGGTAAGACAACTATTAACGGAATTTTTTCTTAATTTCAGCAAAAATAATGTCAAAATGGTTAGATTAGATGCAGTTGGATATATTATTAAAAAGATTGGAACAAGCTCCTTTTTTGTAGAACCGGAAATATATGAGTTCCTTCACTGGATTTGGGAAATGGCAAATTCTCTGGAAATTGAGCTACTCCCTGAGGTTCATGCTCACTATGCAACTCAATACAAGCTTTCAAGCAAGGGCTTTTGGATATATGATTTTATATTGCCATATACTATTCTAGAAACACTTTTTAATAAATCTAGCGCAAAGCTTAGAGGTTATCTTAAGGTTCGCCCAGAGAAGCAATTTACAATGCTTGACTGCCATGATGGTATTCCTATAAAACCAGATATGGATGACCTTATAGATACAAGTGAAGCTAGAAAAGTAGTGGATGTTTGCATTGAAAGAGGCGCAAATTTAAGCCTTATTTTATCAGAAGAACATAAGTCTCAGGATGGATTTGATGTTCATCAAATCAGAGGCACATACTACTCACTTCTCAATTGTGATGATGATGCATATTTGGCAGCTAGAGCTATTCAGTTTTTTGCCCCAGGGATACCTCAAGTATATTATGTAGGACTTTTAGCGGGTGAAAATGATGTTGAAAGTGTAGACAAGAGTGGTGAAGGACGTGAAATTAATCGTCACAATTTCAGTCTTTTGGAAATTGAGAAATCTCTTGAAAAAAAAGTTGTGCAAAGACTAGTTAAACTGATAAGATTTAGAAATGAATATGATGCCTTCCAGGGAATATTTAAGGTTCTGGATTCAGCTGATGATGAAATTTATCTTATATGGGAAAATGAAGATAAGTATTGTAGATTATTTATAAATCTTGAAACCAATAAATCACTAATTGATTATGTGGATGATAATGGGAAAAAGGTTCAATACATAATATAAATGTTATGCTTTTTAAGCCTATGTTGAATACTTATATATTTATATGTTATCCTAAGATATAGAAAATATCATAATTAGGTTTAAAAATTATTTTGCAGAGGGTGTTTGCATGGCAACAATAAAGGACGTGGCTAAAGTATCAGGGGTTACCGTTACTACAGTATCAAGGGTATTAAATAACAGAGGTTATATAAGTGAGATCACAAGGAAAAAGGTTTATGATGCTATGGCGAAGCTGAACTATCAGCCTAATGAATTAGCAAGATCATTATTTAGAAAAAAATCAAATTTCATAGGGCTTATTATTCCTAATGTAGCCCATCCTTTTTTTGCTGAGCTTACAAGTTTTATAGAGTATTATGCTTATAAACAGGGTTATAAGATTTTGCTATGTAATTCATATCAAGATTCAGTAAAAGAAAGAGAATATGTGGAAATGCTAATGAGAAATCAAGTGGATGGAATAATTATGGGAAGCCATACCTTAGAAACTTCAGATTATCTAGTTCCTACGCTTCCAATAGTAGCAATTGATAGAAATCTGGCACATGATATACCTTATGTTACATCAGATAATTATAATGGTGGAGTACTGGCTACGAATCTTTTAATAGATAAGGGGTGCAAAAAACTAGTTCATATTAGTGGACCATTAGAGCTAAATACTCCAGCCAATAATCGTTATAAAGCTTTTATGGATGTAGTTAAAAAAAGAAATGTAGAGTACGTTATAATACAAGAAAAATTAGATATATTTGAAAGTTATGAAAAACTAGCCTATAAGTTGTTTGTAAAACAACCGGATATAGATGGAGTTTTTGCTAGTAGTGATATGATAGCAGCTTCTATAATTCATGTAGCAAACGAAATGGGAAAAGTAATTCCCAGGGACTTGAAAATAATAGGCTATGATGATATAAGTATTGCTCATCTGATTGTTCCACCATTAACCACAATAAAACAACCAATTGAACAAATGGCAGAACTAACAGTTAAAATATTAATAGATCAAATAGAACATGTGGAAGTAAAGTTAGAAAATATTTTGCCTATAAGCCTTGTAGAAAGAAAGTCTGTATAAATTAATTTTTAAATGAAATTAAAAAGTATAGCCCCAAAATATATTAATATATTTTGGGGCTATTAAAATGCAGTGATTACATCACTTATCTTCATAATATTGTGGTTCATTACATATACGACATTTTGGTAATGCATTAGTTTTATCATCCAGTACTAGTTTGTCTTCACAAATTGTGCAAGTATAAGTATCATCATCATCTTCTATTTCTAAGGGGTGGTTATTTTTGCGTAACACAAATAGGCCTCCTTTCACTCTTGCTTTGCCAATTATATTATAAGGATATTTTAACACAATATCAATATATTAACAATGAATTATTAGTTAACATAAATTTATGGAATAAGCCATATGATTTAATGATAGTGTAATTAATATAAATATAGTGGTTTATTATGGACTATGGAGGTTAATAGCAGGATGGGACAAATTTTCTATTCCTCTACCTTTTAATAGAATAGAACTACACGTTTATGATCCTCTACTGGTAAACAGGAAGGACTTAGAAAATGAAGCTATAGCTCTAAGAAAGCAAGTTTTGGGAATAATGAAATAAGTGCCACCCACATGGCAAGTGGCATCCTTTAAGCATAAGAATGCCAAATGACATAAGCAGAGCTAATAAGCTTTGCTTATAATTTTAGTTAAATAAACTTTATTAAATGCTTGAGTACATAATAACAAAAGGGTATAATTCAAAAGTAACAGTAGATGAAAAGGGGTAGATATTATGGAGCTATGGGATATTTATGATAAAAACAGACAAAAGACTGGACGGACACATGAGCGTGGAAGGGATATGCTAACGGGCGATTATCATCTTGTGATTCATGTTTGGATAATTAATGACAAGGGTGAATTTTTAATTCAAAAGAGGCAGCCATGGAAAGAAGGATATCCAGATATGTGGGATTGTTCTGTTGCTGGATCTGCTATATTAGGAGATACTAGTGAAAAAGCAGCTATTCGTGAAACCAAGGAAGAATTAGGTATAGATTTGGATATGAGCAAAAGCGAGCTTTTATTTACAGTTGAATTTTCTCGTGGTTTTGATGATATTTGGCTTGTTAGACAAAATGTAGATATAAATGATATAAAGCTTCAATATGAAGAAGTCGCCGATGCAAAGTGGGTAGTTGCGAGCGAAATCAGAGAATTAATATTAAAGGGTGAGTTTATAGCACATGATTATATAGAAAAGATTTTTGAAATAGCAAAATAGGAAGGTCTAGCTTGTCGTAGTTATGATAAGCTAGACCTTTGATTTATTATTCAAATTTCTCTTATAATATATAAAAAATGATATGCTAGTTAAAATTACAGCTGTAATATCGGCAATTGGTTCTGCTAATAAGACAGCGAATAATTTATCTTCAAAGAAATTTGGAAGAATAAATATAAGAGGTATTAGCAAGACTATCTTTCTTAACAATGCCAGAATCAATGAAATTTTAGCTTGTCCTAAGGCTAAAAAACATCGCTGACAAGCTATTTGAGCACCAAATATAAATGTACCTACAAAATAAATTCTAATGCACCAAACGGTAATGGTGATAAATTCTGGGGTATTGTTAAATATAGAAACAATATTTTCAGGAAATAACATTAAAATACTTGTCATGACTAGGCTGTAAGTTAAGCAACAGGTTATTAAAAGTTTAATTGTAGTTTTTACTCTATCTAGGTTTTTAGCTCCGTAATTATAACTTATTATAGGTTGTGCACCTTGAGTTAATCCTGTTAATGGTAGAAAAATAATTTGCATTATACTGGCCATTATGGTCATAGCTCCTACAGCTAAATCTCCGCTATAAGCTTGAAGTTTTGTATTTAAAGAAATTAAAACTAAGCTTTCAGTGGATTGCATAATGAATGGCGAAATACCTAAACTAAC
Source organism: Clostridium sp. (assembly GCF_050717535.1). GTDB lineage: Bacteria > Bacillota > Clostridia > Clostridiales > Clostridiaceae > Clostridium_AD. Next base: position 16,161 of record NZ_JBOITM010000021.1, read on the forward strand.
AATAGAAATTATTATTTTGAATTTTGGCATTAAAAATTCCTTGCGTATTTTTAAAATGGTTTTTTTACCGAATAAAAATTTTAAAACAAATAGTGCAGAAACCATTTGAGCAATTATTGTTGCTAAAGCAGCTCCCTGTACCCCTATGTTAAAAGTGAAAATAAGTATAGGATCAAGAACTATATTTATTGCAGCACCAATCATTACAGTGAACATACTTATTTTTGTAAAACCTTGTGTATTTAAAAAAGCATTCATGCCTAAAGCTATCTGAACAAAAACTGTTCCAATTAGGTATATGGTTATGTAATCTTGTGCATATCCAATAGTTTGATCGCTTGCTCCAAATGCAAAAAGAATTGGATTCTTAAAAATTAAAAATACTAGAGTTAAAATTAAGCCTATAATAATAAGCATAGAAAAGCTATTACTTAGTATTTTCTCAGCTTCCTTATTTTTCTTTTCACCCATCTTTATAGCTGCAATGGGTGCACCTCCCATACCAATTAAAGCACTAAAAGCTGATATAATAAGAATTATAGGAAAGGATATACCAACTCCAGCCATGGCAATTTCGCCACTTGGAAGCTTACCTATAAATATTCTATCCACGATATTATATAAAACATTCACTAATTGAGCTATAATGCATGGTAAAGCAAGTCTGAATAATAGTTTGCCTATTTTGCTATTTTCAAAATCTGAAGTAATTGAATTCATAAAAAATCTCCTTAATTATAAGTGTTCTAACAACACTATTATATATCAAGGATTTAATAAGTTCCACCCCAGCGGCAAGTGGCATGTTTTAAAACGTAAAATTGATTTATAAATCATAAAACATAAATCATAAAATTCAATACTTAAATAAAAATAGAAAATTCCAATATTGATATTATACAAAATTTATGGTAATATTAAATTAATTAAGTTCTAATATTACGGAGGTGAAACTGATGGCTAAGTTCTTTTTAGAAAATACAACTTTAGATAGACTACCAATGGCATTATCTGGAATTACACATAATGAATTTCATTTTGCGGGAGAGGTCTGTCCAAAATTGAATAGAACACTAAAAAGAAGTGAGTTATCTTTACCTTAAATACATTATAATTATGTTATTTTAAAGCCTAGGTGAGGACTCTCTTGCCTGGGCTTTTTTTACTTCGATTGTATAATGAATCAGTTTGACTGGTTTAGATTAAAATCAAAATATAAGAACTCCGGCAGGTTTCTATGCTGGGGTTTTATTATTTTAAATGATAAAATGGAGATTAAAAATATATAGGAGGAATTAGCAATGATAGAACTTGCATTAAAGGGAATAGAAAAATATTTTGGAGGTAATAGAATTTTTGACGATATTACTTTTGAAATTCAAAATAATGAAAGAGTTGGTTTAATAGGAAAAAATGGTTGTGGTAAAACCACAGTCTTCAAAATTATTGCTGGTATAGAAAACCAAGATAAAGGTACCATATCCATAAGAAAAAATGCAACCGTAGGATATCTACATCAAATACCAGATTATCCGGAGTCTTTTAAAGTAATAGATGTTTTAAAGACTGCTTTTAAACAGCAATATGAAATAAATAGGGAACTTAAAATAATAGAAAAGAAGATGGCTAATTTAAAAGGAAGTGAATTAGAATATACATTAAGAAAATATGGCGAAGTTAATGACCTCTATGAAGCAAAAGGCGGTTATGAAATAGAAGAAAAGATGAGTAAGGTTTGCACCGGACTAAAGTTTAATGAAGAATTTACAAATAGGGATTTTATAAGTCTTAGTGGTGGTGAAAAAACTATTGTGATATTAGGTAAAATTCTACTTGAGAATCCAGACATACTTCTCCTTGACGAGCCTTCAAATCATTTAGATGTAGTGTCAATAGAATGGCTTGAAACTTATCTTAAAGGATATAAAGGTACAGTAATAGTTATTTCACATGATAGATATTTTTTAGATAGAGTTGTAACTAAAATAGTGGAAATAGAGGATGGGGAAACTTCACTTTATGATGGTAATTATTCTTATTATGTAAAAGAAAAGCAAAGAAGAGTTTTTGAACAATTTGAGGCATTTAAAGACCAACAAAAGAAAATAAAGGCTATGGAAAAAGCAATAAAGCAGTTAAGGATATGGGCTATTCAAGCTGACAATGAAAAATTCTTTAAAAGAGCAGCAAGTATGCAAAAGAGATTAGATAAAGTAGAAAGAGTTGATAAGCCATTAATAAATCAACCCAAAATTCAATTAGATTTTGCGGACACTGATAGGTCGGGCAAGGATGTAATAAGTATTAAAGGCTTATGTAAAAGCTTTGATCAAAAGGAAATATTAGAGGATTTAAATTTAGACATAAGATATGGTGAGTGTACAGCTTTAATTGGTGAAAATGGGAGTGGCAAATCAACTATTATAAAGACACTTTTAGGTGAGGTAGAGGCAGATTTAGGCGAGGTTAAGCTCGGATCTAATACCAAAATAGGATATCTTCCTCAAAATATAACCTTTAATAATGAAGAGTTAACGATACTTGAAGCTTTTAGAGAGGACATGATTATTTTAGAGGGGCCAGCTAGAGGAATTTTGGCTAAATTTTTATTCTATGGTGAACATGTTTTTAAAAAGGTTAAAAATCTTTCAGGTGGAGAAAAAAGTAGACTTAAGCTTTGTATGCTAATTCAAAATGATATAAATCTTTTGATACTTGATGAGCCTACAAATCATTTGGATATAGATTCAAGGGAAAATCTTGAGGAAGCACTATTGGAGTTTAGTGGGACTATATTATTTATATCCCATGATAGATTTTTCATAAATAAATTGGCAGAGAGAATATGCGAAATAGAAGACAAGAAGATAATAGATTACCCAGGAAATTATGAATATTACAAGGAAAAGAAAAATGAATTTAAGAAAAACAAAATTCAAACTCCAAATTTTGAAAAAGAGAAAAAGCCAAGAAATAAAGAAAACATTCAAAAACAAACAAGTAATAACAAACTAAGAGAGGAAAAAAACTTAGAAAGTGAAATACAAGAGCTTGAAACAAAACTTAAAGATATAGATATTGAAATGATTAGCAATGGTAGTGAATATGAGAAATTGTTAGAGCTAACCAAAGAAAAACAAAAAATCCAAGATGAATTGGACTCGATTATTGAAAAATGGATGGATATAGAAAATTCTTAATAATTGGGGGAAAATATAATGGAGTACAAAAATGAACTGAGAAAAAATATATCTAAAAATTATCTGTTTACATTTTTAAAGGACTTTGACCTTACACATGGAATCTGGATGATTTATTTAGCGTCTAAAGGATTATCATTAACGGAGCTGGGACTGGTGGAGGCAATTTTCCATATAACTTCATTTTTAATGGAAATACCTACTGGAGCAGTGGCTGATATATGGGGGAGAAAAGTTAGTAGAATATGTGGAAGAATAGCTAAGTTAATAGCAGCATTCATATTAATATATTCAAACAACTTTATTGGATTTGCAATAGGATTTGTAGTCACCGCATTGTCTTATAATTTAGAATCGGGAGCAGGCGAAGCATTAGTATATGATTCTTTAAAAGAAACTGGGGAAGAAAAAAAATATATGAAGATATCTGGTGTTAATGAAATGATAATGCAAGGGGCTCAAACATGTGGGTTAGTACTTGGTGGATTTTTGTCGGATTATAGTTATACCTATGCCTACGTGGTAACTGTAGTAGTTACTACTTTGTCCATAATTCAAGCACTGTCTTTTAAGGAACCAGATATTAAAATGGAAATTGAAGAAAAAAGATTTATAGCATTTAAAAATCAAGTAGCTGAAAGCTTTAAGATTATAGCTAGTAATAAAAAGCTAGGATTTTTAATTGTGTTTTCACAGGCTATTTTTATGTTTAATACAAGTATATTCTTTTATTTTCAGAACTATTTACTTTCTAAGGGAATTTCAAAAGGAAATATAGGTATAATATTAGCAATAGCAGCTTTGGTGGCAGCTATAACAGCATCTAAGGCATATAAAATTGAGGAAAAAGTAGGAGAACGTGTAATAATATTATTACTTCCTCTAATAATTTCTATATGTATATGGGGAGTGGCTTTAAGTAGGTATTATTACGTTTTTTTTATATTAATAAACAGTATTGAGTCTATTATTTTTATAGCTGTTAGTGATTATACGAATAAATTAATACCTTCAAACAAAAGAGCCACAATACTTTCCATGGGTAGCATGATATTTAGTTTGTACATGATGGTAATATTTCCTCTTATAGGAAAACTAGGAGATAAATATTCATTGCAGTTTTCATTTGAGATTTTAGCATTAATAGCAACTATTTTGGCTATTATAAATATTATTGTTTTTGGAAGAAATAGAAAAGCGCAGCAAAAATAATTAGGTTAAAAAAGCTACCGAGTAATTTCGGTAGCTTTTACATTGCCCTAAAATAAATAAAAATTATTTTAATGCCTGAATGATCTCTTCAACACGCTTATCCTCATCATTTAAATTTTCTATAATTCCAAAACCAGCTTTTAACTTTCCAGATTTGCTTTCATATTTAGTTAAGGCATTTTCTATATTGCTACCCTTGCAGGTTAGGACTAGATTCACCTTACTAATTGGTACTTGTTTTAGAAACTCTCTAACTGAGGGAGCCGGTACTCCTGCCCAAAGAGGTGATACAACAATATATTCATCCACTTGTTTATAATCGCCATTTACTTTAATATTTACACTTTTACTTACGGATGCATAATACCCGCCTTTTAAATACCCGAAAATTCCATTCCAATTTTTATCATCAGTTATTTCAATAGGTTTTAGACCTAAGCCATTAGCTATTTTTGTTGCTACTCTTTTACTGTTACCAGTTCTTGAAAAAAATAAAACCATTTTATTCATGTTATAAAACTCCCTTTTATATATATAATTATACTTTATATAAATAATACCCTATTAATACTATTTCTTCAATTGATTTTTCGCAATATTATGTGAAAATTTATGGTATAATTTTCTTAGGTCATATGAATAAGGTATCAAAAATAAGGTTAATTTAACATATATCATATATTTAAATGTAGGAAGGGAGTTTTATTGTGAATAATGAATTATTAGAAAAATATGCTCTATTACTGGTAAAAACAGGAATAAATATTCAAAAGAATCAAATACTTGTAGTCAATGCGCCTATTGAGTGCGCAAATTTTGTTAGAATTGTATCAAAAATTGCATATATTGAAGGAGCTAGAGATGTAGTTGTAAACTGGAGGGATGAGTTATCATCAAAGATTAAATTTATGCATGCTCCAGAAGAGGTTTTTGAAGAATATCCTGATTGGCAGAGAGATTTTTATTTATCAAATGTACAAAAAGAGGCCGCTTTTTTAAATATTTCGGCATCAGATCCTGAGCTTATGAAGGATGTTAATCCTGAAAGAATGGCAAAATCACATAAAGCAGCTAGTAATGCAATAAAAGAGTATAGAGATAGGCTTATGAGTAATAGAAATGTTTGGTGTGTTGCATCAATTCCAACTACAGCATGGGCAAAAAAAGTTTTTCCAGAATTATCAGAGGATGAAGCAGTGGAGAAACTTTGGAATGCTATATTTAAAACAGTAAGGGTTGATACAGAAAATCCAGTTGCTTCATGGGAAACTCACAAAAGTAATTTAAAGAAAAGCATGGACTTTTTAAATAAAAATAACTTTAAGTATTTGAAATATAAAAATTCATTGGGTACTGATCTATTGATTGAACTTCCTGAAAATCATTTATGGCTTGGCGGATCAGAATATACCCCTGAAGGTATAGAGTTTATAGCAAATATGCCTACTGAAGAGGTATTTACACTTCCCAGTAAAACTGGAGTTAACGGGATAGTAGTGTGTTCAAAGCCTTTAAATTATAATGGAAATTTAATTGATAAATTCTCATTTACTTTTAAAGATGGGAAAATTGTGGATTTTAAAGCTGAAAAGGGATACGATATTTTAAAGAGTATTATTGAAACTGATGAAGGATCACATTATCTTGGTGAAGTAGCATTAGTGCCATATGATTCACCAATATCAAATTCAAATATATTATTTTACAATACACTTTTTGATGAAAATGCTTCTTGCCATTTAGCTATTGGAAAAGCATATCCAGTGAGTATAAAAAATGGTGAAAATCTAAGTGAGGAGGAACTTGTAAAATCAGGAGTTAATGATTCTACAGTGCATGAGGATTTTATGGTGGGCACAGAAGATTTGCAAGTAATTGGTATTACAGCAGATGGAAAAGAAATACCTGTATTTAAGGATGGAAATTTCGCTTAGTCTCTTTATAGAAATAGACTATATATTATAATGTTAACAAGCAACGGTTAGATTATAAAAATTAATAATGTGAAACATCTTAATTTCTTTTAAATGATAGAAATTAGGGTGTTTTTATTTTTAAATTTGTACCATGTATTTATAAAGCTATTTGGTAATAAAATATATTAGATATAGCAACAAAAAGGTTAAAAAATATTGTACAAACATTCATAATATGTTAAAATAAGTATATAATAGTAATAAATAATTACTATTTATAAGAATCTAATCTGATGAACAACATATCCTCTTTTCTTAGGAAGTTATTGTTAATCAAATTTAGATCTTAATTTCCAAATATGAGGGGGAGTTTAAAATGGCTGACAAAAACCTAATTTGTAAAGATTGTGGTAAAGAATTTGTGTTCACTGAGGGTGAACAAGCTTTCTACAAAGAAAAAGGATTCGAAAATGAACCACAAAGATGTGCTGATTGCAGAAGAGCAAGAAAACAACAAAATAATAAACCATCTTTCAAAAGATAGTTTAGATAAGTAAATTACACCCTATAAGAATCCATCTTATAGGGCTTTTTTATTGTGCGCCCGGCATGGGCGCAATCTAATGGGTGAAAGTCCCTAGCACGGGTTAATAGTGCCAAGTGCATAGCTTAAGACAAGGGTGTCCATCGCGAGACGGAATCTGAAGGAAGTCGG
>NZ_JBOITM010000022.1:0-23031 GCF_050717535.1 Clostridium sp.
GTAGTAAAAGTCTTAGAGAAGTTATTTAGTTCTTATATGTTGTAATTTATAGTTTTTATATAAATGAGAGTATAGGAGAAGATAATGTATTTAAGAACCCCATGCCTTTAGGCATGGGAGTATCAGATGGTAATATTATATATATCTTCTACGGTTTGGTGTTATATTTTATAGATATAATAAAGGTGATGGAGTTCACCATAATTGCTATATGCTAATGACTCCTACAAATGCCTTTTATAGGTCTTTGTAGGAGTCAATTGTTTTTTTACTAATCAAGTGAACAAAAACAGGGAATATACATTAGAGGAAGTGAAATGCATATGAGAAAATACACATTTATAGCTATAGGCGGAATGCTCGGAGCAATATTGAGGTATATAATTAAAAATATCCACATAGTCTCTTATAAAGAAGTTATACCAATAAATACATTAATACTTAATGTTTCTGGTGCTTTTCTCTTAACACTTATACTTACACTTGCTTTCGAAGTTTTTGAGTTAGATGCTGATATAAGATTGGGAATCGCTACAGGATTTTTAGGCGCATACACAACCTTTTCTACATTATGTAAAGAGGCTGTAAATCTTATGAAGCAAGGCGAATATTATTTTTCTATATCCTATGTTGTGTTATCAATAATGATGGGACTTGCTGCTGCTTACCTTGGAGTAGTACTCGCAAGAGAAGTCGTTGCAAAATTTATAAGTAAACATAATGGCTCTAATAATGTGGAATCAGAAGAAGAGACATAAGAAGAGACACAGGAGGGTAATTAAATGACATATGTGTTAGTTGCAGTTGGTGGAGCAGCTGGAAGTTTGGTGCGGTATAGTCTTGGAAAATTTATAAGTGGAAAATCAACACAATATTTTCCAATAGGAACTTTTATAATAAATATTACCGGTGCAACATTGTTAGGTATCGTTAGTACAATTGGAGTTAGTAGTAATATGATGTTACTACTTGGAGATGGGTTTTTAGGTGCATACACGACATTTTCAACATTTATGTATGAAGGATTTAATCTATTTCAAGAAAAAGAAAAACTGAATGCTTTTATATATATTTTATTCTCAGTAATATTAGGTCTATTAGGATATTGGTTAGGAAGCAAAATAGGTAACTTATAAGATAGGATTAATTTATAGTATAGAGAGGAAGGAGAAATAATAATGAAGCAAGGTGATAATTGCAAAATCTTAAAAATCTATGTAAGTGAAGATTCCCGGTATAAGGGCCATAACTTGTATCATGCATTAGTTATAAAATTGAGGGAAATTGGTATGGCAGGAGTAACCGTAACTAGAGGGCTGGAGAGTTATGGCAAGTCGAGAGCAATTCATGATATGAAAATACTTGATTTAAGCTCAAGTCTTCCTATAATAATTGAGGTAATTGATGAGGTTAAAATGATCGAGAAAGCAATCCCAATAGTGGAAGAAATGGTAAAAGAAGGGCTGGTCATAACTACAGATGTTAATGTTATAAAATATGGTAAGAACTAAACTAAAAGGTTTGTGTAACCAGGTATCTGGTGGTTTGTGGCGACTTATGTCTAGGATAATTATAGAATGTTCTATTCAAGTTAAAAGTTAAAAAATACTAAAAGGGATTTCCAAACAGGGAATCCCTTAAAACATATATATATTAAATAAGTTTAGCAAGCTACAAAAGCTTTAGAATTCCGTACAAAACTTTTCAGTGGCATATATATTCAATGAAAACTTAATATTTGAATAAGGAGGAAGAGAATGATGGTTAAGTTATGTTTTGATTATGGACATGGTGGAGAAGATAGTGGGGCATTATACAATGAAAGAAAGGAATCTAATGATGTTTTAAGCTTAGGTTTAGCTATAGCATCAGATATTAGAAGGCATGCAATTATTGTAGATGAAATAAGAACTAGTGATGTGACGGTATGCCTTAGAGATAGAAGTGAATTTGAGAATAGAAACACGTACGATTTTTTTATATCCTTTCACAGAAATGCGTATCATCCTGAAAAAGCTAAGGGAGTTGAGACTTACACTTACTTAAATGCAGGTGCAAAGTCAAATGGGTTAGCAAAAAGCATACAAGCCTCACTTGTAGCTATGGGTTTTGTAAATAGAGGTGTAAAGACGGCTAATTTTCATGTATTAAGAGAAACCAGAGCCCCAGCGGTACTAGTTGAGATTGGGTTTATTGATAACACAAATGATAATAAGGTTTTTGATAGTAAAAGAAATGATATTATTAAAGCATTAGCTAAAGCTATTCTTGCAGAAATAGGTGTGTGCTATATTGATTTAAAATTCAAATGAATTATCATTTTTTAATATGAGAGTACAAAACAACCAACAGATTTTGCCACAATTCTGCCTAACTTTTGCGGAGATTTTAACTAACATAAAAGCGTATACTTCATTCATAGCAAATAAATAAAAAAATATATTTATGGAGGAGTAGATAAAAATGATTAAAAAGAAAATGTTAGCAATTGGAATGGGCTGTTTAATAAGTGTGGCAAGCATTGCACCTGCTTTTGCATTAGGGAACACTGCGCGCAATCCAGCGGCAAAAGCGGTAAAAATTGAAGCAAAACAACAAAATCAAGCTGAAAAACTTGCTAAACTTAAGGAAAGAGCAGTAAAGTTAGGCATTAGCATTGAAGGGTTATCAAAGGAAGATGCAAGAGCAAAATTAGAGTCAGCTTCTGCTGCTAAGCTAACGGAAAGGGCAACTAAGCTTGGAGTAGATATTTCTAATTTATCAAAGGAAGATGCAAAGGCAAAAGTAAAACAAGCAGCTACAGTTAAGAAAGAAGCAAGAAGTGCAAAACTTAATGAAGTTGCTACTAAACTAGGTGTAGATATTAGTGGACTTACAAATAAAGAGGCTGCTTCTAAAATAAAAGAAGCGAGAGCTAATAAACAAGCATTAAAGGCTGAGAAGCAAGCAGCAAAAACTACTAATAATTAATCTAATGAGCATGCAAGGTTGAAAGGGGAGCGTTTTTAATGACGCTTCTCTTTTGTACGTCTAGGAAGGAATTTGAAAAAACTAGTCAGAATCTTATTTTTTTAATATGTGTAAATAGATTCGCAATGGTATAATTAGATATTAAAGCAAAGGTTGTGATGTTATGGAAACAAAACTTATATATATTGCTGATGATGAAAAAAAAATACAGGATCTTATAAAAATGTTTTTTAAAAAAGAGGGATATGATGTTGAAGTATTTTCTGATGGAATTATGCTACTTGAAGCTTTTAAGAAAAAACCTTCAGACATGCTGATTTTAGATATAATGATGCCTGGGCTTGATGGGTTATCGGTATGTTCAGAGATTAGAAAAGAAAGTAATGTTCCAATTATTATAATATCAGCAAGAGATAGTGAAGGGGATAAAATAGCAGGACTTACCCTTGGAAGTGATGATTATATGACAAAGCCATTTAGCCCAGTAGAACTTGTGCTGAGGGCGAATAGTATATTTAGGCGTATGGAGTTTCAAAATATTCAAAGTACAAAAGAAGAGGTTATAAATATTTTAGATATTACTATTTATCCTGAAGGAAGATCAGTTACCTGCAATGGTAAAGATCTTAAGCTAACACCATTGGAATTTAGTCTCCTTTTATATCTTGCAAGTAAAGTGAATAAGGGAGTAAGCCGCGAAGAACTTCTAAACAGAGTATGGGGATATGAAAGCGAAGTAGACACAAGAGCAACAGATGATATGATAAAAAGGATCAGAAAGAAATTAATGAATTCAGGTTCAGCGTTAAAAATAGAAACCCTATGGGGATTTGGTTTTATGATATCAAATAAGGATTAATAGGAAGGTGCTATTAATGAAAACTTCGAAAACAACTATAAGAAAGAAAATATTCATTTCACATTTAATTATAACTACAATCTCACTAATACTAATATTCTTGGTATTTAATTTGTATTTAAATCTTTATATACGAAGGCAGACAAGTAAACAACTTAAAGAAGCTGCTAGTTCCATTGAAAAATTAATAGTTGAAACTGATATGGATTTGAGCAGTAATCAAAAGTTAGAGAAGAATGCCAATAATGAAAAGAATTTACTGCTAATTTCTAAAAACTTAAAAAAGATAGAATCTTTCATTGATGTTAACTACGCAATTATAGGAACAAATATGAATCTAATATATCCAGAGAAAAAAAACGATGAGGAAGTTATATTTGTACAAAACAATATAATGCCTATAGTAAGTGAAAAAAAGGGATTCAGTTCTAAAAATATTAAGAAACCGATATTTTATTTTATTAATTCAACAGTGAAATATGCAGCAATAGCACGTAATATAAAATTACCAAGCAAAAATAGTAATCTTCATTTAATAGTTTATTCTAGTGTTGTAAAGAGTAAAGGTTTTGTGAAAATTGTAAATGAGATTCTTTTAATAATAGTTATTATTACTGCAATAATTTCTGTGTTAATTTCAAATGCTGTATCTAAAAAAATATCTAGACCTATTTTATTATTAAGCAATTATGCGAAAAAAATTGGGGAAAGACAATATCAGACTGAACTTATAGATTATGATAAAAATGATGAAATTGGTCAATTAGCTGAAACTCTGCAATCCATGACTCGAAAATTAGCTACTTATGACAGCGCCATGAAAGGGTTTATGCAAAATGCCTCACATGAACTCCGTACCCCCCTCATGTCCATTCAAGGATATGCAGAAGCTATAAAGTATGGAGTTGTTGATACACAGGATAAAGCAATTGATATTATAATAGAAGAAAGTAAAAGATTATCTGATTTAGTAGAAGATTTATTATACCTATCAAAAATAGAAACCACTCAGGATGAACTTAATCTTGAAGAAATAAATGTAGAATATATGATTAAAAGTAGTATTGAGAGAATCAATGGAATAGCTGTAAAAAACGGAAAAAATATTAGATTTTCGAGAAGTGACAATAGTAAAATTATCATGGGCGATGAGGAAAAGCTCACAAGAGCAATTATAAATATACTTGGAAATTGTTTGAGATATTGCAGTGAAAATATAGAGGTTATATTAAAAAGTGAGGGAGTAAAAACAATTATTATAATAGAAGATGATGGCCCAGGATTTGAAGAGAGTGATATTAAAAATATTTTTGAAAGATTTTTCAAAGGTAAAGGTGGAAATCATGGTATTGGCCTGGCTATAACTAAAAGTATAATTGAAAAACATGATGGAAACATTGTTGCGGGAAACAGATCTAAAGGTGGGGCACGATTTACAATAACTCTTTAAAAGGATGGCGGGAATACTTTATTTCTTAATTTCAAGTTATAAATGTAACTTGTTGCAAAAACTATTATATATGATGAATTAATATAATTTGCGTATAATTATGCATATAGGATGTTCGTTCATTTATACAAACCTATTTAACGGTTTTGTCTTGCACTTTAATATTTTTTAATTCAGTGAGCCCAATTAATCCAAGCACACCACAAATACCAATGACCAGTCAATTACTAAACCCAGAATTACTTGGTGGGAAATATATAAGTACCAATGAATTGTTACATAATCAATTCATTGGTACTTATATAGTACTTTATATTATTTAGAATGCTGTTTGAATTAATAACATAACAACTGCAAATGCCCCAATATAACCCATTAATGGCATTATAAATTTTATCCATTTATCATAGGTTACATCTACCATTGCTAAAGTAACTAAAATGAGCCCTGTTGGAGTTATAAAGGCTATTAGTCCTTGTCCATATTGATATGCACTTACTATTATATCCCTTGGCAATCCTACAGTGTCCGCAAGTGGTGCTATAATTGGTATTGACAATACTGCCAGGCCTGAAGATGAAGGGATAAAAAAGCCAAGGAGTATAAATATTAAAAGAATTACAATTATAAATACTTTTGAATTCATTCCTTGAACTGTTCCTGATGCCATATTAAGAATTGAATCAGAAATTACTCCGTTTTCCATAATCAAATTAATTGATCTTGCAACTCCAATAACTAATGCAACACCGACTAAATCAGAGGCCCCCGCAATAAATCTGCTAACAAATTTTTTTTCTCCAAGTCCTGAAATTATACCAAGTCCTATGCCTACAACTAAAAATAGTGCAGTCATTTCAGTGAACCACCAATCCTGAGTGGAAACTCCCCAAATCATTACAGCAAAAGTTAACGCAAATATAATTAACATTAATTTACGCCTAAAAGTAAATTCTGGTACTTCTTTATCGTTATAACCCTTTAGAAATCTTTCTTCAATTTCTTTTTTTTGGCTATATATTAAAGATTTAGTTGGATCATTTTTTATTTTTTTACCATATCTCATAATATAAATAATAGTTATTGCTGTTGCAATTACTAAACCTACAGCCCTTATTCCTATACCTTGTGTAAAGGTTATTCCTGCTGCATTTGAACCAATAACTGATGAGAATGGATTTACAGTGGAAAACATCGTACCAATAGATGATCCCATATAAAGTGCAGCAATACATACAATTGCATCATAGCCTGCTGCCATAAATACTGGAACAAGTATTGGATATAGGGCAATGGTTTCTTCTGCTAATCCAAAAGTGGTTCCTCCTATAGAAATTAAAATTGTAACTACAATAATTAAAATAAATTCTTTTCCTTTAGTAATACGTGAAAGGCTTGCAATACCTGCATCAAAAGCTCCACTGCTATTTAATACACCAATACATCCACCAATCATTATATTTCTAGTATACAAGTTTTACGACATTTTTCAATGAAATATTACAAAATTACTAAATATTAACTTTTATGTATAATTATTCATAATTTAACTTTCAATTTGGAATAGCTGGCATATTTGGTGCATCTCACAGCGCTTATTCTAGAAGTTGTAAATTGCTTTATGGTAAGATTTAGCAAATTGTTTTGTATCAAGTTTTTTATAGATGATAACTCTGGAAAATAAGGTGCATTTATATTATGCCTCTTGCTATTTAGTAGATGTGCTTTTATAATTAAATGTAGTTCAGTCTTTATAATTGCAAGTGTTATATGCACACCTATAGTACAAGCTATTTAGGAATAAATATAGTTAGAAATGAATTAGATTTTGGAAGAAGGATTTATACAAACATAAATGGATTAATTATCAATAGCTATTAAATTTAAAAAAAGGAAATGGAGAGGATAAAATTTGAAAGGTAGATGTTATTATTGCAATGAGAAATTATCAGAAAGAACCATTAAAAGGCACGTTAAAGGTTGCAAACTTAGAAAGGGAAAGCTAGAGGAAGATATGGCGAGTTCTAAAAAAACTAAGAGCCAATATGTTTTGTCTATAGTTCCACAGTATGGATCAAAAGAGTATTGTTTATATATAGCTATAAATATAGAGTCAACTTTAAAGAATTTGGATAGTTTTTTAAGAAATATTTGGTTGGAATGTTGTGGACACTTAAGTAGTTTTATTATAGGTGATGTAAATTATGATTCATCAGTGGACAAAGATTCTGAATTTTTTTATAATGACGAAACAATGGATTTCACATTGAGACAGATAATTTCTGTAGGTGATAAATTTAGATATGACTATGATTTCGGTTCTACTACTACATTAAAACTTGAAGTTATTGATGAGTATTTAACGGGGGAAAAGCATAGTGAAATAGAAATACTAGCTAGAAATGAAGAAATACAAAATTTTTGTGCGAATTGTAATAAAAAGGCCAGATATTTTGATTATGAAGAAGAAGAGTTTTTTTGTGAAGATTGTATAGATGAAGCGGCTGATATGGTAGGTGAATTTGAATATACAAATTCACCTAGAGATGGAGTTTGTGGATATGAGGGAGACAGAGATGCGGAAAAACAATATTTACCAGGAAATAATTTCAAGTTTAAGAAGTCTAAAACAGAAGGACAAAAGGATATAGTACCATTTATAGAGGAGGATAAATTGGATATAGATGATTATGAAGGGCATTTTGCATCTCTTTTGGAGAGTGCAATGGATGATATAGATTTAGAAACTGAGAATAAAGCAAATGCAATGTTTAATAAAGTAAAAAGAGGAAAGTTTACACATGATTTAAGAGAATTATTAGAATGTAATACAAAAGCTGAATTATTTAAAATAACATCTAATCTAAATATTACGAAGGTATCCAAGTTTAACAAAGGGCAATTAGTAGAAATACTCTTAGATGTATATGAAGAGAAAATAACAAATTCACTATATTTAATTGATAGTGAAAGATTCGAGTTTTTAAAAAATATAGCTGATAAAGCTGGATGTATATCCTTTGAAGATCATAATTTTGTAGTAAATCCAGAATATTTTTTAGAATGCGGATTTGTATTTGCAGCTATGGGAGAAGATGGTATATGTTTAATTATGCCGAATGAAACAATAAATGCTATAAAATCCTTGGATAATGATGAGTATAGAAAAATATTATCTAAAAATACAGAACTAGTAAAGCTATTTTGTGGAATGGCATATAACTATGGTGTAGTATTTATAAATGATTTTATAAGAATGCTTAATAATTATGTTAATTATTCACTAGATGAAACTAATTTTTACGGAATAATTGAAAGTGGTGCATATTATTATAATGGTTATATGCTACAAGGGAATATAGCAAATGGAATAATGGTGCCATTAGAAGATGTTATCCATATTATTAATACAAGAGATAATATTTCAAATGATAGTGATTTTTGTATTATAAAAAAGGATGAACTACTTGAATCTTCCAACGAAGAATATTTAATTGAAAATAAAATAAGTATGAGATTAAAAAGATTTTTAAAGAATAATTGGAAAATAAAAGATCCAAATATTGAGATGATTATAATTAATTTATATGCTGATATTCAAGAAAATGAAAAAGAAGAGGTAATAGAAAATATTCTATATGCATTGGGAGAAGCAAGTGAAAATGATCTTGAAAAATTATTGGTAGAAATAAATAATTTTATTAATAACACTAGACTTTGGAGATTAAAAGGATATACTTTGAACGAATTCAATTCAAAATATAATACTACTACATCTAAGATAGGAAGAAATGACATTTGCACCTGTGGAAGTGGTAAAAAATATAAAAAGTGTTGTGGATCAAAGGTTATTAAGCTGTTTTAGCAGCAAACTATATTTTTGCATCCCCGGAGTTCATTAAAAGAAATTAGTAAATTATACTATTAATAATGAGATTAAATATAAATTGATTTATCTATAGTTGGTGGGGGGGATGTTATGAAGAAATTAACAAAGAAAAGTTATATCTTGATGGCAATTAGTTTAGTTATTATTATTTGTTGCATAGGAATGTATTAAGATTAATATTGTTTAAAATAATAGGGGGCTTAAATTTATATGTGTAAATTATTATTGAAGACAGCTATTAGAAGTTTAGTAGTTGCATTAGCTTTTAGTGCAGGAGTTATTACAACTGCAAATGCAGAAATAACAAGATTAAGTGGAGCTGACAGATATTTAACTTCAGATGCGATAGTAAAAGCTGGATGGTCAACGGGTGATGAAACAGCAGTGTTAGCATCAGGATTAGATGCTAACAGAGTGGATGCGCTTACAGTAGCACCTCTTGCAAAAGCTAAAAATGCGCCAGTAATATTGGTTAATCCAAGGGAACTATCAGTTAAGGCAATAGTTTCTAAATTTACAAGAACATATTATGAGTAGATAATATGTTCTTGTTTTTTTACTTTAATTTTCAAACGTTGAAGGAAAATACTATTTTGTGCCGAAATGTGTATAGATATAAATCAAGTACTACACTTAAAATAAACAATGCACATAATAAAATTTCAGAGGTAATTACTGTGACGTTACAAGAGTATGAAATATCTTAAGCAAGCTATCGCTATTAATTAGGGGGCAAACTATTGAAAAATTCAAAATTACTTATATTAGCTACAGTATCAACTATAACACTTATATTAACATTAACTGGTTACAATCCTAAGATAGACCATAAAGTATTTGCATCAAACGGAGCTATCGCTGTACCTTCAACACAGCCCATAAAGATGACAAATACTAAACTACTTGGAGCCAAGGTAGCAATACCTAAAGTTCCTGTATTAATGTATCATAGTGTGACATCTGACAAAAATAACACTAACGAACTTAAAGTCAGTCAGTCCTCAAAGCTCAATTAAATTATCTGAAAGTTAATCACTATACGACAATATCGCTTGACCAATTATATAATCATATGGCAAAACATACGGCACTTCCAGCAAAGCCTGTAGTAATAACATTTGATGATGGGTATGTGGATAATTACACATTAGCTTATCCTTTATTAAAGGCAAACAATCAGAAAGCTACCGTATTTATGATTGCTAAATGTATAAACACAGATGGCTATCTAACATCGAAACAACTTAAAATAATGGATAAAAATAACTTTATAGCAGAAAGTCATACTAATAATCACGATAATTTATCGAAGCTGTCATGTACAAGTCAGTATAATTCTTTGAGAAATAGTAAAGTTATTTTAGAAAAACTATTATCAAAAAATGTTATGTATGTATCGTATCCTTTTGGTGCATACAATAAATCAACTGCAAAGGCTGTACATAATTCGGGATACTACTTAGGGATAGGCACTGACAATGGATTTTCAGGTGCAACTGACAACTACTATACCATTAATAGGGTTTATATAAACGCATTCTATAGTATGAGTAAGTTCGTAAACAGATTAACAGTTCCAATGAAATAAGCATATAGTTTATGGATAAGAGTGAACAAATCAAAAATATAGATGTGATTATGTATAGATATTTAACGGAATAGTGCAAAGCCAATAACTTTCAAGTTCTAGTTAAAAATAAATGAATTATCATTATAAATATAATAAAGGAATAACTTTTGGTATATTGGAGGTTTATTATGAAAAAAAAAGTAGCTTTATTAGTAACAATACTTACAGCTTTGAGCTGTCAAGTAGCACTAGCTGCCAGTGCTATAACAAATGTGGCATCCTTAAATGTTAGAAAGAGTTATTCATCATCGTCTTCAGTCATAGGTTCATTACCAATAAATACTAAAGTAAATACACTTGGCCTATCAAATGGTTTCTATAAAATAAGGTATAAGGGTAAGACAGGCTATATAGCAAGTTCCTATGTGAAAATATCTAGTGAATCTAATAAAGAACAGTTAGAAGTACCAGAAATACAAAAGGTACCAGTATTAATGTATCATAAAATAGCAGATGCATCATCAGAAACAGATGGATTAATAATAGGACAATCAGTTTTTCGCTCACAGATGAACTATTTAAAAGCAAATGGTTATACTACAATAAGCATGGACGAATTCTATTCTAATGTGTCTAAGAAAACCGTACTACCTAAAAAGCCCGTATTAATAACATTTGACGATGGATATGAATCTAATTACACATTGGCATATCCAGTATTGATAGCAAATAATCAAAAAGCTACTGTATTTATGATAGGAAAAAATATAGATAGAGACAGAAAATATTTAACTTCTAAGCAGATAAAAGAAATGGATGCTAATGGATTTAGAGTAGAAAATCATACTTTTAATCATGAGCAACTTGGAAAACTTTCTTATGCAAGTCAGTTAGCTACTATAACTAAGACAAAACAGGCACTAGAAAAAATATTAGGCAGAAAAGTAACGTATATAGCTTACCCATGTGGTTCATATACGTACACTACAATAAAAGCAGCACACGCAGCGGGATGTAAATTGGGCATATCTACAGATGTAGGACTTTCATCGAATGCAGACAATCCATATACGATTAATAGGGTATTTATTGGCCCGCTAGATACATTGATAACTTTACAGCATAAATTAAACTATGGTGTTTAATATACCCAATTATTATAATTCATGTTCTGAGATAAAGTATTAACTTGTATACTATTAATTACGTAGATTTAACAAATAATTGCTAAGCTACACTTATTGCAAATTTTATATGCAAAAGAGAAAGCCGTGAAATAAAATTTTTCACGACTTTTGTTATATACGTATATCTAGCTTATAGACTCAAACTGAAAGTAACACAATCATACCACATCTTGATTTACATCATAAATAAGGATATACTAATATGTGCTTGCAATACAATCTAATATATATTGTGCGAATAACAATTTATTTCAATTAATTTGTTATTTCTATGCATTACCATATTAATAGATCAGAGGTGTTTATAATGAAAAAAGGATATTGGTTTATTATCATAGCGGCTTTCTTTTTCAGCACTATGGAAATAGCTTTAAAAACTGTTGCAAATCAATTTAATCCTATACAGATAAGTTTTTTAAGGTTTTTTATAGGTTCTATTTTACTACTTCCCTTAGCTCAAAAAAGTTTAAGAGGTAGAAAACTTTCCTTAAGCAAAGATGATATCAAATTTTTCATACTTACTGGTTTTATTTGTGTTGTGGTAAGTATGACCTTTTTTCAACTTTCCATTTTGTACTGTAAGGCATCTTTAGTTGCGATTCTTTTCAGTTGCAATCCGATATTTGTAGTTGCTTTTGCCTTTTTTTTAACTGGCGAGAAAGTATACAAGCATACCATTATATCAATAATTCTAAGTATATTTGGAATGTTATGTATATTAAACCCTTTTAATATTACGATCAGTTTTAAAGGAATAATATTTATTATGATATCCTCAATAACATTTGCTTTATATGGTGTAATAAGCAGTACAAAAAGCAAGAGGCTAGGAGGAGTGGTCTTAACCTGCTTTACCTTTTTAATGGGTAGCTTAGAAATGTTAGTACTTATTCTTATTACAAAATTGACTTTTGTATCAAATTTTCTTTCCAATAATGGGTATAAAGAATTTTCAAACATTCCAATTTTTCAGGGTATAACACTTCACAATATATCTATCCTAGCTTACATTAGTATTTTTGTCACTGGACTTGGTTACACATTTTACATTTTAGCAATGGAAGAGACTTCTGCCTCTACTGCTTCAATTATATTTTTTATTAAACCTGCTTTGGCACCAATTTTAGCATTAATAGTTCTAAAAGAATCCATTGCTTTAAACACAATAATAGGAATTGTTTTTATTATTATAGGTTCTATTATTAATTTTAGAGAAACTAGCAAGATGTCAACTACTATTAATAAAGTAGAGGAAAATGAAGAATTTTTATAATCTATAGTTATTGTTTTGAATATTTAAAGCGATTATCTAATATTGACAGAGTTATCAAGTATTGATTATGCACTGAAAAGATTTCATGAGTGGTGAAAGTTCACTAAATACTAAGGAGAAGTTTGATGGAGGAATTTTGGAAAATATAATGTTTAGAGGAGAAGGAATATGGAAAAAATAAGTTATGACTCACTGCTAATTATTTCTGTTTTTGCATTTATTACACCATTAATTATTAATTCTATCAAAAAGTTCAAAATTCCTTTTGTTGTAGGGGAAATCTTGGTTGGAATGGTAATAGGGAAAAGTTTTTTAAACTTAGTACATGAGGATATTTGGATAAGCTTTATGTCTGAGCTTGGACTTGCATATTTGATGTTTTTAAGTGGGTTAGAGATAGATGTTGATAGAATAAAAGTGGGAGCTGAAAAGAAAAAAGTTATTCGTCGCATTTTGATGTGTATTGGAATGTTTGTAATTTCACTTTTAGTGTCATATATATCGTCATCTATTCTGTATAAAGTTGGTCTCATTAAAAACATACTTTTTTTTACTTTTTTACTTGCAGCAGCTGCACCAGGGCTTCTTGTACCATTTTTAAAAGAAAGAGGAATATTAAACTCCAATTATGGTCAAACCATACTTATATTTTCATTGATATGTGAATTTGTATGTCTAATTTCATTAAGTATAATTTCGTCAGCTACTACTAATGGATTAAGTTATAAAAGCTTTTTGTTTCTTATTTTATTTTTAGCATCTGTGTTAATTTATAAAATTATAAAACGATTTTCACATATATTAGACTTATCTGCAAGTGCTTTTAGCAGGTTACATATTGGTGTTCGTGCAGCTTTTGCATTAATGCTGGTACTTGTTACAATTTCACATAAAATTGATACAGAGGTAGTGTTAGGTTCATTTTTAGCAGGAGTCATCTTTACATTCATATTAGACAAAGAAAAGGAGGACTTAAAATATGAACTAGATATCATTGGATATGGATTTCTAATTCCAATATTTTTTATAATGGTTGGAGTTAATATGGATCTATCAAGTATTTTTAAGGAACCTAGAGCACTTTTATATATTCCAATATTTTTATTTGTGATTTTTATAGTTAAATTAATTCCTTGCCTAATTATGACTTCTACGTTTGGATACAATAAAGCTATTTCTAGTGGAATTATATTATCATCTCAGCTAAGCATATTAATAGTTGGTGCACAGATGGCTTTTAACCTAGGCTTTATGGATGATTCATATTATTCAGCCTTTGTACTCATTGTTTTAATATCATGTATAGTATTTCCTATTGCCTTTGATAAAATATTTAGATATGAGAACATTGATAAAAAAGAGAATTCAATAGCAAATAAAATATCTATTATGGAGATAGTACCTCTAAATCCTATAATTTATAATAAAACTTTAAAAGAATTAAGATTTCCATCGGACTTTAGAATATTTGAAATAATTAGAGCTGGAGTTGAAATTCTTCCAGATGGTGAAACAGAAATATTAAAGGGAGATAGATTAATAATAGCAGGATTAACTTCCAATATGGATGAAACACTTAGAATATTAAATGGATAAAGGTGGGAGTTTTTCATTTGCTGAAATATTTTCATTAGCAAGAGAACTTTAGATTTTTCCGTTTTTCGCCGGTTAGATACAAAAATGAAAAAAACAACCACTGAGTTCAATCTTAAAGTTAGTGAAAAAAATTCATTAATTATAGGCATAAATGATAGTTAATAATTAAATATTAGGTTTTGGAACTTATAAGGATAAAGTAATTTACAGTAAAAATGTCGAATAATATGTCGAAGGTTTATAGTTGGATGTCGAAAAATGTTGAAGAAATAAGGATTGTATGGTATAATACATACATACATTATAATTATAGAAAAATTTTATAAGTTTGGATGTAAAATGTATTTTATATCGATATTAGATAAAATAAAATGGAGGTGCAAGATGCCTAATTTAAATAATAAAGTTGAAAATGCAAAAGATAAAGTAGCAGGAAAGACCAAGGAGATTGTAGGTAAAGCCGCAGATAGCCAAGAGATGGAACTTAAAGGTAAACTTCAATATCAGAAAGGTAATTCAAAGGAAAAAATTGATAAAGCCGAAGATAAGATTGAAGAAAAGTTTAAGGCTATATTAAATGAAAAATAAGAATATAAGTAATTTTGAACTAAATTTCAAAATGTAATATGTAATATTAAATATAGATGATTGATTATAAATAATAGGGAGTGTGAAGTGTATGTTAGCATTAATTGGTGGAATTGTTGTAATAATAATAATACTTAAATTTTTAGGTATTTTTTAGTTAAGAAATTTACAATTATAAGAGTAAATTAATGTGAGAAAGGTTGTGTTTATATGGGTATTCTAAGTTTTATAGGTGCAGTTGTAATATTCTTTTGGGTTTTAGGATTAATATTTAGCATTGGCGGCGGGTTGATACATATTTTACTAGTAATTGGCGTAATAGCATTTATAGTGGATATAATTTCAAAAAAAAGAATTAGATAGGGAATTTTTTCATAAATAAAAAAGAGCCACTGAGGCTCTTTTTTATTTTTGTATGCCCGTAATAGGAGGATTATGTTAAACAATAAAAAACATATTTATTTAACTGGCATTTGACTGCAATGATTTAAAGATTACAGGGAAATATGTAAATTCAGGTATTAATAAGGCCATTGTGATTTCTGAGATAACTTTTGGAATAGGACATATAGTAAACCTGCTTAGGGGATTTGGCTATGAAGAGCTCATGGGGCATATAATTATAGCCATAGCTATATGGATTGTGCTGGCTTTATTTGTTGCAATCACAAAGAATATTATTGCAGGTATCTTGTTCCATATTGTGTTTAAAATCAGTGGAGCCATTACAAGATCGGAAAGTTATGAAGTATATTTGACAATTTCCATTTTAAGTATTGTCTTGTGTTATACCTACCATACAAAAACGGTGTCAGCTTACACAAATTTAAGATATTCTACGGTAGTTGTTTATTTTCGGTGTTCATTAACAACGATTTAGTTCAATAAATCTGAAGAAGGGTTTTTATAAAGAATGTCGAATATTAATATTAAGGAGATTAAATACATGTTTTGAATCCATTTTGAGAAGAAGATGTACAAATTTTACATTGAATATTAAGTTGGAATCTGAGCAAAATAAATGTAGTAATAATAGAAGAAGGCAATTTTCGTACAGAATTTTGAAAAATGTATTAGAAAAAGAATGGGGGGTTAAATTGAATTTTTTTGTAAATTTGCGTGTAAAGAAAAAATTAATTATGGTATTTTCAGTAGTATGTCTCTTTATAGTTTTAATTGGAGTAGTGGGGATAGTAAATTCAGCAAAAATAAACGAAGGGTCTAAGGCTATGTATAGTAATAATTTAATAGCTATTAAGGATTTAACAGGTATCCAAGGAAATTTAAACGACATTGAAGCTAATACGCTTAGGATGATTTTTGAAAGAGATAGATCAAAATTATCTCTTCAACTAAAGAATATAACCGATTTAAGCAATAAAAATGCAATATTACAAAAGCAATATGAGAGTTTAAAATCAACAAGTGAAGAGAAAAAGATTTACGACGTTTTTAAAAATGACTTAATAAAATATTCAGAATTAGAAACAAATTTAATCAATAATGTTAACGTTAACAATTATACGGACTTAGTTAAATTTTACAATTCAGACATGGGTCCAAAACGAACCATAATGTTTTTAAAATTAACAGAATGTATTAATCTAAATGATGAATTAGCTCAGCAGGAAAATTTAAATAATACCGCACTATTTAACATGACTAGAAATACAATTATACTTTATACAGTTATTGCATTTTTAATAATAATTTTAATGGCTTTCATATTAACTAAAAATATAATGTCTCCATTAAACAAGATAAAAGATTTAGCCGGTAGGTTATCTTCCTATAATTTTTCAATTCCAATTACTTTATCAAGAAAAGATGAATTTGGCCAAACTGGGAATGCATTAAATACAGCACAAGAAAATATTAAAAAGCTAGTAAAAATAATCATAGAAAGGTCACAGGATTTAAGTGCATCATCTGAAGAAATTTCAGCCACAGTTCAAGAATTATATTCAAAAGTTATAATTATAGATGAAGCAGCAGATACTATTGCCGCTGGGATGCAAGAGTCAAGTAGCGCAACAGAGGAGATAACTGCCTCTGTTGAAGAAGTAGACTCTACTATCAATGTACTTTCTTCTAAAGCTATGGAAGGAAGTAATAATGCAAATCAGTTTAAAGAAAAGGCGATAGAAGTTAAAAATAATAGTCAAAATGCTATCGATAAAACTAGACAAACACATTCTGAAAAACAAAAGAAAATGGAAAAAGCTATTGAAGATGGCAAAGTAGTAGATAGTATAAAAGTTATGGCAGATACAATAGGAAGCATAGCAACACAAACGAATTTACTCGCATTAAATGCTGCCATAGAGGCAGCAAGAGCGGGAGAGCATGGTAAAGGATTCGCAGTGGTGGCAGATGAGGTAAGAAAACTTGCAGAACAATCATCTCGAGCAGTAATAAATATTCAAGAGACTATTGTTAAAGTTCAAGGTGCATTTAAAAGTAGTATTGATACAGGTAGCGAAATATTAGAATTTATAGATACACAGATAAATGAACAATTAAATGCTTATGGAGAAACAGGCAATCAGTATTATAATGATTCGAATTTTGTGAGCAAAATGTCTGATGAAATTGCCGCTATGGCTGAGGAAATAACAGCTACGGTTGGCCAGGTAAGCCAAGCTGTTCAAGACATGACTGAAACTTCACAAAAATCAAGTGAAGAATCAGTGACAATAAAGGAAAGTATAAATGAAACCTCAAAAGCCATAGAGCAAGTGGCATTAACAGCAAAAGGCCAAGCAGAACTTGCTCAAAAACTTAATGAAATGGTAAATAAATTTAAAGTTTAAGTAGAAAATAGAATTAATAATAACTGAAATTTATTTAGTTTAGAAAAATAGAGTTAGTGGATAGGTAGTTATCTGCTGGCCCTGTTTTTCTGTTTTGTGTAAGTTTAAGATACAACAGATATATTTTTAATGATTTAAGGTTATTCCAAAATTCTATTCATAATAAATTCATTAGCAACCTTTACAGCACCATCTGCAGTAGATGAATATCCATCGGCCCCAACGGATTTCCATAAAATTCTATACCTATTGAATAGTCTCCCACCTACTATTATTTTAACATTATCCAATTCTTTCAGACTCCTTATAGCTGTAATTAAAGATTTCACTGAATTAAGATGGTAAGGCATTGTACAAGAGATTGCTAAAATATCAGCTTTGCGGTCTTTTAGTGCTTTTATCACACTTTGCGTTGGTACGTCAGATCCAAGGAAATACGTATTCCAGCCATCAATTTCAAAAAAATCTGTAACCATACGTATGCCAATATTGTGTGAATCTCCAGAAGTACTTAAGGATACAAGGGAATGACCATTCTTTTCAGACGTATAAAAATGAGAAAATAGTTCTGACATTATCAACAGAGTAGAATTTGAAAAATAATGTTCTTGGTAAACGTCTATAATATTCATATCCCACTGCTCTCCGATTTCTATAAGCGACATTTCGAATATATCACTATATAGGCTCCTTATGTCAATTATGCCACTTTCAACTGCGTTTAAAATTAGTTCACTAGCTATTTGCAAATTACCGCTAATTAAAGCATCAAAATACGAGGTCTTTAATGCTAGTATTGTAGGGTCTATGAGGGACTTAGACAATTTTAATGAATCTCTTAGTGAAAAATCTTCATTAGCACTATTTATTTCTGATCTTCCAAGTAGGTAATCTAGTGAAACATTAAAAAAGTCTGCTATTTTTATTACCATTTCCTCATCTGGAAAGCGTTTACCCTGCTCATAATTAGCTATAGTTGTTTGAGCTAAACCAAGCATTTCAGCTAAATCCTTCTGAAGTAAATTATTTTCTACACGAAGATTTTTTAGTCTATTATAAAAACTACTTATCTTAAACACCCACCCTTCAATTATAGACTGACATAAAATAACGTAAAATTCAATAGGTTTTATTTTTAATGTTTTTTATATTCTAAAAATAACTTTGCTATTTTAGAAAAAATATGTTTACAAAACCACAAATTGAGTTTTATAATACAATAATAACACGAAACGTAATAAAATTATAAAAATTCATATTACCAATGATTAATTTTAATTTATATAATTCATTTAATTTTGAAATTAAAAAAATTTAAAGGAGAGGGTGTGCATGTGCAAAGAAAATAGCAATTTAATAAATAATAGAGTATACGATAATACATATATTGATTTAACAACGGGTTTGAAAAATAAAAACTATATAGTTTATAAGCTCGCAGAAGCAATGCGGTGTCATAAGGAATTATTATAGATTTGGGGAGATATGTACTTAGAAAAGTATGCATGCAAATAAAAACATTGGAAGCAATGGGGGTTAATTATATAAATATGGCTGTGAATTTATCAGTTAAACAATTTAGAGATGCATCTTTGCCAGAATATATAGAATGTATTTTAAAAGAGCATGGAGTATCACCAGATGTTTTAGAACTGGAAGTAACAGAAACCGCCATTATTGAAAATATTAAACATTCAGATAAAATGCTTAAAGAATTTATAAAAAAAGATATTAAGATAGCTATAGATGATTTTGGGACAGGTTATTCCTCATATATTCAACTAAGCAATCTGTCCTTAAACACACTTAAGATTGATAAAAGCTTTATTGACTTTATAAATTGTGATAATAAAAAAATCTTATAATTAAAAATATTATTTATTTTGCTCATATTTTAGACCTGAAGGTGGTGGCAGAAGGGGTTGAGCAAGAACATCAGCTGAAAACATTAAAAGAATATGGTTGTGATATAATTCAAGGCTTTTATTACAGCAAACCACTTTCTACTAAGAATTTTGAAGAATATATTTTGAAAAAAGAAGGGAAGCGTTAATATGAAACTTTTTATTAATTTAGGGGTAAAGAAAAAACTTATATTGGTATTTTCAGCGGTTAGTATTTTCATGATTTTAATAGGATTAGAGGGTATATTAAGTGCATCAAAAATAAATGAGGGCTCTAAGTCTATATATAGTAATAATTTGATAGCTATTAAGGACATAGAAGAAATTAAAGGTAATATTAACGAAATGAGAGTTAATTTGGTTGAGATTGTTTTTAATAGAGATAGGTCGAAATTAGATGAGCAAATAAAGAGTATAGATGAATTAACCAATGAAGATATAAAGTTTCAAAAAGAATATGAAAGTATACCTTCAAATTCAATAGAAGAAGATAGAGCATATGATGAATTTAAGAATGAATTAGTAAAATATAGAGAGGGAAGAGCTAAGATAATAGAACTTGCAAAAGCCAATAACTATGTAGAAGCAGTTAAGATATCTAATTCTGAAATGTCAGAAATAAAAATTTCGATGTTTATAAAATTAGAAAGATGTATTGAAATAAATCAGAAATTAGCTGATAAGGCAAATTTAGACAATATAGCTGAGTTTAAGAAGGTTAGATACACAATAATAACTTATACAGCGATATCATATTTTATTATAATTTTTATGGCATACATATTAAGTGAAAATATATCAGGTCCACTAAATAAGATAAAAGAATTAGCTAATAGGCTATCTTCCTACGATTTTTCAACTCCACTTAATATTACAAGGAAAGATGAATTTGGACAAACTGCTTTAGCTTTGAATGTTGCACAACAAAATGTAAATAGCTTAGTGAAGGTAATTATGGAAAATACACAGGAGATAAGTGCATCTTCGCAGGAGCTCTCAGCTACGGTTCAAGAGTTATCTTCAAAAGCTATAATCATAGATGAAGCAGTAGATTCTATCGCTGCTGGTATGCAAGAGGCAAGTGCTTCATCAGAAGAAATAAGTGCATCTATTGAAGAAGTAGATTCGAGCATTAATGTATTATCTTCAAAGGCTGTGGAAGGAAGTAATAATTCATATCAGTTTAAAGAAAAAGCTACTGAGGTTAAAAGTAATAGTCAAAAGGCTATTAATGAAACTCAAAAATTATATACTGAAAAACAAAAGAAAATGGAGAAAGCTATTGAAGATGGAAAAGTAGTAGATAGTATAAAAGTTATGGCCGATACTATTGGGAGCATAGCAACACAAACCAATCTACTTGCATTAAATGCTGCAATAGAGGCGGCAAGAGCTGGGGAACAAGGAAGAGGATTTGCAGTGGTAGCAGATGAGGTAAGAAAACTTGCAGAGCAGTCAGCACAAGCAGTAATAAATATTCAAGATACTATTGTTAAGGTTCAAGGGGCATTCAAAAGCAGTATTCATACAGGTAGTGATATATTAGAATTTATAAATACACATGTTCAAGAACAATTTAATGCATACGCAGAAACAGGAAATCAGTATTATAATGATTCAGATTTTGTAAGTAAAATGTCTGAAGAAATAGCAGCTATGTCTGAAGAAATTGCAGCAACAGTTGGACAAGTAAGTGAAGTTGTTCAAAGTATGGCTGTGTCTTCACAAAGCTCAAGTGAAGAAGCGCTTATAATTAAAGAAAGTATGAATGAAGCATCACAGGCTATAGAGCAAGTTGCATTAACAGCACAAAACCAAGCAGAACTTGCTCAAAAATTAAATGAAATAGTTCAACAATTTAAGATTTAACAATATTTTGGAATTTTCAAGTCTGCCATCGGTGATATACTAAAAATGAAGGAGATGGTATTTAAAATGTTAAAGGTAATAGCTATAAATTCAAGTAGTAGAAAGATGAATACTTATGGGCTTATTGTTCAAGTTAAAGAAATATTAAAAAACAAAAATATAGATGTAGAAATAATAAATCTGTTCGAATATGACATAAAAGCCTGTATTGGTTGTGAACATTGCTTGGTTAAAGGTGGATGTGTACTTACGGATCAGACTGAAGGTATTATGGAGAAAATAAAATTAAGTGATGGAATAATCTTAACTTCACCAGTTTATATGGAAAACGTATCAGGAAAGTTAAAGATACTTATTGATAGGACCTGCAGCTGGTTTCATCGCCCAGAAATTTATGGTAAACCAGTTCTAGTCATGTCCACAACTAAAGGCTCTGGACTTAAAGCTACTCTGAAATACTTAGAAAGAGTGGTGATTCAATGGGGCGGATTTAATGCTGGTAAAATTGGTAGAAGTATTAGAAATATAGATAATAAAATTACAGAAAGTGAATGTGAAAATTTTGTTAGACATCTTATTATGAATAAGGGAAGCTATAAACCATCATTAAATGCTCTTATAAACTTTCAAGTTCAAAAGGTGCTCTCCTATAAATTAAATGGTTTAGACAGTGATTATTGGAAAGAAAAAGGCTGGAATTCTGATGTATATTATTTTAAGTGTAGGACAAATAATTTCAAGGGGCTAATTGCAATGAGCTTTGGTAAGTTTTTAAATATAGTTGTAAATAAATAAAGGATATTATCATATTTTGAAGAGTTATTCTTAAAAGGCTTCAGAAGGATTCCCTAAAGTGATTGTAGAAAGGTTAATAAAAATGCTTAAAAAAGATAATATAAAAAAAGGAGGAGGAGAGATAATCCTTCCTCCTTTATAATTGTGCGCCCGGCATGGGCGCAATCTAATGGGTGAAAGTCCCTAGCACGGGTTAATAGTGCCAAGTGCATAGCTTAAGACAAGGGTGTCCATCGCGAGACGGAATCTGAAGGAAGTCGGCGGCCAA
>NZ_JBOITM010000023.1:0-23018 GCF_050717535.1 Clostridium sp.
CATGATAGAGATATAAATGCTTCACTAAATATAAGGAAGGAAGGGATTAGACTCTTAGGTTTAGTGTAATATAACCGAAGTACCGCTTGGGACAGTGGGAAAAGCCTGTCTTCTAATTAGCAGAAGAGCAAAAGTATTTCTTTTGTAGGAGAACATGTTAGACCATTAACTCGTAAGAGTTAAGGCTATGTTCGTTGAATCAGGAATCCCGTGACTTTTAGTCATGGGTAGTTCAAACCTCCATAACCTATACACAAATCTGTATCTCAATTTGCATTTTTTATTCCCTTTTGCTCTTGACCGAAATATTATTACTTTTTCTATATTGCATTAATAGTAATCTATCATCTCTTAGTAAAATATGGAATACTTGCTAAAAATAAAAGAAATAGAACTGCATGTAGTAGTTGATATTTAAATTATAACACATATATCTCACTTTTATTTACATCTTTATACATTTTTGTTGCTATTCAATCGTAATATGCAATGGTGTAATATCAAAAGCGCTATTGGGCCATAAAAAAATATCGAATAAACCGTTGTTTCAGAAAGTTTATTCGATATATACAATATTATAGATAAGTAACCTTTAATGGATTTCTATCCACTAACTGCTTATAACTATACTTACAATAATGATTTTTATTTTAAAATATTATTTATATCCCTCTTCATCGTAAATAATGCCTTTTATAATATCAAGCAAATTTTCTTTATCTAATCTTTCAATATTATTTATTGATTTAATGTCCTTTATCAATTTATTTCTTAAATTTTCATCAGCTTTATAATTTTTATAAACTTTATCAGCTTTAACAGCATTATCAGCTTTATAAGTTTTTTTAGTTTTATAAGTTTGGGAAGTAATATCAGCTTCTTCACCTATATAGAATTCCTCTCCACTTTCAACAATTCTAGAACTATAGTCCTTGGAATCCAATAGAATTTTAAAACTCTCCTGTGCTTCTTTATCTCCATGAACAAGCAGAATTTCCTTTGGCTTTTCCATAAAGCTTTCTATCCAACTTAATAATCCGTTTCTATCAGCGTGTCCTGATAATCCCTCCAGGTTATAAATATGAGCATTAACAGCAATTGGTTCTCCAAATATTTTAACTGTTTTTGCGCCACCTACTATATTTTTTCCCAAGGTTCCATCGGCTTGATATCCTACAAAAACAATTGATGATTCTTTTCTCCACAAATTGTGCTTAAGATGATGTTTTATTCTACCAGCATCACACATACCACTTGCCGAAATAATTATTGCCTTACTTTGAATTTTATTTATTTCCATGGAATCATTAGATGAAACTGAGAATTTCAAACCATCAAACCTAAACGGATAATCCCCTTTCATTACAAGTTCTTTAGCTTCTTTGTCATAATCCTCATTATGGCTTTCAAATACCTTTGTTGCTTGAATAGCTAGTGGACTATCTATATAAACTTGAATATCCTTCAAATCTTCATTTTCTACATATTCATTTAATTCATATAAAATTTCCTGGGTTCTGCCCACTGCAAATGAAGGTATAACAACATTTCCCCCTCTTGCAAAGGTGTCCTTGATTATTTTTAATAACTCCTTTAAATCTTCGCGAATCTCAGGATGAACCCGATTGCCATAAGTGGTCTCAATTATCAAATAATCTGCATAATTAATTATGGTTGGATCTTTTATAATTGCCTTATTTATATTTCCCAAATCACCACTGTAAACAAGTTTTACTTCTTCTTGATTTTTTTCTGTAATATATAATTCAATAATAGCAGAACCCAAAAGATGCCCTGCATCTCTAAATCTTATTTTTAATCCATCAAAAACCTCTATCACCTCATCATAGGGAAATGCTCTAAAAAGTGAAAGAGACAACTCAGCTAATTTAAATGTATATAGTGGTTCTATAGCTTTTAATCCCTGACGTTTTCTTTTTCTATTTTTCCACTCAACCTCTGATTCATGAATGTGCCCACTGTCTGGAAGCATAATACTACATAAATCCATTGTCGCTTCAGTGGATAAAACATCTCCTTTAAATCCCATCTTATAAAGTAGTGGTATTCTTCCACTATGATCTATATGAGCATGTGATAAAATAACATAATCTACCTCTTTAGGATTAAAATCAAATTGCTCATTTGCAAATTCCTTTTCACCTCTGCCTTGATATAACCCACAATCAAGCAAAACAGTCTTTCCATTTATGTGTAAAATATGACATGAACCTGTAACAGTTTTGGCTGCTCCATAGAATTGAATTTTCATAATAATCCCCCTCTTCATGATGTAAATGATTGCTTTTTATACTGTTAAGGGCCTAGGATTTACTTCCCATTATATAAAAGTCCTCCGCATTATGCTAACTTTCGTCTAAAGCTTTCAAAATTTTCAGATATTTCTTTCTATTATAACAGATTTATGACAATATGCCTAGTTTGTCTTTAATTAATTTCTAAATATTTGCATAGCAATAAATTCTTAACTAAAATACGTCCCTTATATTTAAAACTGTAAATTCGGATATTATTATCTCAAATTCAATATCCATTACAAATTCAATATTTATAAAAATATTTTTCATTTTAATCTTGATATGTTAAAATAATAATATTAGGGTAATAAACTTATTTTATTAAACCTAAAAATGTAACATCATAGACTAGTATGTATTACTATTTAAAGGAGGTACTCATGAAAATATTTGGTAATATCTTTTCTACAGAACCTAACTCAATTAATAGATATATTGAAGTAGGTAACATTGATGAAATAAATCATTATTTGAAGGCCACTAATGATTTAAATTCTGACTTTAAGCTAGAAAGTATACTTCATTATGCCATTAATAATTGTGAAAATAACTATTTTAAAACAATCGAGCTTATAATAAATAGCGGTATCGATATTAATAGTCATCACAGTGAATTCTTGGAAACTCCACTTCATAACCTTTGTGCAAGAGTAAATCCTCAGATAGATGTGATAACTATGATACTTGAAAAAGGAGCTAAAGTTAATGAAATCAATATATCCGGTAAAACACCTGTATTTCACTGCAGCTTTAATTACTCTGTGGAGCTTCTTAATCTTCTTGTAGAATATGGAGCAGATATCAATGTAAAGGATAAATATGGGAACACACTTCTTCACACTGATTATAATAACTGTCCTGATGAGCACTTTGAAGAATTTTTAAAAGTTCTCCTTAGTTTAGGTCTTGACATAAATTCAAAAAATTCTACAGGCTTAACCCCCTTAGATTACTGTGAAAATAAAAAAGTTAAATATATTTTAATAAAATATGGTGGAAAACTTAAATTACAGTGTACTCAACTTTAACACATTAACTATTTTTACCACAAAAGAACCACTTAAGTATATTTAAATATACTTAAGTGGTTCTCTCCTTTGCTATCCATTGTTAGGTGTAAAACCACACTCACTGGCCGTATTAACTATAACCAGTACCTTTCCCTTATATATTTCTAGAAATACTTCATCGCCATCAATTGTAATTGCTTTATAATCATGAATTGACATTAATTACACTCAATTTTTTTTAGATTATTACTTAAACCACACAACATAACTTTCGAACTGCCATTTCATAATAATTAATATTCTTTACGCAATATTTAGAATATTCTTACTGTATCATATCACTAATTACTATTTATTTCAACATTATACTCTACTAAAGTATATATAACACTTTAATCCCTTAATTTTCTACATTTTCCATGTATACTTATTCTATTTTTACCTCCGTATGTAAAGTCATTCTCAATCTCAGCTTTCCATCTATCTGTAATTAGTATATCATTTAAATATAAACATAAGTAAAAATATACAACCCGCCATGAATAAAAGCCAGAATGTACCACCCATTAAGTTTCCAATATATTTAAAAGCATTCTTCATTTATATTTCTCCTATTAAATTAATATATTTTATATGTTTATGAAGCCACATAGTAATTTAATACTCTTACATGAATTACTCATCACCTAAGAGGTGGAATCTTTTGGGTCAATATGGTTATCTACAAGTTTATCCAAGCTATCAAGGTCAGCTAAACAATGCACTGTTTGTTTTCATTGTATAACCTTCCAATTATTATTCACTGTTGCTTTGATGGTTTTTCTTTCAAGAAAACAATTTGCAATTAGTTCAGCCATATCTATTGGTATATCTTTAAGGATAGGTTTCCCCTTAAACATTAAATAATTACCACCGCCACCGGCCCTATAATTATTCATTACCACAGCATAGTCACCCTCCAAATTAAGAGGATGATTTTTATAATTAATTTTAGTTATTCTAGAGTTTATGGGTTTTGAAATATTTATAACATAGTCAATTCCTTCCCACATATCATAATTATAATGTTGAAGCTTAAGATTAATACCATTCATGGACACCTCTATTTTGCCATGAATTATGCTGAAATATTCTGCTGTTTTTTCTAGAGCTGCTTTGATATCAGCGCCTTTTAAGCTAATTACCTTTAGTGTGTTCGGATATTTATAATTCGATATGATATCTCTCATGGTAACATTGTGCTGGAATCCCTTGCAGTGATTGTCAAAAATAGCTGTAGTAGATATATCAACCTTTGCTGCCTCCATCTGAATGTTATTTATAAACTCACTATAAGCATTATCTTGCAGTCTTATTTTTAAAGGATCTTTAATAAGCATGTCACCTTCAATATGTCCCATAGGAGTATCAAGCCATGCTTGTGCCTTTGTTTCTATTGGACTTATAGAATCTAAAATTCTTTTATCAACCTCCGAATCATTTGCATCAATAATTGAAGATATTTTGTTAGCTATAGACCATTTACCAGAGCTTTTAACCAAATCAATGGATACTTTACCTATGGAATTACCGTTGCAACCTGGTTGCATAACTAAAACACCATTTACTGATAAATTTTCTATAACTCTATGTTGATGTCCTGTTAAAAGCACATCCATATTATTCACTTTCATACATAGCTCGTAGCCTTGATTTTCTCCTGTAAGTGTTTCCGATGGCTTACCAGTTTCTAAATTTCTTTCAAACCCTCCATGATATGCTACTATATTTATATCCGTAGCTTCTTGCTTTTTCATTACTTCAAGCCAATTATTTGCACTCTCTACTACATCATTAAAATTTAAATCTTGGATTGTTTCTGGATTTTCCCAATTCGGAATATACTTAGTAGTCAGTCCTAATATACCTACTTTTAAACCATTATCAAAAGTTTTAATAATGTAAGGCCTATGCGTAAAGCTTTCCCCTGTGGTTTTTTTTGTTATGTTACCGCATAGCCATGGAAAATTTGAAGTCTCAATAGCATAATCTAAATAAGCTCTACCGTAATTAAATTCATGATTGCCAATTACAGCAGCATCATATCCCATAATATTCATAGCTTCAATCATTGGATTAGGCATATTATTGCTTATTTTAGCATGGAAATATGTAAGGGCTGCACCTTGAAGCATATCTCCATTATCTATAAGTAAGGTATTCTTATTTTTTTTTCTCTCCTTAGTAATTATGGTAGATAAAACTGCAAGACCACAGTTTGCATAGGAATTATCCGAATAATTTATAGGTAATACAGTTCCATGAACATCACTGGTTTCTAAAATTGTTAGAAGAAAATTTTCGTTATTACACATATTAAACACTCCAATCAAAAGATTAGCTTATTTTTACATACATATAAAGATAAGCTAATCCGTGGTATTTTCAAGGAAAAAACGACTGATTTTGCTTCTATTATTTAGCCTTCTATTTCCTCAGTAAGCTTTATTATCTCATCAATTATATTACCAATATGCTCTATAGTATCAAGTAGTGGTTTTTCTGTGTTTATATCTACTCCTGCCATTTTCGCAAGCTCTACTGGTGTTTTAGTTGACCCTGCTTTAAGTACAGCTCTCCAATCATCTATAGCCGGCTTACCTTCACTTAAAATTCTCTTGCTAACCTCTGTGGCTATGGTAA
Source organism: Clostridium sp. (assembly GCF_050717535.1). Taxonomy (GTDB): domain Bacteria; phylum Bacillota; class Clostridia; order Clostridiales; family Clostridiaceae; genus Clostridium_AD. The sequence continues at coordinate 6,011 of NZ_JBOITM010000023.1, forward strand.
GTCCTGCACTGTAAGTATAAGGATAAAGTCCCATGTAATAATGAGGCTGTCTCATCCATGTAAGTTCTGCTCCATCATTTATTTTTACGTCTTCTCCCCAGAACTTTTCAAGTACACCTTTTTTTATTTCATTAAGCTTTGTAGCTTGAACACTTCCGCCCTGATCAATTATATTGTATACCTCTCTTTGATATGCTGCTTCTAAAAGGTGTGTTACAAAGTTATGATAATAGGTATGTCCTATCATTGAGGATAAAACCCATCTCTTAAATCTTGGATCATCATTAACTTTCATAAGGTAATTTGCCATAAGCATCTCATTCATTGTAGATGGTGCTTCTACAAAATATGTTGAGACCTCTGTATCAAATATATTTTGGCTTTTGTTACATAACTCAAAATGTCCCGCATGTCCAAGCTCATGAGCTAGTGTAAATACCTCTGCCATTTTTTCAGTCCAAGAAATTAAAATGAAAGAATGGCTTCCATAAGGACTTGCACAGAAGGCTCCTGTAGCTTTTCCTTTGTTTTGCGCAAAGTCAATCCATCTCTCATCATAAGCTCTTTTAATCATTGTAAGGTAATCTTCACCAAGTATGGATAGGGCCCCTTCAATGTATTTTTTAGACCCCTCTACTGTTATATTAGGCTCGTAACCTGGATCAACTGAAATCTTCAAATCCGCAAAGGTCATTTCTTCTATTTTATGTATATTCTTAAGAAGCCTTGCATACTTTCTCATGTGAGGTGCTAGCTTTTCCATAATTAAGTCTATCTGCCTGTTATATAACTTCCTATCTACTTTTTGAGAGAATAACAAACTATCTATAACAGAATCAAACCCTCTAAGTGTTGCCATTGTTTTTTCCTTTTGTACTTGAGTCTGATAAGCTGCAGCTATTGTATTCTGATATTCCCTCAATTTACAAGAGAAAGCTTCAAAAGCAGCTCTACGGATCTTTATATCATTTTCAGATTCCCACTCATCTTCAAAAAGTCCAAAACTAAGTGGATGTTCCACTCCGTCTACAATAAAATTACTAAACTCCATATCTGCAAGCTTAGCTTGTTCATAAATACCATAAGGAGATTCTAATGTACCCGTTAAAGCTGCTAATACTCTTTCTACCTCTGGATGAAGTGCATGTGCCTTATCTCTTTTTATATCCTTTAAATAATTGCTGTTTTCCTTTGAGCCAATTATCGCATCTTCAATAATTTTCTCATTAGCTTGCATAATCTCACTTTTTACAAAGCTCAGTCTACTGTCAATATCAGATGCAATATTCATATATTGCATCTCTCTATCTTGGTTTTCATTGTTAGTATAATCCACTGAAACTGCAAGCTCTGCATAAGATTCTGCAAGGCACGAAATCTCAGCTATCTCTCTCACTTTATCCAAACATTGATTAATATTTCTTGCTGTACTCAGCTTCCCTTTATAATTTTTTTCCACTTTGGAAGTAAGTCCTTGAAGCTCTTTTACAGCTGAATTATACTGCTGTTCTGTTGCATAAATAGCAGATAAATCCCAAGTAAGTGATTGTTCTACATCTTTTCTATCCTTTAAAGTTTTTTCCATTTTAAAGCCCCCTTCTCAGCCACATTGACATTATATCTATAATATACCTTATCATTGATTTGGTCTATATGGTAATAACAAAACAAATTGTTACACCATAATATCGGTATGGTATTATGCGCAAAAAAAGTATATATTACACGTATTTCAATACGCGTAATATATACTTTTTTCCTTCTTATTAAACTTCTAGTTTTAACTTTTTTGCTAACCATTGAGCAGTGCTTGCCTGAACGGATAAAGTTATTAATATTGTAATAAACGTTACGGAAGAGATAATGTTAGAATGTAGCACGTGCATTGAAACCATCATACCAGCAAGAGCTGCAGGAATTACACCTGTCTCCCTAATCCACATCAAATATATAATTTCTTTAAAATTCCATTTTGCTTTTCTATCTAATGTTACACAAAGAAGAACAGATACAGGCCTTGCTATAAATATAAGAACTCCTACTACTAATATTGCTTGTTTCCAGTATAGTGCAACTGATGCAAAATCTATATGTGTACCCAGTAGAATAAAAATCATCATACGTAGTAAAAGTGTTAAAACTTCTTTAAATCTTGTTTGTGTAATATAAGGGTCATCTTTTATACGAAGTCTAAAGAGTTTCTTATTCCCACAAATAATACCAACAATAAACACTGCCATAAAACCACTAAGTCCAAAATGAGTAGCAATAACGTAAGCACCTGCAACTGTTGCTATACTTATTTCTGCAGGGTTGTCCCTAAAATAGCCGTACTTGTCATGAGTAATAAGCAATGTAGACATTGTTCCAACAACTAAACCTACTCCTATACCTCCAAAGAAGGTTTTAGCTAATTCTAAGAGACTTGTTTGAATTGAGAAGCTACCGCCTTGTATAATTCCTAGTATTGCAAAGGTAATAATTGCACCTGCTGCATCATTAAAAGCTGATTCAGATATTATAAATTGTTTTAATTTATCACTTATTTTCATTTTTTTAAAAAGGGGAATAAGTACCGAGGGATCTGTTGATGCAATAACTGAACCTAATAATAATGCATACATAAAATCCATCTTAAATATAATCGATGCAAAAAATCCAGTAATAAATGTAGATATTAAAACTCCTACCGTAGACATAAGAAATAATGATACCTTTACTTTATTCAGTATTTTTAGCTCGATTTCTCGTCCACCGTCATATAAAATATAAGCAGCGCCAAATGTTAATATTAGATCATTACCAACAGGGTACCTGCCTATATTTACCAGATTTAAAAAGCTAGGTCCAAGTAAAATCCCTGCAATTATAAACAGTACAACATCAGGCACTTTTATCATTTTACTAAGTTTCGTAAATAAAACACCTGTAACAATTACTAGGGCAAATAATTCTAATATGTTTTGGGTTTCCATATGATTTCCTCCATTTGTTATTGTAATAGTACATATAAAACAAAACTTATATAAGTCTAAATTCTTATCATAATGCTTTTAAATATACATCCTCAACAATACTATCAGACCCATATAAAATGTACAAACTTCAATTTTCAATGAAAAACACCAGACAATCATATATTGACTTAAAAAACCGTTTTCTTCAATAATATACTCTATTTTTTCATATTATGACATTAATCTTATTCATCATATCTAATTATTATGGTATTCAAATGTGACAATAATTTAACACTTTTTCATATATTCATCATTCAGATTATTATTTTCAGCAATCTCCATACCTTTTGGTTTAAGTATAATTGTTCCAGGTTCACCTTCAAATGCTGGATGTTTACTTAGTAGTTGATAGTTGACCTAAAATCTAAATCTTAAATAATATCCACCTGCAAGTACTTAGCTCATATTTTATCTCATATAGTTTTTCATTTCCGTTAATTACGCTTTGGCATTTAAACACTAACATATTGTTGCCCGCCAACTTTTCTTTATCAACGCAAATAACCTTATCTATTTTAACAACAGAATTACTTTCATCTTCGTTAGTAATTTTAAATCTCACAGGATTTATATTCCCCAATGCATCTGTCCAGGAAACAACTTCTATGGGCTTTGCTACAATTTTCATATTACCCCTCCAAACATATGTTCGTATACATTGTACAACATTTTATAAAAAATAGAAAGGGGAAAATATAGGTATTTTTTTCTTTTACTTCATCGCTTTAAATTATAATTTTAGTTTACATTTTAAAATTAGTTTACATAATTTTTGTTAGGTAAACTAATTTTAGCAGTTCTATAAACCGAGTTTGTTAATTCCATTTTGTAGTGCTAGAATCTACAACAAAATGGGCACCAATAGCTACTATTTAGCTACCGGTGCCCATTCTACTCATCAGCATTTATTTTTACTCTAGCTGGATTTCCAGCAACCTTCACTTTAGTGAATAAATCACCTATTATAAAAGCTCTAAATCCTATACTTCTTTCAGATATAAACAATATATATAATACTCCTTTTGAATTTTTTATGTTTGTGTATATGTCACACCTTAAATATAATCCAAATTTATAAATTTCTCAATTGCTTTTTCATCATTTTCTATTTTTTTGTGTTTTTATAGTCCTTTTCTAACTTAGAAAATGTGTAGGATATTATTAATGCTATTATCCCCACTATCATAAAGACTATTGTCTTAATTATAAAGCTAAATGAATAAAAATCTACCAACATTAATTTAGCACAAGTTATAAGGGATAACATTAAACCGTATTTTCTAAGTTTAGAATTGTTTATCTTAAATCCTAAAAATACACTACCTAAAGCAACTAACATCAGTGATGTGCTAAGTAGTAATTGTTTGAATTCATACATTACTTCCACTATAAAACTTAACCTGACCACTATATAAGTTGATAACAGTGCATAGATTAACACCTTGTTTTGTCTTAATATTTTACTCTCCACATAATCTTGCCTGAACATGAATACTAAAAGATAAACTATAAGGGCAGTAGTTAAATAAAACTCTGTACTCCCAAATAAGCCTGAAATTATACAGCAAAAAGCTATAAAACATAAACTTATATAATTCATTATTTTTATTTTATCATGTCTTAATATATTCACTTTGTTTATTATAATTGTATATATAACACAAATACTCAATACTATAAATGACTCTAAATTATTAAACACATCTACATCTATAATCTGATTTATTACCCAACCTGCTATAGTTAGGAGGTAAAAATATTTAAATGCTATAATTACTAAATTATTTTTAAATTCCTTACAACAATAGAGTATTGAAGCAAACAATACTAAATATATTATAGTAATAGGCTTATTTAAATTTATTATGTAACTTAATATACTTATGAGAACTAATCCTTTTAACGTTAATTTCAAAAGATAATTTCTATGTTTTATCCATTCCAATAATGTAATAAAAACTAGAATGGATATTGCAAATATTGTGATTGCAGTATACCCTTCTCCCCACATTGTGTTTATTTTTATAAGAATGACTAAACAAGCTAATACAGTACCTGCATAACCAGTCCATTTAGATGAATTTGTCACACTTAATAGTATTGTAATTCCAATAGTACAGTAAGCAACTAGTGGAACATACCAGATAGTTGAGTCACCATATATTCCTAATGTTACCAGTGGATATATTAAAAAATACAGAAGTAACCCCACGGAGTTAAGTATGCTTTCACTTTCTTTGCATGTCAGCATAAATTGCACACTATATATAACAGTGATTGCTATTAAAAGCAATATTTGAACATTCTCATCAAAATTCATTTCAATTATAACCGTAGAGAATAAAGCTAACATAGATGTGTAGAATTCAAATGATATATTTATATCTTTGTTTTTTATTGCTTGCAATGGAAAATATATGTTAAGTGTATTTATAAGTACTAATATTATAACTATGATGTAGGACTGCTGCACTGATATCTCACCTACAGGTACTAAGCATATATATGCTCCTATTAAGGTTACAATTCTAAGCAAATTTGATTCCTTTTTATAGCTTAAATAAATTGCTCCACCAGTTATAATTGCAGTGATAGAAAGTGCAGCTATACCTGTAAGATTATCTAATGCTAAGTAATTTATTATTACCGATGTATATAACCCAGATATTCCAAGCGCTGTTATCCCTTTTGAAAATTTATAATTTTTCTTACTAAAGTATAATTCCCCAGCTAATAAAATTAGTGTGGATATTACAAACAGTGATACTCCCTTTATCTCTTTTGACATAAAGTTTACATAAACATATCTACCAAATGTAGAAAGTGATATCAAAATTAAAATTATACCAACTAAGTTTAGTGCCCCTACCCCTAGCTTTAGTCCATTCCTTTGTATTTTCTTAACGGTAGTATGCGCTACAATTGGCACACTTTCAGTTAAATCACTATTAATAGGTTCTTGTGACACAGTGTTCTCTCTAATTTTTGTTTCCAGATTAATTAGCTTGCTTTCTAAGTTACCTGCAATCTGGAATAAGTTAGATATTTCTACATTTAAGCCTAATTTTTTAGTGGCATTTGTATTTACCAGTGAATCCATTCTATTTTTTAACAAAACAAACTCATTTCTGGTTTGATCCACTATACTGCTATTGCTACCCCTAAGTTTATCTAACAGTTGTTTATTTTCTAAGTATAATATCTCTTTTTCACTTTTATCTACTGTTTCTAAGTCTAATAATATAAGATACATTTCTTTATTTATCCGCTCTTGTAACCTTAGATATTCCTGGATATCTTTCATTTAAAGTCCCCCCACATGTTATTGAAAATATACAATCATATATTCACACAATTATAACATTTTTATACAACTAGTAAAAGTGGCTAAACTTGCTATGTACTAAAACAAATGCTAATACTATGCAAAAATATACTATTAATTAGAATTAGTAATATCTATATTTATTATTCATATATTTTATAAACGGAGGAGGGATAAATATGAGTTACATAGGAATAGATTTTAAAGGTAAAAAAAGCATACTAAACAAATTTTTAACTATTTTCACATTACTCATTATTTTTTTATTAGGCATGCTTTTACCTAAAAGTGTTAAGGCAAACAGTGAAGGGGAATATCAAAATTATTTCTATGTTAATGTTTTAAATAATGTATTATCCGTAATTAAGTGCTCAAACAAAGAAAATCAGTCAACCAACGATGAAAATAGCATGAAAATAGAATTTTTATCATTTTTAGGAATAGACATTTCTAATCCTATATCAATAGTAACAAAAGAAATTGCATATTTAAATAATAATGAAGGTGCTACTGATGTAAGTGTAACTGATAAAAGCAATGGTGTAGATAAAATAAAAACATTTATTCTTAACCCCTTTAATTTAGATGACAAGCAGGTAAGTAAATCAGAAGCTCAAGTTGAAACTCCTAATGTGATTGCAGACCTCTATAATCCTAAATTAAAGCAAACTCTAAATAAAGCCGAACCACGAGTGCTTATATATCATACTCATACCTGTGAAGCTTATCGTACATCAGACAAGGAAACACTTAAAACTACCAATAGTTTAGACCCAACAAGAAGTGTATGTGCTGTAGGAGATGTGATAACTGAGGAATTAGAAAGCAACTATGGAATTGCAGTCATACATGATAAAACTGTACATGATAAAGGAGATTATAACAATGCCTACAAAAAATCTGGAGTTACTTTAGATAAGTATTTAAATGAATATGGAGATTTTGATTTAATTATAGATATACATAGAGATAGTGTAGCTAATAAAAACCTAGTTATGACTAAATTAAATGGTGAAAATGTTGCTCAGTTTCAGTTTGTAGTAACAGATGCAAATCCTAGATACGTTAAGCAAAAGAAATTAATAGATTCCATGATAGGAATATCAAATAAATTATATCCAAATCTTCTAAGAGACCATCCAATATATGCTTATCATAGGGGTATAGATTTCTATAGTCAGAATAAAAGTGATAATGCAATGCTAATTGAAGTAGGCACATATACTAATGATATCGGGGAAGTAAAAAATACCGGTAAATATTTATCAAGAATAATTGCTGAACAATTAAATGGAAAAAAGTAAACAAATCATTTCTTGATATTTTTTAAGCAAGGTACACTCATCAATATAATAATATGCTACAATTGCACATAAAAAAAGCCAGTATAATAAAAAATTATACTGGTTTTTTAAACAATCTAGGCAGATTCCAAGGAATCCATTTTATAACATTAATCTTTATAACTAGATAATTGTTGGCTTGCAGAATTAAGAGAATCTATTGCTGATTGAATTTTAGCTTTATTATCTTGTTTTTCTGCTGAACTAAGTGCTTGTTGCAATGATGCAACCGTATTTTGTACACTTGTCATACTTTGATCAACATATTGTTTAGCTTTTGGCATAAATAAAACCTCCTATATATTTAATTTCATCAATACCTTACTAGTATGGTAATTAAGAATAAAATATATGCATTAATTAAGTTTAAATTTCCATTTTAGCTATAGAAGTTTTAACCGATACATTATTAATATTTCCAAGCTTTCCAGTCAAACTATTTATTTCATCAAGACTTCCGATTACAGTAATAGATATCACAGTAATTCCCTCTTCAAACGGAATTCCCATTCTGCCTCGTATCATTCCCTTAAACTGAGAAACCACCGTATTAAAAGTTTGTTGACAGGCTTCTGGGTTTTCAAGTATTGCACTAATTACAGCAATTTTTTTCATATGCACCCTCCCCAAATTTTAAAAAAACTTTCTTTGATTAAAAGAAAGTTTTTGTGTTCTCCTATAAAATGTTATCAAGTTTCCTTACTAATAAATAGTTTATCAATCCCTAGATATTATGTCAATACATATGATGATTTTACTTGTAAAAGCTCAATACATTTGATACACTTTAATTGTTAAAAAAATATCTTATTAGATGTTTTAAGAGCATTCTTAAATTATCTAAAACTCATAATTAAAACCTTACATTGTAGAGCAATCTTATATGATAGGAATTTGTGCAAAACGTCAGTAGAACTTTTTTTGTTTTACAAACACAAATCCTTCTTATTTATAAGAAGGAATTTTTTATTTTTAGGAGGAACGCAAAATGAATATTAATGAAAAGACTTGGTCAGAAAATGTAATTAAACAAAATGAAATTGATGATTACTTAATCGATGGTAAAGATTTTATTGATGAAAATGAAATCGAGAAAAAGTTAAAGGTAAATATCAATTATTCAAAAGATGAAATAAGAAAAATCCTCGACAAATCTTTAAATATTGAAAGATTGAGTTTTGACGAAAGTGCTGCACTTTTAAATGTAAAAGATGATTCTCTTTGGGAAGAAATGTATTTAGCTGCTGCAGAGGTAAAAAGAAGAGTTTACGATAATAGAATCGTTTTTTTCGCTCCCCTTTATTGCGGAAATTTATGTGTAAATAACTGTGAATATTGTGGTTTTCGCACAGATAACAAAGAGGAAGTTAGAAAAGTTTTAAACATGGATGAAGTTAGAAAAGAAGCTGAGGCAATAATTGATCAAGGTCATAAAAGGGTGATTGTAGTATACGGTGAACACCCTAAAACTGATGCAAATTACATTGCAGAAACTATTAAAGAAATTTACAAAGTAGAAAAAAAATCTAAGAGTGGAAAAACAAATAGAATAAGAAGAATAAATATTAATGCAGCTCCTATGTGCATAGACGATTTAAAAAAGCTTCATGAAGTCGGTATAGGTACTTATCAAGTTTTTCAAGAAACTTATCATAAAAAATCATATAGTGAAGTCCATAAAAGTGGTCCTAAATCAAATTATAGATGGAGACTTTATGCACTTCATAGAGCTATGGATGCTGGAGTTGACGATGTTGCAATAGGTGCGTTATTTGGTATTTACGATTGGAGATTTGAAGTTATGGGTCTTTTATATCATACTGCAGATTTAGAAAAAAGATTTGGAATCGGTCCACATACTATATCCTTCCCAAGAATGACACCAGCAGCTGGTTCAGATCTAAGCAGGAATTCAAAATATGCAGTAAGTGATGAAGATTTCAAAAAGCTTGTTACAGTTTTAAGACTGTCAGTACCTTATACCGGTTTAATAATCACTGCTAGAGAAGATGCTGAAATTAAAAAAGAAGTAATACAAATAGGTTGTACTCAAACAGATGCTTCAACAAAAATTGGAATTGGTGAATATAGTGCAGATACCAAAGAAGAATCAGAAAAAAAGCAACAATTTACAATAGGCGATCCTAGAAGTCTTGATGAAGTTGTTCGAGAATTAGCTGAAATGGGGAAAATAACTTCATTTTGTACATCTGGATATAGATGTGGTCGAACTGGCCAAAAGATAATGACACTTCTTAAAAAAACTGAAGAAGGCAAGTTCTGTAAACTAAATGCCATTCTTACTTTCAGAGAGTATTTAGATGATTATGCAAGTGCAGAAACTAAAATAATCGGTGAAAAACTTATATTAAAGGAATTGGAAGAAATAAGTACTATGGATTTTTATAAGAAACATAATTTAACTAAATTAATGGCAGATTATTACGAAAGAATTTCAAAGGGTGAAAGAGATTTATTTATATAAAGTAGAATCAGACCAAAGATTTCACTACTAAAAAATCAGCCTTCAAGGAGGTTGGTTTTTTAGTTTATATCCCAAAAGTGACTATCTAAATGTTTCAGCATTATATCCCCATTTTCATTTTTAACTTTCCTTAATAAATTCCATTTACTAAAAAAATATTGCACAAAAAAAATAAGAGTGTAGAAAACTTTAATATATTCGATAAACATATTATACGATATAAATTAAAGGAGCGATGGAATTATGAAAAGTGTAAAAATTTTAATTGTAGATGATTCACCTTTTCAAATAGCATTACTAACAGATACCCTTACTGAAAGTGGATTTGATGTAGTTGGTGAAGCTACATCATTAGAAGAAGTTATTGAAGAAGTTAGTAGAGTAAGACCAGATTTAGTAACTATGGATATGACTCTTCCAGGAACAGATGGCTTTGAATGCACAAGAGCTATACATAAAATTGATAAAGACATTAAAGTAATAATTGTCAGCTCGATGATGGATGACGAACTAATAAGAAAAGCAAAAAAAACTCATGTATGTGGATATATTCAGAAACCTGTTGATTCAGAAGAATTATCTTTATTAATAAATAGAGTTATGGCAGATGAAGAATTATATTTAGAACTAGAAAACCTATATTCTAATGTAATTAAAGAGGCTTTATTGAACATTTTCAATAAACTTACAAAGACAGTCCCAGAAATTACAGATGAAAATAATGACAATCTCGCTATACATAGTGAAGGTATATCAATAGTTATGGGCATTACAGGTAAATATTCAGGTAGACTAATTTTAGATATGTCATCTGTTACAGCAAATAACCTTGCAACTATATTATTAAAAAGAGATCCTAAAAACACTGAGGAATTACTTAATGTCATGGCAGAAATATCTAATATGATTGCAGGAAATGCATGCTCAATGATAAACAAGAAAAATAAGTTATTTGGGTTAAGAGTTGCACCGCCAACTATATTTCATGGTGAGTCAATAAATATATCAAAAGCAGAATTAGAAGATACATTCGCAGCTATTGTGAAATCTCAATTTGGAAATTTGACAATAAATATAGGTTTTAATAGAGGTGAAGGGGAATGGATGTCAATCATATAAATCCAGTTTTAGAATCATTTAATAACATATTACCACAACTAGGGATAAATAATATTGAAAAAAAGGGGATTAGTGTAAAAGGTAAATATATAAAAAGCATGGGTGTTGTAATTATTATTGGAATCATTGGAGATGTTAAAGGCAACATTATTTATGGCATGAGTATTGACACTGCAAAAAAAATTGCTTCAATAATGATGATGGGAATGCCTGTAGAGAACTTTGATGAGATACCACAAAGTGCTATCTCAGAGCTTGTTAATATGTTAACCGCAAATATTGCAATGAATTTTTCAAATGACAATATAAATGTAGATATATCTACACCAACCCTAATTCAGGGTGAATTTACGGCAAGTAGTAATGCTGATAAAATTCTTTGTGTAGAAATGAATGTAGATGGAATGATTATTGAAGTTAATATTTCTTTAGAAAAGAATAAAATATAATGGTATATCTTAAATAATGGGAATGTACATATATTTGTGTAAATCAAATCTATGTACGTCCTTTTTTATTTTACTTACCATGTTATTTATGAAATGCTCTATAAGCGGTTTTATGTCATCACATCTATTCCATAATGGAAGTATTAATTTTCCAATCAACTACTTTGTATAATAAACACCAATAGTGTTTCTATCTATGATATAATTCTATAATGTAGAAATTGCCTGTGACATAAATCAGTCTTAAAAAAATAAAACAAAAGAAAAATGAACTTTGGAGGTATACTTGAATTTATGAATAAAAAAAACATCACAATAATTGTTTTACTGTTAATAGTTGTTTTAGGTGCAAGTATGGTTTACGGATATGTCTATATCAGCACAAATAAATGGACAAGTCTTGTATACCCAGGAATTAAAATAGAAGAGGTAGATATATCTGGGAAAACATTAGTTGAAGCTAAAGGTATGATAAATGAAAAGTATGGTGAAGCTATATTAAAGAAAAATATAAATATTAAAACCCCGCTAAAAACATATTCACTAGATTATAAAAAAATCAATGCAAGATATAATATTGATGAGGTAGTTGAAGAGGCATTTAATTACGGCAAAAACTTAAACCTGTACAAAAAGTATAAGTTAATTACAAAACCTGTGAATAAAGAACTTGGTCTAAAGTTCATATATGATCCTAAGCCAGTTAATGTGTTAATTGCCAAAATGAAAAAGGAAATAGATATTGCTCCTAAAGATGGAAGTATTTCTAGAATTAATGGGGATTTTGAAATTGTACCTGATAAGAGAGGTGCTAAACTAGTAATAGATAAATTGGAAGAAAACATTCTAAGCAAAATAAATGGAGATATAAAAGCACCGAATATTATAATTGAAGCAGTAGTTAAAACTACTTTAGCAAATATAACAAGAGAAAAGCTTCAAACTATTAATTCAAAGCTCTCAAGTTTTTCTTCTGATTTTACTAGTTCTTCTTATGGTAGATCTACTAATATAACCCTTGCAACAAAAAGTATAAATGACACTCTTTTAATGCCAGGTCAAACCTTTAGTTTCAATGGCAAAGTTGGTGAAAGAACAGCATCCAAAGGTTATAAGCCTGCTCCTGTTGATATTGGAACCAAAGTAAGTTCTGATTACGGTGGTGGAATATGTCAAGTCTCTACAGCGTTATATAATACAATAATTAGATCTAACATTAATTCTACTGAGCGAAATCATCATTCCATACCTTCAACTTACATACCACTTGGAATGGATGCTACTGTAGACTGGGGTAATTTAGACTATAAATTTGTCAATACACTAAAATATCCAATCTATATTGAAAGTATTGTTGAAAATAAAATACTAACCTTTAACGTTTATTCTAATTCAAGTTTAAACAATAGGACGTATAATCTAGTTAATGATATATATGAGGCTGTTGAACCTGGTCCCACTCAATATATAAATGACCCTACCCTTCCTGTAGGTACAAGTATTCAGGATCAATTCCCTTTAATAGGATATAAGGTAAGAACATTTAAAGATACTATTCAAGATGGCACAGTTATTAATCATCAGCTAGTTTCAAACGATGAATATCAAATAAAAGCTGAAGTAATTAGACTGGGAACAAAAAAAAATTAACTGATTGATTATTAAAACACGTTGAAAATGATGTTATATAAGCCTCACGACTATCCTATGGAATATATCCAAAGCATCTTCTAAATTAAGAGAAGCATCTTTTATGTGATGATATATTTCTCTATGTTTTATTGCATTCATTGCATCGCTTGTTTTAAATAAAATAGCCATTCTCTCTCTATAAAATCGCTCTATATCAGTATTGGTAGCTCTCATTTTAATTATATTATCTTGTGATTTAATCGGATTATTTTTTAGAACATTTATTGATTCTAAAAGAAAATCCGTACCCTCTTTTAGTTTACTAACCATAAGGGTTATAGTATCATCTGTTGCTACTTCGTAAGTTTCCATGGATAATAGTGTTGATTTAGTATATTTTATAATCTTACCAATTGCACTAGAAAAAGAATAGATATCTGCTTTATCAAATGGAGTAGTAAAAGCTTCTATTAATTTGCTTTCCATAATCATTCTAGCTTCATCAGCCTCTTTAACATATAAAAATAGCTTTTGCTTTTCTTCATCAGAACTACTACTCAGCCATTTATGTAGCATCTCTACCCCAAAAGCATTTATTTCTGCTTGATTAATTAACATTTCATAAAAATCATATTTATCCGGGAAAAACCTATCCATAATACTTCCTTTGTCCATATTTTACCTCCATTATATTATTAAAAAATTAAAACCTTAGTTTTGTTTATAAAAAAGCACTTACTACAAACCGTCCAAATATTATATTGATTTGTGGGCAAGTTAATTCAATCTATATAAATAATTCCGGTTCACATCTATTTATAAATTCATTTTCTAATTCATGTTTATGTTTCAAATAATTTTCATCATCAAAATACTTTGCCTCAGTAGGACATTTTTTAATACACGCACAACACTTAATACAAATCCCATTTATTTTGGATACATCTTCAAAATCAATACAACCCGTGGGACAAATGCTTACACAGTGTTTACAATTAATACAATTACTATTTGTTTTAGGAGTAACCTTGCGAATATCAAAAAATTTACCATTTTTATCTCTAGGCTTATAATAATCTCTGTAAGGCTTATTTCCATTTACAAATAAAGTTTGAACTTCATCTTTGGTTATTATTTTATTATATATTTGGTGTGCAAAATCATCAACAATTACCATATCTTTTTCATCAGGTCTATTTTGGGCAAGAATCTTAGAAAATGAATGTTCTCCAATAAATGCACCTCCTGCCATAACTTTAAAACCATCTGATTCTAAAATATCCTTTAATTCTACCAAAGCATCGTCATAATTTCTATTTCCATAAACAACTACGACAATTGCTAAAGCATTATTACCTGCAATAGTATTTAAATATTTCAATAGTACATTGGGTACCCTTCCTGCAATAACCGGAATTCCTACAATCACAACATCTTCTTTTGTAAAAGATATTGGTTGTTTTCTAACTTCAGATAATGTGAAATCAATATTCTTTATAGCCCCTTTCAAATCAGTACTTTTCATGATTTCGTTTGCTATTCCACATACTACTTTTTGAGTTGTTCCTGTTGCACTAAAATACATTGTATTAATTCTCTTATTCAAAATATATGACCTCCAATTGACTTTATACGTTTTCATCATTTTGCCGTATGCTTAGATAAATATATATAATTGAGCAGTTATTTAAAACAGGCTTAGTTATAAACTTAAAACTGATGATTCATTTTTTTTAAATTTATGAATATGTATAGCTAGATATGCAGTTTCATCTTCAATAACTTTTAACCCTAGCTCTCCTTCAATGAATAATGAAATTTTTTGTGCCAACTTGAAGGAGGAAGGATACTTATCCTTTATAGTACCTAATAATTCATTTTTAATAGGTGTGTTGTTCAAGATCCTTTGAATAGCAAATTGAATATGAGTAATAAATCTAGCATACTCTAAGGATTTTTTATCTATTTTAATATTTAATTCACTTTCAATTATTTTTATAATGGTATTTAATACAAATTCGTATTTTATTGTATTATACATGCCTTTATCTTTCCTTGCATATTGTATGTGCAAAGCTATAAATCCAATTTCATCATCTGAAAAGTGAATTTTTGTTTTATCCTCAATCATAGTGGATGCCCTTTGAGCAAGTTGAAATTCTCTTGGAAAAAGGGTCTCAGTTTCAACTAAAAATGGGTTTTCAACACTTCCATTATTTTCAAGTCGCTTCAAGGTAAATGTTATATGGTCAATAAGTGATATATGAATCTTTTCTTGTAAATCTTCATTTAGTTCTGTAGATATCATGTATATTATTTCCTCACAAAGTGCAATCATTTCCAACTCAACACTATTTATAAGTTTATGAAAATTATTATAATTAATTTTATTTTCAATAGAAAATATTTTATCAATTGAAGTATCTTTAGATATACTATCTCCTGCATGTTTTCCAATTCCTATCCCATTTTTATAAAGAATCTTTGCTACATGAGCTTGATAAACAAACAAAATATTATCATTAAATACCTTAATCACATTATAATCTGAAGTTTCTATTTTCATTAGTTTACCTGGTTTCCTAAATCTAAACAAATCTGAACAAGTCAGAATATTTTAGATTTAGACACCTTCTCCTCTCATTAAAGTAAATTTAATTTTTGAAGATAGATGCGAGCTTTTTACAGGTTTTTGCTCAGCTCCTAAATTTCCGAAGAAACTTCAGCTAATCCCAGCGTGCCTTTAATTTTGATAAAATTAAAGTTCTGAAGAATTGAGGCAGTTAACCCAGCGTAGTAACTTACACAAGCCTTTCTCTACGTGTACTTGTGCAAGGTTCTAGTTTAAACATAAACTTATATTAAGCTAGAATCATATCTTTTATATTCTTACGATTCCCTATAAAAAATCTTGGATAACAATCCTTTTGCAAAATCATTTTCATCCTTTTTGAAACATTAGACCAATTACTCCATTCATTAGAATAATTAATATTTTCGTAAATAAGCTTTCCTTTTTTTATAGTTGGTATCGGTTTAAATAGATTTCCATATAATTTAGGCACTTTTCCTTTAAATCTGTAACTTCTTCTTGCTATAACCATAGCAGCACCATTATGAACATCCATACCGAATTGATGACAATATCCACGAGAAGCAAATTGATTGTTTCGTCTAATTTGATACTCTTCCTTAGATATTAAATCTTTGCAACGTTTGTAAAAGTTATCCTTACCACCAAATATAACTTTCGGTAGTGTATTACTTCTTTTATAATCCAAATAAGTGCAAAGCTTTCTTAGTCTTTTATCTAGTTTAGATATGAGCCCTTGTCTTTTCTCTTTTTTCACACCTTTATCAAATTTCTTAAGAATAGCCCCTACCTTACCTTCGTATTCTGTAATCCTAAGTTCTAATAATTTTTCTTGTGAAATTAATGTTTGCCTTGCTTGCTCTATAGCATCTTTGGATTGTCTTGAATTTAAACTATATTTTTTAGATATAATATTATGATTAGACCACAAAAACTTGTGTTTTATCCGTTAGGATATTGGGCTATTCCAATTTTAACTTGTTTAACTTGAATATATTGTAAAATAACAGAAAAATAGCAATAAAAAATTTATTTAGGGCGT
>NZ_JBOITM010000024.1:0-22529 GCF_050717535.1 Clostridium sp.
TGCATTACACGAAAAACTTTCATTAACAAAAGAACAAATAAATTCATTTATGGACTATTTTATATCCACATTGCCTGAGTGTCTAAAGGAAAAGCTAGTGTTTTTGTCATGCGAAAGTTGAGTTATATATAAACCGCGAACACCCAAATGTTTTATTTATAAGTATTTTCTGTTCTTCACTTGGATAAATTCTAAGTACTAACCCATAATTTAAGAGTTGTTTACCTTCATTAGCTAATATTTTATTCTTCTCATTTACAGTTAATCTCATCGGCAAGGCAACCACCTTCTTTCATACTATTATTATGCCCTCGTATGAGAACATATATTCTATTTGCAAATTATAAAAATGTTTTTACTAGCGTAAAAGAACCATTAACTCACGATTGAAATCACGAGTGTGCATGGTTCAGTTATCAATTTAATATATAGTGTTCATGCCATTTAACAACTTCAAACTCTTCATTATTCTTTAAGTTATAATAAATATCCTCTAAATATTTATCATTTGCATTTTCCCTATATGCCTTTACTATAATCTTATTTACTATATCCATTCTATGTTCACTGAATTTTATTAATATCTCAATTTTTTTACAAATTTCTTCTAATAAAATAAATCCTTTTTCCTTATAGTCTCCTGCTGATATATACTCTAATAACCCTTGGTAATAAATTTTAGAAGTTTTAATTTCATAATTCCCCACTTTGTTGATCCAATATTCTGATGCTAATTTTACCTCTATAGTTCCTGGTAACCTATTGAAATAATCAATGTCTTCTTTCTCTAATTTTTCTTCATTATAGATAAACTCTTTTATGACAAACTTTGTGATTCTAACAATTCCACTAAAAGTAAAAAAATCACCTTCATTGCTGCTATACACTTCCGAATTCCCACCATACTTTATTATATTAGGCATACTTTCTAAAGCATGTATATATGAGGATCTTAATTGATATGAATTTTTTATAGCCCTTTCTAATAGTGATTCCTTACATTTTAATATATTTTCACTTACCCTTTCCTCATAATACTTATCCGATATATACTTTAAAATAAACAATCTATATCGCATTCCTAGTCTTGCATGAGTGTCTTCAATAATAACATCTTTAATTTCCTTACTATAA
Source organism: Clostridium sp. (assembly GCF_050717535.1). Lineage (GTDB taxonomy): Bacteria > Bacillota > Clostridia > Clostridiales > Clostridiaceae > Clostridium_AD. The sequence goes on from NZ_JBOITM010000024.1 coordinate 1,135, forward strand.
CAATAGTCAATTGATTCTAGTATAGAATCTAACCTTTTCCTTCTATTCTTTTGCATAAGACAATCTTGCCATTGTGTATCATAATTATCGAATTCTGTTGCTAATGATTCTATTGATGCTACAATCATTGTATAAGCCAATTCTAAATTGTAATTTATAGTTATAATAGCATCTTTCACCTATTTTATTGATGCTATAACTTTCATGTATTTTTTATTAGGTAACCTATTAAATTATTCATAAAATTGTTAAATTCATCTGATTTATCTTCGCTTATATATATATTTCTTTTAAATATTTCGGGTAATAGTTTTTGTGGTATGCTTCTATCACATATATTTTGTTGTTCATCTCTTATTAAGTTCTCTATAAAGTTCTTATCACTTTCAAATATCCCATTAAAATAGAAAGAAAAGCAAGCTAATAAATCTTCTATTACTTCAGCTTGTTATACTTACTTATCATACTCTTCAATAAGAAATACAATTTGAGAGGCCACTAAATTTATTTGCAGGTGTGCATGTGATTTACTTACATTAACTTTTTCTATACCTTTTCCATGTGGTCCCAACTTATTCCTAATTGTTAATGTTGGCATTATAATCCCTTCATACCAACTTGGCGATTGACTTTGTTCTATAATATTTTTTATTAAAGGTAACCCCGTCATATTATCCTTATATTCCCATTTGTTTTTTGAACTAATTATCTTCATAACACTCTCTAAAGCACAACAGCAACTAACAATAGATTCCTTGTATCTTTTATGTTTATAATGTGACAATCCTTCTAAAAATTCATTATTTGCATTTTTAAATTTATCATCTATTAATAATTCAAGTACTGGTTCCATTACACGAGCATTAATTAATAAATACATCCTCTTTACATATAACTTGAGGATAAGTTGTTGAATCTAATCTTTTCATTATTCCTTCTTCTAACCAATACTCCTTGAATTTTGTCAACTCAAATTTAATATCTTCAAGGGTAAATATATAATTAATATTGTCTATAAATTCATTCTTTTTATCTATCCGCACAACTCTAAACTCATTTGTTTTAAAGCAGTCTTCAATAAAGTCTAAAAACACTTCGCCCTTACAGCTTACTAGAAATTCTGCAACTCCATTAACTACTCCACTATCTCTAATAATTATATTAAATTTACCTAATCTCATCATTAAAGTTTTCAATATTTCCCCACAAAATTTTTCCATACTAAAAATATTTCCACAACTATAATACCGGCCATTATTATCATCATTATCTGATAATCCTATTATTAACATAATAACTCTATTTCTAACTTCCGCATTAATAGCAATTTCCTTTTTAATCTTATTTCTTTTAGAAAAAACATCAAATATTCCTTTTATCTTAAACATTATAAATTCTCCTAACATATTAATATTAAATTCTAAAATTGTATTCAAATATTATTATTAAATATCTCTTCCAAATATTATCTTACTTACCTTGGGACGGCATGAACTATAAACAATTTTACTAATTCTAAACGAACATCCAATATTTCATTTCCTCCTAGCTTTACACTTCCAGCATTTTTCAGGATACTGACACGATACCATAGACTGTAATTACAAGTTACATTCTTGCTAAAACACGACAATCATCTCATCTACCTAAAATAAGTTATTCACTTACATCTCATAATTTTTAAGCCACCTGATTCTCCGTAGTCATATTTCTTTAATTCGCTATACACTATTTTATATGATTATACTTACAACTTAGACTTCCTGTTAGCTACTGTACCTACCTTTGATTAGTTTGCATTAAAAACCACCTCATGCTTTAACATCTTATAGGTATTACAAATTCTTCAAAGTGTTGATACGACTGTATTTCAGTCTTTTGTTAATATATACCAACGCATACTAAAACACAGCATGTACAACTCAAAATCCAGTGGTAGCCATTATACTGTTGGTGTGCATAAGAAAAATGTTAGCACTACCCCACAAGTTTACAAATTGCATAATTTGTGTTAGGGTTCTCTTGTACGTGTTTTAGCACAATTATAAATAGTGAGAGAATAAAAAACAGCTAGTTACATAAAAAAGCTATGTATTGTTTCATCTTTCCTTAACTATAGGAGGAATAATAATGAAAAAACTAATGAATAAGTGGAACCAAATCAGTTTAGTAAAACAAATAATTATAGGATTGTTTATAGGTGTTGTCTTGGCCGTAACAATTCCTGAACAGGCAAAACCGATCGTCATTTTTGGATCTTTATTTGTTGGTGCTTTGAAATCGATTGCGCCTATATTGGTATTTTTCTTGGTTATGGCTGCAATCTCTCAACACAAGAGTGGTCATCAAACCAATATAAAATCAGTTGTCGGACTTTATCTTTTAGGAACATTCTTGTCTGGACTTGTAGCTGTTATTGCAAGTTTTATGTTTCCTGTAACATTAACGCTCACAGAAGGTGTTAAGAATGTTACAGCTCCTGGGGGTGTTGTAGAAGTTCTTAAAGCATTACTACTTAATATAGTTGATAACCCAGTAAAAGCACTTTATAATGCCAATTATATCGGCATATTATCTTGGGGGTTAGTTCTTGGTTTGGCACTGAAAAACACTTCTGATTCTACAAAAACAATGATCACTTCTTTTTCAGATGCAGTAACCCAAATGGTTAAATGGGTTATAAACTTTGCACCACTAGGAATCATGGGTCTAGTATTTGATGCTATTGCTACAAATGGAGTATCAGCATTACTAGGCTATGGACAATTACTTGCAGTTTTGATTGGTTGTATGTTCTTTGTGGCTCTTGTTGTCAACCCAATCATTGTGTACATAAATATTCGTAAAAATCCGTACCCACTCGTACTTAGATGCTTACGAGAAAGTGGTATTACTGCCTTCTTTACACGTAGCTCAGCTGCAAACATTCCTGTAAATATGAGTTTGTGTGAAGACCTAGGTTTAGATAAGGATACATATTCAGTATCTATTCCATTAGGAGCTACTATAAATATGGCTGGTGCCGCTGTTACCATTACTGTTTTGACCCTTGCAGCCGTAAACACACTTGGAATTAAAGTGGACATACCTACTGCATTAATTCTCAGCATAGTGGCAGCTGTAAGTGCTTGTGGAACTTCAGGTGTAGCTGGTGGTTCGGTATTATTAGTACCCCTAGCGGCTAGCTTATTTGGAATACCAAATGATATTGCAATGCAAATAGTTGGTGTAGGATTTATCGTAGGTGTTTTACAAGATTCATGTGAAACGGCACTTAACTCTTCCACAGATGCACTATTCACAGCAACTGCTGAATTTGCTAAGTGGCGTAAAGAAGGAAAAGAAATAGATATCGATAAGGTTGCATAAAGAAAACATGAGAAATAACCTTATTTAGGCTATTTCTCATATTGTGTGGATTCGTGTGATTATAAATTTAAGAATAGTAGCAAACAAAAACTTCCAGTTATTATTACGTCCCATGAGGTCGTGACATAAGCTGGAAGTTTTTGTTTGCTAAATCTCATTACTACTTAGTAATTTTACTTTAATCTATAATCTTAGTATAGGGCACCAATGTGATAGAAGTATGCTGAAATAAAGAATTAATGGTGAAGATTTTTGAATAAAATTTAAATCTTTCTTGCTTGTTAATCTACCATTGGCTGATATAAAAATGTTCTTTGAAATGACTAAATCCATAAGTGAATTAACCTCAGCTTCAGTCACAGTTGGAATTCCATTTTCATCAGCTTTAATGTCATCTAATTTCCGTAAAACATTGATTTTATATATAAACCCTTTAATTAATGCAAAAAAAATACTATAATTAATAACGATAATATATTAATTATAGTTACAAACAAAAATACTAAAGACAAACCATTTCAACTATAAGTTTACGTGTGGTTTGTCTATAAATAAAGGAGTTTATGCATGAGAAAAAAAGATATACTTGAGTTAAAAAGACGTTTTAAAAAAGACCAATGCACCTTCACCAAAATTTGTGGTTGCTATGTTAATGGAGAAAAACATACTATTTTAAAATTTAGAGAAAACTTTCTAAATTTAGATGAGGAGGAATACTTTAAATACTTAGAAATTGCTAAAAAAGTACTTTCTGGAACTATTGGGAATAATATTTTAGAGCTTAACTTTGAAGCTAATGAAGATTTTACTAATGAAAGACAAAATTCGCTTATGCAGCTTAAAAACAGTCAATTAAAAGATGATACTGTTGTAGATAATCTTTATGACTTGATTATAGCTAATTATGATTACACTGGTAATTTTTTAATACTCTTTTTTCATGATGCTTATGATGTTATTGCTAAAACCAAAGATAATATAAGGATAGATGAATCTGAAGAAGTATATGAATATGTGTTATGTGCAATATGTCCAGTTTCACTTTCCGGACCTGGTCTAAGGTACTTTGAAGAGCAAAATGAAATAAAAGCACGTATTAGAGATTGGGTAGTTGAATCCCCAACTAATGGCTTTGTGTTTCCTGCTTTTATTGATCGTAGCTGCGATGTTAACTCTATTATGTATTACACCAAAAATGCAAAGGATACACATCCTGAATTAATGGAAAATGCTTTAGGTTGCATCTCAAAACAAACCGCTACTGTGCAAAAGGAAACATTTCAGTCAATTATTAAAGATTCTTTTAGCGACGACGAAAATAAAGCTGATAAAATTTTTATGGACATACAAGAAAACCTAAGCACTATGATAGAAGAATACAATGCTCTAAATGATGATACAGATTGTGAACCTATAAGCTTAACAAATAAGGATATACAAAACCTTTTAATAGACAGTGAAGTTCCAGGCGAAATTACTACTATGATTGAAAATTCTTATGTAGAAAACTTTGGTGATGATATCCCTTTAGCAAAACATTTAATTGACGCAAAAGCTCTTAAGGCAAATGTACAAAGGAAAAAGGAAGAACGGCTTAATAAACAAGTAGAAGTACTTAAGGCAAGACTTGATCAAGTTAAACAAGAGAATACTATAGATAATGAAACTCCCCTGTCTACAAAAGATAGTGATGATAATATGCTTGTAGAAGAAGCTTGCGCAACTGATTTAGAAGAAACTTTAGAAACTAATTTAGAGAAAGTTACAGATATAAATTCAGAAGATAATAATGTTACCCCTGATTATGATATTATTCTTCAAGTAAAACCCGAAAAAATATCTCAAATAAAATCTCAAATAATTAATGGCCAAAAATGCATAGTTATTCCTATTAATGACAACGAACTAACTACTGTTAATGGCATAGAGAGCGATGCAAATTGGGATAATCAATAATAAGTCAACTACCCTCAAGGAATAGTGGTTTTACACCTATTTTATAAATATTAAAATCTTAAGAACATGATTCATAAGATTTTAATATTTACTTTTTATTATTATAAATAATTATTATAAATAATTATTATAAATAATTATTATAAATTAATGAAGATAAAAAATCAATTTGTTCTATATTTTCACTAACTTTATCTTCAATTTTACTTTCACATAACTTATTAATTGTAAATTCTTTATTTAAATTTATTGCATTGCACCCTTGATCAATTAATGCTACATTGCCCTTATTTCCATTATTTATTACAAATGACATCGACAATTTTCTTTTAAGATTTTCAATTGCGCCTTTCCATGTTCCGCCTTTTTTGTAATCAGAATTCAATATAAAAGTAGCCTTAGCTAAACTATAAATATACTTATTTCGTGCCATTGCCCTCCATGCTGTAAATGGAAATGTAGGGTTGTCACAAGTTAAATACAAACATCTTCCTGTTTCTATTCTTTCTCTTACATCCTTCTTTTTAATCCTAGCTACTAATGAATCGCATATGAATGAAATGTAGCTCCCCCCTACATTAAATGCTGCTGTTTCTGATGTAGAATCTACACCTCTAGCCCCTCCTGAAACAATAGTTAAATCTTCACTAACTACTTTTTCAGAAATCATAATAGTATTTTCTAATATCTCTTCATCTATATTTCTAGAACCAACCATACCTATTAAAGTATTATTTAATAGCTCTATATTGCCAGCATAAAATATTACAGTTGGTGCACCTTCCTTTAACTTACGTTTTATAAGCTTAGGATATAATTTATCCCCCCTGCACAAAGTGTATATACCTCTTTTGTTCAAATCTTCTAATTCAATTGCAAGAGAAGCACCACCATTTAATAATTTACAAATTCTTTTAGCTTCTTCTTCTTTTAATGACAAAATACTTCTAATCTGTACTTCATCTAAACCAAGCAAAGCTCCTGGTTCTTTAATATGTGATGTTATTATATTTTTAACAAGTTTGTTCCACTCTCCTAAAGATAGTAGCTTAATATTCTTATCCTTAATTCCTAATGAGGTTGTCAATAATAATGTAACATTATCATTATCCGATAAACTCATGTTAATTTCCCCCTTAGTCAACTAATGTTTTGGCAAGTGCAAAAGGATATACTTTATCAGCATAGCCATTTTTAAATAAATAGGTACAATAAGTAAATGTCCATTTAGAATCAACACAATCATCTATTATTAATACATTTCCTAGATATCCTAACCCACTCTTTAATCCAAAACCTTTTATTACATTTTCGCATTGATAATAACTATTTTCTAGTGTCTTTTGCTGTGGTGTATTAGCAATCTTTTCTATAGCATCATAACAAGGTAAATTTAACTTCATTGCCAGTCTATAAGCGAAATCTTTGACAAGGTTTGGTCTTGTTATTGAAGGAATATATACTACCGAATCAATACCCCACTCACTAAGTTTTGATTTTAGTATCTTAGCACTTGCCTCTACTAAACCATCATTAAAATTTTCTTTTATATTCTTACCTTCTCTTACTAATTCTCCCCAACCCGCATCTCCATAACAGCATAACACAATACCCGGCTCCATCATATGTTCAGGAGCAATTTTTATCTTACTATTAAAATTTATATTAATTCCAGTAGGCCACTGTTTTCTTGGTTCAATAACCATATAATTCCCCTTTAAAAACTTAGTTGCATCAATTACATGTTGTAATTCTACTTTATTTGTAAATTCACTTGGCCTACAATTCATACACCTACCGCATTTCTTTGCTGACATGTCATCAAGCTCATTTGCTATGAATTCCATTAAACAATCATCAGTTTCAATATAATCATTCATACGTTCTAACTCATATCTTCTAATTTCTGAAATAGCCTTTGAGTACTCTAAATTTGGTCGCCAATTATTTATGGTTGGATAGTACTTTGAATTTTCTTTGTATATTGCTCCATCTACTTCTAGGTACTTCAGACACTTTTCTAACCTACCACTTTTCATGTTTACAAAAGATAATATTTGCTTTTGCCCGATTCCATTAGAAACTTTTATAGCATCTACTACCTTAATCATTTCATCTTCTGTAGGAAAAGCTGAGTTAATAAAATAATTACTTATTTCATCATCCTCTTTCCCACACAGCAAAATAGCATTTGAATTTGCAACGGCTCTTCCTGCTCTTCCTATTTGTTGATAATATGCAACTACATTGCCTGGTTTTTGATAATGTATAACAAAAGATATATCTCCTTTATCGAATCCCATTCCTAATGCAACTGTTGCTATTAAAGCTTTTATTTTATTGTTTAATAGCTTTTCTTCTTTTATAAATCTTTCTTCAGATGACAATCCCCCATAATAACTTTCTACCTTGTAACCTTTTTCATTAAGATAATTTGTTAATAGTTTTGTATCATCAACTGTTAATGTATATATTATTCCTGTGCCCTCTAACTTTTTAAGGTTATCATTTAACCATGCTAATCTTTCCGCTTGATCACCCAATTTAACTATAGCTATAGATATACTTTCTCTAGTTAATGGTCCTCTTAATATTAATAAATCTTCACCTAATTGAGTCTTAATATCATTTATCACTCTATTATTCGCTGTTGCTGTTGTAGCAATAAGTGGAACATTTCTTGGCAATCTTTTTATTATATTTACTATTCTTTTGTAATCTGGTCTAAAGTCATGTCCCCAATCTGATATACAATGTGCTTCATCTACTACTAACATTCCAATATTTTTTTCGATTTTTGATAGGACCTTATCAACAAAATCCTTATTCCCAAGTCTTTCAGGAGATATGAATAGAATATCTATTGAATCAGCTAATAAATCTTTAACTATCAATTCCCATTCGTCTTTATTATTTGAATTAATCGTTCTAGAATTTAATCTAAATTTATTTGCTGAATCTATCTGGTTGTTCATAAGGGATAGTAAGGGGCTGATTACTATTGTAGGCCCCATTCCATTATTTCTTAGTACTTTAGTTGTTAGAAAATATACAAGACTTTTCCCCCATCCTGTCTTTTGTACAACTAGTGTCCTTTGGTTATTAAGCGCTGCTAATATAGCTTTATCTTGACCTTCTCTAAAGTTTGAGCCATCACCATAATATTTCCATAATATCTTTAAGATAAAATCTTTATTTAACATTTCAATATCTCCTTTATTTTTTTTAATAACTTGTTATATCTGATATATCTTATGTAAGTTAGAACATTTATCTTCTTATACCTTGTATATTCTAAATCAGAATTTATATTCAATAATTACGCATCCTCAATATTAACCTTTGACTATTATCTAATATTTTATTCATTATTTTATCAACACTTATGGAATTTATTCTATACTACTTAATAAATTCCATAAGTGTTGTAACAACTTTAAATTTATCTACTCACTGCAATAAATACTTTGCAAATCTTTTGAAATCAAACTTTTAACGTACAAAAGAGAACCGTCAACCCTGACGATTCTCTTTTATTTAAATGCCTTTAATTTTAATATACCATTCCAATTTTGGGACGTTATCATTTCTACTGCTCTAATTATACGTGAACCTCTAATGATTGAAGTCACGAGAGTACGTAGCGAAATCTTCAAGTAAAACCCAAAAAAATATCTCGAATAATTAATTGCCAAAAATACATAGTTATTACTGTTATTTAAAGATTCTGAAAGTTTATATTTCTCCAATTAACTGCTTGTAAAAATCATGTTCCATTTAAGGATTACCGCCCTAATACTTTTTCAATAAATACGCAAGTAAGTTTAGGATCAAATTGAATACCTGAATTTTTTTCTAATTCGCCTATTACAACATCTTCAGGAAGAGCACTTCTGTAACTTCTCTCACTAGTCATTGCATCATAGGCATCTGCTATAGTTATAATTCTTGATACAAATGGTATTTCCTCTTCTCTTAGACCTTTGGGATATCCTTTTCCATCCCATCTTTCATGGTGATATAATGTATAGTTAGCAATATCAGACATGTCATTAACTGTGTTAAGTATTCTATATCCTATTTCTGGATGACGCTTAATTTCTTTCCATTCATCTACTGTAAGCTTGCCTGGCTTATTTAGTATATTCTCATCTATAGCTATTTTCCCTATATCATGAAGTAGCCCCACCATTTTCAGTTCTTGAATTTCTTTTTCAGTTAAGCCAAGAGCTTCTCCCATGCTTTCGCATAGTGATGAGACTCTATGTGAATGTTGTTCTTCTCTTTTGTTTTTTTCATGAAGAGTATTTATTATCGCATTAATTGTCCTTCCTCTCATACTTGGACTTTCGAAGAGTTTTTTCTTATACATATGATCTTCCGCTTTTTTAAATATTACTTGGATTTTTCCTTCCTCATTATTTTTAGTTTCATAACCAAATGAAATAGAAATACCAACGGGAACTAATTTTTCATTTAATGCTAGCTCGTTTATACGTTTAATAATTCTCTCTGTTTCAAAGGCATCAGTCTTAGGTAATATAATAACAAATTCATCTCCTCCAAGTCTAGCTACAATATCATTAGACCGGCACCCTTTAGTTATCACTTCTGCTACTTTTTTAAGAAGCTCATCACCCATGTTATGTCCAAAGGAATCATTAATAAGTTTTAACCCGTTTACATCCCCCATAACAATGGTCATAGGAAGATTTTTTTCCGTATCAAGTCGATTTAACTCTTCTTCATAAAATCTACGGTTATAAAGCCCCGTAAGTTGATCGTGATAACTTAAAAATTCAATTTCTTCTTGTTTTTGCTTTTTCTCAGAAAAATCTCTAAACACTAATACCACACCCACAATTTCGCCATTCTCTTGAATAATAGGTGCAGCACTATCTTCTATAGGTCTCTCAATACCATCTTTTGAAATTAGTATAATATGACTCGGAAGTTCAAGTATTTTTCCACTTTCAAGTACTTTTTCAACTATGTTTTCACTCTTTTCTCCTGTAAACTCATTTACAATATTAAATACCTCTTCAATAGATTTTCCACTTGCAGCTTCTTGACGCCAACCAGTTAAATTCTCAGCAACTCTATTTAAAAACAAGACCTTACCCTTATTATCCGTAGAAATTACACCATCTCCCACAGATATTAGAGTAGTTTCTAAAAGTTCTTTTTCCTGTGCAAGGGCTGTTTCCAGCCTTTTATGTTCTGTTACATCAATTGCTACACTCATTGCCATTTTACGACCATCTTGCAATTTTCCTATATATGAAGAATAAAAATTCCATATAAGGACATGTCCATCTTTTGTTTTAACCGTAAACTCGCCATTATTTTGATTTTTATCCAAATCAAATATTGAGTTAATTAGATCTTTAACCTCTTCTTTGTTCATTCCATAGGCTTTTTCTAACCACACTGGAATTGTAGGAATGTCCTCCAATGTATACCCTGTTATATCCGTCCAGGCTTTACTTATCTTTATAACTTCTCCATCCTCAGCCTGTAGCATGATTGGTATTGGTGCTTCCTCTACTGCATACCTAAACTGTCTTTCACTTTCTATCAACTTTTCCTCATTTTTTTTACGCTGAGTTATATCTATGCCTACCCCCGTAAAATAGGTTTTACCCTCAAAAATTAAACGTACACCGTTGGACAATACATGTAACTTGCCACCACCCTTAATAAGCAAATGTGCTTCTACCTCTCCACTTCCTGTAGCAAATACCTGCTCAACGCTTGCTGCTACTCTTATCGCATCGTCTCCCTCAAACCATTCATCAAGGGGCATGTGTAATAATTCCTCTGCTGAGTACCCCGTCATTTCTTCATGTTTTTTATTCCATTTAATAAGTCTACCTAACTCATCATAAACATAAAAATATCCCGGAACACTTTCAAGTAGTGCCTCTATAAATGCCTTATCTTCCTTCAAAACTGCTTCCGCTCTTTTTAACTCCGTAACATCTATAACAAAACAAGTTAGTCCTATTACCTTTCCATCAGTAGAAAAGATAGGAGACCAAAAATCTTGCCAAAACAACCTTGAGAGATTCTCATTACCGTATTCTTCAATAATGTCGAAGCTCTCACCAGTTAAAACCCGGTCAAAATTTTCTTTTGCTTTTTTATAATCTTCATGTTTGCCAATAACATCTAGCATGTTCATTCCAATTTCAATTTCTTTGCCCCATATTGCCCTCATTGTATTCTGGTGATTTTTGTTAAATGCAAGGTAACAATAATTCAAGTCAAGTGTGAATACTATTATTTTAGGAGTACTCTCTAGAATAGAAGAAAGCATATTGTTAGATTTATTAAGTGTTGCCTCAGTTTCTTCTAGCTTATATGTTTGCTGAGCCACAGTTTTTTCAAGAAGAGTATTTTCACTCCTTAGTTTATCGCTATAAATTTTATTATTTGTAGTGTCTGATATAATAGATAACAATAATTTTTTACCCTGTAAATTTATAGGAGTAGAACGAACTTCCACATCTCTAACTTGTCCATTTGATAACCGATGCTTAAAATAGAAATAGTTTCTGTGCTCAATTTTTGCAAAATTGATTTCTTTATTTACTTGATTTTCTGTAAGTATATTGAAATGAGTAATTTTCAATTTCAACATCTCATCATGGGTGTATCCATAAAAGTAGCAAGCTGATAGATTACAATCTTCAATTTCTGATGTTTCTGCATTGATAAGAAGCATTATTTCTTGATTATTTTTAAACAAGCTCTTATAAAAAGATTCGTTGTTACTCATGATTTATACCCCCAGCTCCAAACTTATTAAGCATATAGTTATAATACATAATTTCGCACTTTAATATCCTTTTATCTATTATATTATAAATATTTGGTATATTCTACATTTTTTTAATATATATTTTTGTAATTTCACCATTTTTCTTATAATAAAACAGCTCTCTATGATATTTAAATTTTATCATAGAAAGCTGCTATTGTTTATAATCTGCAGACCTTACAGTTTTTTCAGCAAAGCGAATTCGCTATTAAATCATCTCATGCGGAGCTGCATATTAACGACTTCAGAAGGATATTTAGACTCCCACTGAAGTTTTCTCTTTGTTACAGTGTGTAACTCCCACTTATAGAAGTAGGAGACCTCCCTTCTGAAATGTCGTTAAAATAAGGTCCCTACAATACTCCTTGAATAGCCTAACAAATATCTTTTTAGGATTTTTGAATTTCATTTTTCATATTACTTTTAGCCATTATCTCTTTAATCATTTCTAAATTATCAGTAAGATTACTTAAAGCCATAACCGCTTGCCCTATCTTGTCATCACCTTTTATAAACTTGTTTTCAACAAATATCTTTTTAATTTCATCTAAACGTTTCTGTTCTTCACTATTTAAACAGGAAGCAAGTTCTTTCCATTTAAGCATATTGGCTTCTGCCCCAGTTGTTAATGTTTGAGAGTCATTCTCATAGCTTCCCAGTATTTTCTCAAATAATTCTTCATCATTCATAACAGAAACAACATTCTCTGCAATCTTATTCATATTTCTATAAGAACCTTGAAGTTTAAAAGGTGGTTCATTCCTATACTCATCAGCTTGAGATGCTGAATATATATATTCCATGTTAACTTTTAATACTATATCTCGTGCTATAAACAACTTTTCTATAACACCAATATATTCATTAAGCTCATCTATTGAATAAGCGCCCTCAAAATTAACCTTTTCTCTTTCCACTCCCTTAGCCATTTCAATAAGACCATATAAATCCTTCTGGCTTCTATTTGATAGTTTACTAAGTATAGGGCTTGAAGTTAAGCTGTTTTCAATGTAACTAAGCTTAAATGCTTCTTCATTCTCACGAAGCATATCTCCAAGATTGTATACATCCGCTCTATTAGAAAGCATATCTGGTATCTTGAATTTTTCACCACTTTCTGTGTAAGGATTTCCTGCCATAACTACAGCTACCTTCTTACCTCTTAAATCATAAGTCTGCGCAGCTCCATTGTATACCCCTTCAATCTTTCGTTGACCATCACATAATGATATGAATTTCTGTAAAAATTCTGGATTACAGTGCTGAATATCATCAACATATATCATTACATTGTTTCCCATTTTTAATGCAAGATTGAGTTTTCTAAGTTCATCTCTAGCACTACTATTCTTAGCCATCATAGGATCTAATGATGTGACTTCGTTTCCTAGCGCGGGCCCATTAATTTTAACAAGATTAATACCAAGTCTACTTGCTATATACTCCATCAAAGTAGTTTTACCATAACCCGGTGGAGAAACTAAAAGTAACAATCCCATTAAATCAGTTCGCTTATTTTCTCCTACAACACCAATTTGTTTAGCCAGATTATTCCCTATTAGTGGCAAATACACTTTATCTATTAGCTTATTTCTTACAAACGATGACAGTACTTTTGGTTTAAAATCATCCAAGTGAAGCTCATCTTTAAATCGTTCTACCAGTTCCTTTTTAATATTCTGGAACTTAAGATAATCGGGAACTACAATCTCACTATAATATTTTAGCCTTTGCATAAATTTTGTATAAGATATTGTATATATGCCTCCATTAATTACGCCGTGTGTTCCAACCAGTCCCTTTATAGTTGTTTGAGTCTCTACATTGATAACTCTGCCTAAACTAGCATTATCGTCAATTAGCATAACAATAACTTCGTAAAGTAACCCTGATAATTCTTCTGCATCCAAAGCTTCAAATATATTGGTATTGTCTATTACATCCAATCGATAAGCATTAACCCATTCTTTAATAAGATAGAAAACTCCTTCTATATCTTTCGAACTATTTTTAATTGATGTTGAAAATTCATCAAAAGCATTGTTATCTCGTAAATATTTCATAAATCCATCATATATTTTTTTAGCTCCAATGCTTACTACAAAATCTTCACCTTTCATAATCTCCATGCAAAGATACTCTGCCGCATCAGGGATACATTTGTTATCAAAAAAGCTTATGTCCTTATAGGCATTTTTCAGTTTTTCAATTATATATGGAACATAGTTCTGCAGATTAGGTGATGAACTAAAATATAACTGAACCTTAGCTAATTCTTTTAAGCGAACCGTCAGCAGCTTTTTAGTTTCATCATCTACTAAACGATTCCAAAACAATCTAGCTAAAGCTCTAATCTGGCTTTTATATATTAACAAATCTATATTGCAATGAAGTTCAAGTAATACTTTTAGTATCTTTGCCCCATCACTATCATGTATCCCTTTAGTGTAACCCTCTTGATATCTAGGCTCCATAAACTTTTGAACAAGTTTAACTAATTGCGATTCCGTCTTTGAATACAAAATATCTAATGTCTCAAATTGCATCTTTCTTGCTGCTTCAAAAATTGAATAAGCAAGATATTCTGCTCTATAAACATCTACATTCTCTGATAGGATACTCTGGTCAAACACATGCTGATACTTGTTAATTTCTGGATGAACTACCTTATCCCAGAAATCTGTTCCTGATATGTGATAATACAATTGATTATCCTTTTGTACTATGGAAAGATCTATTGCTTTTGTATTTACTGAGAAATGATGTTTGCCTAGTTTTATCACGTTCTCTCCGTCTACATATAGCTCTTGCTTATCCTTCAAATTGCGAATAGTATCCTCTTTTATGGTCTTTAATCTTGAACTAATCTCATCAGCTTTAACATTATCCCCTAGCTCTCTAAGTTTAGATATAATATCCCGGGTCTTCTCGGCCATTATGTCAGTAGCAAGATATCCATTTATTCCTTCTATAGAGTCAAAATTTTTTAACCTATTAGCTATTCCACTGATAATACGCTGCGAAGAGTTACATAATCCAAGTATTCGTTTATTTAACTTATCTAAAAGTGACTGTTTCTTACTTTCAAAAGCATTATATAACTCTTCTCTTCTTTCACTAAGTTTTACTACATAATCATCAAATTCAGCAAACTTTCCTTCTAACTCCTGTATTTGAACCATAACCTTATTAAGATACTGATCGCATTTATCTGCCGTATCTGAAATATCCAAATAATTTACTACAGCTTGGCTAAGAAGTTTCATTTGGGAGTTAAACTGCATCATCATTTCACTCTTAGCAAATTCCTCTACCCTAGACTTTACCCTTGCCTTTGCATTATTTAAAAGAGAAAATAATGATGAAATCTTATCTATTATCTCCGTTGTCATGGTAGGGTCCTCAATTTTAAAATTGCCTATAATATCTATAAGAAGTTCTAAATCGCTAGAGGCTTCATCCATCTTTTGCGTAAGCTCTTTGCCCTCTTTTGATTTATTAACCTTGTCAACGGCCTCTTGCAAGTCTTCTACTCTATGGGCATAAACCTTAAGCCCTTCAGGCTGTATTAAAAATTCAACACATTTCTTCGCGAATTCTTCATTTTTTTCTTTAACTTTTGTCTCAAGTGAATCAACAATGGCAAAGTCTATATATCTTAAATCCCTTAGTGAAACAATCTTACCTCTAAGATTTCGAATATCCGTAAGGACTCTTACATATTCATCCACACTATCATAGTTACCATATTCTAGTTTTTTTAATAGTTCCTCTGATGCATTTTTCACATCGCTTATTTGGTTTTGCGTTGAGTTTTTTATTCTTACTACTTTTTCAAACTCACCTATTGCAAATGTTGATGTCTCTTTTATACTTAAAAGCGCTTCTTTTAAATTATATGCTTCCTCTTTATCTACCCAAAAATACGCATCAATTATTTGCTGCGATTCTTTTACAATATCAATGTAAATACTCTGATAGCTCTCACCCTTTTGAATGAGTTTGAATACAATGGTGCAATCAGCCATACAATTAACAATATCCTTATTGCCGATATTAAAAAGAATGGAATCAGTGTGTCCTTCAATTACATAATTTTTTCCCACATATGGTGTTTTCCATATCTGTATCATATGATTCTTTCTAGGTTCATTTTCATGTTTAAATACAATCATTTCACCATTATTGAAATGTGAGTATCCGCTGCAAACAATTGGTGTTTTAATTGTTTGCTGGATTATGTTATATGAATATATTAAATATGTGCCGCTTTCCATATTATAGAAAATATACTGATAATCTTCTCCATTAGATGAGCTAATCATCTGATCAAATACTGAATTCTCTACGGTAACATCAAATAATTTATATTCCCCATTTTGTAGATAATAACCTTTCGGGAAAATGAGTCCATGATTCCCAGGTAAAAGCATGCAAGTATCTTTAATTGAATCAATTCTTATAACATTCTTTAATTTATTGTTAAATACAAAGTACCTATAATCATTTTCCTTATAGGGCCTAATTTTAAGTATTATTATTTTACCTAAATCAGCATAGAATATTTCTGCATCATCAAGGTTCTGGTCTTTATCCTCCACTTCTTCAGAATAAATCCCCTTACCTGTGTGCGTATTATCCTCAACTTTAATTGTTAAATCTCCACCAAGAGTTTCCACAAATACCTTATCTAGAATTGAAACATGGGGATGAATACCACTATGCTGATCGTCCCTTGTTGCTTTAACAAAATTGAAATCATTTTTACTCGCAAAATTAACTTCATGTTCACTTCTACAATCTATATATATTAGTGTGTCACCTTCAATTAGCCATTTGAAGGATTTAATATCAGTGGCATTCACTCCAGTTTGAAAAATCATGTAGAAATATGGTTCTATTATTGTAAACTTAGCAAAAAAAGTATTCTTATAATATTTATACAGATCATCAAAATCATTTAAAAACTGCTCGTCATTAATTAAGTGGAGTGTCTGCTTTTGAAATGTGCATTCTTTATATGTATAAATTGAAAATACATCACTGAGTTCTACCTTAGATTTAAGCCCAATATTGACATTGTATCCAAAAATGAAATAATCATCTACAGGCGCCATATCTCTAGGTATACAATTATTCTCTGTTATTATCCTCTCGCTGCTAAGAAGCTTTGTTTCAATAGAACCAAAAACTTCTTTTCGCACCAAGTTAAGCCTTTCAATACGTTCCTTTAAATCATCTCCTTGTTTTATAAGACGATTTTTAATAACCTCATATGTGCTACTATCCATATCGCTATTTTCAGTCTTTATATCTTTATTCTCATTATCATCCAACTTTATCTACCTCATTTACGTGTAGTTTAGACATATTTTCTTTAGGCACATTCAAATAAATGCACTAACATACTGACTAGTTATTTGAGTATTGCTACTTGCCATGTATAATATTTGCTGGTAAATTACCAACCCCTGCTTTTTTAACAGTATCTAATAACTTACTTAACATTGTCTTATCATCAGCATCAGCATCAGCATCCCTCATCATCCTATTAACAGCGCCAGCTATTGATATATTTTTCAAATCTTCTGACGTTAAGTTAAACCTACCAGATAACTCTTGTAATTTTTTCGTAAAGTACTCTGGATCACCTGTAATAAAGGTATCTTTAATATCAGTAAGTACTTCACTACTATTAACTAAACGATCATAAGATTTACCTTGAGTAATTGAACCAATAATCTTATCGAAAAACATTGTTTCTCCACCCACAATATCAATTTTAGCTGATTTAAGTGCTTCATTAATAACTGAAGCTTGTGCCTGTGCAATATCCTTTTGAATATTGATATTGGCAAGTTCAATCTCTTTCTCTTTTTCAAGTTTAAGTTTAAATTCCTCATGAGCTCTACCAACTTCATCTAATGCCTTCATACTATTAGCCTTTTCTTTAATTCCTTCTGCTTCTGCTAGATATTTTTTCTTTAAGATATCAGCCTCAACACTGCCCTCTTTCTCTTTTACATCAATCATAGCACTGTCACCTTTAGCTTGTGCTAGAGCTTTCGCTTCTATAACTTTTGCCTGTGCTATACCACTGGTGGATTGTTCAAGAATTTTAGCATCAACAATAACCTTAATTGACTCAGCTTCCTTTTGCGCAGCCTTAAGTTTAGCATCAGCATCAATAATGGTTTCCTCAGCTAAAGATTCAGCTGCTTGTTTTGAAGCCTCTGCGGCTATAACCCTAATAATACGGTCTTTTTCGCCTTGTTCTTGTGCTTTTTTAATAGCTACAGTTTTAAAACGCTCTGCCTCTGCAATTGCACGGGTATCTTTAATCTTCTCTTCTTCAACAGCAGTATCTTTCTCAACTGTTACTCTTTCTCTTATGACTACCTGAATGTTTTTCTTTTCAACTTCTAATGCTTTCTCCTTTTCAATAATGGCAAGTTCAACTAATTTTTCTTTCTCTGTTCTTTCAAGCAACCTTTTTTTATCAACTCTTTCAGTCTCAATTGCGTCTGTACTTTCTTTTGCTTTCAGTGCAACAATAACTTGTCTCTCTTTATTCTGCTCAGCAATTTCAATTTCTTCATCGGATTTAACCCTTGCTAGTTCTGACTTTAATCTCTCTTCTTGGGCTACTTTTGCAGCTTCTGCAGTTTCTCTAGAATTAATAATAGCGATTTCCCTTTTCTGCTTTGCTTCTGCTTCTGCATTTTGCTTTTCAAGTTCTAATATTGCCTCTCTTGCAGATACATCCTGTTGCTTTATAGTTTTTTCTTTCTCTCTTTGTATCTGATTAGCTAATATTGACTGTTTTGCAGTAAGCTCAGTTATTTTCTTAATACCCTCTGAATCTAAGATATTATTACAATTAAGTAAGTTAACATCAGTTTGTTCAAGATAATCAATAGCAGCATCATCCATGAGATAACCATTTAAATCCGTTCCAATAATTTGAAGAATTTCATCCTTAAAAGTCTCTCGTTCAGTATATAGCTGAATAAAATCAAACTTCTTACCAACTGTTTTTAAAGCTTCTGAGAACTTAGAATCAAAAAATTCCATCAGTGTTTTTGGATCAGATGCCTTCTGACAGCCTAATAACTGAGCCACTTTTAGTACATCTTCACGTGTTTGATTTACTCTAACAAAAAATACAACCCTAATATCAGCTCTTAGATTGTCTTTACAAATGAGCCCATCCTTACCTTCTCTATTAATCTCCACTTGTTTAACTGAAATATCCATGATTTCACGTTTATGTATTATAGGCACTACAAAAATGCCGCCAAAGCACACTCTATTACCACCAACACCATTTCTTATTATAACCTTGCCCTGATCCACCTTATGGTAGAACCTTGAAAACAATGCTAATAAACCAACGATTACTACTACAACTACACCTATACTAACTAACATAACCTGAACCGAATAACTCATTTTATCACTCCTTCATTTTTAACAATATAATACATGTTTTTTTCAATGTCTTTTCTGATAACAAATGCAACCTCATATTTATGAAATGACTCTACAGTATTTTCAGATTTTACATTTATCACCACGCTGGCCCCCTCTCTTTTTATTTCTGCCTGTCCTAGTCGCCCATTTTTGACATTACTTTTAAGTGTACATAATTGACCGATTACTTCACTACCTCCATCCTCTTGCATACTGCTATACTTTAAAATAACTTTTAGCGGAAAGGACACAAACTTAGTAATAATCACACTAAGCATCATTGCAGGTATTAGTAATACCGTATTCAATAACCCTCCAGTGGCTATAGGTAAGTAATACATTAACATAGCTATAATCCAAAAATTCAATGTTAATATACTGAAAACAAACATAAAAGGTAATTCCTCTGCATTTAGAAACGCTAATAGTGCATAGAGTGGGCCTAAAGTATCACCACCCTCTAAATCAAAATCTAAATCTAAATCTAAAAAATCAAAGTCTAAGACACCAATAATAGCAATAACCCAATACAACACTATAAATATTAACAATACAGTAGGTATAATGTTTACCCCTGTAAATGCATTTTTAAAAAGTTCTGGCATAACAACCTCCTTTTTCACCCTCTATAACAATTGTTAGTATTATATTAATGATTATTAAATAAATTAGTTGCATAACTCCTATTGTTTTAAGTGACTTGTTTGTTCCAACTAAGTTATATATAAACATAATTAATATAAGAGTGTTATAGACTATAATTCTACATTAAGGCTAATATACCTTTATATAGTATTTTTAAAATTAGGTACTAGTAACCATTACATTTCACAAAACTTAATAAAATCTATTTACTATTTCAAACTAATCGTTTATTCCAAAACTATTACCACATTTTTTTCTACAATAAAAAGACACCCTTTCGAGTGTCCTATTTCTTATTTATATCAGGTCATCAATGTACCCTCAGTTACAATATCATAAAACAAACCTGCTATGCTGGTTTCATTATCTGCGAAAAAAACACATCTATCTTCATCTTTAAATCCACAATCCATTACACTATCTCCACTTATATTTATACATAACCTTTGATTCACTATACATTATAGCTATCTATCACTATTACACATGTGCTAATATACCTGCCACATAAGAAATAACCCAAACAGCCCATGCAAACATACTAAATTTATAGAATTGATTAATTAAATTTCTATATTTTTTTAATGTCAATATAGACCCAATCGTATTAATTAGCATTAGTACTAATGCAATATATCCTAAAAGCCCATGTGCCCCAACGGGTACCATACTACCACCAATCCTATACATTATAAAAGTAGCAAATACATCACAAATCAAACCAATACTAACCATACCAACGTGCCAAGGAAGCAATGTCTTTCGTCTGAATTCACTAAAAATAGAAATTGTATAAATAATCAATGCAAAATTCACTAAAACAATTGAAAAAACTAGCATTTTTATTCCCCCTTAAAAACATCATTATTTAATATTACATTATTACTAGTATTTATGCAATATCATATTTCTAGTAGTTAATTAATTGATTTTTACAATTAACAGTGAATGACTATCTCAAAATAAAAGGTTGTTTTTAAAGCAAGATGTCACTTTTTCTTTTCCAATCGAGTAGGAGCTAAATAATTAATTTATTTAGCGACCTCTCACACCACCATGCATACCGTTCGGTACACGGCGGTTCAATAGAAATTAATGTTTTAATAAATATGTCTCAGATATAGAAACT
>NZ_JBOITM010000025.1:0-22099 GCF_050717535.1 Clostridium sp.
GATAAATTCTAAGTACTAACCCATAATTTAAGAGTTGTTTACCTTCATTAGCTAATATTTTATTCTTCTCATTTACAGTTAATCTCATCGGCAAGGCAACCACCTTCTTTCATACTATTATTATGCCTCGTATGAGAACATATATTCTATTTGCAAATTATAAAAATGTTTTTACTAGCATAAAAGAACCACTAACTCACGATTGAAATCACGAGTGTGCATGGTTCAGTTATCAATTAAGAGCATATAGCATTTATTTTATCCCTCATTTTAAGTTAGTTATACTTTTTATTGCTGTTCCTTGTTATGGTTCAATTAAAGGGTTAAAGGTATTAGCCAAGTTTACTACAATAACATTTTTTTTGTTATGTTTTATTATTGTAGCCTCCACAGTATCCTTTAAGGCCGGTAGTATTTTAAATGTAAAACCTTTTTTTGGTTCAGGTTTGTCCAAAATTTTAAAAGGAAGCCTAAAAACTATCTTCGCATATTCAGCTATGGAATTACTATTAATAATATATCCATATGTGCAAGATAAAAAAAACATATTAAAAGCTGCCTTACTGAGTACACTTGTAGTAACTGTCTTTCATACCTGGATAGTTTTTACATCTATTTATTTTTCTGGACCAGATTTAATAGTAAAACAATTATGGCCATTCTCTTTCGTGGCTGAATCATTTAAAATACCCGTGGTAAATAATTTTAGATATATAGAAATAATTATATGGATTACTCTAGCATATAAAACCATTTCTATTTAATTTTATGCCACAAGTAAAATATTAAATAGTATTACTAATGTAAAAAGGAAGATAATTTGTTTTTTATTATTACCAATTATTTTCCTTTTTACATTGTTTATGGAAAATGAAGTAATGAGGCGATATATTGCAGGTATGCTTATTCCTTGGGTAACTTTATTTAATATTTCTTATATAACTATAATTGCGCTATTAACTCTTTTAAAAAGTAAAAGCAAACTTAGATATATTCAGGAAAAAGGAGAATCTTCTAAATGAAAAGATATAGTATGCTTATAATATCTATTTCATGTATAATTATATATCTCACATTTAATTCCAGCAAAGGTAATCTTCCAATAGAAAAAGTTGATATTTGCTCAGGATTGTCCTTTGACCTCATTGCAAGTAGCCCAATGAATGAATATAATATTGGTGCAAGTGCATATGCTTTCCCCAACAAAGGAGAAGTTTCAAGTGTCATATTAGAGGCTGTTGCTAAAAACATCCCTGATACCAGATCAACTAGGTCAATTATCAGTAGCAAAGAATTCTTACTTGGTTTGCAAAAGGTATTTATTTTTAGCGAATATGTGTCAACTTCTGGAATTAATCCCATTATTGATATAATGTTTTCTAATCAACAAACCAATGATTCTACATGGGTTGTTGTTTGTAAAGGAAAGGCCCTTGATATTCTAAAACTTAAAGTCGAAGATGAGGTCACTTCATCGGACCATATTGACGGTATGATAGAAAGTGCCATTGAACAGAATTTTATGTCTGCAGACTATAAAGTCGTAGATATATTTGTAAGGGTAGGTACAGAGGGGCGAGATCTAGTCCTTCCATACTTAGAAATATTAAACAATAAAATTACTTTAACCGGTATGGTTGCTTTCAAAGAAGACAAGTTGGTTGCAAAAATGCCAATGGAAGAAGCCAGGTATATGAATTTTTTAAGGAATAATAAAGTTAAAGGGATACTTACACTTCAAGAGGATTCACAACATTTGATATCAACTTATGGAAAAGTAAAAAGGAAGGTATGGTGCGAAAAAATCAATGGTAAATATAAATTTAATATTGATTTAGAATTTAGTGGCACGGTTGTAAGTAATACTATGTATCCGGATTTTATGACAAATCCTGAAACTATAGCTAAGTATACTCATGATTTAGAAGAACAAACAAAAAAAAGTTGCTATGAATTTATAAATAAAATGCAAAATAAGTATAAGGTAGATTGTCTAGAACTAGGTCGTGATGCTGCAGCTACTTTTGGAAGAAACCCCGAAAAAGATTGGGATAACATTGTTTGTAATTCGGACATTGTAGTTAATGTAAAGGTTAATGTTAATAATCTTGGAAGAGGTCAGTTTTTATTCCATAAAGATAATTGAAATAATGAAAGGTCCGTATCTAAATAACACCATGGACCTTTCATTACAATAATTCTATATCTTCTTGCTTAGAAAATTTTTCTAAAATCTCTTCTACCAGTACATGTTTTAAATTTCTAAAATTTCGTGCCTTGCAAATAAACCTTAAACTTAGACAAACTCTTCCCTCCTCCAAGGAGGTATATATTGTATGAGAAAGGTTCTCATAATAAATTGGAAGAGTTTTCGAGGCTATACTTAGTGCTTGCTTTGCCTCTTGCTCTATATCCCCTACTTTATCATTAGCAATGGACATTAATATTTCTTTAGCTTTTTTCCAGTCGCTGCTTAAGGTAATGTGTATTTCAATCTCATTCCAAGTAAAAGGAAAAGAGTTAGTCTCATTTATAAGTTCTTCAGTTAGTACCATTATGTTTGGTATATGAGCAATTCTTCCAGTACTTTGTCCGTATGTTTTGTTGTTATTTTCAATAACTTCAATTATAGTAGTGTAAAACCAGTCTACTGCTAATACGTCACCAAGGCTTTTCCCAATCTTTATTCTATCACCAATTGCAAAGGGCTTTTGGGTGTTGATTATTACCCAACCTAAAAAACTAGCTACCACATCACGAAAGGCAAAGGCTAGCCCTGCTGAGAAAATGCCTAAAAAAGTCAATATATCCTTAGACTCATACATCCATATTGGTATAATAACTATAACTGATAAAATATTTATAAATAATGAAGTTGTCTTTTTATATTTTATTATATCTTTAGAATAAAACTTCGATTTATCAACAAATGAGCAGATACCTTTCTTCATTAAATGAAATATAATTAATAGTGCTAAAGTTATTATTAACCTTATTAAAACACTAACGGTTTGAAACTTTAAACCTAACTCCAGTAAAAATTCAGCCACGGAATTTCTCCTCCTTTGTATAAATTTCACCTGTATTTAGAATGGAAGTTAGTTCCTTTCTATGCAATCTCTTAACTACTCCTGAACTAGTGCATTTATTGCCATAACATATCCATATTTACCAAAGCCACAAATTTGCCCGTAGCAGGCTGGTGCAATTACTGATTTATGTCTAAATTCTTCCCTTGCATGAATATTGCTAAGATGAACCTCTATAGTATTTATCGATACTGATTTTATAGCATCAAATATTGCAATACTATAATGGGTATATGCTCCAGCATTGATGATTATTCCATCATACTTTTCATAGGCATCTTGTATGGAATTTATAATTTCACCTTCAATATTGCTTTGAACAATATCAATGTGAACTTGAATTTTCTTAGCCTCTTTATAGAGATAGCTACACATTTCTTCGTAAGTTGTGTTTCCGTAAACACCCTTTTCCCTTATTCCAAGAAAATTTAGGTTTGGACCATTAATTATTAATATCTTCATAACCTCACCCCTTATTTGTTGTTTTCTGCATATATATCTATAATATTACTCACCATATCATCAATATTACTAATATTTATAATTTCATAGTCACAATATTCTTTGTATAGGGGCCCTCTCTCTTCAAATAATCTATAAATTTGACAGGGGTCATTTGCAAGTAAGGGACGAGTCTCAACATCTATATCGCCAGCTATATTTTCAATAGGGCGATTGATATAAATTATAACACCATTTTTCTTAAGATTTTCAATATTTTCATATCTAGAAACTACCCCACCACCAGTTGCAATAACTGCAAAAGTTTTTCTTGATACTTCTGAAACTGCTTTAGCTTCTATGTTTCTAAAAAAAGTCTCACCATTTTTAAATATTTCAGTAATGTTTTTTCCTGTAGTCTCCTTAATGTAAGTATCTGTGTCTATTAAGGTCATCTCTAATTTTTTTGCAATTATTTCTCCAATTACACTTTTACCTGAGCCGGGCATTCCAATTAAAACTATATTTTTCATCTTCATTTCATATCCAACATTGCACTTCTATAATTACCTAGTGTCTTGAAATAACGACTATTCATTTTAATTAAATCAATTGCAGTTACTACTTTGTTTTCATTTATATTTCCTTCCAAATCTATGTAAAAGAAATATTCCCAAGGCTTATCCACTATTGGCCTGGACTCAATTTTCAAAAGATTTATATTATTCTCTGCAAAATATTTTAAAATGCTATAAAGTGACCCCGCCTTGTGGGTAGTAGACAAAACTAAGCTTATTTTATTGCTTTCGTCAGTTGTTTCCATTTCTTTCCCAATGACAACAAATCTAGTGGTGTTTGTTGCATTCGAGTTTACGTTCTTCTGCAAAATTTTGAGACCATATATTTCTGCTGCCTTAGAACTTGCTATAGCAGCCAAGGTTTTATCCTGTCGTTCGCAAACTAACTCTGCACTTTTTGCAGTGCTATTAAAAGGAACTAACTTCCAATGCTTATATCCTTTCAAAAATTCCATGCTTTGCTCTAGCCCTTGGGAGTGAGAATAAACTTCTTTAATTTCGTCTAAGGTTGATTCTTTAATTCCCATTAAATTTTGACTTATTTTAAGGTATTTTTCACCTATTATATAAAAGTTATATTTGTTGAGAAGATCATAAACCTCTGATATTGCTCCCGTAGAAGAATTTTCTATAGGTATAACTCCATAATTTATTTTACCATATATTAAATCTAAAAATATATCTTCAAACTCACTTAATGATTTTGTATCCACTTCTTCACCAAAATATCCTTTAAGTGCTTCCTCGCTAAAGGAACCTTTTACACCATAAAATCCAACGGTTAGCTTTTCATCTCTAACTAAGACTCTATCTTGTTTTAGATTTTTGTTTTGATAGCCTCTACTTATTTCCATGACAGATTTAAAGAATTCTTCTACTTCTAAGAGTAAATTATTATTTTTAACTAAGTCTAAATTCTTTTTTATAACAGCATCTTCTCTAGCCCCGTTTAAAATTTCCATGTTATTTTTCTTTTTGTATTGGGCTATCTTTAGAACTACCTCCATACGATTTTCAAATTGTGATAGGAGGCTAGCGTCTATTTTATCAATTTGATTTCTCAAATCAACTATATCTAAATCATCTACATTACTCATTAAATCACATCCTTAAATTATTAGCATCGTAGCTGCTTATCGTCTACGATGCTGTAATATTATATAAAATCTAAAATGCTCATAGCTGCGCAGGCTTCAATTACTGGCAGTGCTCTTATCACTATACAAGGGTCATGTCTACCTGTAACAGATATTTCTGAATTCTTGTAGGTATCCATATCAATAGTATTTTGAAGCTTAGCTATGGAAGGAGTAGGTTTCATTGCTACTCTAAACACTATTGGCATACCATTAGAAATCCCCCCATTAATTCCACCATTATTGTTTGTTTTCATGCAAACCTTGCCTTCGTTCATGTAAGGTATATCATTGGCCACACTTCCCTGGACTTTTGTTATTTCAAATCCTTCTCCAAACTCTACACCCTTTACTGCAGGCACAGAAAATAGTAATTGAGCTAAATTACTCTCTATAGAATCGAAAAATGGTTCACCAAGTCCACAAGGCAGGTCCAATATAGTAGCTTCAATTATACCTCCCACAGAGTCTGATTCTTCTTTGGCTTTTAAAATAATAGCTTTCATTTCTTCACCTTTCACATCATTAATCACAGGGAAGTCTTTCTTTAAAATATCTATTAAAAGCTGATTTTTCACATTTACACCATCAAAATAGCTGTCAAAGACATTCCCAATACTCAAAATATGACTTCCAATTTTGATTCCCTTGCCTAAAAGGATTTGTTTAGCAATGGCACCTGCAAAAACAAGTGGCGCAGTAATTCTTCCCGAGAAATGGCCGCCACCTCTATAGTCGTTAAACCCAGAATATTTAACTTTTCCTGTGAAATCGGCGTGACCCGGTCTTGCTAAATCCTTTAACTTATTATAATCCCTAGAGTTTTGATCTTCATTGAAAATAACCCCGCAAAGTGGTGTTCCAGTGGTATATCCATTAAAATACCCACTTAAAATTTCAACTTTATCTCCTTCACTTCTTTTGGTTGAAAATTCATCTCTACCTGGAGCCCGTCTTTGCATTTCGTTACTTATAAAATTCATATCAAGTGATATACCAGCTGGTAATCCATCAATAGTTATTCCTATGCTTCTTCCATGAGATTCTCCAAATATAGAATATTTTATTTTTTTACCCCATTGTCCACTCATTAATTTTTCCTCCTAAACTCTTAAAGTCCTCATAAAAATTAGGGTAGGATTTTTTTACTGCACCGCTATCCTCTATTGTTAGTTTTTCAGTACATTTAATTGAAGCAATTGCCATAGCCATAGCTATTCTATGATCATTCCAACTGTTTACAAAACCACCCTTGAGACATGGTTTACCATGAATTATCAGTGAATCCCCTTTTTCTATAACATCTGCTCCAATTTTATTTAACTCTGTTGCTATAGCTTTTATTCGATCAGATTCTTTAAATCTGGCTCTCCTAGCATTAATAATTTTTGTAGTTCCAGTACTTAGTGCACCAAGCACTGCCACTATTGGTAAAAGGTCAGGACATTGTGATACATCAATAATAGTCCCCTTTAAATCTGATTTTGAAGCTTTTAAGACACCATTCACAAATGTAATCTTTCCACCCATATTTTTTATTATATCCACAATTACTTTGTCTCCTTGAAGTGATTCCATGTTTACATCGAGACACTCTAGCTCTCCACCTAAAACACCTGCTGCTAGGTAAAATGCCGCTTGAGAAAAATCGCCTTCAACAATATAATCTGTATTTTTATATCGTTGGTTTCCTTTTAGTTTGAATTCTCTATAATTATCATTTTCTATGTTCACTCCAAACTTGAAAAGTACATCCAAAGTTAAATCTATGTACCCAATGGATTCCATTTTTGTAGTAACCACAATTGTAGAATCTCCATCTAATAAGGGTAGTTCATAAAGTAGCCCAGTAATAAATTGAGAACTTACATCCCCTCTAAGTTCAAAAATTCCAGGTTTAAGTTTTCCTTCTATTGTTAGTGGAAGGTAACCACCTTTTGTAGTGTACTTTATATTCTGCTTATCAAAAATCTCATAATAGGGTTTAAGTGGTCTTTGTGATAGTTTACCCTTCCCTTTAAAAATTATTTTTTCTCCACTGTGCATGGCTATAGGAATTAAAAACCTTAAGGTTGATCCACTTTCATTGCATTCTAATTCATTGCGTGCATCTTCATTATTATCAATTTTACTATTAACAATCCCCAGGCTGGAAAACCCGCTAGCAAATTTTCCTTTTATGAGAAGCCCATTGGGAAGCTTTTTTATTTGTGCCCCTAGTTTTTCCATTATTTCGCATGTTGCTATTATATCCTCAGACATACTAATATTATATATTGTACACTCTCCTTGGCTAAGTGCTGCGGCTATAATTGCTCTATGACATAAGGATTTTGAAGGTGGTATTTTTACTTTTCCATTTAATAAAAAGGGCTTAATAGTAACTGCTTTCATAAATTATTACCTCAATTCAATTTAAAAAATTATTTTTTGTTATTTTGTAAATATTCAACAATCTTTATGAACTCAATTTTTCCAATAAAACTCTTGCCGATGGATTCTACTAATATAAAATTCATACAATCACCAATGTTTTTCTTATCATGACTAATAGTTTCAATTATAGCTTCAGTTTTTATTTCAGGCAAGCTCCAAGGTAAATTATACTTAATTAAGATATCTTTTATAATACTTGCTGTCCCACTTTTCGTCATTCCTATTTCTTCCCCTAGTTTTGTTATAGCATACATCCCCATTGCAACCGCTTCTCCATGGGAATAATCCGTAAAATTATAAAATTGCTCAATGGCATGACCAATTGTATGACCAAAGTTTAATAACATTCTTTCTCCAGTGTCCCGCTCATCCCTTTCAACTATATCAGCCTTAATAGTGCAACAGGTATAAATAATTTCGTCTATGCCTTTTAATGCCTCTTCACTATTTTTATAGTCCATTAATTTATAAAACAGTTCTCTATCTTTAATCGCTCCATATTTTATAACTTCACCCATGCCGTCAGATACAAACTTTTCATTAAGTGTTCTTAGTAGCGATGGATCGATAAAAACTGCTTTTGGATTATAAAAGCTTCCTACAAGGTTTTTTCCGCGAGGAAGGTCTACTGCTACCTTACCACCAACACTACTATCAACCTGTGCCAGGAGTGTAGTTGGAATTTGAATAAGTGGAATACCTCTTAAAAAAGTGGATGCTACAAATCCAGCCATATCTCCTACAACTCCACCACCTAAGGCAATTATAATATCACCTCTATTTATCTTAAAATCTAATAGTTTGTCATATACCTGTAAAAGTGTTTCAAATGACTTGCTTTCCTCACCAGCCTTAACCACAATTTTAAAAGTCTCAAACCCTTCCGAATTTAATGAATTAACGACCTTCTGCCCATAAAATTTATTAACATTAGAATCTGTTACTATAGCTATCTTTTTTCCCTTATATATTTTTTTAATTTCATTACCGATTTCCCCTAGCAATCCATTTTTAATATATATAGGATAACTTCCACTAGAAGCTTTAACTTCTATATTATACATCTCAGCCTAGCTCCTTTCTCTTATTGGTTGCACTCTGAAATCTTTTCTTTAAAAAAACTTCATCACCATTTATTATTGCATTCTTAATTTCTTTTATATTGTTTTCAAAGTCTTCTATTTTATTAATTATATTTTCTTTATTATACAAAAGCAGTTCAGGCCATAATTCCTCATTTATAGTAGCAACCCTGGTTGTATCCTTGAACCCCTCGCCAACGAACTTGGATACTTCCATTATTGAACTATTACAATCTATTAAAGAAACAGCTATAATGTGTGGTAACTGGCTTGTGTAAGCAATTATATCATCATGTTCCTTAGGCGTGAGATAAACAACTCTTTTGCAACCCATATCTCTAGCTAGACCCTCTATTAAGTTTATGTTTTTCTCCTTGTTACCTTCTGTGGGAGTCAAAATATAATTAGCATGTTTAAACATATCCACAGTGGCGGCTTTTAAACCAGATTCTTCTTTTCCTGCCATAGGGTGACCCCCTATAAAATCTAAATCTTCTCGGAGAATGGGTATAATTTTACTTAATAAATTGCTCTTAATTCCAGCTGTATCTGTAATAACTGCCCCAATTTTGAATAACTTCATATTGTTTTCAACAAAATTTATTGTCTTTTGCGGATAGATAGCAAGTATTACAATATCCGAATCCCTAAGGGGTATTTCTGGATTTATATAACCTTTATCTATAATATTCATCTTTTCCGCCACTACTAGAACATCTTTATCAATATCAATAGCCCAAAGGTTTTTAGGATTTAATTCTTTTAGTGCCATGGCAAATGACCCACCTATAAGTCCTAGACCCACAATTGTAATATTAAAATCACTAATGTCCACTTTTATCACCTCTTAAATTATTCTATCTTGCGTTTCTGCAATTGCTCTTACTGAATTTATAAAAGTCTTGAATTTCTCTGGTTTTAATGATTGTGCTCCATCACACAATGCATTAGCAGGATCATAATGTACCTCAATTTCAAGTCCATCTGCACCAACTGCTATAGCAGCTTTGGCCAAGGGCTCTACTAACCACCATTTACCAGTAGCATGACTTGGATCCACAATAACCGGCAAATGAGTAAGCTTCTTAAGCACTGGAATTGCACTTAAATCTAATGTGTTTCTTGTGAAAGTTTCAAATGTTCTAATTCCTCTTTCGCATAAAACTACATTTTCATTTCCTTCAGACATTATATATTCGGCAGACATAAGCAGTTCTTCAATTGTTGCACTCATACCTCTCTTTAAAAGTATTGTCTTATTACATCTACCTACTTCTTTTAAAAGATCAAAGTTTTGCATATTTCTAGCACCAATTTGTAATACGTCGGCATATTGTGATATTTTTTCAACCAGCTCTACACTCATGACTTCAGTAACTATTGGTAGTCCTGTTAGTTTTTTTGCTTCTAATAATATTCTTAATCCTTCTTCCTCCATTCCTTGAAATGCATATGGAGAAGTTCTTGGTTTGTATGCCCCTCCTCTTAGAAAATTAGCTCCTGCAAGTTTTACATCTTTAGCAATAGTTATAAGTTGTGATTCACT
Organism: Clostridium sp.; assembly: GCF_050717535.1. GTDB lineage: Bacteria > Bacillota > Clostridia > Clostridiales > Clostridiaceae > Clostridium_AD. Next base: position 10,309 of record NZ_JBOITM010000025.1, read on the forward strand.
TTCTACAGCGCAAGGTCCAGCTATTATTGCTAGTTCTTTTCCTCCTATTGATTGGTCGCCTACTTTTACTATTGTATCTTCAGGATGAAAAAGTCTATTAGCTCTTTTGTAAGGTGCTTGAACGCACATAACCTTATCAACAAAATCCTCTGCTTCAATCTGACTTACGTTTATTTTATTTGTATCTCCAACAAGCCCTAAAACACAATGGTTTTCTCCCTGAGAAACATGAACAGTGCACCCTAATCCCTCTATTTTTTTCATAATCCCTCTAACTTCATCTTGTTTTGCATTTGGATTCATTACAATTACCATTTTAAATTCCTCCTAAAATGTTATTTTGCTTTATTTTTGATAAAGCGATTAGTTTATAATCTGCTATAAAAAACTATAAAAAAAAGGGAAGACCCTTTATAATGGGTCTTCCCTTTTAAAAGTGAAAAACCTATTATAATGAGCCTTCCTTGCGAACAAACACAGTTTACTTTCCATAAATCAACATAAAGCTGGTATTATAGTTTTATTATTAAACTCATTATTTAAAGAAATCATATATATTTTTTTACACCAAAAATAGCCAACGCTAAGATAACGATAGCTAAAGCTAAAATAAAAATATACTTTTTGATTAATTCCTTTAACAATGATATTTTTCATAATTACGCCTCACAAAAGTTTGAATTAGTTTTTGTAAATTCTTTAATATTTAAACATTATAACATGTTGGGTGTATTTGTCAACAAATGTTTTCCACGATAATAATATAATTTAAAAAAATTATTGGAAATTTCAATTTGATAATAATTGTTAATTAGTATATACTATCATTAAGGATTTAAATGAAGGGAAGTTTTTATATGAAAACAAGAGGAAATAAAATATCCATAATTGGTGCAGGTTTTGTAGGTTCTACTACAGCTTTTGCACTTATGACTAGTGGGATGGCTTCTGAAATTGTAATGGTAGATATAAATAAGGACAAAGCTGAAGGAGAGGCAATGGATTTATCTCATGGTGCTCCTTTTGTAAGGCCTGTTGATATAACTTCTGGTGAATATTCTGATACAAAAGATTCAGATATTGTAATTATTACGGCTGGAATTGGACCAAAACCAGGTGATTCTAGACTTGCTTGTATTTCAAAAAATCTTAAAATATTTCAAAGTATAGTTCCAGAGGTTGTAAAATACAGCCCCGATTCTATATTAATTGTAGTTTCAAACCCTGTAGATATATTAACTTATTTAACCTATAAGCTTTCTGGCTTTCCTAGTGATAGAGTAATTGGGTCAGGTACGGTTTTGGATACTTCAAGATTTAAATACATGCTTGGTCAGCACTTTGAGGTTGACCCACGAAACATACACACCTATATAATGGGTGAACATGGTGACTCAGAAATTGCCACTTGGAGTTTAACTAGTATTGCAGGTATGAATGTTGATGAGTACTGTGATAATTGCCTTAAAAAATGTGGTGGAGAGATGAAGTTAAATATATATAAAGATGTAAAAGAAGCAGCCTATAAGGTAATTGAAAAAAAGGGTGCAACCTATTATGCCATTGCTCTAGCTGTTAAAAGAATAGTTGAGGCAATACTTAGCAATGAAAATTCTATTCTTACAGTATCCTCCTTGTTAAAAGGTGAATATGGAATTCAGGACGTTTATATGGGTGTTCCAACAATTATAGGTATAGGAGGAGTAAAAAAAATATTACAGGTTAAACTTAATAAAGATGAAATGGATCAACTTGTTGACTCTTCTAAGGTGCTTAAGTCAGTTATAGATGATTCAAATATATAAAATTATAATAAATCATTGACTTTTAATGAATTTTTGTATAGTATTTATAATGAAATATGAGGACTTCTGGCCACTTCACAAAATTGGTTAGAGGTCTTTTTAAGTATAATAATAATAGAACGGCAAATAAATACATTTGCCATGGAGGTAAAAATGGGAAAGAATCATAGTGTTAGAAACAATTTTGTTTATAATAATATTGAAAAAAAAGGTAAGAACTTTATGTATAAAAATCTTGAGAGAAGCAATTGTTATAATTGTGATTTTACAAGGTCAAATTTTGACTTTGTAACTTTTAGAGGTGCACATTTTAAAGCCTGTGTTTTTTTTGAATGTACATTTAAATGGGCTGAATTTATTGGAACAAATCTAAAGGGTAGTGATTTTAAAAATACTATATTTGAAAATGCTATATTTGACTCTGTGAATTTAGATGGGGTCGATTTTAAAGATGCAGAATATAAAAATACTATATTTTTAAATTGTGATCTTACAAAAGCTAAGAATCTTAGTGTTAAGAATACAGATACTAAAGTATTTAGTGAAATGCCTGAACTTGAAATTAGTGAAGAACTACGAACTTCTGTTATAAATGCCATGAAAAACAAACATGTAAAAGCTGCAAGAGTTCTTGATACAAAAGATGGTGGTATTAACATAATCAGTCTAATGATACTACTAGAAAATTTTGATGAAGAATTTTTAATCAAAGGATTAAATATGATTCAAGCAGAGCTAGATTGTGATTTTTACACATTAAGTTATATAGTTAAGTATTTGAAAAACAATATGTAATTAATCTGACGTGTGATTTTGCTATGACATTAAAGGGGTAAGGAGACATAATATGAATGGAAAATCACATCAAAAGATTGCAATGTTATCCTATGCAATAGTGGCAACGATACCTGCAATTAATTCAATAATAATATTTAACAATAGATTTATACATGTCCCCATGGGAATAAGCTTTATAGGCCTTGTAACTGCAGGGCTTTCAGGATTACTAGTTGATGCTGATAGTCAACATAGCAAAATAAACCATATGAACCCACTTACAGGTACAAGTAATAAAGTAATAAATGATATAGAAAAAATACTAAAGTTATTGTTAAGGCTACTCTTAGGAGTTGGACTTGGAGCACTTATTTTATTGTATTCAAAAACTATTATAGGGGAACTTACGGGGCTAAAATATATAGGTGAGTATGATAATATACATGTATATGCTCAGATATTTATATATTCTTTGTCTTTCATTTTAATATTTTCAGGAGTAACTAATGAAAGAAATTTTAAAAGGATTCCCCTAATTGGGACAATCTATAAAAAAATATCAGCTATAATAAGTGTTGGATCCAGTGATTTTATAAGAATTTCCATGTTTTTAACTTATGTTGGGGGAAGTGCAATTTTAGCAATTTATAACTTTGCTAATTCAAATGACCCCCTTATTTACGTTATTTGTATTTTACTAATTGGTATTGCAACTTTCCCTCATAGATCATTTTTGCACTCACTAGAGGGAGTTGTTATTTTTACTATTTCAGCGTCCTATGTATTTAATAAATTAGGGTATGAATATTTAACAGGATGTTTTTTTGTTGGATACATGAGCCATATATATTGGGCTGATATATTAACAAAAGAGGGAGTTCCTCTCCTTTCATTACCAAGGTTTATTGCACAGTTATTTAAAAAATTGGGTTTTCACAATAAATTTGTTCGTACTTTAGAAAAAATCGGCAAATTCAAATTGAAATTACCCCCACATATTACCACCGGCTCCAATACAGGAAATTTATTTGAAGTAATATATATCCTGGTATTATTCGCAGTGTTGGTAATCGGACTCACTGTTTATGGCGCAAAATTTACAGTAATTTAAACAGTGTTTTAACAATAAACTTAAATTTAGGTTTATAATGAAGTAGAAAGGTCAGAAACATAGAGGAGAGATTTTATGAAGTTTGTTGCAGATTTACATACACATACTATAGTTAGTGGCCATGCATACAGTACACTCATGGAAAATGCAAAATATGCTAGTGAAATAGGTCTTGAGATATTAGGAGTTACAGATCATGGTCCTAATATGCCAGGAGCTCCTGATCTTTGGTATTTTGGAAATTTTAAAGTACTTCCAAGAGAATTGTACGGTGTTAAAATGCTTTACGGATGTGAAGCTAATATAATTGATTATGAAGGTAATCTTGATATACCATTAGAAGTGCAAAAGAAACTAGACGTAATGATAGTAAGCATGCATCAACCTCTAATGGAAGGTGCTAAGAGTGCCGATTTAAATACGGCTACTATTTTAAAAGCTATGGATAATCCAAACGTGAATATTTTAGGACATATGGGAAATCCTAAATTTCCTATACATGAGGAAGAAATAGTAAAAAAGGCAAAAGAAAAAAATATACTAATCGAACTAAATAATAGTTCTTTTATATCATCAAGACTAGGCAGTGAAAAAAACTGTATTAAAATAATAAAACTTTGCAAAAAATTTGGTGTAAAAATCATTGTAAATAGTGATGCCCATTTCTGCTACTCTATAGGGAATTTTGCTGTTGCAGAAAAAGCACTTAAAGACATAACTATGCCTGAAGAGCTTATAATTAATACAAACAAAAAAATGTTAATAGAATTTCTTAGAGAAAAAGGTAAAAATATATAATACCGAGTATTTTATTTAAGCTATGGCCTTTTATAATAGTGCTTATAATATGACCCTTTTTAAGGGGATTCATTTTGTTAAATGAATCCCCTTAATCTCTTTATTGTTTCTTTAAAACCAACGCAGTTCTACTAGGTGAGTATATTACAATACCAGTTTTGCAATCCCTCTGACTTAATTTATCTGTGTGGTAAATATAATCTTTTGCTATTCTACCCTGCCCACCAAATGTTTTTTCGTCACTATTAAACACAATCTTATAATTGCCAATCTCATCCGTAGGAAGCTCATATTCAGAGAAAGATTCCACGGGATTAAAATTAAATAAAAATACTAGCCCACCTTTTCTGAAAGCAAGCAATTTATGTTGCTCGTCAGTCCAGAGATTTTGTAAATCAGAAGAACCTAAAACATCATAGGTTTTTACTAAAGTCAACATTTCTCTATCAAAATTTGATAAATATTCATACTTAAGCTCTTTATTTTCCATCAGACTCCATTGTCTTCTTGCGTAATGATAACTCCAATTATTACCTTCTCTTGGAAAATCAATCCATTCTGGGTGACCAAATTCATTACCCATGAAATTTAAATAGCCTTCGCCACCTAAAGTTATGGTAATAAATCTAATAAGTTTATGGAGTTCCATGGCTCTTCCTATTATCAAATTATCATCAGCTTTTAACATATGTGTATACATCGCTTTGCCACCTAAACGGAACATTAAAGTCTTATCACCTACAAGTGCCTGATCATGAGATTCTGAATAACCTATATTCTTTTCACAAGGTCTTCTACTAGTTAATTCATACCATAGCTGGTTCATGCTCCATTTCTCATCAGGCAACTCTTTTAGCATTTTTACCCAAAGATCAGGTACGCCCATAGACAAACGATAATCAAAACCCAAACCACCAAAGGCTACAGGTAGACACATTCCAGGCATTCCACTCATATCCTCTGCTATAGTTACTGCATTAGGATTTATTTCCCTTATTAAGTCATTTGCAAATTGAAGGTAAGTAATTGCTTCTATATCTGTATCCATACTAAAATATTTACTATAATCTGTAAATGCTACTCCAAGTCCATTATGGTGATATAACATAGATGACACACCATCAAATCGATAACCATCAAAATGATATTCTTCTAGCCAAAACTTAATGTTTGACAAAAGAAAATGAAGAACCTCTGGTTTTCCATAATTAAAAAGCTTTGTACCCCAGGCTGAATGATCCCCTAAAGCTCCAGTATTAAAGAATTGGTAGTCTGTTCCATCAAACTCATTAATGCCCTCTGCAATATTCTTAATTGAATGAGAGTGTACCAAGTCAAGTAATACTGCAATACCCATTTTGTGGGCGGTATTTATTAATACTTTTAGGTCTTCTGGAGTTCCAAACCAGGAAGAAACAGCAAAAAAATTAGATACTTGATAACCAAAGGATGCATAATAAGGATGTTGCATTATAGCCATAAGCTGCACTGTATTATAACCAGCAGCTTTTATTCTAGGAAGTGTAATTTCTGTAAATTCTTTGAAAGTACCCATCCCTTCTTTTTCCTGCGCCATACCAACATGAGCCTCATATATAAACAGTGCACTCTCTTTAGCAACGTTAAACTCACTATCTTGCCACTTAAAGTCATAATCTGGTTGCCAAATCTGTCCTACAAAATCATGAGTATTAGGATTTTGCACCGTCCGTTTAATATAAAGAGGAATTCTATCTCTTGATACATTTTTAGCTACTACTCTTACCTTGACACAGGACATATGTTTTAAAGTTTGTACTCCTGGCAAAAAAATCTCCCAATTGCCATTCTCTTTTTTTTGAAGTGGATGTGCCTGTGGATTCCAGCAATTAAAATCGCCAATTAAATAAAGAGCATCAGCTGCAGGAGCCCATTCCCTATAAATCCATCCATCCGCTACTAAATGAAACCCGTAAAATAAGTCTCCATTGGCAAAAGACTGGAGACTTTGATTATTTTGCAATAATTTTTTTTTGCAAGAATTATAACTATCTACTCTAAGTTGAATATCCTTTTTAAATGGTTTGAGATATGGATCAATCTCTATTATTTTTATAGACTTATTTTCGTTATTATTTTTATTTCCATTATCATTCATCAAAAAATTCCTTTCAGGTTCGTATTTTTTAAAACAAAATATTCTTTACATAATATATTTAATTCGACTAATGATTTTCAATTCCTTTGTTCTTTATTAATTAAATAAAAACAATTTATTTTATGGTGCAAAAGTTTAATAAATTTAATTTTAAAAGCGGTTTCCTAAATTAATAGGAAGCCGCTTTTGTTTACTTAAAATAATGAAAAATTCAAAATAAATGCTGCAAATACTATTGATACCATTGAAAGTAATTTTATCAATATATTTATGGCTGGACCTGAAGTATCCTTAAATGGATCTCCTACAGTATCGCCTACAACAGCCGCTTTATGGCAATCTGATCCTTTTCCACCTAGGTTTCCAGCTTCAATATGCTTTTTGGCATTATCCCAAGCTCCACCTGAATTAGCCATCATAACTGCAAGTACAAAACCTGTTACTGTTGCTCCTGCTAGTAGTCCTGCCACTCCATTTACACCTAAAAGTATTCCAACTATTATTGGAACACTAATAGCAAGTAAGGCAGGTAGAATCATTTCCTTTTGAGCTGCTTTTGTGCAGATATCAACGCAAGTTGCATAATCAGCCTCTTCGGTACCATCCATAAGACCCAATATTTCTTTAAATTGTCTTCTAACTTCTACCACTATAAGTTGAGCTGTTTTACCTACTGCATCCATAGTTAATGCTGCAAACACAAAAGGAATCATTCCACCTATAAATAATCCTATAAGAACTTGAGGATTTAATATTGACAAGTTAAAAACAAAGTCCAAGTTCTCTTTTTTTACAATTATCTCCACTTGATCTCTATATGCCGCAATAAGAGCAAGTGCTGTTAAAGCTGCTGAACCTATAGCAAAACCTTTACCTGTAGCTGCTGTAGTATTTCCTAGTGAATCAAGAGCGTCTGTTCTTTCTCGCACTATAGGATCTTGATGGGTCATTTCTGCAATACCACCAGCATTGTCTGCTACTGGTCCATAAGCATCTGTAGCTAAAGTTATACCTAGTGTACTAAGCATGCCTACTGCAGCTATTCCTACACCATATAAACCCATATTATAATCTCCTGCTCCTCCAGCAAAATAGAAACTAGCGGCAATTGCCATTGCTACTATTATAACAGGAAGAAAAGTAGACATCATTCCCAGTGAAAGACCACCTATTATAACTGTGGCTGCACCAGTTTTTGTTGTTTGTGCCAGTTTTTGAGTAGGCTTGTACGTATCCGAAGTAAAATATTCTGTACAAAAACCAATTAAATTACCTGCTACTAGCCCACTTAAAATTGCAAAGTAAACTCCAATGCGCTCCATTCCAAGTACATTCCAAACTAGGAAGAAAGCAAGTATTGCAATTATTGCAGAACTTACGTAAACACCACGTCTTAGAGCCGATAAAAGAGCCTTTTGTTCAGCTTTCTCCCCTGATTTAACAAAGAAGGTTCCAATGATAGATGCAACTACACCAATAGCCGCTATTACCAAAGGAATTGTAACACCTGAAACTCCAAGCCCCGCTGCTACGGCAAGAGCTGCAGTGGATACTATTGAACCAACATAGGATTCATAAAGATCTGCACCCATACCAGCTACGTCACCAACATTGTCTCCAACGTTATCAGCTATAACTGCAGGGTTTCTTGGGTCATCCTCTGGAATTCCTACTTCAAGCTTACCAACAAGGTCTGCACCTACGTCTGCTGCTTTAGTAAATATACCTCCACCTACTCTAGCAAATAGTGCCATGGAGCTAGCTCCCATTCCAAATGTAATCATTGCACTTGTTATATTTTGAATTCTTGCTGCTTGATCTAAATTTCTATAGAAAAAATCTAATAAATAATACCATATGCTAATATCAAGAAGTCCAAGACCTACAACAGTAAGTCCCATTACTGCACCACTTGAAAAAGCGACTGTTAAAGCACTGTTAAGACTTTTCCCAGCTGCATGTGTAGTTCTAACATTTGCACGTGTTGCAATTTTCATTCCTATAAAACCTGAAAGACCTGAGAAAAAACCTCCAGTTATAAATGCAAAAGGTACAAATGGGGTAAGATACCCAGTTGCTGCAAGTATTCCTAGGAGTATAAACATAACTACAAAGAAAAGTGCTACTCCAGTGTACTGCCTTTTTAAATAGGCATCTGCACCTTCTCTAATAGCCGTAGCAATTTTTTTCATCTGCTCCGTTCCCTCATCTTCTTTTAATACTTTAAATGCTAGATATCCAGCAAAACTAAGGGCTAATATAGAACAAATTGGGGCCAAAATCAATAAATTCATAATAACTACCTCCTAAAATATTTTAGTAATTGAATTCTCTCGTCATTAAATAAGCATATGACTATACCTAATTCTCATCTCCCCTTTATGAAATATAACATCCTTACAAAGCTCATTATAAATGTTAAGATTACAACACATACTATTATTAAAGATTTTCATATTAAGAGGCCTTAGCCATCCTCAACTTCATTTTCAATATAACTTTGTCCACACTTTAAGGTAGTTTGCTGTATATCTAAACAAGTCTAATATAGTAATAATTATTGCAATTATTACTGTAGCTTAATAAGTTCATTAGTAAAATTAATAATTTAAAATAATTATAAAAAAAATTATTCGTCATTATACATTATAGCATAAATGACCAATTATTAGTATCCATGGAATATTTTTATTAATTTCAGCTTGATTGTTTTAAATTTTTTTACATATAATAGAATATTGCCCAAGTAAATTGGCTAACTTTTCTAACAATTTCCCTATTTTACTGCACAATAAAATGCTCTAGCAATTTTGCTAAAGCATATATATTTACCCTACCCCCACTTCAAACTTCTTATTATTTACTTTTACTTTATCTTTATAAGCTAGATGTACAGTTTTTCTCATAACCTGAACTGTAATTAAATCTATTTTGTTGTCTTATTCAAATAATATCCCATTATTGCTTTTACAATGGGTACCACATAGTGACTTTCACCTCTATTTTTGACATCTTCTATTATCATAGATACTACTATTTTAGGATTAGCTGTATCCATGCATATAAACCATCCATTTTCTTCAGCAATTTTATCCTCAGTATTTTTTTTAAGTTCTGCCGTTCCAGTTTTACCTGCAAGAGCTATACCTTCAATTTTTGCTCCATGTCCTGTACCTGCTGGATTTTCTATAACTGCAGTAAGACCATCTTTTATATATTTTATATTAGCCGCAGAAACTGCATTGGTTTTCCATACTTTAGATGTTGTTTTTTCATTAAAACACTCTAAAGTTGGAGACATGATATTACCATTGTTAACAACTGAGCTATAAGCTAATGCGAGTTGAAGTGGACTCATAAGTACTTGGCCTTGACCATAACCACTATCTGCTAATGCTACATTGTTTATGATTTTATTATCATTAGCTACCTGTGATTTTGCTATAGGATAGCCTATAGGCAGTTGCTCCCCTATTCCAAAATCATTACTTCCTTTTATAAATTCCTCTTTTCCAATTTTAAGAGCTGCCATTGCAAAGTATATGTTATCAGAATGTATAAATGCATCTGATAAGTTAACTGGCTTACCAGAATCAGAAACCCTAGTAATATTATATGTCCCCCAGGATTTATCCTTTTGCCACTGTGTTCCCTTTATGTCTATAAATTCATTAGGTTTTATCTTACCTGAATCTAATCCAACAGCGGCTGTCACCATTTTGAAGGTAGAACCTGGAGAATATACAGCCTTAAATCTATTTTTAAATGGATCCTTACCACTTTTCCATGCATTCCTCTGATTATTGGATATATAAGTGGTCCGAGCATTTGAATCATATGATGGAGAGCTTACTAAAGCAAGTACTTCTCCACTTTTAGGATTTATTGCTGTGCAGGCGCCTGCATCCTTATTCATTCCTGCATATATTTTTTTCTGAAGCTCAAAATCTATTGATAATTTTATATTTTCACCATCTTTAGATTCCTTTTTAAGAATTACAAGATTTTGGATCTTGTTTCCATTTTTTTCTCTTGATATATATATCGTTGCTCCATTCTCTCCCTTAAGCCTTTTTTCATTGACCTGCTCTAAACCTGCCTTACCAATTAAACTTACTGAAGTATAACCTTGCCCAGGCATCTTTTCTAGTTCTTCCGCAGTTATAGGCTGAATATACCCTATAAGCGATCCAAAGGCTTCCCCACCAGGATATATTCTACCTTCAGGTTTATTATGAATTACCCCTTCAAGCTCCATGACTCCAGCTATTTTTGCTTTTTCGCTTTGTAATATGTTAATAATAGGTACAAATTGTTCTGAATTCTCATTACCTTTTAGTTTAGTTTCTATAACTGATGCGTCAATATCTAGTATTTTAGCCATCTGTGATATATTTGTGTCCTTATTTTTAATAAATCTGTTAGGCTGTATTCCAATGCAAACAATTGGAGCATTTATAGCCAGTGGTTTTCCATTTCTATCAGAAATTTCTCCACGTTTAGCAAGTTCCGGTTTTATCCTCACCTTGTCTCCTGATTTCATATTTGGAAATATCATTTTTTCATTCCAAACTATAGTCCAATCCTTTTTCGAGAAAAATAGCAACTGCTTTTTGTTGTTAACTTTTTCTTTTACCATAACTACCTGGTATCCGGGCATATTCAATTTCCCTGCAGCAGTAGTCATAGACATAGAAAATGGTATGTTAATAGTATTTTTATTATCACCTTTTATTTCATTCCCAACTTTTATTGATATACTTTTAGCTTCTATCCCACTATAAATAGCTGTATATTTATCTACAAATTGCTTTTCAGTTACTGTTTCCTTAGTTTTAGTTGAAAGCATGGTATACATGGTTTTGAAATCTTGTTTTATCCAATTATTCTTATAAGCATTGAAAGTTTTAGTTGCACTATCCCCTTTTGTAAAAAACACCATAAAAACTCCTATCAATATTGCTATTATGATTATGGTTGTAAGAATAATTACTTTCACTTTTTTTCTTGGCATATTGTATCACCCCCTTGCTTATTATTAGTGAATTCGGAAACCCTTAGGCTCCCGTATATCTCAATCCCGAAGGGATGATTTTTATTCTTCCCCCCAGGATTTCAAACAAAATCTTTTGAAATTTCTTATATTTATAAAAAAACACTTGA
>NZ_JBOITM010000026.1:0-21881 GCF_050717535.1 Clostridium sp.
CCGCCAGCGTTCGTCCTGAGCCAGGATCAAACTCTCAATTTAAAAGTTTACACTTTTTATTTGAAATGAATAATCTGAGACAACTGTTAAGTTGTTACTCAAGCTCATTACATATTTTTTAGTCTTACGACTAAAATTTTACTTGTTTATCTAAAGTAATTAACTGGTCTAACGAAATGTTATTTCGTTATTTTACCTATTTCTCTGTTTAATTTTCAAAGACCAACTTCATTTGTCATCATGTGACGACTTTTATAAGTATAATTCTTTTTTACTTCATTGTCAACTATTTTAATTAAATATTTAATAATGAATTTTCCTCTATCGCTATAAACTTAAAGTTAAGTTTTAACTACATGTTTCAGCGACAATTAATATAATATCATATGTATAACTTCATCTTTGTTTATAATCATTCATTTTCTTAGTTTATTTTCATATATGTAGTTATTGCTCTCATATCTTCCATTTCTCTTATAATGATACACTTGGAACATTTGTTGAACATTAAAATCTTAATAAAAACCTCAGTAAAATATTGTTTATTTACCGAAGTTCTTATTAATCATTACATTCACTATAATTCCATTACTATTTCCTTAAACTTATTACCTCTTACCTCAAAATTTTCAAACATATCGAAACTTGCACATGCTGGTGACAAGGTCACTATATCGCCAGGCCTCGCAACTTCTTTAGCCTTATAAATTGCTTCATTAAAATCTTCAGCTAATATAATTTCCAAAGAAATTTTCTTTTCTTTTAATAAAGACTCAAAAACTTCTTTTATTTTATATTTAGTGGCACCTACGAGTATTAGTATTTTAATATTTAAGTAACCTTCTTCTGCTAGTGGCCCAAAAGGTATTTGTTTATCATATCCCCCAGCAATTAATATAACTGGTTTTTCAAAGGCTTTAATACTTGCTATAGTCCTTGTTGGACTAGATGCTATAGAATCATTGTAATACTTAACTCCATCTACTTCCCTAACAAATTCACCCCTATGAGGCACCCCCGTAAAAGTAGTAGCCACTTCTCTCATGCTTGCAACCGATGCTTCTCCTTCAACTGCACAAAAAGCAGTCAGCATATTTCCAACATTATGCATTCCTTTTAGTTTTATTTCATCACGATTACATACTAACTTATTCATAATAAATAATTCATTATTTTGAAAATGTGCACCATCTTCAAGCTTCTCTATTAAGCTAAAGCACCTAACTTTTCCCTTAGCCTGCTGCCTAAGTTCATAAGTCAATGCATTGTCCCTATTAAGTACAATGAGACCATCTTTACTTTGATATTTAAATATGTTCTTCTTTGCATCTATATATTCTTCCATGTCTTTATGAATATCAAGATGATTTGGGCTTAAATTTGTTACTACTGCCACATCTGTAGAAACATTCATAGTCATAAGCTGAAAACTTGAAAGTTCTAGTACTACTTTATCATCACTGCTTATTTCTTCAATATTCGCAAAAAGTGGAGTTCCTATATTTCCTCCAACCCAAGTTTTATATCCTTCTTTTTTTAATATATTGTATATAATAGTAGTTGTAGTTGTCTTCCCATCACTACCAGTGACCCCAAAAGTCTTTGCAGGACAATATTTTATGAACTCTTCCATTTCTGATGTTATATATGTTCCATCTTCCTTTGCTTTTAGTAGCGCAGGATTATCTATCCTTATAGATGGTGTTTTAAAAATAACATCAAACCCCGTTAAATCATCTAAGTAATTATCACCTAATATCAGCTTTACCCCATTTTTTTCAAATTCTGTCGCTACTTGCCCAAGCAAACTATAAGATTTTCTATCAAAAGCCGTAACACGGGCCTGTAACTTCACTAAAAAATGTATTAATGGAATATTGCTTACTCCAATACCTACAACTCCAACCTTTTTACCTTTTATGAACTCTTTAAACTCACTAAAATCTTTCTTCATATAACCCTCCATCTTCATATAGCCCTCCATGTACTTTTTATATATTTCATATTATATTATTAATTTTAGAGCTTTGTTTTTAATAATTATACCACTTAAATCATTACCTGTGGTACTGCAATATTAACAACTTCTCAAGGATATTTATATTTTTGCTTATAATATTAAGTGTCCATCCTTCTGAAATGTCGTTAAATATTATAGTGAACTTTATTTTTTTCAATGATTGATATTTTTAATTTATATGTAATATTTTAATTTTAAAAAAAATAGCATATAGTATAAAGCCCATTCTAGCCTTATTTTATACTATATGCTATCCTCTAAATCAAACTAGCAATTACAATTTAAAATTCTAATTTTTCTTCTATGAATTTTTCTAGCTCATTTATATTTAATCTTATTTGATCCATTGTATCTCTGTCCCTAATTGTTACAGTATTGTCTTCTAAAGTATCAAAATCAACAGTTATACAGTATGGAGTTCCTATTTCATCTTCTCTTCTATATCTCTTTCCTATACTTCCAGCTTCATCGTAGTCTACATTAAACTTCTTGCCCAGCATAGCAAAAACTTCATTAGCTTTTTCTGATAATTTTTTGCTAAGTGGCAAAACAGCTGCCTTAAATGGTGCAAGTGCTGGATGTAAATGAAGCACTGTTCTAGAGTCTCCCTCTTTACCACCTTTAACTTCTTCTTCATCATATGCGTCGGCTAAGAATGCAAGCACAACTCTATCTGCACCAAGTGATGGTTCAATACAATAAGGTACATATTTCTCATTAGTAATAGGGTCTAGATAACTGAGGTCATTACCTGAATGTTCCATATGTTTCTTTAAGTCATAGTCAGTTCTATCGGCAACTCCCCATAATTCTCCCCATCCAAAAGGAAACAAGAATTCTATATCACAGGTAGCATTACTATAAAATGATAATTCCTCCACGCCATGATCTCTAAATCTTATATTTTCTTTGTTCATTCCCAAATTATATAAGAAATTAGCGCAATATTCTTTCCAATATGCAAACCATTCTAAATCTGTACCTGGCTTACAGAAAAACTCTAATTCCATTTGCTCAAATTCTCTTGTTCTAAAAATGAAGTTTCCTGGTGTTATTTCATTTCTAAAAGCCTTTCCTACTTGGCCTATACCAAATGGTATCTTTTTCCTTGTAGCTCTTTGAACATTTTTAAAGTTCACAAATATTCCTTGAGCCGTTTCTGGTCTTAAATATATTTCTGATTTTCCTTCTTCAGTTATTCCCATGGAAGTCTTAAACATTAAATTAAATTTTCTAATATCAGTAAAATTATTCTTCCCACATTTAGGACATACTATTCCCTGTTTTTCCATATATTCTTTTAATTCTTCATTTGTCCAACCATCAGCAGTAGCTACCTCTGCTCCAAGTTTAGTCATATGGTCTTCTACTAATTTATCTGCTCTAAATCTTGATTTACAATCTTTACAATCCATTAACGGATCAGAAAATCCTCCAACGTGTCCTGTTGCAACCCATACTTCAGGATTCATAAGTATAGCACAATCTACGCCAACATTATATGGACTTTCCTGAACGAATTTTTTCCACCAAGCTTTTTTAATATTGTTTTTAAATTCAACTCCTAGAGGACCATAATCCCACGAGTTAGCAAGACCTCCATATATATCAGATCCCGGGAATACAAATCCTCTGTTTTTGCATAATGCAACGATCTTATCCATGCTTTTCTCAAAAGCCATATTAATACCTCCTAAATTTTTAATATAAAAAAAAGACTATACCCTAAGGGACGAAAATTAATTCCGCGGTTCCACCCTTATTGGCACAAGCCCTGCTCTAAGTTTTATACACTCCAAAGTTCCTTTCACAATAATACTTTGATTGTTTACACCAAGCACAATCTCTCTTATAAAGTACTATTACTACTCTTCTTTATCATAGCGAAATATTTCATTGTATTAATATTATACCAAACTTAATCTTATTGTCAATAATATCACACATAAGGTCAACATTGATTCCGCCTAATAATATTATTCTAACAACAAAGTTAGTATTTTATCTGTTATTACCTTCAAATAAATAAAACTGGCTCCGCGAAAAGGATTTGAACCTTCAACCTATCGGTTAACAGCCGAGCGCTCCACCGTTGAGCTATCGCGGATTAATATTACTTCTAATTACAACAACAGTATAACATATACAATCAAAAATTCAATAGTTTTTACGTTTTTTATTATACTTTATCATTTTTTCATTTTATAAATGTTTTTTTAAAAAGGATATTTTAGATTAACTAAAATATCCTTTTACCATTATTATTTGAATTACTGAATTGGTTTCATTGTAGGGAATAGGATAACATCTCTTATTGAATAAGCATCAGTTAAGAACATTACTATTCTATCAATTCCTATACCAAGTCCACCAGTTGGAGGCATTCCTGTTTCTAATGCACTCATAAATTCTTCATCTATTAAATATGCTTCATCATCGCCTAATTCTCTTTCTTTTTCTTGTTGCATAAATCTTTCTCTTTGAACTACTGGATCATTTAACTCTGAGTATGCATTACAAATTTCACGACCAAATACAAACCCTTCAAATCTCTCTGTAAACTCTGAATTTCCTCTTTTTTTCTTAGTAAGAGGTGATATTTCTACAGGATAATCACATAAGAATGTTGGCTGAATTAAATTTTCTTCTACATATTGTTCAAATAACTCATTTAATACATCTGCTTTTGAACAATCCTTTATTTCCTTTTTAAACTCTAAGTGTTTTTCTTTAGCTATTGTTCTAGCTTCTTCATCAGTATTAATCAGAGCAAAATCAACACCTGAATATTCTTTTACTGCATCTACCATAGTAATTCTTCTCCATGGTGGTGCAAAGTCTATTTCCGTGCCTTGATAATTAATCTTTGTAGTTCCATTAACTTTTTCACAAACATAGGCAACCAAATTTTCCGTTATTACCATCATATCATTATAATCTGCATAAGCTTCATATAGTTCTATCATTGTAAACTCTGGGCTGTGTCTTACATCCATTCCTTCATTTCTAAAATTTTTACCCATATCATATACCTTTTCAAAACCAGCAACAATAAGTCTTTTTAAATATAACTCTGTGGCAATTCTAAGATACATATCAATGTCTAGGCTATTATGATGAGTCATGAATGGTCTAGCTGCAGCTCCTCCTGCTATTGGAGATAAAATTGGTGTTTCAACTTCTAAAAATCCTTTATTATCTAAGAATTCTCTTATATATCTAATTATTGCTATTCTCTTCATAAAGGTCTCTTTTACTTCTGGATTCATTATTATATCTACTTCTCTTTGTCTATATCTTAAATCTGGATCCTTTAAACCATGCCATTTTTCTGGAAGTGGTTTTAAAGACTTAGCTATAAGCTGAAAATCTACTATATGTAATGATATTTCACCAGTTTTGGTAACAAATGGTGTGCCTGTTACACTTAAAAGATCACCTATGTCAAAACTTTTGTATTCTTTTAATTTTTCTTCGCCTACATCATCTATTTTTATGTATAATTGAATCTTACCATATCTATCATGAACATCTGAAAAACCAGCCTTGCCATGAACTCTTTTGGACATAAGTCTACCTGCAACAATAACTTGTGTACCTACTAACTGCTCATAATTATCCTTAACCTGTTGTGATGTATGAGTTCTTTCAACTTTATATACATCAAATGGATCTTTACCTTCTTCTTGCAAGGCAATTAATTTTCGTCTTCTTATGGTTACCTGCTCATTATATTTAGATTCAAGCTCATGTAAACTCTTTTCTTCGTTCTTTCCTTCGTTTGACATTAATATCCCTCCTGATTTTCTCTAGGACAGAAAATAATTGCTAATTATTCGTCTGCACTATTGTTTGTGTGCGTATATTTCTTTAGGGCACCTAACAATTATACCTTGTTTGGTACCCTTATACTCTATAAAAAAATAAATACTTTATAAAACTAACCTCTGCTAACTTCTAATACTTCATATTTACCAATGCCATCTGGAACTGTAACTTCTATAATTGCTCCTGCTTTCTTACCTACAAGTGCACTTCCAACTGGTGATTCATCTGATATCCTATTATCCATTGGGTCTGCTTCTGCTGAACCAACAATAAAAAATTGGACTTCCTCATTAAATACATAATCCTTAACTTTAACTATAGATCCTATACATACTACGTCTTTTTCAATTTCATTTTCATCTATAACACTTGCATTTCTAAGCATATTTTCTAATTGCAGTATTCTTCCCTCTACAAATGCTTGTTCATTTTTAGCATCATCATACTCTGAGTTCTCAGTTAAATCTCCATACCCCAGCGCTACTTTTATCTTTTCTGTTATATCTTTTCTCTTTACAGTTTTAAGAAATTCTAATTCATCTTCTAATTTTCTTATCCCCTCATAGGTCATTACGTGTTTTTTTGGCTCACTCATTTCTTTCTCCCCTTTTAAATTTTTATTAAATAATTTAGTAACTATTCTTAAAACCGCTACAAAATAATAAAATTCAAACTCTTGCTCCCGCATCATAATAGTATCTTTTTTAATATAGGGAGCTAAACGAATTTATATAATATAGGATTGTTATTCTAATAATGAATTATTGGGGCTTAAATTCATTATTAGAATAACAATCCATGTAACCAATTAACACATTATAAGTCAGCTCCTTAATATTGTCAATATATTAAAACATAAAAATACTAACATATTACATTATTGTTGAATTTTATTTCTTTCAAGTATATACCATTATACTTAAGGGCTTTTTCAATATCTTGCTCTTGCATTTGGCATAAAATTGATCCTATAAGTTCCATTGAAAAATCAACTTTTAAAGTGTTCCAGGATGCATTGTAACTTACATCATTTACAGTTACAATATTATTGTTTCCCTTCATTCTATTATCTATAAGCCATACTAATTTTCCAGAACTAAATTCAAAATTTTTAGATGAAATAATAAAATCAGCTATTTTAGTAGCATAGAGTTCATTATCTGTAACAATTGGCGATACCCCAAAATTAGCAGTGATATAATCCGCAAATTTTCTAGCTTTTGTTAAATCTCGCGACAAAAACACAATATATTTACTTTGCCTGGCTAGTTCTACAATAATATTAAAATTTATCATATCTATAGCATCATATACCACAATGCAGCAATTTTTCAGACTCATACTTCTCATCCTAAGCATAAGTTGTATGCTTTTTATAACACTAAAAGCCAAAAATCGTTTTTGAAATGAATTAAAATAATTATAATCAAGAGGTCTTAGTGTTTTTACTGATAATTGTACTTCTCTACTTTTGCATATTTTTTTTGCATAAGCTAAGTTATTTAAGTAAGCTTTTTCATTAAGATTGGGTGGAAACTTTACACTAGTCACTTTAACATCTAGTTCTTTAATGTACTCACTTCTTATTAACTTTATCTTTCTTTTGTCCTTAATCTTGCTTAAAAACCCAAATTCATTATAGGATTTATCAATATTTGAAGTTACACATAAAATCGGCTTCATAAAGTATTCACCTTATCAATTAATGTACTATTATCTTATTCAGTATTAATTGCATAAATTCATACTTCAATTTAAAAATTATGAAGGTACCATTTTCAGATACTCTTTATAATCTAAAAGAACCTTCTTTACCTCACCATAACTAACTTTAGTATTAATTTTAGACTTTATTTCAGCACAATTGTTAAGGCCTTTAACATACCAAGCCGTATGTTTTCTCATTTCTCTAACCGCTTTAATTTCTTCATAATATTTAACTGCTAAATCTAAATGTCTTATACACATATCTATTTTTTCAACCGGAGTAGGATATATAACCTCTTCACCCCTTAGGGCCTGCTTAATTTCTCTGAAAATCCAGGGATTTCCCCTAGCCCCTCTTGCAATCATTATGGCATCGCAATTTGTAATTTCCTTTATTCTTATAGCATCTTCTACGCAAAAAATATCACCATTTCCTATTACAGGAACTTTAACACTATCTTTTACATCCCTTATAATATTCCAATCAGCCTTGCCTTCATACATTTGCTCCCTAGTTCTGCCATGTACTGCCATAGCATCTATTCCTGCATCTTCCATGTATTTAGCAAATTCTACAGCATTGATATTATTTGAATCAAAACCAGTTCTAAACTTTACAGTTACAGGCTTTGTAGAGATTTTTTTCATTTCTTTTATTATTTTAGCCGCGAGTTTTGGATCTTTCATTAAAGCCGATCCCTCACCATTTTTTACTATCTTAGGAACAGGACACCCCATATTTACATCAATCATGCATATATCAGTCCTTGTATTAAAAATTTCACAAGCACTAGCCATAATCTTAGGATCGTTACCAAAAATCTGAATAGCCACAGGTTGCTCTAAATCAGAAATTTTCATAAGAGCCTCTGTATTGCTGCTACCATAATATAATCCTTTAGCGCTTACCATTTCAGTATACAAAAGTCCGCAACCCAATTCTTTGCACAATCCTCTAAATGCAATATCCGTTATTCCCGCCATAGGAGCTAAAAAAGCATCATTTTCAATGTAGACATTTGATATTTTCATTAAATCACCTATTCCTTATTCTTCTCATAAATAATTCTAAGACCTTCTAATGTTAAATATGGATTGAACTCATCAATAGTAGAAGAATCATCACTTATTAGTTTTGAGAGTCCTCCTGTAGCCACTACAAATGGCTCTTCTTCTCCCATATCAATCATTTCGGACTTCATTTTATTAACAATATAATCTACTTGACCAATGTATCCATATATTATTCCAGCCTGCATACTTGAAACTGTATTTTTACCTATAACAGTTTCTGGTTTTATAAGCTCCACTCTAGGCAGTTTCGCTGCTCTTTCAAATAGTGCTTCAGAAGCTATTTTTATACCAGGGCAAATAGTCCCCCCTAAATAATTAGCATCTTTACTTATAGCACAAAAGGTTGTAGCTGTGCCAAAATCTATTAATATTAAAGCTCTTTTATAAATCTCATGAGCTGATACAGCATTAACAATCCTGTCCGCACCTACTTCCTTAGGGTTATCATACTTTACATTTATTCCAGTCTTAACTCCTGGTCCTACTACTATAGGTATAAGTTTAAAATATTTTCTTATCATATGTTCTAATGAATACATAATATTAGGAACAACTGAAGAAATTATTACACCCTTAATATGTTCAATTTTTATGTTGCTCTGGTAAAATAGCTGCATTACTTGAATTCCATACTCGTCCGCAGTTTTTTGTGCATCAGTAGAAAGCCTCCATTCTACAAGCAACTCTTTTTCTCTAAAAATTCCTAAAACAGTATTAGTATTTCCAACATCTAAAACTAAAATCACTTTATACACCGCCTATATAATATAAAGCAGCTTATAAGCTGCTTTATGTTTTTTCATTGCTAAAAATAGAAGAATAGTTTATATGATATAAGTTTAACTATTCTTAATTTAACAATTTAATTCTAACAACTTGACCATATTTGTCAAGTATTTTTTTTATAAGAAGGATTGTCATGATAATAAGTTTACAAAAACTAGAATTTATTTATATATTTTATTCTACTTCATGTTGGATCTCGCCTAATATTTCTTTCTGGTCATTTAACAGTGCGTACAAGTCTAATTTAACTGTGCCTTCTCTTGCATCGCTCAAAATACTAGTGTACATATCAACTAATTTTTTTTCGTTGTTTACAATATTATTGCCCCTTAGCTTTACTATTTTATTGCCTGCATTTTTAAGACTCTGCATTTTAACACTACCTCTCCAAATATTTTTCAAGCACCGAAATATGTAAATTATGTTTGTTAGTTAACTCTTCACATAGAATAACTGCTTCTTCATTGCTAATAACACTTCCAAACTCCCTGTATTTATTTACAATTTCTTTCTCCTTTTGGATTAAACTTTGAATTGAGGATTGTTTATTGTTCATAAAATACCAACTCCTTTTCTATATTATTCTCCAAAAGAAAAGGTATATTCAATTATATAAGCAATTTATTTGTTTTTTTCAAAAATAAAACCCCCTATCTATATATTATTAGATAAAGAGTTTTGTTTTATAAATTTATAAAATAAATTTCCTTCTATTTTCCAAAAATAGTTAAAAGAATACCAGCTGCAACAGCAGTTCCAATTACACCCGCTACATTAGGTCCCATAGCATTCATGAGCAAGAAATTACTTGAATCGTACTTTTGTCCCACTACCTGTGATACTCTAGCCGCCATAGGTACTGCTGACACTCCTGCTGATCCTATTAATGGATTGATTTTCCCCTTTGTAACCTTACACATAATCTTTCCTATTATAACTCCCGCTGCAGTACTTATACAAAATGCAACCATACCTATAAGAACTATCCCTCCCGTTTTCCAACTTATAAATACCTCTGCATTTGCAGTAGCACCAACAGTTAGTCCTAAAAATATAGTTATTATATTAATTAATGCATTTTGGGCTGTATCTGATAGTCTTCCAACTACCCCTGATTCTTTAAATAAATTTCCAAGCATTAGCATTCCTATTAGTGAAGCTACTGATGGAAGCATCAATATAACTACTATTGCAACAACTATTGGAAAAATGATTTTTTCAATTTGATTAACTTTTCTTAATTGTCCCATTTTAATAGTTCTTTCTTCCTTTGTAGTTAAGAGTTTCATTATAGGTGGCTGTATCAAAGGTACTAAAGCCATGTATGAATAAGCCGCTACCGCAATTGGTCCTAATAGGTGTTTTGCTAGCTTACTAGTTATAAAGATTGCTGTAGGCCCATCTGCTCCACCTATAATACCTATCGATGCCGCTTCCTGTGGAGTAAACCCAATAACTATTGCTGCCATAAATGCAAAGAATACTCCAAATTGTGCCCCCGCTCCCATAAGCATGCTGGATGGATTTGCTAGTAGAGGTCCAAAATCAGTCATAGCACCTACCCCTAAGAATATTAGAGGTGGATATATGTCTAATTCTACCCCTTTATATAAATAATAAAAAAGTCCTCCTGGCTCAGTTCCAACTGGTGCACCCATAATATTAGTCATTGGTAAATTTACTAATAGCATACCAAAAGCTATGGGTAAAAGGAGTAAGGGTTCATATTTTTTATGTATAGCAAAATACATCAATACACATGATAGTCCTATCATTATAATATGCTGCAAATCTAATTTTACAAAGCCAGAAGAAAGCCAAAGGTCCTTTAATACTTGTAAGATATCCATTTATATTACCTCTCCCCTTGTTACTGAATAACTGCCAAAATATCTCCCGTATTTACATTTGCTCCACTAACTACACTTACTTCTATAACCTTTGCATCATGTGGTGCCATAATTTCATTCTCCATTTTCATGGCCTCTAATATAAACATAACTTGACCTTTTTTAACACTATCCCCGGAATTAATATTTACTTTAAGCACCTTTCCTGGCATTGGACATTCTATTTTTTCTCCGGTGCTTACTATTTTTTTCGCCTTAGCCTTTGGTGCTGAAGCAACTTTTTCTGGTGAAACCTTTGCTACTGGAGCAACTTCTTTGGGAGATGCCTTTGTTACTGTCATTTCCTCCTGACTACTAGAAAATCCTCCTATAACCTCTTCAACTTCTACTTCATATGACATTCCATTAACTTTTATATTGTATTTTTTCATTTTTACCCCTCCAAGCTGTGCTTTTAATTAATATTTTCAACTGAGGATATTCCCTGGCCCCAATTGCTATTCACTCTTTTTATTCTCTTTATTCTTAGGTTTGATCCCGGTATATCTAGATAAGCAGATAAAGCCGCCGTTATTACAGCCACTACTTCTAAATCATATAATGGTTGCGTTTCTCCCTCTTCATCTTTATCTATCACTTCTTCATCTTCCACTTCTTCTTGCTCGTCAATAGCATCTACTTTAGTACCACTACTCTTCTTTGCTATGGAATTTATAATAAAACTTTGAAGTCTTATTATATACTGCAATAAAATCAACAAGGCAAAAACAATGATCATGGCTACTACTGTAGTACTTAATGCATCTAAAACTGAAAATTCCATATATCTACTCCCCCTATATTAATGTACTTCCATGTTTTTTAGGGTACTTTATTTCTCTTTTGCTATAAAGCATGTCTATACTTGCAAAAATTCGCTGTTTTGTTTCTGACGGCATAATAATATCATCAATGATACCTTTTTCCGCCGCTCTGTATGGACTAGTTACCTCATCCATATATTTGTGTATTATTTCATTTTCCTTTAGTTTAGGATTATCTGCCTGCATAATCTCCTCCCTATGCAAAACTTTTATTAAGGTTTCTGGCTGAACTGCTGATATTTTAGCTGTTGGCCATGCATAAGAGATATCAAAAGCCACTTCCTTACTTGCCAGGGCTAAATATCCTGCCCCATAGGCCTTCCCTATGATTAATGAAACCTTTGGCACTGTTGCCTCAATTAATGAATATATCATTTTTGAAGCATAAGTGGATAATCCACTTTGTTCTTCCACTAAGCTAACCTCGAATCCATCAGTATCTACTATGCTAAGTATAGGAATATTATAGCAATCGCATATTTTAACAAACCTACTAACCTTTTCCGAAATCTTAATATTTATATTTGTATTCTCCTTTTGCGCACTCGCAATTATACCAACAGTAATTCCATTTATTTTAGCTAAACTAGTTATAATATTAGACTCCCAATTATTATTTAATTCTATTATACTATCTTCATCAACTAATGCATTCATTACTTCATATGAGTTTATCTCTTCATCATTTACCATTTCATCCAAGTTATTATTTGGATGATTTATACTAGTGGTTTCTATATCAATAGTAGGGTTTTCTATATTGTTAGATGGAATAATTTCAAGAATTTTTTTCACTATCTTAGATGCTTCGGCATCATTTGCTACAACAATTTGAATGCTTCCATTTTCACTACAATTATTAGCACTTGAATACATTTTAGCATCTACATATTGTGCTTCTTCATGGGTAATCTTTTTATCCGAACTTATTCCAAGTTCAGATGTATTATTAACCATTATTGTAAAATCGCTCATTGTTGCACTTAATGCCGCAATTCCAAAACAAGGACCTGCAATTACCGCTATTTGCGGAACAACTCCTGAGAGCCTAGCATTTCTCTTTAATATAGACCCATAACAAGTTAAAATATCTAATCCCTCTGATAATTTAGCTCCCACTGAATCTAAAACCTGTATTAATGGAGCCCCCATTTTAATTGCCATATCCATAACGTTACAAATTTTATTACTATTTGCAATGCTTACAGCTCCTCCATCCACAGTATAATCTTGACTATATATATACACTAACTTCCCATGAACAGTTCCATATCCAGTTATTACTCCAGCACCATTTTTCCCAACTAAGGCACCTATTTCAATAAATGAACCATCCTCTAAAATAGATTGTATTCTCTCTCTGGAAGTCAATTTATGTAAGTTATGTTGCATTCTTATTTTAGAATCTCCGCCACCTTGGTGAGATTCTTTTATAACATTAATGAGATTATCTATCTTGTCCATATCAATACCTCCTATTTATAAAACATTAAGTCATCTTCTGCGAAGCTTCAATATTAACGACTTCAAAAGGGAATTTAAACTCCTTCTGAAGTTTTTTATTTATTATGGTATAAACATTCATTTACAAAAGTCGGTGACACTCCCTATGAAACGTCGTTAAAATTCCACCCACAATGATAGTAACATATGATATGAATTTTGTATATTTATTTTTGCAAGTAATATTTCATTTTTCTGTTTATTAAAAAAATAAGGTTGCTATAGATATAATCTATAGCAACCTTATCGAAATTCAAATTAAACTAAAATATACCATATATAGTACCATCTTAAAGAATATCCATATTATCTGCAGTTATTACATGCATATCCACTGTAAAATGTAGATTCATATCTTCCAATGGTACAACTTTAGCATAGCCACCACCAGCAGTTCCACCTCTAACACCGAATACTGGTCCAAGAGACGGTTCCCTGAGTGCTATCACTGTATTCTTGCCTTGTTTACATAAAGCTTGTCCACGCCCTATTATAACCGTAAATTTTCCTTTCCCTACAGGAGTTGGATTTATGGCCGTAACTAATATTAACTTCCCATCTTTTTTATTTTCATATTGTTTTAACTAATATTTTTCAATATATTTCTTTAAGATTTAATAAAGCTTTTTTGATTATTTCATCCCCTCCATGTTTTAGTATACATATTATTGTAAACATTCCTTTAAATTTTGATATTCTCCCCATCCCCCCATTATGACTGCTCATATAATAGCTTCTGCATAATGTCCTCTTAGTTTTGCCCTCCATACTGTTACCAGTTTTTATTGGCTAGAAGTTAATAACTACTATGGATTCATCTGCCACCTGCACTACATCGCATCTCCCTTATGTACGCATTTGTTTGAACTTATCTTTTAAAATAGGATAATACAGGTTTCTCCAGATAGGTTTGCCTGCCTAAATGCAAACGCATCCGTCTTAACTTATAAAGTTATCCAACTTTGGGGCTTTCCCATATTTTGCAGGGTTACCCACTTTATAAGCCATCTTCGGTTTACTTTTGTTATGTTCCACATTTCCCCTGCTGCTTCCCTCAGATTCTACCGTTGCCAGTAGCGCCCTTGCTTTCAGGTTGTCTTCCCGTTGGTTAGGTGACATAGGCTTCTTTCAGCCTATCGGCTCAGCGAACATGCTGGACATACAAAAAGGCATACAGTTAATTTACTGTATACCTTATGAATTCATTAACTCTTTGATAAATCAATACCCTCTGTATCCGTTCTAGCCATTATCTCCTCAAATTCTACACCTTCAAGTTTTTCCTTTAATAGTAGTTCTTGAGCTACTGCATGTAGTTTATTTATATTTTCAGCAAGGATTTTTTCAGCTTTTTCATAAGCTTCATCAATAAGAGCCTTAACTTCTGAATCTATTTGGTAAGCTACCCGTTCACTAAAGTTTCTACTTTTGCCTAAATCTCTGCCTAGGAATACTTCGTTATGATCATTACCAAAAGATATTGGTCCTAGTTCATCACTCATACCATATTCCATAATCATTTTTCTTGCAATGGCTGATGCTCTATCAATATCGTTCTTAGCACCAGTACTAATATCTTCAAGTATTAATTTTTCTGCAACTCTACCTCCAAGAAGTCCAACCATTTCATCTTTAAGTTTTAGTTTAGAAGTATACGCTGTATCTTCTTCTGGTAGATGCATTGTGTATCCACCTGCCATACCTCTTGGTATAATACTTATTTGATGAATCGGATCTGAAAGTGGAGAATATTTCATTACTACAGCATGCCCAGCTTCATGATATGCTGTTAATTTTCTATCTTTTTCACTTATAACTTTGCTCTTCTTTTCAGGACCTGCAATAACTCTAGTTACTGCTTCATCAAGTTCTAACATTCCAATAACCTTTTTACTACTCCTTACTGAAAGTAGTGCAGCTTCATTCATTAGATTCTCTAAATCCGCACCAGTAAAGCCCGGTGTCCTTTTTGCTAATACTTGAAGATTTACTTCTTCTGCTAAATGTTTACCTTTAGAATGTACAACTAGGATTTCTTCCCTTCCCTTAACATCAGGTGCACCAACTAAAATATGTCTATCAAATCTACCCGGTCTTAAAAGAGCTGGATCAAGTATATCTGGTCTATTGGTAGCAGCTATCATGATTATGCCTTCATTTACACCAAATCCATCCATTTCAACTAATAGTTGATTTAGAGTTTGTTCTCTTTCGTCATGTCCGCCACCAAGGCCTGCACCTCTTTGTCTACCTACTGCATCAATTTCATCAATAAATATTATACAAGGTGCGCTTTTCTTCGCTTGTTCAAATAGATCTCTTACTCTTGAAGCTCCAACACCTACGAACATCTCTACAAATTCAGAACCTGAAATACTATAGAATGGAACTCCTGCCTCTCCTGATACAGCCCTTGCTAGTAAAGTTTTACCTGTACCTGGTGGTCCTACAAGAAGAATACCTTTTGGAATTCTCGCCCCAGCTTCTAGATATCTTTTGGGTTGTTTTAAGAAATCTACAACTTCTGCAAGCTCTTCCTTTTCTTCATCTTCTCCTGCTACATCATCAAATGTAACTTTTTTCTTATCTGGCGATGCAATTTTAGCTTTACTTTTCCCAAAATTCATTACACCTCTATTACCACCGCCACCGCCGCCACCTTGAGATTGCTGCATATACATAAACCAAAATGCTACAAGCATTAAAATTATAAGGAGTGTAGGTACTATTTGCAACCACATTGGCATGCTAGCTGGCTTTACGTATACTTCTTTTACATTTATATTTGGATCTTTATCCATAATTTGCATTAATCTTTCTAATGGAATTATAGTTTCATATTCAGTTCCGTTATTTAATTCTCCTGCTACTGTCTTATCTTCTCTTACTTGAACACTCTTAATTTCTTTTTTAACCCAATGTTCCTGAAATTTATCGACACTAATTGTACTAGCATCTTTATTATTTTCAAGTAAGGCTAGTGATGCAAAAATCACAAGCACAAGCACTACTAGCCATACTGATGCACTAGAAATTTTTTTCATTAAAAACCCCCCTCTCTTTTTTTATTTACCATAAAATTTTATCACATTAAAAATCACTTGACAATAAAATATATATTAATTATTAATTAATAATATATATGTTTTGTACATATTTATTTGTAAATTTCTTCCTTGAGTATTCCTATGTATGGCAAATTCCTATATTTTTCTGCAAAATCTAACCCATATCCTACAAGAAAATGATCTGGTACATCATAGCCTAAATACTTAACGTCTATATCTACCTTTCTTCTTTCTGGTTTATTAAGTAAACATATAATTTCTAAACTACAAGGATTTCGTGCTGATAGACATTTCATTAGATATTTAAGTGTAACTCCAGAATCTATAATATCCTCTACAATTAAAACATCCTTTCCTTCAATTTCAAAGTCTAAGTCCTTTAAGATTTTTACAACTCCTGAAGTTGTAGTTGAACTCCCATAGCTGGAAACTGCCATAAAATCCATTTTACATGGAATTGTGATTTCTTTTAGTAAATCCGACATAAATATAACTGAACCTTTTAAAATGCCAATAAGTATAAGCTCTTTTCCCAAATAATCATTACTTATTCTTGCACCCATTTGCCTAACCTTATCTCTTAATTCATCTTGATTGTACAATACCTCTTTAATATCATTGTTCATTCTTATTCCTCGCTTTCAATTTTAATCTGCATTATATTTCTAGTATCCTTTGAAACCTTGAATTTTTCGCTAATCCTATATCCAACCACCCAACCTATATCATCACCAAAACATATCAAAGGTATTTCATCTCTTTTGTCCTTTTGTATTTTTAAATCCATAAAGAAATCTTTAATTTTTTTATTACCCTTCATTCCTAGAGGTATAAATCTATCTCCCTGCTTTCTATACCTAAGTGTTATTGGCTCCTGAATTTTATCATAATCAAAATACACAATAAAATTATTTCTTTTTACTTCTACAAATTGTGCTCTGGGTATAATATCAATTTTTACTACTTTGTTTAAAGAATGAATAATATTCTTATCATTAACATTTAGATGATATTGCTTATCATTAATTTCAGTAACCTTCGTATTTAAACGTATATGTATATTCCCATAACAATTTTCAACTATTATATTTTGAGGAAGCATTATAGTTTTACCAGTATTATGTTTTTGAAGTTCTATGATGTTAGATATATGAATTTTCTCAAAATTGTATAAATTGTGATTCACTTGAAGCAGTGCGCTCCTAATAATTCTACTTATAATTGAATCATGCTCCAAAAAAGCATTTTTATTTATTATAACCACTTGCTCATCTATGACACAATGTTTTTTATATTTTCCAGCAGAAATATTTTCCAAATAATCATTATCCACTTTTAGAACATCCGATAATCGATTTAATGTATTAATTATGTCTGTATTAAAGTTTTCCTCCATATACGGAATTAAATCTAACCTAACTTTATTTCTTGCATAAACTTTTTCTAAATTTGATTTATCTATTCTTGGAATGATGTTATTTATCTCACAATATTTTTCTATTTCCACTCTGCTAAGATGAAGTATGGGTCTTACATATATTTTATCCCGAACAGGCTTTATACCAATCATTCCCTCTATACCAGTCCCTCTCATTATCCTCATTAAAATAGTTTCAGCTTGATCATTAGCATTATGTGCTAATGCAACTTTATTCGCATTTAATTCAGTTATAAGTTCCTTGAAAAATTCATATCTTATTTCTCGTCCTGCCATTTCACAAGATATATTCTTTTCTTTTGATATTCTATGTATATTAACTTTTCTACTATAAAAATCAATATTCAAGTTCTTACAAATTTTTCTTGCATACTCCTCATCTTTATCAGATTCTAAGCCTCTAAGACAATGGTTTAAATGTGCCCCCACAATTGAAATCCCAAGTTTCTCCTTTAATTCATTTAAAATATAGAGCAAACATGTGGAGTCCGGTCCACCAGAAAATGCAACAATAACCTTATCTCCATTATTAAACATTGAATTCTTTTTTATAAAATCCATAACCACTTCAGACAAAATTTTCACTTCCCAAATTTATTTTTCATGTCTATATACTTTTATTCCAATATTACTATATCATATTACCATATAATATAAAAATATATTTTTTTGGTTTTTTTAAAACATTCTATAAAAACAGAAAAACGAAGAATATATAACAGGTTCTACATCCTATAAATACACTCTTCATTTTTTGATCTCCTCTTACATATTTGATGTTTTATATTGATTATAGAATATATGGCTTTTTCTTGTAAAATATTTTTAATATAAGCTGTATATCTTTGAAACAAGAATAGTCATATCGTCTTTTACTCTGTTGCCACTTAATTTTCTTGCTTCTGATAACAACCCATCAGCTAGTTCCTTGGGATTATTACAATTATTTTTACCTAAATAATCAACTATCCAATCTACCCTCCCTACATTTTCATCATCATAATCCATTACTCCATCACTGAGCATAACTATAACATCACCATTTTTTAATTTTGTTTTTTGTATGTCTATATCAGCCTTATCTAAAACACCAATAGGAAGAGATTTAGATTTTATTATTTCTAACCTATCACCAGACTTTAAAAAGGTTGCAACAGCCCCAACTTTCATAAAATCAATTTCCCCAGTGTATAAATCTATACTATTTAAATCAATAGTTGAAAATTTTTCTTCCTCGGAAAATCTCAATGTCATTATTGAGTTCACAGTATTAATAGCTGTTATTTTACTAAACCCTGCAGCTGTAAATTTTTCTATTAATTCAACAGCAGCTTCACTCTCTCTGCCTGCCTGAGGACCAGAACCCATACCATCGCTAATAATCGACATATAACTTCCGTCAGCCAGCTTTCCAAAGCTATAGCTATCTCCATTAAACTTTTCTCCATCCTTACACTGCCTGGCTACATTAGATGCCACATGAAACTTAGGTGTTTCTTCAATTGTTACCTTACACGTATTTGTCTTTGCATCTATGCTGCACCCTTCATCGCTAACACACATAGCCTTACCTGTAACACCATTTATAATAGGCAATAAGTCCTTTACGCACATTTGTGTTCCGCCACAAGCGTTCAGTGAAAATTTAATGCTAAGTCTCCCCATCTTATCATTCAAACACATTAGATCATTGTACTTAATTCTATTCTTATCTAAGGCTCTACATATAAGCTTCTCCATAGGTGTGTCTATTTGAATTTCAGAATTAAAATCTTCAACAATTTCTCCTACTGAATCTGCCATATTGCTAATCTGATTTGCTAAAAGCTCTCTGCCCTCACTAAGCCTTGTTCTCCACATCTCATTTATAATATGCTTATTAACAATGTCTTCTGTGTTTTTAAGTAGCGCAGTTCTCCTTATACATTTTCTTTCAATCTCTTCTGGTACACTATCACTCTTTCTTTCAAAATTTCGGATTAGTTCTTCGAATGCCGCATATGTATAATGTAATTCTCTTTTCCAACACATTGACTTCATAGTACAATTACTACATACTCTATCTGCAAGATTTTCAACCAAAGCACTACTTTTGCCCTTCATCGCCAGCTTATCATTATCTACTAAATTATTTAATATCTCTGACATGTTAGTAAGTACATCGGAAAAATTATTTAACCGTCCTACAAATGTATCTTTAATTTTGTTTATATATCCTTGATCTATATTTTGCTTTTTCTTATCTGAATTAAACTCTAATGATAATTCTTCATAAGCCTTTAGTGGTATTAGCAAAAATATTGTTGCAGCTAGCAATGCTTCAAATATCATAAACTCAGATGTTGTAATGCAATATATTTTTATTATTGAAAAAGCTACTAAATAAGATGCTACACTTAGCCACTTTCCAGTTTCTTTAAAAATTCCAGTTATTAAACCACAAATACCATACATTCCTATAAATATAATCATATTGGGGGAAGACATACCTACAATAATACCCATTGCAACTCCTGACGCAGCCCCAGCACCACTTCCATTAATATAGGCTATTATTATAACAAAAGCTAGACCTGCAATATTTATAATGGATACACTAAAAATACTGATACCCCAGGTACCTGCAATAACTAAAGAACTTATAATTGACATACTTATTATTTCTTCATTTGAAAATATATGCTTTGTTTTTATTTCCTTAAAGCATAAAAGACTATAATCCAGAATAAAATATAAAGGGAAGATACATAAAACAAGAAAAAGTGTATTTAAAGAAGCCATTAATCCGCTTAGCCTAACCACAAAAAAATTATAAGCAAAAAATTCTAATATAATAATAGCAAACATATAAGCCAAAGCTCTAGTTTTCACTTCTATCTTTTTAGAAATATTACTAATAGCAGCAATGGTAACTATTATTATTAAATATGATGGCAAATTATTTATAGTTTTGTATAAAGTAAGATAACCTAAAAATGTACCACTGGCTGTGATTATTGAAATCTTCTTCTTGTTAATAAATATTGTGGCTATTAAAAAAGCTATACCAAAGGGTGCAGTTTTGTTAAGTAGCAGAACCCTGCTTATTAATAAACTTACGGTGAAATAAACTATCCCCCTAATAATCATATTAACATTTAATGCATTTTTCTTTTGTACTTCCTCTTTCATCTTTCTAAGTCTTTCGTATGGAAAAATATCAATGCCATATTGCATATTACAAATCACCCACCTTTGTTATTTAGAGCTTTATTATAACAATTACATTTGGAAATAAATGTCATAAGATGAGGTGTTTATATGTTTTTCGTGAGACATTAATTTGTATATTTTTTAAATTAGATTTTACAATCTCCTATAATATAAAAAAACCTACCATATTTATATAGCAGGTTTTAAAATATTAAATGAAGCATGTCACTTAATGCAATTATATATTCAAGAAAAATATACTTATATGTTTTATATATATTATAGTTGTAATTTTATAGCTTAAAAATAAATAAAAAAATAACTCATAAGTTTCCTTAGGAGTTATGGTAGCGGAAATAGGACTTGAACCTACGACCCTTCGGGTATGAACCGAATGCTCTAGCCAGCTGAGCTA
This sequence comes from Clostridium sp., assembly GCF_050717535.1. Lineage (GTDB taxonomy): Bacteria > Bacillota > Clostridia > Clostridiales > Clostridiaceae > Clostridium_AD. Next base: position 21,745 of record NZ_JBOITM010000026.1, read on the forward strand.
TTCCGCCATATTTGGTTGCGGGAGCAGGACTTGAACCTGCGACCTTCGGGTTATGAGCCCGACGAGCTACCAACTGCTCCATCCCGCGATATTTGGTGCTGAAGACCGGAATCGAACCGGTACGGTGTTTAACCACC
>NZ_JBOITM010000027.1:0-21407 GCF_050717535.1 Clostridium sp.
AAAGCAGCCTAATATAGGTGCTTTTTTTGCTTTATATCAAGAAAAATAGTTACAATAAAATTTTAAATTTCTAATTCAGCTGCGGATTATATCTAAAATCTAATTCTCGCACAGCCTGCCGGGGGTTTTTACACGCAAAAAAAAGTATATATTACGTATAATGCATTGAAGCGAGCTTTAGAACTTCTTATTTTATTTTTAATTGATATGCGTTAAGAAAAATATATGTTTGAGCGAGGCAGCGAGTTTATATTTTTTAGCAGATTAATTAAAAATAAAATTAGTAGTTCTTAGCGAAGTGAATGCATTAATAGTAATATATACTTTTTTTCTTTTATTTCATTTTAAAGCCTTGTCCTTCTAAAAAGTCTTTCATATGTGGTCTTTGAGGTTTATCCATTAGTCCAGCTAGTTGACTTGTCCATGTGTCCGATCTTTTTCCCTGAGTTCTCTTTTCATAATATGCACTAATTTCTGCATCATATTTTTCTATCTTTTCAGCATCACCATCTGTATTGTACTCATCGGTTTTAAATATTACGTCTAGTGGTAACCTTGTTTTTACATCTGGGGCTTGATCTGGATAACCAAGACACATTCCAAATACAGGATATACTCCAGAAGGTATGTTTAAAAGCTTACTGATTTCTGAGGGGTTGTTTCTTATACCACCTATGTAAACTCCACCTAGTCCCAATGATTCAGCAGCAATTAAGGCATTTTGGGCAGCTAGAGTAGCATCTATAGTTGCTACAATAAAAGTTTCAGTGTATCCTTCTGACATAGTTTTATAGTTTAGTTCACAAGATGTTTTAATTCGCTTTAAATCTGCACAAAAGATTAAAAATAATGGACATTCTTCCACATAACTTTGATCTCCTGCAAGATGTGCTATAGCTTTTCTCTTAGATTTATCTACTACACTTATAATTGTATAAGCTTGAATAAAACTAGAAGTTGAGGCACTTTGTGCACACTCTATAATGGTCTTTATTTTTTCATCTTCAACAGGCTGATCTTTATATTTTCTTATGGATTTGTGAGCTTTTAATAAATTTACTGTTTCATTCATATTACCTACCACCTTAAATCAAATTTAGAAGTATTTACTTATTTCAATAATAGACTACAAACTAATGGAAATAAAATCAATATTCCAGAAGATATGTATGAAAAATCTACCACTATAAAAAATCAGTGGTAGATTTTTGTGTTAAGAACAATATAGTGATTTTTAAACATATGTCTTAAATTTGCTTTAAACTTAAAGTTCCATCCATAGATATATTAGGATTAAATACATGTTCTATCCTAGGTAAGGATATTCCTAAAGTCTCTCGAAGTACATCCTCTACAGTCTCTACTGTTTTTATAGTCAATTGATTTTTAATTTCTTCAGGCACATCTTTTAGGTCAATTAAATTATCTTTTGGAATTAGTATTTTTGTTATTCCAGCTCTTTGAGCTCCTAGTAATTTCTCCTTAAGTCCTCCTATTGGGAGTACTGCTCCTCTTAATGTTATTTCTCCAGTCATTGCAAGCTTTGAATCCACTTTTATGCCTGTAACAAGGGATGCAAGTGCAGTGAATAAGGTAATTCCAGCTGATGGGCCATCTTTAGGAGTAGAGCCTGATGGAACATGAATATGAAGATCTCTTTCCTTAAAGTTAATAGTATTAATTGGTAACCTTGACTTAAGTAGACTTAGTGAAATCTTTGCAGATTCTTTCATAACATCGCCTAATTGTCCAGTTAAGATAACTTGTCCAGTTCCTAGCATGTCTGTAGCTTCAATGAAAAGTATTTCTCCACCTACAGATGTCCATGCAAGACCTGTAACTACTCCTGGTGGGTTGTCTACTTGAGCCTTATCATGGCTTGATACTTTTCTCCCAAGTAAATCATCTAGTTCATTCACGGTAACTTTAAATGGTAATTCTACAGTATTTGTTACAATTTTCTCAGAGGTAACTCTAGCTAAAGTAGCTATTTGCTTTTTAAGTCCACGAACTCCAGCTTCTAGAGTATACTCACTAATTATTTTTTGTAATGCTTCATCTTCAATAACTAATTGGTCATTGGTTAATCCATGTTCTTCAAGTACTGAAGGTATCAAGTGGTTTTTACCTATATGGAATTTTTCATTCATAGTATAACTTGATATTTGTATTATTTCCATTCTATCTAGTAGAGGTCTAGGAATGTTGTCTAGGGAGTTAGCTGTTGCTACAAAGAACACCTCAGACAAATCATAAGGTAAATCCAAATAATGATCAGTAAAAGTATTATTTTGTTCTGGATCTAATACTTCAAGTAGTGCACTGGCTGGATCTCCATTGTAGCCTGTCATTAGTTTGTCCACTTCGTCCAAAACCATAACTGGGTTTATTTCTCCTGCCTTTTTAATACTTTGAATAATTCTTCCTGGCATTGCACCTATATAAGTTCTTCTATGACCGCGAATTTCAGCTTCGTCGCGTATTCCACCTAAACTAAGTCGTATATATTTTCTATCAAGAGCCTCAGCGATACTCTTTCCTAAACTTGTCTTGCCAGTACCAGGAGGTCCAACTAGTAATAAAATAGAACCTTTTTTATCATTTTTAAGTTTCATAACTGCTAAATGTTGTATTATTCTATCCTTAACTTTTTCAAGACCATAATGCTGCTGATCTAATATACGTCTAGCCTCGCCTAGATTAATAGGTTTAGTCTCAGCCTTTTTCCAAGGAAGAGTTACGAGTAAATCTAAATAGTTACGGATAACATTATATTCAGCGCTACCTTCATTTTGACTTTCTAATTTTTCAAGTTCCTCTAAAGCAGCACTTTTTATCTCATCTGGCATTTGAGCCTGTTCAATCCTATTTGCATAATCCTTGTCTTTTTTAGAGCCTGGACTTTTTCCTTCATTTAGTTCACTTTGGATAGCTTTCAATTGCTCTCTGAGTGCTGACTCTCTATAATTTTTATTAGCTTTTTCAGTGAATTTTTCTGCCATCTCAAATTGTAGTTTTAGAGATTCTTTCTGTTTTAACAGGTAATCCATAAACTTAAGGCATCTATCTTTTAATGATTGAGTTTCAATTAATTCATATTTTTCTTCATTTGAAAGGGGCATAAATTGAGCAAGATGACCCATGAGTTTATTTAAATCCTTTTGGTCCTCTACTATTTTCATAAACTGCTCTGAGCCCTTGAAATTTTCACTAACCTGGCGAGTAACTTTTTTAACATACTCAAGCATTTCTTCTTGACTGCTTGCATTAAGATCAATAAGGTCCGGTGCAAGCTCAAATTCTACACTAGTAAAACCATTTCCTAATTTGAGGTCTTTAATTTCTACCCTATCTAACACTACAATTTTTACTTGATACCCACTTTCTGTTTTTTCAATTCCACTTACATTAAAGGTAACACCAACACTATGAAAATCATCACGTTTTAGCTGACTTTGGTTAAAATTTTGTTTTAAAGGTAAGGCAATACTAAATTCTTCCTTTTTAGCTAAATTATCTAGTTCTTCTTCACTAATATTTTTTAGTTTCAATGTGTAAGCCATTCCCGGTAATAAAACTATGTCCGATACAGGTATTACCATTCCATCTTTATTTTTTTTATCCATATTCATCATTTTAATCATCCTTTCTTTAATAATATTCATAAGTGAATGCTCGTTTAATTATTTATTGTTTAATAGCGAGATATTCTGTAATTAATGCATCGACTAAGGTGCTGAAATATTAACAATGCTACTAATATAGTTAACATTTTTACAAAATTCTCTCGCTTTAATAGTGCAATTATTATATTTATACAAGTAGAGCATCTTGAATTATTGTAATCATTTCTTCAAGCAGCGAAGCTTGTTCAGATTCTCCAATACATTGTTTAATAGCAATAGATTTTATTGGGTAAAAGATTATAGCTATCAAATTATCATTTCTATAATTTTTAATTATTCTTCTCTTTTTCATGGCTTCTAGCAGTGAGTTCAGATCATTTATTTTATTTTGTGAGGAACACTGATTAGCAAGGGCTGGACAACTTGAAAATTGATCTACAAAATGGAATATTTCACCATGTTCTTGTATATAGGTATAATAACCTCTAGTTAATATTTCAATTAGTTCATGTCCATCCATTTCTTCATAAATCTTGCTAAGTAAAGAATCTACAATTTCTTCGGAATACTCAATATATATATCTCGTAGCATTACCTCTTTATTTTCATAATAAATATAAACGGTAGCGGGGGAGACCCCTGCTTCTTTTGCAATCTTTGAGATAGAAGTACCATGAAAGCCTTGTTCTAATATTAGCTTAATCACTGCTTCTTTTATGCTCTTTTCCTTTTCGTCATCTTTTCTTCTCATTGGATCACCTCTAATAATTATATAATAAACGACCATTCGTTTATTGTCAATAGATTATTTAATTATTTATTTTATATAAGCACTTATTCTTATAATTGCTAGTGTTATACTTAAACTGTTTTAACTGATTAAGCGTTATACTTAAAATAGATAAATACTTTAACAAAAGGAGCGAGATTAAATGGATTACTTTAAGGAAAGTTTAAAACTACATGAAAAACATATAGGTAAAATTGAAGTAACATCAAAAATTAAAATAGAAACAAATGAGGATTTGGCACTTGCATATACACCTGGCGTTGCAGAACCTTGTAGAAAAATTCACGAAAATGAAGAGGATGTTTATAAGTATACGGCTAAAGGAAATATGGTTGCAGTAGTTACAGACGGCACTGCTATTCTAGGACTTGGCGACATAGGACCAAAGGCAGGACTTCCCGTTATGGAAGGCAAGGCTATATTGTTTAAGGAGTTTGGTAATGTAGATGCTTTTCCAATCTGTTTAGATACAAAGGATGTAGATGAAATTGTTCGTACCGTGCAGCTTATCTCACCAGGATTTGGTGGAATAAACTTAGAAGATATTAGTGCTCCAAGATGCTTTGAGGTAGAAGATAAACTTAAGAAATTATTAGATATACCAGTATTTCACGATGACCAACATGGAACGGCAATAGTAGTGCTTGCAGGACTAATCAATGCTGCAAAAGTTGTTAATAAGAAACTTTCAGATTTAAAAGTTGTTGTAAATGGTGCTGGTTCAGCTGGGACTGCTATTTCTAAACTTTTACTTTCCTCAGGTGTGAAGAATTTAATTGCTTGTGATAAAGTAGGAATTCTTTATAGAGGAATGGAAAAAATTGATGATGCTAAAACAGCCCTTACAGAAATAACTAATCCAGAAAACATAAAAGGAAACTTAAGTGATGCCTTAGTAGGTGCAGATGTATTTATAGGAGTTTCTGCTCCTAATATTGTAACAGCTGAAATGGTTAAATCTATGAATAGAGATTCTATAGTTTTTGGAATGGCAAATCCAACTCCAGAAATCATGCCAGAGTTAGCTAAAAGTGCTGGCGCAAAAGTAGTTGGATCAGGACGTTCTGATTATCCAAATCAAGTGAATAATGTGCTTGTATTTCCTGGCCTATTCAGAGGTGCTTTAGATGTGAGAGCAAAGGAAATAAATGAAGAGATGAAACTAGCAGCAGCCTATGCTATTGCAAATTATATAAAAGAAGAAGATTTAAATGAAAATAATGTTATTCCTAGTGCATTAGATAGAGGAGTAGCTAAAAAAGTAGCAGAAGCAATTTCAAAAGCAGCAAGAGAAACAGGTGTAGCAAGAATATAAATTAACATTTGATCGCCTAGGAATATTATATATATGAAGAGAACCGGTAATTACAATTTAATAATCAGGACTTAATTGTCAATTTAAAAAAATCTAGCAGAAAGTAAAGCTGCTAGATTTTTTTGCGTTGTAAAATATTTTTCTAAAGCTACTTATAAAATATGAAAAAGTGTTATATAATAGTAAATACGAACATATGTTCTAAAAAGAAACATATACTTTGTAGAGAAGGTGATATTATATGAATACATTAATTTTTCATATCGATGTTAACAGTGCATATTTATCCTGGGAAGCTGCTTATAGGCTTCAACATGGGGAGAAAATAGATTTAAGAGAAATACCATCTGTTGTAGGTGGAGATGAAGAAAGTAGGCATGGAATTGTTTTAACCAAATCAATACCTGCTAAAAAATTTAATATTCAAACAGGTGAAACACTATATAATGCTAGAGCAAAATGTCCAGGTATAGTAATAGTGCCACCTAGGTACTGGCTATATATGAAGTGTAGCTCCGCCATGAATTTAATATTCCAGGAATACACTCCACAAATTCAAAGGTTTAGTATAGATGAAAGTTTTCTAGACTTTTCTAATATGGAGCATCTATATCCAGACTATATGGAACTTGCTGAAACTATAAAAGATAGAATAAAACAGGAACTAGGGTTTACAGTGAATATCGGAATATCAAATAATAAGCTACTAGCAAAAGTGGCTTCGGATTTCAAAAAACCAGATAGAATACACACTTTATTTCCGAGTGAAATAAAGAAAAAAATGTGGCCATTACCTGTGGAAGATTTGTTTATGGTAGGCAGAGCCACAGCACCTAAATTACACAATCTAAATATTAATACTATTGGAGAATTAGCAAATTATGATTTGGAAATTTTAAAGAATAAATTTAAAAGTCATGGAGGAGTAATCTGGAATTATGCTAATGGGATAGACTCTTCAGAAGTCAGAAGGAGCAACTATATTGAAATGAAAGGCATAGGGAATTCTACTACTATAGCTTTTGATGTGGAAGATAGGGATACAGCTCATAAAGTGTTGTTATCACTATGTGAAACAGTAGCTATGCGGTTAAGAGATTCACAGAACTGCTGCAATGTGGCTTCAGTAAGTATAAGGGGAAGTGACATGATCTCTTATTCACGTCAAGTGAAATTACCAGTAGCTACTGACTCTACTCGCAGAATATATGAAGTGGCCTGTTATTTATTTGATAATGTATGGAAAGGTAACCCTATAAGGCATTTAGGTGTCCATATCACAGATTTTTGTGATAATGATTTTTATCAGTGCTACTTACTTGATACTTTTGATTACGAGAAAGATAGAAAGTTAAATAAAGCAGTGGACGAAATTAGGCTAAAGTATGGTGATAAAGCTATTGGTAGATCTTGCTTTCTTCAGTCAGGCCTAAGTGCTATGTGTGGTGGAATAGGAGAAGAAGATTATCCACTTATGAGTGCGATGTTATAGTCAGCATTAGAAAAAAAGTTAAAGGAGATGAAATTTTAATGTAAAAAATGCATTAAAAAAAATGGAAAGTTAATTGAAAAATAAGTGAAATTAAAAAATAAATAGAATATACAAAATAAGTAAAAAATATATAAAAATATGCGGTTTATTTTAAAAAAAATGTTGTAATAATTTGTTAACCGTATTACAATAATATTAATTAAATATGGCGAAAAAGGTAAAATATTATAAGTGAAGTTATTATATAGAAGTAATTCAAAAACATTCAATGGGAAGAATATGTATTATAGAGATAAAGGGGCATAACTAATGAAGACTATGGCAAAAAAAAGATTAGGAGATTTATTAGTAGAATCCAGAAAGATAGCTCCAGAACAACTTAAAAAAGTGCTTATAAAACAGCAAGGATCTGGTAAAAGGCTAGGAGAGCTTCTTATTGAAGATGGCATTTTAAGTGAAGAAGATATTTTAGAAGTCCTAGAACAACAATTATGTATAAATAGAGTATATCTAGATATGGAACATATTGAGCAAAAGGTTGCACAATTAATTCCAGTAAGTATTTCAAAAAAGTATAATTTAGTTGCTTTTGGTATGGAAGATAATAAACTAAAGTTGGCCATGTCTGATCCACTAAATATATTTGCAATAGACGATGTTAAGATATCTTCAGGTTTTGACGTTGAAATATACATTGCAGCAACAAAAGATATTAAAGATACAATTGATAAATACTATGCTAGTCAAAATGCTAAGAAAGCTGCTGAGGATTTATCTAAAGCTCAAGGGGTAAATGGAGGTAAGGAAGAAAACAAAGCACAATTAGATGACATAAAAAGTGCTCCAGCCGTGAGACTAGTTGATTCCATAATAAGTGATGCAATAAAGCTTAAAGCTAGTGATATTCATATAGAGCCTTTTGAAAGTCACATAAAAATAAGATACAGAATAGACGGTACCTTAAAAGAAATATCTAAGTACAACAAAGATATTTTTAATGCTTTTATAACTCGTATAAAAATACTTGCAGAATTGAATATAGCAGAGAAGAGAATTCCACAAGATGGTAGAATTTTAACAGTTGTAGATGATAAGAAGGTAGATTTGCGGGTATCAACGCTACCAACAATTCATGGTGAAAAAGTTGTAATCCGGGTATTAGATAGAGAAAACTTCTTGGTAGGTAAAGAAAAATTAGGCATGAACGAAGATGACTTAGAAAAAGTAGAAAGAATACTTAAAATTCCATATGGAATAATTTTGGTTACAGGACCTACAGGTAGTGGGAAATCAACTACACTATATACATTATTAAGTGAACTTAATGACAACAGTAAGAACATTATAACAGTAGAAGACCCTGTAGAGTACGTAGTAGATGGAATAAATCAAGTAAACGTAAATGCAAAAGCAGGACTAACTTTTGCATCGGGCCTCAGGTCAATTTTAAGACAAGATCCTGATGTTGTTATGATAGGTGAGATAAGGGACAACGAAACAGCAGAAATTGCTACTAGAGCATCCATAACAGGACATATAGTGCTAAGCACAATACACACTAATGATGCACCTTCAGCCATAGTAAGACTTATAGATATGGACATTCAACCTTACCTAGTGGCAAGTGCAGTAGCAGGAATTATATCTCAAAGACTTGTAAAAAAGATATGCCCTATGTGCGGTGAAGCTTACGCAGCATCAGATTTTGAAAAAGAAATCCTAGGCATTCACGAAGCGGAAGAAGTATTGATTCACAAGGGAAAAGGGTGCGGACATTGTGGCAACAGCGGATATGCAGGAAGAATAGGAGTATACGAAATAATGGAAGTAACTCGCAAACATAGAGAATATATAATGCGTAATGCCAGTGTAGATGAAATAAGAGATATAAGTGTAGCAAATGGAATGAAAACACTAAAAGCATCCTGTATTGATTTAGTTTTAAAAGGAATGACAACCATAGAAGAATTGGTTAAGATAGCATTTTTGAAAGAATAGAGGGGGTGAGAAAGTGCTTACTTTTAAGTATAAAGTTATGAACCATCAAGGTGAGAAAATAGATGGAACATTTAAAGCTAATAGTAAAAATGAAGTGTTAGCCATGATAGAGGATAATAATTACTATCCTATAGAAATAAAAGAAGTATTAGAACGTGAGCAGCAGGATTTATTTGAATCCTTTGCGAAAGTTAAAACAAAGGACCTATACATTTTCTGTAGACAGTTTCACACCATGATAAACGCAGGTGCGAATATTTCTAATGCATTAGATGTTTTAAGAAAACAAACTGAAAATAAGAAATTAAAGAAATGTTTAAATGAAGCATATGATGATGTGCAGAAAGGAATCTCTCTTTCCGAGGCGCTTGCAAAGCATAACGATGTGTTTCCCGATTTACTTATAAATATGATTAACACTGGGGAAGTCAGTGGTAATCTAGATGTAATATTGGGGAGAATGGCAAACCATTTTGAAAAAGAAAACAAAATAAATAACCAACTTAAAAGTGCAATGGTTTATCCAATGGTACTAGGTGGGTTATCTATAGTAATAGTAGTTTTCCTTTTAACTTTTATAATGCCCACATTCACAGGAATGTTTACAAGCTCAGGTGTAGCACTACCGGCACCTACTAGGATAATTATGGGAATAAGTGATTTTATACGGACCAAATGGTATATCTTGATTGCAGTTATAGGTGGAGCGGTTTATGGTATGAAAACTTATGCTAGGACTCCAGCAGGCAGATTAGCAATAGATGGGCTAAAATTAAAATTACCAATAATTAAAGATACTACACAAAAGGCAATAGTATCTAGATTTACTAGAACACTATCCACTGTACTTGCTAGTGGTGTATCTTTGGTACAAGCTCTAGACGTAGTTCAAAAGGTAGTTGGAAATAAAGTAGCAGAAAAGGCCTTAGAGGCAATTAAAGAAAAAGTACTAAAAGGGGTATCTTTAGGTGAAGCAATAGGGGAAACCACAATATTTCCAATGATGCTGAACTCTATGATAAAAATAGGTGAAGAATCCGGGTCACTCGACGATATATTAGATAAGACAGCAAATTTTTATGATGAGGAATTAGAAACATCACTGAAAAAAATGACTACAATGATAGAGCCACTTATGATTATTGTAATGGGGGTTGTAATTGGATTTATAGTTATTGCAATGATGATGCCGATATTTGCTATGTCTAGTACTGTTCAGTAATAGTTTGATTAATATGATAAAACTACAAAATATGTGCATTGAAATCATAAGTATTAGTCATATGAAGATTTTGTAGTTAAGTCATTATTATATATTTAAAATTTAACCTATAAGGGGGAATTATTAATGAAAATGGATTTAGTAAAAATGGATTTAATGAAGAAAAAGAAGAGGAAAGGGTTTACGTTGATTGAACTTATTGTAGTTATTGCGATTATTGGGATTTTGGCGGCTATTGCTATTCCTAGATTTGCTGGTATGCAAGAAAGTGCAAAAGCTAAATCTGATTTAGCAACTTTAGCATCAATGGATACAGCTATATCGTCTGCATTAGCAGGTGGACAATTTATACCCACGGTTGCAACTACTAATATAACTATAACTGCAGCTGTAACAAGCGGCGTAGTTACTTGGGGCGAGGGTAATATGTCAAGTGGGTTAGCTGCAACAGTATTGTCTCCATTAATAGCAACTCCAAAATTTCAACAATCTACACATCAAACAATAACAGCGGCTAATATGACATGGACAATTACTCCTGCTGGTGTAAGTACACCACCAACTCTTCCTTAATGGTCATCACACAATAGCAAGGAGTTGACTTCCAGTCATCTCCTATCACCTCAGGGGAAGAACAAAAATTTACCAAATGAGAAATGAGAGAAAGCTAGGTTATAACAACAAAAAACTTCCAGTTCTTGTTACCGCCTCAGGGCACGTAACAAGAACTAGAAGTATATATTAAACATTTTAACTAAATAAACTAAAAAAGAGGTGACTACAAATGTTCAACTCAAAGGTCTTATCCCTAGATATATAGCAAGGAGCTGACTTACAGTCATCTCCTAGCACCTCGGGGGAAGAGGAAAAATTTACCAAATGAGAAATGAGCGAAAGATAGGTCATAACAACAAAAAAACTTCCAGTTCTTGTTACTACCTCAGGGCACGTAACAAGAACTAGAAGTATATATTAAACATTTTAACTAAACAAACTAAAAAAGAGGTGACTACAAATGTTCAACTCAAAAGTCTTATCCCTAGATATAGGTTCAAAAGACACAAAAATAGTTCTAGGAACTCAGAGTAAAAAAAATGTTATCATAGAAAAAGCCATTACTATGACTACTCCAGTAGGATGTTATAACGATGGGAATATTTTAGACATAACTAAATTTAAAAATGAAATTTTAGAAGTATTGCAAAAGGAAAGTATAAAATGTAAAAGTATTATTATCACCACAAAAAGCTCATTAGTTATAACTAGAGACATTGATATTCCAGTGGCTAAGAAGGAAGATATGAACTCTATAATTAAGTTCCAGATGGAAAGATATTTACCAATTATGTTTGATGATTATATAATGCAATATAAAATATTAGAAGAGTTTGAAGAAGAAAGTGTGAAACAAGCTAAAGTTACAGTAGTAGTATATCCTAAAATTATGGCAGAGGGATATTATAACTTAGTAAAAGAATTAAAGGGCAATGCAGTGGCATTAGATATTAGTTCAAATAGCATTAATAAGTTATTTATTGAAGATACAAAAGTTAACGATGAAAATTACAGTTTAGAAGATACTGTTGCGGTTATAGATTTAGGATATGATTTTATAAATGTAAATATTATTTCAGATGGGAATGTTCAGTTTACTAGAATTGTTAATTATGGTGGCGCTTATATAGATATAGATATTGCTAAGCAATTATCAATATCAGAAGAGGAAGCAGAACAGCAAAAACTTAAATATTGTAATTTAGAAATAGATTCTTTAAGTGATATTCAAAGCTCAACCGTAAACGATATTGCAAAAGCACAAGTAAGAAATTGGACTGAAGAAATAGAACGAATGATTAACTATTATAAAAATAAGGATCAAGGAAATAAAGTAGACAAGATATATATTTATGGAGGAAGTTCAAATATTAAAGGTATAGAAACTTTCATAAAGGATGCATTGAACTTACCTGTTACTAAAATACAAAACTTGAGCAATGTAAACTGTACTAAACTACAGGCATCTAAAGTGGATTTATCTAAAATGGATGAGGAATTAAGCAAATATTTAAATGCTATAGGAGCGATAATAAGATTGAGGTAGGTGAAATTTATGAAGGATTTTAACTTTTTTGCTCCTTATAAGGGCGGAAGAAAAGATTTTAAAAAAGAATATTTTTATGCTGCTGTATTATCTTTAGGTTTAGTCTTGTTCATTACTTTTACTTATGCATTTAATTATTTTAAGATAAGTAAGCTAAAATCAGAAATAGTAGATATACAGCAAAATTTAAGTTTAAAAGAAAATGTTGCTAAACTAAAAGAGATAGAAAGTGAAGAAAAAAAATTATCTATAATGAACCAGTACTATGGCATAGTAGTAAATATTAGTGATGGTATAAATAATAGTGATTTTGTAGGTAGTGCACTAATAAATAAAATAAATTCATGTGTTCCAGAGGGTGTATTTTATAAAGTAATGGCCTTAGATGCCAGTACTATGCAACTTCAAGCTGAAGGGAAAGATAGAGAAACTATAGCAGTATTTGAACGTACTTTAAGAAATTTAGATGTGGTAAAAGATGTTCATATTGATACCATAAATACTTCATCTGAAGAAAATAAAACTTTAACTTTTAGTGTAAATTGTACTTTAAAGGATGTTGATAATAATGAAGGTAACTAAAAGGGAACAAATGCTGCTTGGAGCTTTATTAATAGTGTTATTAGGCTACTGTTTTTATAATTTTGTTTACATAAAACAAAATGAAAAGATAAGTGAATTAAAAACTAGTAGAGATACTTATTCGCAAAAATGGGAACAGGTTAAAGCAAAAATTGCATCAAAAGATAAACAAAATGAAGAGTATAAAATTTTAAATGCTAAAATCTATAACAAAACAGATATGCTATTTCCATCCATAGAACAGGAAAAAATCATAATGGTTTTAGACAAAATGATTAAAGCTAGTAATCTTCAAGCAGATATATTAGATTTTTCGGAAGTGAGCAGTGAGAGTACTACAAGTAAAGCTGTAGCTGCTACTCCAAAAGACAAAATCACCACTAATCAATTAGATACACTTGTAAGTGGCTTTAATGGTACTTCTGACAAAGATATTGTTAGTGAAAAAACAACTGATAGTAAGGCAGAAGCAAATACTACAGATACCACAAAGACTGATAAAGCGACTACAGAAACTGCTAAATCAAAGGCAGTTGGTGCATATAAAATGCAAGTTACACTTAACTTTAAGGGCAAGTATGATGAACTTATTAAATTTATAAATCAAGTAGAAAATTATGAAAAGAAGATAATTGTAAGTAATGTAAACCTAGCTGCAGCTGAGGACAGTGAGGTATCAGGAAATATTATATTAGAGTTTTATGGTGTTCCTAAGCTTATTGATAATGATGAATTTAAGTGGGATTATAAAAAACCTAGTGGGAAGGGGAATCCTTTTGAAGGCGCAGTGACTTCCGTTAATGTAACTGCAAAGAAAAAAGTTGAGGTTAAAAATGATTTTGTGATGAGTGCAAAACCTATTACCTCAGATTTACCAACTATAAGAATGGGAAAAGCAGAAGATAATTCCACAAATTCATATGTATATGCAGATAACAGCGGTGTGGAGGAAGTAGAATTCTACTTTAGTAAAAAGGACGGCAAGTATTATTATAAGTATAAAACAAGCACCGAGGCATATCCAAAAGACTATAAGAATGTTAATGAATTTGTTCTAGCATCAGAAAATATTACTCTAGAAATTTTTTCGCAAAAGAGAGGACTGGACACGGATCTTGCTGGTGCAAATATAAAAATATTTAATGACACTGATAAGACTGTTGTGGTTAATGTTCAAAATGATGATAAAGTTAAGCCAAGAGTTAATATATTAAAAGAAAAAGGTAATGTTTTGGTTAATAGATAGTAAATGAGGGGACACTATGAAATTTATAAAAAGTAAAAAAGGTCTTACTTTAATAGAAATTATTATAAGTATAGCCATCCTATCAATAATTATCGGTCCTGTTTTATCATTAACCCTAAGTAGTGTAAAAACAAATAAAAAGTCAGATGAAAAGATGCAGGCCTTATCCTTAGCACAAAAGGCGATGGAGGGAATAAAATCTCCTAATTATATTATTGCTGGTTATAGTCAATTAGGAAATGTGTTAACTAAAATTTCTACTGAGGGTAGTTACAAAATAACAGAAACTTTACTTATACCTTCTCAAACACAAGTAGTTGATGAGTTTAGTGTTATTGAGGATGCTGATGCAGATATTGTGGTGAAGATTGACGGGGTAAATAATAGAGTGTATAACAATGGCAATGGCTTATTTGAAGATTTGGGTGATATTGATATTAATTCAATTGTTGAAGTTAAATGTGATGATAGTAAGCTGGATTTCGGGCTAAATGGAGTTAATAAACTTTCTATAACTACAGGAAGTAATTTCAAAATAGATATGAAAATCTATCTCCCAAATATTAATTTGAAAATGAATATTGTAAATTTTAGTGATAACGGGAAGTTAAAGCTACATTTTATAAAACAATATGCAACTTCGGCATTTACATTTAACAAAATTATTGGGAACGTGGAGTATAATAGTATTGATCCATCTAATTTACCTAATAGCAGTGGACCTATATATAGACTTTACGAAGTTACAGTAACGGTTGAAAAGATAAGTACTGGTGAAATACTTCAGGAATTGAAAGGATATAAAAAAAATTCTTAAACTTATATAAACTAGGGATGTGATAAGGTAATGAGAAGATGTAAAAAAGGTTCTTCATTGGTTATAGTTTTAATACTTTTTTCTATTTTAAGTATGTTAGGCATAAGCTTTTTAGGGTTAACATTGTCTAATTATAAGTTTAAGATCCTTAAAGGACAAATAAAAGAAAATCTCTATGCCTCTGAAGCTGGAATTGATGAGTCTTATAAAATTATTGGTAGTGTAATAGATAGTGCAATTAATGATAGTAATACAAAGGTTGAGCTGTTCACTAAAGAAGAGATGGACAAAGAAATTGAAAAAGAGAAAGAAAAACAGATAGCAAAAGTAGACGAAACAATCAATGATGAAACAGAGTGGGATATTGCGCATCCTGGGAGTGAATTTATTACTGTAGATTCAAATGGGGTATTTAACACTGATTTATTAAAAATAAAACAAAATGCAGAATTCAAGGCGGATTACAAGGCATATATTGAAGCTAATCTATTTAATGACGACGCAGACATTGTTATTTTAAAGGATGCCTATAGTTATAAATTATCGGGAGTAAAGCCTGTTGTTACTGTAGTTGGAGATAAGCCGAGTTTTGTAGCGGAGTTATTAAGTGTAAATTTAAAATCTAGTTTTAAGGATGTTAAAGGGGTAGAAAAAATAATAGGAGCTGTTTATGATGTATCTGTACCAGAGTATGGACAGGTGTACAAATTTGATACTAATACTATTAAAATCCCCAATACGGTTTGGACAAAAGCTTTAGCAGTGGATGGAAATATGTTCGTTACGGAAGGGGATTTAACCGTAGGAGAGAAAGGAAATGGCGCAGATATATATGTTAAAGGAATAAATGAAGAGGATGGTGGAATCAATTTTAATGCTGGAAATTCTGCTGTAAATATAATAGGAAACATATCTACAGCAGAGGACTTTACAATAAACAAAAAGAGTGTTAATACCATATATGGGAATATATTTGCTAAAAATGTAATTGTTAGTGATGGGTCTACTGGAACTAATTTAACAGTTAATAAAGCTTCTGGTGAGACTGAAGGTGGATCTGTATATACTACTGATGATTTGGAATTGAATGCCAATGATAGTACTGTTTATATTGAAGGTGGTTTTTATGGAATTGATGACGGTAGTTTGGATAGTTTAGGTGAAAAGAGTAACGTTGCATTTGGAAAAGCAAATAAATCTAGTACTATTATTATTAATGCAGATGCAGATGAAGATTTAAAGCTTAGTTCAACCTTAACAATTAAAGGGGATAGTATTATTAGTGGAGTTGGTTATATTGATATTCCTTATGTAAACTCATTTACAGGAGAAACTGGTCAATATCAAACCGGTGAATCTGTAGCTGTAAAGGGAAATTATAGAGCATATATGTATCCACTTACAGGTAATGTTGTTGGGGCAAATGATGTTAAGCTTGATGAAAGCAATGTGACTTTTGAAGATTTTGAACCACTGATAGTAGCATCAAGTCTTAATACTGAAAAAAGATCTTTATATGCACAAGAGAAAAGTATTTATTTTAAAGCTTACGATGATGAATATAAAGCTAAAGGTGGAAGCGAGTTAATTCTTAGCGGAGTGTCTTTAGATGCTGATAATGTAATCAATACTGGTGCAATTGTTTCTAATGGGAAAATTACACCACAGCATGTCGTTATCGATAAAGAACAGTATATAATTGAAAAAAGAAATGAATTTAATAAGATGGTTAATAATATGGGAGCTAAGGTTAAAATTCTAGATAGTGAAGAAGAAAAGACAGATACTTACCCAGAGGGACCCAACAATATATTTGGAAATAATTCAACGGATAGCAAATTAGATATTAGTAAACTAGTGGAAAGCAATAAATTGGAAAATGGCGAATTTATTTATATTAAAAAAGGAGATCGTACTTTAGATTTCAGTTCTACTAGCTCTATTGAAAAGGATGCTAAGAAAGGCATAATAATTGTAACTGGAAATTTAACAATAAAAGGAAAGATGGATTTTACAGGTACTATAATTGTTGGAGGAAACTTAACATTCCAGGGTTCTGAAGAAAAAAAGCTTAAATACGACAGAGAATATATTAGCGAACTAATAATTAGTAATTATAATGACCTTTTCAAAGATGTATTTATTAATGATAATATAAACAACGTAGAAGCATCATGGGACACAGTTATTAATTCATCCTATGGATTAGAAATTGACAGTGGTAAATTTATAGAAAAGAATAAACTTATCACACTTAAAAATTGGACAATAAGTAAATAGGAGCAGTGATAGGAATGTATAGAAATAAAAAGGGATTTACACTTGTAGAGCTTATCATATCTATGGCTATTTTTTCAATAGTTATGGGTACTATATATTTCTTCTTTATCACTAATTATAAAATTTTAAATAAAGTGTCTTTAGAAACAGATATTCAGACAGAAGCTGAAAAAGCTATTGAAAAAATAACATATGTTGCTATGGAATCTAGTGATGTAGAAATCAACAAAGATATCGATGGAAAAATAAAAAATAGTACCGGATATGTATTATATAAAAATGGAGGGAGTGACTACGTTTTTAGAATAGAAGATCATAAGTTAATGTTAGCTGTAGATGCTAGTCCCGCAATCCAAGTAGCAAATTTTGTTGAATATATTATTTGTAATCAGATTACGATAACAAATAATGGTGTAACAAAAAATATAGGAATAGATATTGAAATTGCTTTTGAACTAGGTATTAAAGAAAATGAAGATAAAATTGTAAAAGATCAAATTTACTTTAGAAATTAGACTGATTAGGTAAAAATAATATAAGTAATGCATAAACTATACTAAGCGGAATTTTAAAAAATTCTTTTTACAAATTATAAAGCATTAACGTCTGTGAACAAAGAAGTGGAAGTGTAGGCACAATGAGAAAAGGCCATTAATTTTATGGTTGATAATATTATTGAGGGATATGGGGTTCTTGAAGTTGTAGATAATGTTAGTATTAAGACTGCTGAATCAAAAGAAGTTTCTATTAAAACACTAGCAATTTAGAAATTATGAGAAAAAGGAGTGATTTTTTCAGCGGAAAATTCTTATAATGTTCAGCAATATGCATTAATGTGATGTAAGCAGAACATTAAATAAATACTGATAAAAAAGATATATATTTTGATAGATTAATTGATAAATATTTTTTAGGGGGAGTGAGTATAAATGAAACAAAAAAAACGATTTCTAGGGTTTTTTCTAGTTTTAACAATGATGAGTTCTCAGATTATCACAACTAGTGTACAAGCAGCCACTACTTCAAATCCAACTTCAAAAATAGACCTAAACAAGACTGTGGAAAAAAACCAATGGGGATTAAACGAAGAGTTTACTGTAAATTACACGATCCAGCCTAGAGACATTCCACAAAGTTTAGTGCCAGAAGAGTTGTATCATAAAAATGGAGCGGATATATCATTGGTTATTGATAAATCTGGGAGTATGGCTTGGAACTTAGCTGGAGAGCATGATTATTACGGTAATCCTAATTTAAAGACAACAACGTCTTATGTAGAAGATACTAATGGAGAATATATTAGGTTTTCTAATGGAAAGGTAAGTTATTACGGTACTTATTATTATGCTTATTCTTCTTGGTGGGGGTGGGGTTCTAAGACTCAATATATAAGCTATGAAAGTAATAGTTATGAGACCCTAATTGATAGTACTGGAAAGTATATAGTGTTTAAAAATAAAAAGTACTATTTAGATTTACAAAAAAGTTACAAACAAGTAAATACAATGGAAAAAAGCAGGATGCAAATTGTAAGGGAAGCAGCCAATAGCTTTGTAGATAAGTTTAAAAATTATTCTAATGTAAGAATAGGATTAATTGATTATTCCTCTACTGCTAATGTGGAAAATCTTTTGCTAGGTCAATTAGAATTTAGTACTGTCAAGTCTAATATTGATGCAATTATGCCAAATGGAGGTACTAATATAGGAGATGGGTTAAGAAAAGCATATTGGCAGTTAAAAGATGGTAGTAGTGCTGATAAGAAGAAATTTTTGGTGTTACTTACAGATGGCACACCCAATTTGAGAAGTTATAAATCAAATAAGAATCAAAGAATCAGTGTTGCGGATAATAGCATTAGTGGTTATAGTACAGATGGAGATGGAAATGCTGATGTTGGTAATTACGGATTTGATTATGCAAAGTATATTGCGGGAATAGTTGGAGCTGATAAAACAAATAATGCTTTAAATATAAATCCATTTATGATTGCATTTAGTACGGATGCTACTAGCAATAAATTATCAGATATATCAAATGTAGCTAGTAATAATCAGGCTGGATATTATTATGAAGCAAAATCAATTGAAGATATAAATCAAGTTTATGAAAATATAGCAAAGACTGTTTTAAGTGATTTATCTATATATGGATTAAAACTTGAAGAAACTTTTCCAAGTGGAATAAGTATTGTTGATAAATCAAATGGATTGAAAATAGATAGTAGTAATGGTCAGAAAATCATAGGAGATATAGGTAATATAAACTATACATTAGACACAGTTAATCATATATTCAAGGCAGATCCAATTACCTTTTGGGTGAATCTTAAAGGAACGGCAACTGGGGATTATGTACTTGGAAAAAATGCTACTGGGAATAGTACATCTTTTGTTAGTTACAAGGACATTGATGGCAAAGATGTAAGTCCCTCACCATCATTTCCACCTATAAATATTAACATTTACAATAACAAACCACCAATGGTGGAGGCTATGTTAACAGATGGAGCTAATAAAGATAATTACAATTTGAGTGTTAAAGTTGATAAGCCTTCCAATATAGTAGTAAAAGCTTCAAAAGATGATAGTACATCAATAGCAACGCAAAACAATGTAAATGATGCTATAACTGGGAATATGTATACTTATACTTTGCCTATACCAACAAGTACAGTTAAAAGCAATATATATAAGAATATATATACGTTATCACTAGAAGCTTCTGATAAGGAGAATTTAAAAACTGTTGAAACTGTACCTTTAATTTCAACACAGTTTATAACAGAGCAAACAAACAATTCTAAAAATAGCTTTTTAATTAAAACGGAAATCAATAGTACGATTAAAGAAATAAAAGTAAATGGAAACATTATACTTACTAATAAAGTAACAGACAGTGACGGAAAATATACTTGTGACACTCGAAATCTTGTGGATGGAGACAATGTTGTAAGTGTAACGGTGGTTAACAGTTATAACAATATTACACAAACTACAACAAACTTTAATGTAGATAAGATGCAACCAGCAACACCAGTAATTACAACACCGAAAGATAAGACAACAACGGACAAGAACAAACCAACAATTGCAGGAACAGGGGAACCAGGGGCAACAGTAACAGTATATGATGGTACAAATTCTATAGGAACAGTAACAGTAGCTTCTGATGGAAACTGGAGCTTGGTTCCAATCGATGCATTAACGGATGGAGATCATATAATAAAAGCAACGCAAAGCGATGTAGCAGGAAATGTAAGTGGAGAGTCAAACAAAGTTAGTTTAACAGTAGATACAACTATTATTAGTATTATAAACCATGGAATGTTTTTAAATGGTGTAGTTAATGATAAATCACCGTATTTGATAGTAAAAGGTTTTAGTGGAAACTTTGGTGTAGAGTATAAAACATCAATTAAAAATGCTAAGATACAAATCAAAGTTGATAATGAATGTACAATTTCAGATTTTAAATTCTATAAAATAGTAGGAGCTGGTCAGCCCATTTATGTTTCCAATTTAGCAGTTCCAAGTAAATCTGGTATTTTTAGTATTGCTATGCCGGATGATAGCACTCATTTTATACTTGCATATAAAGGTACTGTAAATAAAAATGCAACTGAGGGAGACATATTAACTAATTCAATAATAGTAGGAAATAGTAAAGAAAGTTTTTGCAAAATTAAAGTGGTGAAATTACCAATTTTACAATAATAAATTAATATATCTCATCTTCCGACTATACAAAAACCCTTTTAATGAATTACATTTGTAATAAATTCATTAAAAGGGTAATAAATACAAAAAGAATTTTATTAAATTATGTCGAATATACATACTCACATAGAATTTTATATTGAGGTGAGTATAATGTCAAGTAAATATGAAAATATTGATTATGAAGAAATGGTAGCATCAGAATATGTTGAAGTAAAT
>NZ_JBOITM010000028.1:0-207334 GCF_050717535.1 Clostridium sp.
CTGAACAAGATGTTTTTGAACAAATAAGAAAATGTTTTAGGTAAGATTATAGACTACATAGATTATATGTAGTCTATGTGTAAAACGAGTAAAATCAATCAGTGTACAAGTAGGTACACTAGATATAGAAAGGAGTGTGTAATTATGTTCAGAGAAATGAGAAGAAAAAAGCAATTATTGTCTAAAGAAGAAACAATTAAAATTCTACAGTCGTGCACATCTGGAGTTTTAGGTGTAACAGGCGATGATGATTATCCATATACCGTTCCAGTAAGTTATGCTTATAAAGATGGAAAACTTTTTTTCCATGGTGCAAAAGAAGGGCATAAGATTGACAGTATAAAAAGGAATGATAAGGTTACATTTTGTGTCATAGAAAAAGACGAAGTAATACAAAAAACTTTTACTACCCATTTTCGTAGTGTGTCTGTTTTTGGTAGAGCAAGGATTCTTAAAGAAGATGACGAGAGGAAATATGCCATTAAAAGTTTAGTTGAAAAGTATTCACCTGACTATATTGAAAAAGGACAGCGAGAAATTGAAAGTGAATGGAATAGGGTATGTTTATTTGAAGTCAAAATCGAACATATAACAGGTAAAGCGGCTATAGAAATCGTGAATAATAGGCAGAATTAGGTATGAAAAATAACGTATTAATTATATAATAATTAATACGTTATTTTACTTTTGAAACCCAAATTACTTGCCCTTGGATTTTTTATTCCACTCGTTCTAAGGTGCTTTCTGTAGGAGTTATATACATAGTTTTATTTGTTGAATAAATAACCATTCCAGGTTTTGCGCCGGAGGGTTTCTTTACGTTTTTAACCTCGGTGTAATCAACAGGTACATTAGAGGAGTTTTTGGATTTACTATAAAATGCTGATAAGTTTCCAGCTTCCAATAATGTGGTTTCAGGTATATCACCAAAGTTTTTAATTATAACATGAGAACCTGGGATTTCTTTTGTGTGAAGCCAAGTATCACTTTTATTTGCAAGTTTTAAAGTTAAAAAGTCATTTTGAATATTATTTCTACCAACATAAATATCAATGCCATCGCTTGAAACAAAATGCATAGGCTTTGTTGCTTTTGTTTTTTTATTTTTACCTTTGTTATGTTTTTTAAATGTTATATATTCAGTTTCTATTAACTCATTTTTAATATCTTCAATTGCACTATAATTTTCCACATTTATTATGTTAGTTAGTACAGAGTGAAGATATTTTAATTCATTTTCAGTAAGAACCATCTGAATTGTTGCCATTTCTTCTGCTATTTTAAATTTGTTATATTTTTTATAGTAGTATTGAACATTTTGTGAGGGAGTTTTATTTTCATCAAGTTTGATTTGAACGTATTCTCCATTTTCACTATAATAATTTACAACACTGGCAACCTTATCACCTTTTTTTAGTGAATATATATTTGCAGTTAAGAGTTCGCCATTTAACATATAGGAGCCTTTAGTTTCACATTCTTTTAAGGTTTCTTTAAGTATTTTTACCTTTTTATCACAACGGTTGATATTGTTATGAACTATCTTTTGAAGGTCTGCACTTTTAGAATTTAACCTATCATGGGTATCCTTTTGAACATAAAAATTTTCTATTAATTTAGAAGGTGAATCATACTGGGCGTATTCACAATTTTTTAAAGAAGTAAGTTTAATACAGTGAAAGTCTTCTAGTTTGCCTTTGATTGCATAGGAAGCTAAAAACATATTTTTATTTAAATTTTTAAATAGATTTTCTGTAAAATCATAAATAGGTTTAGCATGATCTAAATCAAAGTTATTATTTTCTGTAGAATACCTATATACCAGTTCTTTTGAAAGTTTAGCGCTTATTCCTGTGAAGGTGCCTGTAAAAAATTTTTCGCTAAATTGTATTTCTTTAGTGGTTATATACTCATAGAATTCTTCATAATTAAAGTTGAAAGGATCTAGCTTTGTAGAAACTGGTGGATATACATATTCTGCACCAGTAAATACAACACGGAAACTGTTGACGTCTGCTGAAACGTGTTTAATGCTATCCATAATTAAATTATCACGGTTGCGAACTAAACTAATATTACTATGTCTACCCATTATTTCAATTATTAACGAGTATACACTATCAAAGCCTAATTCATCGCTAGATTTAAAATCAATAATTAGTAATCTATCTGAATTTAGTTGTCTTACATCTAATACCGTGGCGGTATTTAAATATTTTCTTAAAACCATGCAAAATATAGGGGCTTTTATTGGGTTTTCTTTATTAAGCTCAGTAAAGTGAATTCTAGGATAATTAGAGCTTGAGTTTATTAATAACTTATGGACTTTTCTATTTTTTTTAAAGCTTAATATAATTTCATCCTTTTCTGGTTGTGTTACTTTATCAACTCTACAATCTATGATTACATCTTTTATTTCCTCAATGAGGCTGGATAAATAAATTCCATCTAATGCCATATATATCATCCTTCCTGTTATTTTAATACTATATATTTACATTTTTAAATAATGCATTATATAATATATTATTTAAATGATAAACTCACATCTAGCAAAATGCATAAAAACATTAAATGAATTTTTATGAATTAAGCATAATATGAGATATACTATAATTAACAGTATACCATTAAAGAAAATTATTGAAAAGTCATTGTAGAGCATCATAAGAAGGAGGAATAATTTGGAAACTATAAATTTTACAAAAATGCAGGGAACGGGAAATGATTTTATTGTTATTGAGGATTTTCAGTGTAACTATGCCAATTTAGAGGGACTTGCTATAAAACTTTGTGATAGGCATTTTGGCATAGGTGCAGATGGAATTTTAGTAGTTAGAAAGAGTAATATAGCGGATATTCAGATGGTAATTATTAATGCTGATGGCTCTTATGCATCTATGTGTGGAAATGGTATAAGATGTTTTGCTAAATATGTTTGGGAAAAAAAACATGTGCAAGGGGAAAATATAAAAATTGAAACTGGTGACGGTGTAAAGTTTGCAAATATTTGTGTTAAAGACGGAAGAGTAGAAAGTGTAACTATTAATATGGGAAAATATAATTTTAATCCAATTAGTATTCCCGCTTTAGCTGAGAGTGAAATAATTAATAGAAAAATAGAGGCTAATCATAAAGAATATTATATTACTTCAATGTTTATGGGTGTTCCCCATACTATTGTTTTTGGGAAACATGAGGATTATTGCATAGAGGAAGGAAAATTTATTGAACAGCATAGTCTATTTCCACAAAAGACGAATGTAAACTTTTGTGAAGTATTAGGGCAGAATATGATAAGGGTTAAAACTTGGGAAAGAGGCGCAGGGCCAACACTAGCCTGTGGAACTGGTAGCTGTGCCTCTGTGGTAGCGGCAAGTAGGCTTGGATATATAGATGGAAAAGTAACTGTGCAGGTTCCTGGTGGAATCCTTACCGTAGAGATTATTAAGGATGAAGTTTTAATGGAAGGACCAGCAGAAATAACCTTTGAAGGACATTTTTATCTGAATTAAATTATGAGCAACTTAAATATTTTTACATTTAAAAAAGTATATATTACGTGTAATGCATTAATCGTATTGCAATATGCGTAATATATACTTTTTTAGTTTTGTGAAAAATTTCTTTATAAATTATGAATAATATTTAAAAAACTGACAATGATTACAAGTGGATATCCTATAAATTAAAATTAGAAAAGGTAAATATTATGAAAAAAAATTTACTCCAATTACTACTAGATAAAAACTTAATTACAGAACAATGCTATAAGGACGTGAAGGCGAGTTCATTTAATAGCAATTTTAGCGAAGAGCAAATAATTCTGCGTGACATAAAAGTGGATTTGAATGGGCTTATTTCAATACTAGAGAATGATTTTAGTATACCCTATATGGATTTAGAATCTAACAATGGGAATAATGGAGCTTTTAAATTAATATCAAAGGAGATAGCCAGCAGATATAGCTTAATTCCTTTTTATTATGAAAATGATGAGTTATATGTGGCTTTTTCAAATCCCTTTGACATAAAAGTTATCGACGAGTTAAGATTTATAACCAATAAAAAAATTAAAGTATTTTTTGCTTTACTTAGTAATATATTAAAAGCTATTGAAAACTGCTATGGAAAACAAATTGTGGATGTGGCAGTTGAAGAGCTTAAAAAAGAATATATGCTAGAAGATAAAGAAAAAAATGAGGAGATGGAGGGCGAACTTTTTGCTGAAAATGCACCGGTTATAAGGATAACAAATTCCTTATTAAAGCAGGCGGTGAATTCAGGAGCTAGTGACATTCACTTAGAGCCTTTTAAATACTTTGCCATACTTAGAATGAGAGTAGATGGCATCCTAAATGAAATAAATCAGATTCCCAGTAGTGTATATAAATCTTTATGTACAAGAATTAAAATAATGGCAAATATAGATATAGCAACTAAACTAATACCTCAGGATGGGAAGATAACTGAAAACATAGATGGAACAGATTATGATTTTAGGGTATCCTCACTCCCAACAATGTATGGAGAAAAACTTGTTATAAGAGTTCTATACAAATTAGAGAAATTCATTAATCTAGACTCATTAGGCTTTAGCTTCGATAAAGTTCAGATTTTAAAGGATATATTAAAACTTTCTCATGGAATGATTGTTGTGGCAGGACCTACAGGAAGCGGTAAATCCACTACCTTATATGCACTTTTAAATGAAATCAATAGTAAAAGCAAAAATATCATTACTATAGAAGATCCAATAGAATATAATATGCCTAGAATTAATCAGGTAAATGTGAATATTAAAGCAGGGCTTACTTTTTCTACGGGCCTAAGAAGCATTTTGAGGCAAGACCCAGATGTAATAATGCTTGGAGAGATAAGGGATGAGGAGACTGCACAAATTGCTGTAAGAGCTTCAATAACAGGACATTTAGTTTTATCAACACTTCATACAAATGATGCAGTAACATCCATATCTAGGTTAATAGATATGGGTATTCCATCATATTTGGTTGCAGATTCATTAGTTGTAGTATTAGCCCAAAGATTAATAAGAAAATTATGTTGCCATTGCAAAATTGAACATGAGATTACTCATGACGAATTTCAGCATTTAGGTTTTAAAACAGGCGACAAAATATATAGTGCAGTAGGATGTAATAAATGTAATAAAACTGGATATAAAGGGAGAACTGTGGTATATGAATTACTAAAATTAGATAGTGTTCATAAATCTATTATAGCAAGAAGCGGCATAAGTGATGAGTTATGGAAATATTGTAATGAAAATAAATCAAGTTCTTTTATGGAGAGTTGTAGAGATTCCGTGCTTAGCGGTGTAACTTCAATAGAAGAATTTGTGAATGCTACTTACAGCTATAATTTTAAATAGGTTATCTTGTGGAGGTATAATAGCATAATGACTAGTTATTTCCGCAAGATGAATAATGATAGGTGAAATATAAAATGAAATATAAATACATTGCTAAAACCTCAAATGGAATAATAATAAAGGGTAGCGCTGAAAGTGATAGTATAGAAGAATTAGCATTGGGATTACGGGCGCAAGAAATATTTTTAATAAAGGGTAGGAGTATAAAAAAAATAAGTGAAATTTCTACTAGACCTAACTTGAAAATTATATCAATGTTTTGCAAGCAATTTTCAATATGTCTTAAATCAGGCATACCTATATGTGATATTCTTAATTTGCTTTATGAGCAAATGTTACATAAAGCTATAAAAAATAGTCTTATTAGCATTAGAGAAAATGTACAAAAGGGGAATTCACTATATGCAAGTATGAAAAACACTCGAAATATATATCCTGAGTTTCTAATAAACATGATTTATTTAGGGGAAGAGAGTGGTAAGTTAGATACAATACTGGAGGAATTGTCTAGATATTATGAAAAAGAGCATAAGCTCACAAAAAAATTCGTTAATTCAATGATTTATCCCTGTACAGTATTTCTAACATTAACTATTGTATCATTATTTTTGTTTATAAAGGTAATACCTATATTCATTAAAAACTTAAATTCTCTTAATGCAGATATTCCTTTAATAACTAGAATTGTTTTAGGAACTAGTAATTTTTTAGGACAAAATTTCTTGTGGATTTTAATAATTAATTTAATTGTAGCTTTTATTTTTATGGAATATTTTAAAACGGAAAATGGGAAGTTGGCTTTTGATAAATTCAAATTTAGGTGTCCGATATTAGGACCTGTTTATAAACACCTTATTTACACAAGATTTACTAGAGGACTTAATATATTATTGTGTAGCGGGGTGGGACTGCTTAGAGCCTTTGAAATAATCTATGATGTTATTGGTAATAGATATTTTAAGTTAAAACTTAAAACCGTTTTTAATGATATAAAAAAAGGAAGAGATCTAGCAGATTGTTTAAATGCAATGAACCTATTTCCACAATTCTTTGTGGCTATGGTAAGAATAGGTGAGGAAACCGGTAATTTGGATGAAATGTTTTTGACCGCTGCAGATATCTTTTATGAAGAAGCAGAGGAAAAGGTAGAGAAAGGCACTGCACTACTAGAACCAATCCTAATAATATTTTTAGGTATTATGATTGGTACAATAATACTGGCGGTTATGCTTCCTATGCTAAGTGTCATGGACTCTGCTGGAAAAATTTAAATGAATTTATTTAGTATTTAGACAAATTAGAAAGGTGAATTTATGCGTAGAGGATTTACATTGATAGAGATGGTAGTAGTTTTAGCTATTATAAGCATAATTGGGGGAGTCAGCATAGTTTCTTTAGAATATTATAAAACAATAAAAAACAAGATAGATGCAGATTATTATTGTAATGCTACAGTAGGTTTTATTAATAATTCGAAAATGTATTGTAGAGAAAATTCTTGTAGTGCAATTGTGACTTTTGATAGAGGAAAAAATGAAATTAAGTTGGAAAAGGGAACTAGCACGGTAAATAAACTAATATTTTCAAATAAAATAACATTGTATGAAGTGATAGGAAGGCGAAATAATAGTGACATTATCTTTGATAAGGACGGGTTTACTAATGATGCATGCACAGTTGTTTTAATAGACAATAATTTAGTAAAACATATAATTACAATGAGAGTAGGTACGGAATATGTCAAACTTATCAAGTAAAAGAGGATTTACCTTAGTAGAGGTGTTGGTTAGTCTAGGTGTATTTTCTATAACTTTTATTTGTATGATGTCTTTTAACGTGACTTCTATGAATATTAAAAAAGACACTAAAAGTATAAATAATAATGTATCCATAATGGAGACTTTAAAAAATAATATAATATACACTATGACATTTGCAGAACTTGAAGAGGTACTTATGGATAATAGAACTTTTATAAATAGTGAAAATATGACAGTTAACAAAATTCAAAACAATTTAATGGATACCTTTTCGAAAGCATCATCTGTGGGGAGACCCTATATTAAATTGAGTTATTTAAAATATGAATCTAAGGTATACACGTTAAGACTTTCTCTATATGCTGGTGGACCAAATGATATTGTACAATTGCAATGTGATTTCTATAAAGGATATCATGAATGGTGAAAAAGGGAGTTACACTTATAGAAATAGTAGTGGCAATGAGCTTAGTATTCTTAATGCTGGGAGTAGTTGATAGTATGCTTATCTCGTACTTGAAAAACTACAAAAATAATGTAATAGAAAACAAGGGGTTTAATTATTTAAATGAGGCAATATCAATAATTGAAAAGGAAATTAATGAGGATTCAAAGGACATAAAAACTGAGGGTAATATCATTAAAATAAGTTACAGTGATGGAAGAACCACAAACCACATAAAACGTATCAATAGCAATCTTTATCTGCTGTATGGAACAATCTATAGTGTACCCTCGGACAGTTCCTATAAGAGCTTAATTATAGATGATGTGAAAGATTTTGTGGCTATAAAACATGGGAAAACTCTTTACATTAAAGTAAGTTGGTATAATGGTCAAACAATTGAGAGGTGTTTAGCAATAGAAAATGCAAACTAAAAAGGGATTTATATTGGTTTATACGATTTTAGTAGGGATTATCTGTTTAATTATAATGATGTATATTTTTGATATTCAAATGGCAGAGGTGAAATACTCTACAAGTAATAAAAAATACATATTAAAAGATAATGAATACCAAAAGGATAAAGAATATCTAATGACTTTATTTTTCACTTATATTAATGAAAATAATGAAGGCATAAAAAAGGTAGGAACAATAGATTTTTTTTGCAATATCAAGAGTAGCATAGTAAAGTATGGAGCATCAAAGGTGAGTTACACTAATAAAACCAATGAATTAATTTTTACAATACCTTACGAATACACAATAAATAGAAATGATTATTATAAATTAGTAGCAAATGGTGAGAGTTTTAAGCTGGTGTTTATAAAAACAGAGTATTACTAGGTTTCATCAATGTGGCAAGTAGCAAGTTTGGAAGAAATTTATTGAAATTAATAGGGGAAAAGAGGATGAAAAGATGAAGATTAGAAGGAATATGTTTCTAGAAGTCTCCAACAATAAAATTTTAATAGCTGGATTTTCTAAAAATATTATATTGAATAAAGCATTCAATATTGCATTCCAAAATTCATATATAAAGGATATTGCAAATATAAAAGATTTTCAATTACATATAAAAAACAAGAACTTATACGTGCTCGTTGAAGGGGAAACAGTATATATTAAAATGATGACCTTGCCAACAGTTAAAAAACATCAAATTAACGATATGATTAAAAATGAATTAAGATATTATTATAAAGACATAGATCATATTGCGTTTACCTATAAGCTTAAAAGTAAAGACAAATTTAATATGGAAATATTAGTTTTTTGCCTTCAGGGAAATAGTTTAGATATTTTGAAAAATTGCATTGATAATAACATTAATCTAAAAAAAATAAACTTAATTCAATTTTGTTTTAAAAACTATTATTCAGATAAAATCCATGAAAGTGACTATATATTGGTTTTTTATTATGATTGTAATTTATATTCTTTAATTTGTTGTGATAATGAAATTGTGGCTAATAATATAATAAGTGTTAATGAGTTAGCTATAATAAAGTTTTCATATGTAATGAACGAATTTCTAGAACAGTACAATGATTATGCGCTGCGGTGTAAAAAAATATATTATGCAAATATAAAAGAATTAAATGTTAAAGAGTTAGATAGTATTGCATTAGATAATGAAGCAATAGGTATTGAAGAACTTACTTATTTAAAATTACCAAAGGTTATATTAGATAATTTAAAGCAAGAAGAATTAGTAAAATATATGATAAAAAAAGGATAAAATGCTATGAAAAAGAAAACCTTCATTCCAAGTTGGTACGAAGATAAAAAAAATGAAATAATATATAAAAGAACTAAAACTTGCATTATGATAATTATAATAGCAAACATAATTTTGTTTGGTTTTATTCTTAATATATCCCATAGAGCAGATAGTATACAGGTGTATAATGCTAGTAAAAATAATAATATTGGTGTTTTGAGTACTGATATTGTGGATATAGTCACTATTGAAAAATATAAAGAATTGAGTAGCTTTTTAGAGGTGAATAATCTGAATTTCAAAAATATTAATATAAGCAAAAAAAGTCTGGAAATAGACATGGAAGTTAAAAGTTATGATGAATATATCATTGCAATAAGATGCATAGAAAATCACTATTCTATAAAGGAACTAACTCCAAGTAATAAAAATGGCGAAAAGTACAACTTCAAAATTATAATAGAGGTATAAAAATGTATAAAACCAGGCAACTTAAAATAATATTAGCTTTTTTACTCATGATAATGATGATTTTATCTTTCAAGCTTATTTCTGTGAAGGATAAATTTTTTCTAAATAAAAACCAAAATTATCATAGTATTAAAGTAGATGGTAATATTAAAAATATAGAAAAATATGGATATAGTGATATTTTAGAAATTTTAAGAAAAAACATGAATTTTGATGTGAAATCTATAAACATGCTAGAACATGAGAAATGCAATGTTCAAGTAGATTACATAGGTGATATAAAATTGCTATATGATTCCCTTAATTCATTAAAAGAAAACAAAAATTTTTCAGGAATAAATAGTATTAACATTAACAAGGATGTAAATACTATAAATATAAGTATTGATTTTAAAAAAAACAAGTAAATTAACTATTTTTTTATGAAGATATATGGATTTTAAGTCTTAGAAAAATATAAATAAAAATATTATTCAAATAATGCATAATTATATTTGCAAATGTCATTGAGTTTTGATAAAATAACATTGTTACTCTGTAATGTTTGCATTTACTTGCATATATTGTGGCAACAAGTGCTATAATTAAGATAAATGTAATTGATACAGTAGCGCTAGCGAACTTAAAAAATTAATTCTAAATATATAATTAGGCGGATACAATACAACTGCAGAAATAGGTATTGATTTACCTAATAAGGTTACAATATAAATGGGTTAATTGAATTATGAATGAATTTTGGAGGGATACTTAATGATATCAGCAGGAGACATAAGAAAAGGTACTACGTTTGATGAAGGTGGACAAGTTTATACAGTAATAGAGTTTTTACATGTAAAACCTGGTAAGGGAGCTGCTTTTGTTAGAACTAAATTAAGAAATGTTATAAATCAAGGGGTTACAGAAAAGACATTTAACCCAACTACAAAATTGCAAGAAGCAGTTATAGAAAGAAAAGAAATGCAGTATTTATATTCAGCTGAAGGATTATACTACTTCATGGATCAAGAAACATTTGAACAAATACCACTTAACTACGAAAAAGTTGAAGATGCTATAAAATATTTAAAAGAAAATATGTTTGCTATAATAAAATTCTATAAGGATGAGGCTTTTTCAGTAGAAGCTCCAAATTTTGTAGAACTAGTTATAACTGCTACTGAACCTGGTGTTCGTGGCAATACATCATCAAGTGTAACAAAACCAGCCACTGTAGAAACAGGAGCAATAATACAAGTTCCAATGTTCGTTAATGAAGGTGAAACTATAAGAATAGATACTAGAAATGGCGATTATATGGAAAGAGTAAGCTAAAAATAAGTAAGTTATATAAAAAAAAGAACCAATTTGGTTCTTTTTTTTTATTCTTTTTTTGGTTGTTACCACATATATTATTTAAAGTGAATTCCATTTAACTAAAAAAATTAGATTTATATGGAATATTTCACTAGGTTTCAAAATAGAAATGATATATGAGAGGGTGAGAAAAATGTTAGTTACAAAAGATT
Organism: Clostridium sp.; assembly: GCF_050717535.1. GTDB lineage: Bacteria > Bacillota > Clostridia > Clostridiales > Clostridiaceae > Clostridium_AD. The sequence goes on from NZ_JBOITM010000028.1 coordinate 11,300, forward strand.
TATTTGAAATATTACCAAAAAATATTAGGACTAAATTGGAACAAGTTGACAATATATACGAACTTGAAGAACTTAGAATAAAAGTAAACAAGCCTCTATTTATTCACATTGGTAGTAAAGAAGAAATATGGGATTATATCGCAACTACCGAGGATATAAAATATATAATGCAGAGAATAAGTAATTATTCAATATATGCCTTTGAAGATGAAATAAGACAGGGATATATTACTATAAAAGGTGGACATAGAGTTGGACTATGCGGAATATGTGTTATTGAAAATAATAGCATAAAAACTATCAAGGATATTTCATCTATAAATATAAGAGCATGTAAAGAAATTATAGGTTGTGCTGATAAGGTAATGCCTTATATTATGTGCAATAATTCAGTACACAATACAATTATTATATCGCCACCTAAATGCGGAAAAACAACACTACTTAGAGATATTACCCGGCAATTATCTCAGGGGGATAAAAATAAAAATTTCCATGGCAAAAATGTTTCCATAATTGATGAGAGGTCAGAAATAGCAGGTTCTTTTAAAGGAATACCACAAATGGACGTCGGAATACGTACAGATGTACTAGATAATTGTCCTAAGAGTGAAGGAATTATGATGGCAATTAGGAGCATGTCACCTGAGGTAATAGTTTGTGATGAGATTGGCACTCAAAAGGATATGGAAAGCATTTTAATGGCATTAAATTCTGGGATTAGTTTAATTACAACTATTCATGGTTTTGGAATTGAAGATTTGTATAAAAGATTAGTGTTTAAAGATATTGTGGAAAATTACGTATTTTCAAGAGCCATAGTGCTTAGTAATAAAAGTGGAATTGGAACAATAGAATGTATTTATGATTTTACTGTGGGTAAAGATTTGTGGAGGTCATAATATGATTAAAATAATAGGATGCGTGGTGATATTAGGTGCTTCAACATTGATTGGAATTGTATACAGTCAGCGGCTTAAATATAGAGTTTTTCAGTTAACTGAAGTTCAAAGAGCAGTATATCAACTTCAAAATGAAATAACTTATGTACATACCCTTTTGCCAGATGCTTTTAAAAGCATAGCGCATAAAAGTAAAGAGCCTATAAAAGAACTTTTTAATAAAACTAGTGAATTATTATCTGACAATGATTATGAGAATGTTTATGAGGCAGTAAATAGTGCAATGGATACAGTGAAAAGTAGATTATATCTAAATTCTGATGATATAAATGTTATTTTGGATTTATCTAAAACTTTGGGAGAGTCAGATATTGAAGGGCAAAATAGTATATTTGAACTTACCATAGGAAATTTAAAAAAACAAATTAAAATATCAGAAGATTTTATGAATAAGAATTCAAAAATGTATAGATATTTAGGTTTTTCGTTTGGAGCAATGTTGGCATTAGCATTAATATAGGGAGGAGGTTTTTAAAGTGTTAGATGTTAGTTTGCTGTTCAAAATAGGGGCAACAGGTATTCTGATTATTATTATTGATAAGATTTTAAAAAGTGGAGGAAAGGATGACATTGCTGTGGTTGCAAATTTAGCTGGAGTAATATTAATTCTTATGATGGTTATAAACCTAGTTAGCAAACTATTTACTTCTGTAAAAACTTTGTTTCAGTTTTAAAACAGGGGGTGGCATTATGGAAATAATTAAAATTGTGGCCTTTGCTTTTATGGCACTATTTATCGTGCTTATATTTAAAGGCAGAAGAGATGATTTAGCTATTCAAGTTAGTATTGCAGCAGGAATATTGATTTTTTTATTTATGATAAACAAACTTACTATAATAATGAGTTTTTTGCAAACACTAGCAAACAGAGCAAATATTGATGTTGTGTATTTAAACACAGTTTTTAAAATACTTGGCATTGCCTATTTGGCTTCCTTTTGTAGTGAGATTTGCAGGGATGCTGGTGAGAATAGTATTGCAGCTAAAGTTGAATTTGCAGGGAAAATATTAATACTAGTTTTGGCAATACCAATCCTTATGGCAGTGATGCAATCTATTTTAAAAATAATGTAGAGGTATAATATGAAAAAAATAATATTAATTTTATTGATTTTAATATGTTTACCAATTGGTGTACAGGCTACCCAAGTAAGTGAAATAGGAACAAAAGAACAAATGGAAATAAATAATTTGTATGATTATATTACTAATATAAAGACTAAATATGAAATATTTAACGATATGCAGCCCAAAGCCTTTGTTCAGGAATTTATGAAAACTGGTGAAAATGGTTTTACTTTTAAGAAAATGTCTACGTATCTTATTGCCTTCACTTTTAAAGAAGTTATTGCATCTATGGAGTTAATTGGAAGTCTCATGATTATTGCTATTGTTTGTGCATTGCTCCATAATCTTCAAAGTGCATTTAGTAAAGAGAGCTTGTCGAGTATTGCATACTTTGCTTGTTATGGTGTAATGATTATTTTGATAACTAAAAGTTTTTATGTAGGTGTAGAGCTAGCTAGAAACACTATCCTTAATATGACAGATTTTATGGCAGCACTTATTCCAGTTCTTATGATGCTGCTGGCCAGTGTGGGAGGGTTCGCAGAAGCCACACTGCTGGACCCTGTAATAATGGGTTTTGCCACTATAAGTTCTAGAATTTATATAGATATTCTCATTCCTATAATATTTATGAGCTTCGTACTACAATTTGTTAATAATATATCTAGTGATTATAAAATAGAAAATTTAACAAAACTTTTAAAACAAATTGCTATTTGGGTTCAGGGGATAGTTATGACGGTATTTATTGCAGTAATTACAGTAAGGAGCATAGCTGCAAAAACTATAGATCAAGTTACTATAAAAACAGCAAAATTTGCAGTAGATACCTTTGTACCTGTAGTTGGGAAAGCACTGTCTGATGCAATTTCAACGGTAGCAGGATACTCACTGCTTCTAAAGAATGCCATAAGTGGGCTAGGCCTTATTATTCTTATAGTAATAGTACTATTTCCTATTATAAAACTGTTAATTATGGCTTTCATGTATAAATTGGCAGCTGCACTAATTGAACCTATAAGTGACCGTCGCACTGTAGATTGCATAAATTCAGTAGGGGATTCTATTATTCTCTTAATGTCTTGTGTAATATCCGTAAGTATAATGTTTTTCATAATGGTTGCAATAGTAGCTTCCACTGGGAAAAGTATAATGATGGGCTAAAGTGACGGTTAATAGTCCATGCCATATGGAAAATCAAAAAAGGGGGTGATAATTTGATAGATGTATTGAAGGTCTGGATAACCAACATTACTGTTGCTATATTTTTTATTACTGCGGTAGAAATGATTTTGCCAGATAATAACATGAAAAAATATGCAAAGTTTGTATTAGGATTGATGCTAATTGTAGTAATAATAAACCCAATAATAAAGATTTTTAATAAGGACTTTGATTTATACTCTTATACAAATAAGGCAACAAGTTATATGGAGTCAAGTAACTCAGTAACAGATGTTAAAAAGTATAAGGATATTAACATACTAAATACTACAGAGAATTTTAAAAAAAATTTAGAAGATCAATGTATTATAAATTTGCAAGAGGCTTATCCAGAAAATCAGTACAATGCTGACATAGGAATAAATTATGATGAAAAAAATAAAGTATTTAATATTAATAGGGTTGAAATTGAAATTTTAGACAAAGGGGTTAAAAGTATTAAAAAAATAGAAATTAATACTAAGAGTGTGAATGCAACTAAAGAAAATATTTTGGGTGGAGAAGATGGGGAAAAAATAAAGAGGCTTTTAAGTAGCAAATTTAAAATATCTAGTAAAATCATAACTGTTTATAAAGTGAGTTCTTAAAACCTATGACTATTAATTAGTGTAGCAATAGGATTAAAAATAATGAATGAAGGAGGAGCGCTATGAATAATGATAATTTACTTAGTAAAATTACTGAGTTTATTAAAACAAAATTAAATAGTGGTGATGACAAAAAGAGCAATACTAATAGTAAAAAATCTGACAAACTATTAGGGAATTTGGTACTTCTGATTTTAGTTGCAGTTGTAATAGTTTTAGCCAGTAGCTTTTTCAAAACACCAAAGACGGTTGCAACGGTGGCAGACGAAACGCAAAATGATAAACTTGCAGTGGAAAATAACATTACTGGATTAACTGATTATGAATCACAATTAGAAAACAAGCTTAAATCAACACTTGAAAAAATTTCGGGAGTTGGAAAAGTACAATTGATGATATATTTTGAGAGTGGTGAAGAAAGTGTTCCTGCAGTGAATATCAATGATTCTGAAAGTCTTACAGTAGAAAATGATACTGGAGGAGGGAAAAGGAATATCACTCAAAAAAATGACGGAAGAACTGTGGTTATGTCCAATAATGGAAGTGCAAATGAGCCACTAATTGTAAAAACAGTCAAGCCCACTATTACTGGAGTGTGTGTTGTGGCGGAGGGATCAGTGGAAAAGGTTACTGAACTTAGGATTAGACAGGCAGTAATTAATTTATTTAATTTGCCTGAAAACAAAGTTAATGTATATCCTATGAATAATTAGCATATAATTTCTTAGATAGAATTTCTTAGAAAAGTTGATGGGGGGAAATATTATGAATAAAAAACAATCTGGTATAATTGTTACGTTGGTGGTACTTATAGTGTTTGCAGGCTATCTTGCAACAAAAGTAAATGGACCATTATATGTAAATGACATTGGTTTTGGTAAAGACGAGAGTGCAATATCTTTAAAACAAAGCAAAAGTTCTTCAACCTATTTTACGGAAGCAATATTAATAAGAAATCAACAAAATAACAGTACTCTTCAAACAATTAAGGAAATAATTGATGATAAAAATACTTCAGAGCAGCAAAAGGATGCTGCAAATTCTCAATACCTAAGCATAGCAGTGGCTAACCAAAATGAATCAGACATTGAACTTGCTATAAAAGCCCAAGGATTTGAAGAAGCATTGTGCAGTATAGCAGATGACAAGGTAGATGTATTAGTTAAAACTGCAAAAAAAGAACTTTCAAAAGAAGAACTTCGTGCAATTCAAGATGTTGTTATGAGTAAAACAAAATTAGAAAACATTGTAGTTAGCATTAAAGAATAATAATTGTAAATCAAATATTTATCTGCTATAATAAATATAGCATTAACATGTTTTACCTAAGCTAAACAAGGGGGTACTAATATGGAAGATAAAATTTTAAATGAAACAGATATGGGTATTGTTAAGATATCTGAGGATGTAGTTAGTGTCATAGCTGGACTCGCTGTTGCTGAAATACAGGGAATCGTTGGAATGAGCGCTAGTCTAGTTGGTGGAATAACTCAAATATTAAGTGGAAAGAAAAATTTATCTAAAGGCGTTAAAGTCAATGTAGGGGAAAATAGTGCAGTAATTGATTTACACGTTGTAGTTGAATATGGTGTTAAAATTCCAGAAGTTACAGAAAAAGCGCAAATTAATGTAAAAAAATCTGTAGAGCTTATGACGGGACTTGCAGTATCGGCAGTAAATGTGTATGTACAAAATGTTGTACTACCTAAAACAGAAGAGGTAGAGGAAATAGAAGCATAGGAGTAAACACCCTCTCTAATCAGAGGGTGTTTCCACGTTAAAGATATGTGCATAATTTAGGATGGAAAAATCATACAAGGAGGATAACTAATGAATAGAAGAAAGTCAAGAGAAACAGCAATGAAATTACTTTTCGAAATGTCAATAAACAAAGAGAAGTATGAGGATATAATTGAAAATTTCAAAGAGTGTACAGATGTAGATTTAACAGAACTGGATATGTCATATATTACTAAGGTGCTAGCCGGAATTAATGAAAATGGCGTGGAAATTGATAAGAATATTGAAAAGTACTTAATTAAGTGGAAATTGGATAGGTTATCAAAAATGAATCTAGCGATTTTAAGAATTTGTACATATGAAATATTATTTGAGGAAGAAATACCAGGTGTTGTTTCAGTGAACGAGGGAATAGAACTTGCTAAAAAATACGGTGAAGATAGTTCGCCAGCTTTTATAAATGGTATTTTAGCAAAAATGATATAGAATATGTACTTAAATGTTAGCGAAGTTCACATTATTTGTAATATAGGTAGCTTGAAAATAGACTAGATAGTATGCTAGTCTATTTTATTACTATAAAAGAGGAATTTTGAAATTATGGCTTAAGTCTCTTATACTTATTAATCTATTAAATCATCATCTGCGATGCTGCAATATTAACAACTTTGGAAGCAGATTTAGATTGCCACTAAAGCAATCTTTTTAGGCTAGACAACTGCAACTTAAAGAAGATGACAGACTTGAAGCTTCCAAAATGTTGTTAAAATGTATAAAAGGAGAGGATAATATGGGAATTAAAGTTAATGGCAAAGAAATAGTTGAAAGCTATAGAAATGAAATAAAGTCTATTATAAGTGAGGGGGCTCAAATTGGACTCCGAGTACCATCTATTGTGACCATTTTAGTGGGGGAAGATGGGGGCTCATTGTCTTATGTTAAAAGTCAAAATAACCTTTGTGATAAATTAGGGGTTTCTTATAGTTGTATTCACTTAAGCATTGACATTGACGAGAAAGATATTATGGATCTTATAGAAAAATTCAATGATGATAATAGTGTGGATGGCATAATTCTTCAATTACCTTTACCCAAAAAGTTTAATGAAAGTGAAATTATTTCTAAAATTTCATATAAAAAGGATATTGATGGATTAACTGACAAGAATATGGGTAGATTTTATAAGGGAGATAAGTGTTTTATTCCCTGTACAGCGCTAGGCGCCATTGAAATGATCAAAAATACTGGCTGTGTTATTAAAGGCAAACATGCTGTAGTTATAGGTAGAAGTAATATTGTGGGTAGACCAGCAGCACAATTATTACTTAATGAAGATGCAACAGTAACTATATGTCATTCTAAAACCATTAATTTGAAGGATATTTGCAAAACGGCAGATATACTAGTTGCAGCAATAGGTAGACCAGGTTTTGTTACAGGTGATTTTATTAAACAAGGAGCAGTTGTTATAGATGTTGGTACTACAATGGTAAATGGTAAAATTACTGGAGATGTATGCTTTGACCAGGTTATTGACATTGCAGGCTATGTAACTCCTGTACCAGGTGGAACGGGACTGATGACTACCACAATGCTTATAAAAAATGCTTGCGTAGCATGGAGGGATAATGTTTATTAAAGTAATTACAGTAACTGCCCTTAATGGGTATATTAAAAAAGTAATAGATAGTGATTTTATATTAAACAATGCCAATGTTAAAGGAGAGCTATCTAATGTAAAATTGCATTCTAGTGGACATATATACTTTTCACTAAAAGATGCATTTGGAAAGATAAATTGTGTAATGTTTAAATCACAAACGCATAAACTTAAATTTACACCTAGAGAGGGAATGAATGTTATTGCCAAAGGCAGGGTTTCTGTTTATGAAAGGGATGGAGCATATCAGCTTTATTGTGACTCCATAGAGGTGGACGGAGAAGGACAGCTATATTTAGCTTTTCAAAATTTAAAAGAAAAATTAGAAAAGCAGGGATTATTTGATAGCTCGCACAAAAAAAATGTACCCTCTTTTCCTAAGCGCATAGGGATAATTACTTCGCCAACAGGAGCTGCAATTAAAGATATTATAAACGTTGCCACAAGGCGCAATGAACTGGTTAATATCCTTATATATCCAGCACTGGTTCAAGGTGTAAATGCTAGTGAAGATATTGTAAATGGAATAAAATATTTTAACACCACAAAAAATGTTGATTGTATAATTATAGCGAGAGGGGGAGGCTCCATAGAAGAATTATGGGCATTTAATGAAGAAAATTTAGCTCTGGAAATCTATAATTCTAAAATACCTATAATTACTGGAATTGGTCATGAAACTGATTTTACTATAGCAGATTTTGCATCTGACTATAGAGCACCAACTCCATCCTCCGCGGCAGAAATTGCCGTAAAGAATTTAAAAGAATTAAATAATGAAATTAGTGCATATAGAGAACTTCTATTAAAATCTGTGGAATTTGTGGTGACTAAAGAATACAATAAAGTTAATTTGCTAAATAAAACATTAAAAATAAATAACCCTTTAAATTATATAGTTAATCAATATATTCATATAGATAATTTGAAAGAAAACTTAAATTATAAATTTAATGCTGTGGTTTCATTAGAAAAGCAGAAACTTTCCAAATATAATGCTCTGCTCCAGGCACATAACCCTTTGAATGTTTTAAATAAGGGATATGCATTATTACAAAATAATGATGATGGAGTTATTAATGAGATTAAAAATTTGAAAAATACAAAACAAGTGAAAATTACTTTGAAAGATGGCAGTGCTAAATTTAAAATAAGCAATTTGGAGGAATTTTAATGGCTAAGAAAAAAGAATCTTATGAAAACATGATGATAAGACTTGAAGAGATTGTAGGCCTAATGGACGGAAATGAAATTACATTAGAACAAACTATGATTATTTATGAAGAAGGTATAAAAATTTGCAACAGTTTATATAAGATTTTAAATGATACAGAAGGTAAAATTAAGATATTAACAGCACAAGGCGAAAAAGACTTTATGCCACTACCTGAAGTTATTAAAAGTTAAGGTACATTGTGTTTTTAAAACATATAAAGAAAAGAAGGGATAAAATGAATATAGAATCCATGAAAAGCACATTAGAACTGTGGATAAGTGATTATTTTGACGAAAAGCCAGAGATAGATAATAGAAACTTCGAAGCAATGATTTATAGTCTAAAAGTTGGAGGAAAAAGAGTAAGACCAATTTTAATGCTTCAAACATATGCTATGTACAAGAAAGACTATAGAGATATTTTACCTTTTGCAGCTGCACTTGAAATGATTCATACTTATTCACTTATTCATGATGATCTTCCCAGTATGGATAATGATGATTTGCGCAGGGGAAAGCCTACAAATCACAAAATTTATGGGGAAGCAATAGCTACCCTTGCAGGAGATGGATTATTAAATGAAGCAATGATAATAATGCTAGATCAATGTTTAGGTGGAAATTTAAATAAGATTAAGGCAAGTTCTATTATAGCAAAAGCCTCTGGAGCTCAGGGAATGATAGCTGGACAAATTTGTGACATTTTAAGTGAGGGCATCTCAATATCGGAGGAAGAACTCCTTTATATGCATAGAAATAAAACCGGTCAATTAATTAAAGTGGCTATAGTAAGTGGTGCAATACTTGGTAATGCCAGTAAAGAAGATGTGTGCATTTTAAGTGAATATGGTGAGAAATTAGGGCTGGCTTTTCAAATAAAAGATGATATATTAGATATAATTGGTGATGTTAGTGTTTTGGGTAAAAATGTAAAACATGATCAGTGTAATAATAAGACAACTTTTATAACTATGTATGGATTAGAAAAATGCAAGGAAATGTGTAAGGATTTAACCCAGGAATGTTTTGGGATATTAAAAAAGTTACAAGAAAATACAGTATATTTAGAAGAAATCACGGAATTTTTATTGAAAAGAGAATATTAATTATTATTATATGATATAATGTCTCCATAAATGGTGGTAAAATTTAAAGAAATATTAGGGAATTTAGATACATAAATAAAAATATAACCAATAATTTGGAGCAATTTTCCTTGTTTCTAAAATATTATAATTAATAAAAGAGGTTAGAAATATATGGGTAAAATTTTAGATGATTTTAATGATATAAATTCAGTGAAAAAAATGTCTATAGAAGAATTAAATTCTTTTGCAAAAGAAATTAGAGATTTTCTACTGGAAAAAGTGTCTAAAACAGGAGGCCATTTAGCTTCTAATTTAGGTATAGTAGAATTAACTCTAAGTCTATATAATGTTTTTGATTTTGATAAAGATAAAGTGGTATGGGACGTAGGTCACCAAGCCTATGTGCATAAAATTCTTACAGGAAGAAAAGATAAATTTGAAACACTTAGAAATTTTGGAGGACTTAGCGGTTTTCCTAAAAGAGAAGAAAGTAAATATGACAGCTTTGAAGCAGGCCACAGTAGTACTTCTATTTCTGCAGGAATTGGTATGGCAAGAGCTAGAGATTTGCAACAAAAGGATTATGATGTTATTTCAGTAATAGGTGATGGTGCGCTTACTGGAGGCATGTCTTTTGAGGCTTTAAATGATATAGGATTTAGGAAAACTAGGATGATTATTGTGCTCAATGATAATCAAATGTCTATATCCAAAAATGTTGGTGGTATGTCTAAATATTTAAACGAATTTAGAATTGATCCAACGTATAACAGAATAAAAAAAGAAATAAATTCTACACTTAGAAAGATTCCAAGTGTAGGTAACGGTATGGTTAATTCTATCCATAAAATTAAGGATGGAATTAAACAGGTTGTAGTGCCGGGAATGTTATTTGAGCATATGGGTTTAAAATATTTAGGGCCTATAGATGGACATGATATTAAAGCTGTAAGTAGGGTTTTAAAGCTAGCTAAAAATATAGACGGACCAGTAATTATTCATGTCATAACTAAAAAGGGCAAGGGTTATGAATTTGCTGAAAAACAGCCACGTAAATTTCACGGAGTGGGACCATTTGATCCACTAACTGGAGAACTATGTGGTAGTTCTAAAGAAAGTTACTCTGATGCATTTGGAGAGAAGATTGTTGACCTTGCAAAGGGAAACAAAAATATTGTTGCAATAACAGCAGCCATGCCTGAGGGCACAGGGCTTGAAATGTTTTCGAAAGAGTTTCCTAATAGATTTTTTGATGTGGGAATAGCAGAACAACACGCAGTTACTATGGCGGCGGGAATGGCATCGCAAGGGTTAAGACCTATTTTTGCGGTTTACTCTACTTTTCTTCAAAGGGCTTATGATCAAATTTTGCATGATGTATGCATTCAAAAGCTACCGGTTATTTTTGCTATAGATAGAGCTGGGGTTGTTGGTCAAGATGGAGAGACTCACCAAGGCATATTTGATTTATCATATTTGTCTCATATTCCTAATATGACAATTATGGCCCCTAAGTGTATAAGTGAACTTAAGTCAATGCTCGCTTTTGCAGTTAAACAAGATTATCCAATTGCTATAAGATACCCTAGGGGCGGAGATAATCCAAATATAAAGATGTCCTCTATTAAAAATTTTATAAGAGGAAAATGGGAAATAGTTTTTCATGGGGGTAAAATAGCTTTTATAGCTACAGGCAAAATGGTTCAAAATGCTGTTTTAGTTAGAGAGAAATTAAACAATATTGGAATAGAATCTACTGTGATTAATGCCTGTTTTATTAAGCCAATTGATGAAGTGTTAATAAAAGAGCTAGTAGATAAAAACTATTCCATAGTGACTATAGAGGACAACGTTATACATGGAGGCTTGGGTTCTATGGTTCTTGAATATGTAAATTCATTGAATGGAAATACAAAAGTTATTACTTTGGGATTTAAAGATGAATTTGTTCCTCATGGAACAGTTGATATATTATATAAATTGTATAAATTAGATGCGGATGGGATTTTCGAAAGTGTTTTAAAGTTAGTCTAAATAAGCCACTTTAGTTGGTCTTTAAGGAGTTTTTCATGGTAGACAATAAAGAGAGATTGGATGTTCTTGTAGTTCAAAAGGAAATTTTATTTTCTAGAGAAAGAGCCAAAGAAAATATTATTGCTGGAAATATATTTGTGGATGGAATTAAAACTACAAAATGCGGAAAGAAAGTAGACTTGTCATCTAATATTGAATTTATTGGAGAAGATAATCCCTATGTAAGTAGGGGCGGATTAAAGCTTCAAAAGGCTATAAATTCTTTTGATATTGATCTTTTAGGGAAAGTCTGTTTAGATATAGGCGCCTCCACAGGAGGTTTTACAGATTGCATGCTCCAACATGGAGCATGCAAAGTATACTCTATAGATGTTGGAATAAATCAGTTAGATAATAAGCTGAGAGCTGATGGGCGAGTAATATCATTAGAGCATACAAATATAAGATATTTAAATGGAGATAAGATAGGGGAACCTGGAGATTTCGCTAGTATAGATGTGTCATTTATTTCACTGGAGAAAGTCATTCCCAGTATATTGAGTCTATTAAAAAGTGATGCTAGTGTTGTAGCTTTAATAAAGCCACAATTCGAAGTTGGTATAGGCATAGTAAACAAAAAAGGTGTGGTTAAAAAACAAAGTCAACATGTAGCTGTAATAGTTAGAGTTTTAAAGTTTTTGGAAGAGCTTAATGTAAAGGTTATTAATGTTAATTATTCTTCTATAAAAGGACCTAACGGTAATATTGAATATTTAATTTATTTTAAAAAGGTTAAAGAGTATTATGAAAATTTCATTGGAGGAAGTATAGAACTATTAGTTAGTGAAGCCCATAAAAGTTTAAACTAAGGGTAATAGGAATAACAATTAATAGAAGACAGTTGATATAGAGAAGGGCAAGGAGGAATTATGAAAAACATTGGCATTAACATAAATACCACAAAAGATAGAGATGGCAAGATAATGAAATATGTAAAAGATATTATCAGTAAATATATTGATGAAACCAATATATTTATATTTAAAGATTCCAAAGGCCTTGAAAATATAAAATATAATGATTTAGATATTATTGTATCATTAGGCGGAGATGGGACAATACTTCGAACATCGCGAAATCTATATAACTCTAATATTCCAATACTTGGAGTGAATATAGGAAATTTAGGCTTTCTTACCAGTGTGGAGCTTTTAGAGTTTGAAAATGCTATGAGAAAAATTTTTAAAGATGAGTATTATGTAGAAGACAGGATGATGCTTAATTGCACTTTGCCACTTCGAGGAGAATCTGAAAAATATATTGCGTTAAATGATATTATTGTATCAAAGGGCACACTAGCTAGAGTTGTTAAATATGAACTTTACATAGACAATAAGTTTTATATTGATTTTACAGGGGATGGGCTTATAATATCTACACCAACAGGTTCAACCGCATATTCGCTATCTGCAGGTGGACCTATAATTTATCCTAACCTAGATGTTATAGCTATAACTCCTATTTGTTCATTATCACTATCTATGAGAACTATAGTTCTAGATTCTAAAAGTGAGATATCTATAAATATAAAAAGTGAACACGAAAGTATATTTTTGACACTTGATGGACAACGCGCAATAGAGCTAAATAACTATGAAAAAATACTGGTGAATGTTTCAAATAAGAAATGTAGATTGGTAAAATTTAATGATTACAACTATTTTGAAGTTTTGAGAAAAAAAATAATTTCTAGAACAATTGATTGTGAGGGAGAAAAAAATGAAGATTGCACGTCATGCGAAAATAATTGAGATCATTCAGGCTAAAGAGGTTGAAACTCAAGAACAACTAGCAGAAGAACTAAAAAGTAAGGGTTTTGATATTACTCAAGCAACCGTATCTAGAGACATAAAAGAATTAAAATTAATTAAAGTTATGAATGCACATGGAACTCACAAGTATGCTACTATTTCACCAGAAGATAGTTTTTTATCAAATAAATTGGTTAACATCTTTTGCCAAACTGTGCTTTATGTTGATCATGTGGATAATTTTATAGTACTTAAAACAATATCAGGATCTGCACCTGCTGCTGCTGAAGCACTAGATTCGCTAAAATTTACTGGTATTGTAGGAACTATAGCTGGGGATAATACTGTTTTTATTTTAGCTAGAAGAGAAGAAGATATGAAAGAAATAGTACAAAAAATAAAAAAAATGATTAGTGAATAGGAGGAGTTAGTATGCTCCTACAATTAAATATTATGAATTTTGCCCTAATTGAAAAGCTGAGTATTAATTTTGAAGGAGGATTTAACGTGCTTTCTGGTGAAACAGGAGCAGGAAAATCAATTTTAATTGATGCTATAAACTTTGTTTTAGGTGGAAAATTCAATAAAAACTTAATTAGGACAGGGGAAGACAAAACTTATGTTGAGGCTGTATTTACAATAGATAATAAAAATAACAAGGATGCTTTAGATGATATGGATATCGAATATGAGGATATGGTATTTGTAAGCAGGGAAACTTTCCAATCAGGAAAAAGTGTTGCTAAGGTTAATGGTAAATCACTGTTACTTTCAAAGGTTAAATTTATTAGTAAGACCTTACTAGATATTCATGGACAACATGATAATCATAATTTATTGGATAAAGGTAATCATATATTTTATCTAGACTCATTTGGGGCTTATAGAATTAATAAGGTTCTTGTTAGTTATGCTGAAAAATATGCAAGAATGACTATTATAAGAAATAAAATTCAAAAACTTGAAGGCAATGAGGGGCAAAGAGAAAAACGAATTGATTTTTTAAATTACCAGTTAGAAGAAATTAAAAATGCAAATATTAAAATTGGTGAAGACGATGAACTTTTAGAAAAGTGTGCAATAATTAGTAATTCTGAGAAATTAGAGCAACATTTATCAAAAAGTTATGAGCTTTTATATACAAACGACGAAGAAAATACAACAGTTTTTTATAATTTAGCTATAGCTATTAAGGAACTAAGAACTATTGAGAAGCATATGGAAAAAATAAAAACAATTGCAGATTCAATGGAAGAAAGTTATTACAACATAGAGGAAAATATTGCTGACATACGAAATTTAAAAGATACTATTTACTATGACGAAAAAGAATTGGAATATGTTAATAGCAGAATAAGTCAAATTAATAGTTGCAAGAAAAAATATGGACCAACTATTAAAGAAATTCATGAATATAGTGAAAAAATTCAAATCGAAAATGAAGAATTAATTAATAGTAGTGAAATAATTTCCCTTCTTAAAAAAGAAAAAGTATCTATTGAGGGTGAAATGAAAGTTTTAGGTCATGAAATTCATGAAATTCGATGTAGTATAGCTAGTGAACTCCAAGATAAAATAAAAGATGAATTGAATTACATTGGACTTGAAAAAAGTAAATTTTATATTGAAGTAAAACAAGAAGAGCAGTTTTATGAAAATGGTTGCGACAAGGTTCAATTTTGTATATCTACTAATCCAGGTGAACCATTAAGTCCACTAGAAGATATTGTGTCTGGCGGAGAGTTATCTAGAATAATGCTTGCTCTTAAAACTGTATTTGTTGATAAAGATGAAATACCTACTGTTATATTTGATGAAATAGATACTGGTATTAGTGGCAGAATTGCACAATGTGTGGCAGAAAAAATGTATTTAATATCTAAAAACCATCAAATTTTTTGCGTAACTCATTTGCCGCAAATAGCTAGTATGGCGGATACGAATTATTTAATATCTAAAAATGTCATAAGTGAAAAAACCTATACTAACATCACAAAAATGAATACAGTAGAAAAACAACAGGAAATAGCTAGAATGATAGGTGGTACAGAGGTTACTAAATTAACTTTGGAAAATTCTAAAGAAATGATTAATATGGCTAATAAGCAAAAGAAAAAATAAATTTTATTTTTATAGTTATATAGTAATAAAAATATGTTTTATAGGTAAAAATAGAGTTATTAATAATGGCTTTATTTTTTTTTTGAAAATTAAATTTATATGTAAAACAATATTCTAAATGAACAATCTTGCACAACTTATTAAAAATGTGAAAAAATAGAAATAGAGAAGAATTTTTAAAATTAATCATAAATTAGTTTTCAATCTATGTCTTTGACTATTATTGAATTAATGTTATAGGATAATATGTAGAGCTCAAGGGTAACTTAGAGTTATAATTAATTATAAGCGGAAAGGAGGTAAAGCTCATGAAGAAGAGATTAAATATAATATGCTTTATAATGACACCTCTAGTGATTTTGGCTTTAAGTATATACCTTATAACTCAGAATAAAGCTGTCACAACATTTAATTCACCAATGGAAAATTTTTATTCTATAAAAGTCATAAAAGTAAAACCAGGTACCGATAAAATTCTCACCAGTTTTTATAAAATTAAAAGAGACACAGATATAAATATAAGATCAATAGATTCTTTAAAAGTACAACCTACTTTCGCAAGAGATAATTCAGAAATTATGGTTTACCCTGGAGGACAGCCAATAGGGGTTAAATTGAATACCAAAGGTGTTTTAGTAGTAGCTTTATCTGATATAGACAGTAGTAATGGTAAAATATCAAGCCCTGCTGCAAATGCCGGTGTACAAATAGGAGATAGTATAACTAAAATAAACAATGTTGAAATACATCATGCTGAAGATATATCAAGATTTGTAAATACAGAAAAAAATTCAGAAATTACTCTTACACTACAACGAAAAAATAATTTGGATTGTTTCGATGTAAAAGTTAAACCCGCCATTGATAAAGATGGAAAACAAAAAATAGGATTATGGGTAAGAGATTCAACTGCAGGTGTAGGAACATTAACTTTATATGATGAGAAAACTAATAAATTTGCTGCGTTAGGACATCCTATTACAGATGCTGATACTGGAACGGTATTAAGTGTTAGTGACGGAGTAATTGTATCATCTAATATTGTATCTATAAAAAAAGGTAGCAGAGGAAGTCCAGGGGAATTACGAGGCCTTTTTATAGATGAAAATATAATCAAAGGACAAATAATAAAAAATACGGAATGTGGCATATTTGGAGATGGAACAAAAAGTCTTATTAATAAAAAATTTAATAAACCAATGAAAGTAGGGTTAAGAAATGAAATTAAAGAAGGAAAAGCAAAAATTCTAACCACTATTAACGGTAGTGAACCAGAGTTGTTTGAAATAGAAATTCAGAAGCTATTACCTCAAAGTACATCAGGATCTAAAAGTATGATAATTAAAATTACAGATTCTAGACTTTTAGAAAAAACTGGAGGTATAGTTCAAGGCATGAGTGGTAGCCCAATAATTCAAAATAGTAAAATTGTGGGAGCAGTTACTCATGTATTAATAAATAAGCCTGATGTAGGATACGGGATATATATAGAATGGATGCTTAAAGATGCAGGCATTTTATCAAAATAACTAGCATTATTGAAAAAAAAGAGGTAAAATAGAAATTAGCACGTAAAGGATAGCAAATGCTATCCTTTATTTTATAAATTATAATAAAAAAATATTTATTTGTATTTTTATTTTATATAAGAAGGAATTAAATTTCTTTTGTCGAATTAATATTTGTTAAGATATGGGAATTATTTGTAAGGGGGAGATATAATATGGAAGAATCTAGAATTAGTGTACTTATTGCAGACGATAATAAAGAATTCTGTAATATTTTAAACGATTATTTACTAAGTCAAAGGGATATTGTAGTTACGGGCATTGCAAAAGATGGAATAGAGGCTCTTAAATTGATAAAAGAGAGAAAGCCTGATTTGGTTGTATTAGATATAATAATGCCCCATTTAGATGGGCTTGGTGTGCTAGAAAGATTAGGTGGTATGGATCTTGATCCAATACCTAAAATAATAGTATTATCTGCAGTAGGACAGGATAAAATTACACAAAGAGCAATTACTTTGGGAGCAGATTATTATGTAGTAAAACCTTTCGACATGGATGTTTTTACAAAAAGAATAAGACAAATGTTTAATAATACAATTTCCAGTGATAACAGTAAAAAATCAATGTCATTTGTGGATACAAGCGAACCTAGAAAAACTAGTCGTAATGAACCAATGGATTTAGAAGCTGAAATTACAAATATAATTCATGAAATTGGTGTTCCAGCCCACATTAAAGGATATATGTATTTAAGAGAAGCAATTACTATGGTAGTAAATGATATTGAACTTTTATCTGCAGTAACAAAAGAACTATATCCATCAATTGCCAAAAAATTCAATACAACTGCTAGTAGAGTGGAAAGAGCAATAAGACATGCTATAGAAGTAGCATGGGGTCGTGGTCAGGTTGAAACTATAAATAAGATATTCGGTTATACCATACACAATGCTAAAGGAAAACCAACAAATAGCGAGTTTATAGCTATGGTAGCTGATAAACTAAGACTACAAAATCGAGGAGTTTCTTAATTAAACTTGATTAATTAATATAACCTATGTGCAATAAGCACATAGGTTATATTAAATTGAATGAGAAGTTAGATTGTGGTAATTAGATTGTGGTAAATGGTAATCAGTAAAAAAATTAAATAGATATAATCTTAAACTAAGTATGCATATAACCCTCTTTAATATCATAAATATGAAATAAGTTATAATATTCTTATTGTCATTAGCTAATAGCTGAGAAAAGTGATTAACAAAGGGGGAGTAAATTATGTGGACAAATACTTTAATAAGTAAGATAAGCAATCACATACAAGAAAATTTCTGGTTATATATTGTAAGTGTGCTTTGTGTTTTTACAGGTATAATTTTAGGAATGTATAGTGTAAAATATATGGGACAATTTGAACAAAATGATTTAGTAAATTATTTGACTAGTTTTATTGACCCTTCAAATTCAAATGCAATTAGCTATAAATTAATATTCTCACAATCAATTAAAAATAATCTACCTGTGATTATTTTTCTTTGGTTTTTAGGTTTAACTATTGTGGGAATACCAATAATAATTATTATTGATTTATTGAAAGGATTTACAGTAGGATTTACTTTTAGCTTCATGATTAGTGGCCTTGGAAAAAGTGGTATTGGAATTGCAATTCTAGGGGTACTTCCACAAAATATAATTTATATTCCATGCATTATTTTTGCATCTGTAGTATCCATGGAATTTTCTATAATGCTACTTAAGGATAAATTCAATAAACAATGGACAAGTAGTATAAGTAGTAGAATATTATATTATAGTCTAATATTTATTGTAATAATAATATTCTTATTTATTGGCATAATTATAGAATCTTATATTGCACCATATTTTGTGAAAAACCTTATTAATAATTTGGGAAGTGCTAGCAAATGAGGAATAGTGAATCACGGTGTTTTATAATATTAACAATAAAATGTTTTGTGGTCTTATTAGTAATTGGAATTTTCCTTCCTAAGGCTTTAGATTATTTGCTTCAAAGTTTAATGGATAATACAAAAAATTACAAAAATACTATTTTTGTTTATAAACTGGTTGATAAAAACTATAGATTAGTTTATAATTATGTTCTTACATTTTATTTATTTTTTAAAGGTTAATACAAATAAATATATGTGCGAATATTGATATTACCATAAATATGGGAGACTAATTATGAGCAATTTATTGAAAATCTATATAGATAATTTAGAAAATAACGAGTTGTCAAGAAATACTGTTGAGGCCTATGGTAGAGATGTTAAACGATTTATCGAATTTACTGAGTCAAGAAATGAAAGCATAGAAATGGTTGATAACATAACAATAATGGCATATGCAGAGTTTCTTAGAAAAGAGGGATCTGCAAATAGCTCTATAGCGAGAAGTGTAATTTCTATTAGAAATTACTATAAATATCTTATTAGAAAAGATTTTGCACAGCAAGACCCAACAGCTTATTTTTCTATTCCAAAAATCAAACGTAATATACCTCAAATTCTATCTATTGAAGAGATAGATCAGCTTCTAAATCAACCAGAAGAATTAACACACAAAGGCTGTAGGGACAAGGCGATGCTGGAACTCATGTATGCAACAGGCATGAAGGTTTCAGAGCTTTTAAGTCTAACAGTTTATGATATTAACTTAGAACTTTTATATATAAGGTGCAATAATGGTATGAAAAATGAAAGAACTATTCCTATAGGATCTCATGCTGTTAGATGTTTATCACAGTACTTAAAGATTAGGTTTGATATGAATATAAATAAATTAAGCACACTTTTTTTCAATACTAGAGGTGATAAAATGACTAGGCAGGGATTTTGGAAGATTATTAAAGAGTATGCTACAAAAAGTAATATTAAAAAAACGATAAACTCATACACGTTAAGACATTCATTTGCTGTGCACTTATTGCAAAATGGTGCAGATATAAGATCCGTTGGTGAATTACTAGGTCATCATAGCATGGCTACAACTCAAATTTATTCAACTATAAAGAAAAAAAGTAAAATAGCAGAAATTTACAAGAATACTCATCCAAGAGCATAGAATATTTATGTGGAGTAATAAGTGGTTATACTAGTATAATATACCAGTATGATGACTTATTATTTTTTTGTTTCATACCTTTAATAAATTTTTTTGTTTTATTGAAATAAATAGTGATAATATTGTGGTAACTTGGTAAAAATAATCATATGAATTCGAAATAAGCTTTATAGCACTTAACAATTGTTGTATAGCTCAAAGTAATATGAGGAGGATACATATGAAAAGAAGCATTAAAAATGTATTGTGTTTGTCTTTATCGTTAATTTTCATTACACAGTTTTTTACTCAATCAGCAAGTGCAGAAGGGGAAAAAAAGGTTGATAAAGGGATTGTAGTAGAAGCGAGGTCAGCATTGCTAATGGAACCGTCTAGTGGAAAAATAATATACGAAAAAAATTCTCATGAAAGATTTGCGCCGGCCTCAGTAACTAAAGTAATGGTTATGTTACTCGCAATGGAAGCTATTGATTCTGGTAAGATTAAATTGCAGGATAAAATAACAATTAGCGAAAACTCAAAAAAAATGGGTGGAAGTAGTATGATACTAGATACTGGTGAAATTAGAACTGTAGAAGAAATTTTAAAGGGTATAGCCATCGCATCTGGTAATGATGCTGCAGTGGCTATGGCAGAATATTTGGGCGGCAGTGAAAGCGCATTTGTATCTATGATGAATGAAAGAGCAAAAGGTCTTAATATGAATGATACTGAGTTTAAAAACTGTACAGGGCTCAGTGCGGATGGACACTTTTCATCGGCCTATGACATTTCAATTATGTCTAGAGAGTTATTAAAATATCCTAAAATATTAAAATATTCAGGAACTTATATGGAAACTATTTCTGAGGGTAGGAAAACTCCAATAGGGCTTGTAAATCATAACAAGCTTGTTAGATTTTTTGATGGATGTGACGGACTTAAAACCGGATTTACAAATGAGGCAAAATACTGTATATCGGCTACAGCAGTGAGAAATAATGTTAGAATGCTTGCAATAATTATGGGCGCACCAACTTATAAAGTAAGGAATAACGATGCTAGCATGTTAATGAACTTTGGATTTTCAAAATTTGAAACTAAAAAAATAGTAACAAAAGATGAAGAATTAGAAAAAATATCTTTAAATAAGAAGGGTGACAAGTTTCTAATAGCTAAGGCAAAAGAAAACATTCTTGTAACTCTTGAAAGAGGTAAAAAAAATGAAATCACTAAAAAAATTGTTATACAGGAAGGCTTGAGTGAATTTAAAAAAGATGTAGCAATTGGATTTTGTGAAATTTATATTGATAATGAATTATGGGGTAAAATTATTGTTTATAGCGATAGAGACATTAAAAAATCTAGAGTATGGGATAATATTAAGAATAACATTGTAGACTTATTTGATAAGGCAATTTAAATTCATAAATTTATTTTATGAAACCGTTGTGGATAACTTTTTTATAGATGAGAGTTAAAATAAATTTAGAAATTTTCCGATGTTAGTAAATGTTCCTATACGCAAAAAAAAGTATATATTACGTAAACTTCATTTGAGCAAGCTCTAGTAATTCTTAAATGATTTTAATGGGAGATGCGTTAAGAAAAGTGCATGTTTGAGCATTAGCGAGTTTGCACTTTTTAGCATCTTTCATTAAAATCAGTTTAGAATTACTTAGCGCAGCGAACAGAAGTTGTAGTAATATATACTTTCTTTTATTTTTTATACTGACTAGTTATTTTTTTAGAGATGCACTATACTTAAAATAGCTTGATATAAAGAAATTAAAAAAATGTTTATTTCTTTATAATTAAATTTTTATTTAGGAGCGAGTGTACATGCCATTAACTATAAAAGTAACTAATTTTGAAGGCCCATTTGACTTGTTACTCCATCTTATTAAGAAAAATGAGATGGACATCTATGATATTAATATTTTTGAAATTACAAATCAGTATTTGGAGCATCTTAAAAGCATGAATGAAATGGACTTAGAGGTGACATCAGAATTCATTGTTATAGCTGCAACTTTAATTCAAATTAAATCTATAAGGTTGCTACCTAAAAATAAAGAGGAGAATAGTAGTGATGAAGAAAAAGATGTAGAAGCAGAATTATTAAGTAAGCTTATAGAATATAGGAAATATAAAGTTATAGCTGAAAAATTAAAGATGTTAGAACAGGATGCAGGCATAATGTTTAGTAAAAAACCTGAAATAATTGAAGAAGATAATAAAAATGCTAAAGAAATTGATTTTTTAAAAAATGTTACAATGCTTGATTTGTATAATTTATATAATAATTTAATGCAACAATATATAAATAAAATGAATGTAAATAATGTAATAAACAAAAATATATTAGTAGATGAATATAAAATAGAAGATAAAATGGAAGAATTGAGAGACGCACTTAATTTGTTTGGGAAAGTATATTTTTCAAAGCTTATTTATGGTTATTCATCAAAAATAGAAGTTATAGTTACTTTTTTAGCATTGCTTGAACTGATTAAGATTAGAAGCGTGAGAGTAATTCAAGAAAGTACCTTTAAAGATATATATTTAGAAAGGGTAGATTAATATGAGTGAATTTGATATAAGTGAATTTGATATAAGTGAATTTGATATAATACAAAAGGACATTGAAGAGGTTTCTACTAAAAAAATATATTTCTCTATTATTGAATCTTTGTTGTTTGTTACTGGAGATTCCTTAAAATTAAGTGTAATGGCAAATATATTAGAATGTAGCAATGATTTTACAGCAGAGTTATTAGACGAATTAAGAGCAAAATATGAAGAGGAGGATAGAGGAATTAAAATTATATCAACTAATGATGGATATCAATTTGTAACAAAATCCTGCAATAGCGAATATGTTCAAAAATTATTAAAGACCAATATTAGACAATCATTATCTCAGGCTTCTCTTGAAACACTAGCAATAATTGCATATAAACAACCTATAACAAGAGTGGAAATTGAGGAGATAAGAGGTGTTAAGAGTGATAGGGCAATCTATACCTTATCAGAAAAAAAACTTATTGAAGAAAGTGGACGAAAAAATGTTCCGGGAAGACCTATTATTTATGCTACTACAGATGAATTTCTTAAGCATTTTAATTTTTACAGCCTGGATGAAATGCCTTCTTTAGAAGAATTTAATAGTGCAAATTCACAGCAAGATTCAAAAGGGGGATTTGAAAGTATTGAAACTGTCTAATTATTTTTAAAAGAATTGTGCATAAAATAATGAAACCCCATTATGATAAAGTATCTTCAATGAAAACTTTATTTTAATGGGGTTTCATAAGCTTACTTAATAAATTTTAGTTAAGTTCTAATAGCTAAAATTATTATTCATCACACTTTTCTTCATCATCATATTCTTTAGGCTTATCATATTTATCTTTAAACATATTTTTAATAATATCTATAACCTGTGGAACGGTATCAACAATTCTATCATAGGTATTTTGTTGATCTACGGACAATAGTCTTATCGAATCGTTTTTAACAACTAAAAACGCAACGGGTTTAACAGTGACTCCAGCTCCAGAACCACCACCGAAAGGGTATTTATCCATTGAGCCGCTTTTAACACTATTGAATTCACTACCACCAGAAGCAAAACCAACGCATACCCTTGAAATAGGAATGATTGTAGTACCATCTAGTGATTCTATAGGATCTCCTACAATGGTATTTACATCTATCATATCTTTTATACTTTCCATGGTGGTCCTCATTAAATTTTCAATTGGATGATTATCCATGTACATTTCCTCCTCTGTATTTTTTAATGTTTGATTTTTTATGTAGCATTTTTATGTTTACAAGGCAAATTATCATAATAAATATTATATAAACATTTTTTGCCAAACTGGAATAAATTATACTCGAAATTTCCATATTTATATCGTGTTCTTCAAAATGAGGTATGACTTTGATGTCTATTTTTTTTACTTTAACAAAATTTTGTAGGAGTAAATATATAAAACTATAGACGCTATGAATAGAACCAAATAAAACAGCTACAAAAGCAGCATCATCAAATCCATACTCTAGTTTAGTATTTAGATTTAATGTGGGTTTGAATTTTAAGCTCATAAGTTTATAAATAAGTAGTTTTATATCATCGAATGAAAATGATTTTAAAAAAAATTCTTTTGTTTTAGCTTTTGTACCAGTTTTTGAACTATTTTTTAAACCTGCTTTTGAAAGACTTTTTATTTTTAATTTTTTCTTATATATAAAAATTTCCAAAATTTTGTTTGAGTATTTAAGAGTTATTTTTATTGGGATTGGAAATAATATAATTGCTAGTGCTAAAAGAAATACTGTGATAAATTTAAACATTTTAACCTCCAAGTATACCTAATAATTGTTATTATACCCAAAAACGAATAAAAAAATCAATAAATGTTTAATATCCATTATTTATAGCTAATTGTAAGTTGAAATTAAAAATTAAAAGAGGTGGGATCTTATGAGAAAAAAATTAAAAAAAATTATATCAATAACTTTGAGTATACTTTTTTTATTAACAGCAGGGCTTCAAAATGTTTATGCGGATAGTTTAAATGTTAATGCTATAAGTGCCATAGCATTAGATTGTGATTCGAAAATTGTTTTATATGAAAAAAATGCATATACACCCACTGAAATTGCTAGTACAACAAAGATAATAACTGCTCTAGTAGCAATAAAATCTGGAGATCTAAACAAAAAAATAATCGTATCCGAAAAGGCAGCCTCTATTCGCGGTTCAGAAGTAGGGTTAAGAAAAGGAGAAGAAATAACATTAAAAGAATTATTATACGGACTTATGTTAAGGTCTGGAAATGATGCAGCAATTGCCATTGCAGAAGGAATAAGTGGAAGTGTAGATGGGTTTTTAAAACTTATGAATGAGTATGCCTTAGAAATTGGATTGTTAAATAGCAACTTTGAGTCCCCTCATGGGTTAGATAGTGCAAATCACTATTCCACAGCATATGATTTAGCACTGGTTACTTCAAAGGCAAAAGAAATACCGATTTTTAATGATATTGTATCATCTAAAGATATCGATGCAAAAGATTATAATTTTACTAGGAGCTATCATAACATAAATAAGATTCTATGGACCCTACCAGGTGCAACAGGAGTAAAAACAGGATCTACTGGAAAGGCTGGTAAATGCCTTGTAACTTCTGTTAAAATTAAAGGCAGGGAGGTTATTATAGTTACTTTAAATTGCACTCCTCGGTGGACGGAGACAGAACGAATAAGTAAATATGTTGAAAAAAATTATGAGTATAAAAAACTAATTAATAAAAATGATATTTTAGAAAATATTAGTATAAAAAATGGAATTGAGGGTGTTCAAATAGTAAGCGGGAGAGATATTACAATTCCTGTAAAGAATGATGAAAGCATTGAGGTTAAAATAAAAAAGCCACTATATGAGGTTAATGCACCAGTAAACCTTGGAGACAAAATTGGAAGAGTAGAAATATATGCAAATAATAAACTATTGTTTACAGAAGCTCTAGTTGCTAAAAACTCAGTGAGAAAAGAAACCGCGTTTAAACAAAAGATTCATAAAATTGTTAATTATATTACTCATGACAAGTAAAAGAGCCAACAAAGACTCTTTTACTTATTGAAAAAGCTTTTAATTGAAGTTAAGGGTAACTTGTTTTTTTAAAAGGAGATGTATTAATATTATTTAACTTGTAACAATTTCTAGGTTTTGAAATATTTTAATAGTATAGTGCTTAGGAGGTTATATTGATGAGTTATGAACCCTACGATTGTATTGATGTAGGAAGTGAATTTTGTGCTTGATACACCAAACTGCGATAAGTGGGCTAGTGTTTTATTTAATTAAATTAATTTTTACTGTACCTTTAGAACCATCCCAATATATTGACTCTACAATATTATTAATGAGTAAGCGCTTACTATTGAAATCTAGTACATCCACCATTGATGAGAAGCTACTTATAAATGTAAGTGTATTTGTTGCATTCCACCTATTGTTTTGATATTTATAGGAATCAGATTTTAACTTAGAATATCTCATCTTTAGTTTTTCTAGGTCGTTTCCTAATTTGAAAATTTGAGGCCTTATATATTTGGAAATATCGGCCTCCAAAGATAATTGATTTACTAGAACATCTATTTGAGTTTGTTTTATCTTTATTTGCCCTGGTAAATTGTCTATTTCAAATTGCATATAATTATTCTTAAGCATTTTAGATTTGATTTTATTTAACTCTTCTAGTAGGATGATATTGTCAATAGTGATATTTTTTAAATTATCTATAACTTTGGTTTCTAGTTCATCTACACGGATATTAGGGTTATTGCATCTTTCCCCTCTTGAATAATCTTTAGTACTACAAACATAGTATTGAATTTTTTTATTGGTTTGTGCACTAATATGACCATGTTTAACAATCATACTTTTACCACAACTGGAGCATTTTAATATACCAGTGAGTAATGCAGCGGCAGAGGTTCCTAGCCTGGGTGCTTTGTTTTTATTATCGTCTAATATTTGCTGAATCTTAAGCCATAGGGTTGCATCAATAATTCCTTCATGAGAAGAAACTGCGGCTATCCATTCCGTTATATCTCGTTTAATTCTAGTACCTTTAGTTTTATTATAGGTTAGAATGCCATGTCTATCATCAACTTTTCCCATGACATTCATGCCCATAACTTCAAGATGCTTCATAACATCCTCATTGGCTCTAACATAAAGCGGATTTCTTAATAGAAGTTGAATTCTTTTTTTATTAAAGTCAGCCCCATTTTTTGTTTTAATATTATGTCTGAAAACATAAGTGAATACCTGGCTAATTGATTCGTACTGTAAGTATTTATTGTAAATGAATTTTACTACATCTAATTCCTCTTTTATAGGTGATAAGGTATACATGGTTTTTTCCTTAAGTTCACTATCAAAATAGGAGAGCTTTTTACTTTCATAACCTAAAGGGGTCTGGCCTCCGAGCCATCTTCCACTTTTAGCTAGCTCCAACATATTGTCTCTAACTCTTTCACCAATAGTTTCGCGCTCCAGTTGCGCGAAAACAGAGGCAATGTACATCATAGCACGACCCATAGGTGTTGAGGTATCAAATTGTTCATTAACACTTATAAAACTTATATGAAGACTGTCTAATTCATTTATAAGTGTAGAAAAATCAGAGATATTTCTACTAATTCTATCTAGTCTATAACAAATTAATACATCAAAGGAACTTTCTTTTGCATCAGTTAGCATCTTTTGGAATTGAGGTCTGTTAATATTTTTTCCTGAAAAACCTTCGTCCTCATATATTAAAAACTTATCAATTCCCAAATGTCTACATTCATGTTTGCATAGCTCAATCTGATTAATTATTGATTCACCTTTTGTTGTAATTTTTGATTTTCTGGAGTATATAGCGGCAATTTTCAATTTAATTACTCCTTAATATAATAGCTTTACAAAATAAAGATATGAGTTTTATAAAAATAATATTCCCAAGTGCTACTTTTGACTAAATATAATTTCATGCATATATTTTTGTAACCATGTGGGTAAAAATGCATACTATAATATAATAATTTATTTGGGGGGATTATAAATGAAGGTTATTTCTATAATTTTTTCAGAATTAAACAAAAGTGAAACAGAACTTTTGAATGAGAGATATACAAGGGTGGTTTTGAAAATAATAGCTTCAAAGCTTTCATTAGAAGCAGTAAATGAATTAATAGAAAAGCTTGCAATTATTTAGATAAGATACTAATAAATAAATATATAATCATGTTAAATGCACCTTATATTATTTTTTATCAAAATTATCATTATTTATTAAGAAGGAATATAACTACAATAGTAGAATTAAATATAAAAGGGAAGTTTTAACGGCAGAGGGTAGTTATACTTTATTAATAAAAAACAAACAATAAAAAATATAACGAACAAATTTTATTAAAAATGATATAATGTTTAATACAACATAAAATATGGAGATGATTTATATGAAATTATGTGATATATGTAAAAAAAATATAGCAATGATACTAACATCAAAAATTGAAAATGGAAAAACTGAAACTGTTGCACTATGTATAGAATGTGCTAAAAAAAGGGGCGTTCCAGTTATGGATCAATTGATGCAGCAAGCTGGAATATCTTCAGATGATATTGAAAACTTAAATCAGCAAATGGGTAATATTTTTAAAGATATGAATATAGAAGATATGAACCTAGAGGAAATTGATACTGCTGATGTTAATAATGAAAATGGCGATGGTAAAAAAATGATCGGTAATATTTTTAATGGCTTATTTTCTTCTGATGGCGAAAATAAAGATTTTATAGATGATGAAGTTGAGACTTCAGCAAAGAATCCACAAGCACCTGAAGAAAAATCGAGAAAGAATCCATTTAAAAAGAAACGAAAGCATTTAGATACATATGGTATAAACTTAACAAACAAAGCAAAGCAAAATGGTGTGGACAAAGTAGTTGGGAGAAATAAAGAAATTGATAGAGTAGTACAGATTTTAAATAGAAGGACTAAAAACAATCCCATCTTAATTGGGGAAGCCGGTGTAGGAAAAACAGCTATTGCAGAGGGATTGGCTGTAAGAATTGTAGAAAAACAAGTCCCGGAGAAATTATTTAATACGGAAGTTTATTTGCTAGATCTCACTGCAGTGGTTGCAGGTACGCAATTTAGAGGACAATTTGAAGGCCGTATGAAGTCTATTATTGAAGAAGCAAGGGATAGTGGAAATATAATATTAGTTATTGACGAGGTGCACAATATTATGGGCGCTGGTGAAGTTCAGGGTGGGGCCATGAATGCAGCGAATATTTTAAAACCAGCCTTGGCAAAGGGAGAAATACAGGTTATTGGAGTGACTACATTAGAAGAATATAGAAAATATATAGAAAAGGATGCAGCACTTGAAAGAAGATTTCAGCCAGTGCTAGTTGAAGAACCAAGTGTGGAAGAGACAATAGAAATCTTAAAAGGAATAAGGGGATACTATGAAGAATATCATAAAGTTAAAATATCTGATGAGATAATTGAAGAAGCTGTAAATCTATCTGAAAGATATATAACCGACAGATTTTTACCAGACAAAGCTATAGATGTTATTGATGAAGCTGGATCTCGTGCTAATTTAAAAAACAAAGGATTAGTTGAGCTTGTAGGATTAAAAGAACAATCAGAGAATATTCAAAATAACAAGGATAATGCAGAAGATTCTGGGAACTTCGAGAAGGCTGCAGAATATAGAATGAAGTTATGTAAAATAAAAGAAAATATTAGTGAAATAGAAAAAAAATGCAGTGAGGTTCAAATTACTCTAGAGGATATTGCTTTTGTAATTGAATCATGGACTAAAATTCCAATTCAAAAGATTACAGAAAAAGAAGCAAAAAAGCTATTAGATTTGGAGAATAGGCTGCACAAACGGGTTATAGGTCAAAATCAGGCTATTACAAGCTTATCTAGAGCTATTAGGCGTAATCGCTCAGGGTTTAAGAAAAAGAAAAAACCATCCTCCTTTATTTTTGTGGGACCAACGGGTGTTGGAAAAACAGAGCTAGTTAAAGCATTATCTTGTGAGCTTTTTGGAAGTGAAGAAGCACTAATTCGTATAGACATGTCTGAATACATGGAAAAACATACAGTTTCAAAGCTAATTGGTGCACCCCCAGGCTATGTAGGGTATGATCAAGCTGGTCAATTAACTGAAAAAGTGAGAAGAAAACCTTACTCAGTGATTCTTTTAGATGAGATAGAGAAAGCTCATCCGGATGTGTTTAATATGTTATTACAAATACTTGAAGATGGAAGGCTAACAGATAGCCAAGGTAGGACTGTCTTCTTTGACAACACTGTAATAATAATGACATCTAATGCTGGTACTCAGTTTAAAGCAGGTAGCATTGGTTTTGTCCAGGATAATTATGATATTTTAGAAGCCCGGGTTAAAGATGCATTAAAAGAAACCTTTAGGCCAGAATTTTTAAACAGAGTGGATGAAACTATTGTATTTACTCCTCTTAAAAAGCAAGAACTTCGCAAAATAGTAGATTTAATGATTAGTGAAGTAGTGGATGAGGTAAGTGAAAAGAAGATAACATTGAATGTTTCAGGCCAGGTAAGGGACTTTATATTGGAAAAAGGATACGACGAAAAATATGGTGCAAGGCCACTTAGGCGGACTATTCAAAAATATATTGAAGATGAAGTTGCTGAGCATTATCTTCAAAATGAATTTAGTGAAGGTTCAAATATAGCCATTGAATTAATAGAGGGTAAAATTGTTATAAGGCATATTTAAATAAAGTGCAAAAGCTGCTGAATAATTATTCAGCAGCTTTTGCACTTTAACTATATTATTGTTTGATTTTTTGGATAGAAAAATTAAAAGCTTTTTTAGCATTATAAAGTTTGTACTGCTGCTCCAAATAAGTAAGTCCATTATATATAACATCACATAAAAATACCCCGAAAAAGATATCCATTATCACGTGTTGTTTAACAAATTGAGTTGATATTATAATAAGAAAGCCTAGCACATTAAGTGAAATTTTAAGCGGCTTTTTAGCATTAGTAGTATTAATTCCCTTAATAGCTAAGTATGCAGTAATAACATGTATACTAGGAAAACAATTATAAGGTTTATCAGAATTATAGGTAAATAGAATTAGTTTTGAAAATATATCATTTCCTGTAACAATAGGCCTTGTAACTGTGGTTTGAAAAAAGTAAAAAGTTATAAATGCAACAACATAACATAATATTAAAGTAAGCATTATCTTATAATAAACTTTTCTATTTTGAT
Organism: Clostridium sp.; assembly: GCF_050717535.1. Lineage (GTDB taxonomy): Bacteria > Bacillota > Clostridia > Clostridiales > Clostridiaceae > Clostridium_AD. The sequence goes on from NZ_JBOITM010000028.1 coordinate 42,223, forward strand.
AGCATAAATAAACGAAACAAAAGGCTAAGAAAAACCATAAGGTCATATAAGGTATTATGAAAATCTTTATAAGTGGTAAATATCTATCTAAATCAGTGGTTAAATCATAAACTCCTCTTTGAGTATTGTTTAGTGTCCAATAAAATAAATTGGAAAAAGGGATAGAACCAATAAGTAATAGCGGCAATAAATTTTTAAAAAGTTTCTTCAAGTAATCAATCCTCTCTTTAAACAATAGTTTAACGGAAAATCGGAATAGTTTCAATGATTTTGTTGAAAATTTTTAATGAATATTGTGTCATTACTATAAAAATTAAACAATTGCTTAAAGAAAATCGCAGTTTGGTGTCTCAACCATGCCCTTGCCATCTGGCAGAAACGGGAGACTGCATATTATGCTCACAGTTAGCAGGTAAAGACTTTTGTGACTGCTGTAACTGGAATGGTGTATGCATATATCAAGATTATGCTTCAAACAACTACAAAGCTAAAGAAAGTAGAAAATATTATAACTGCAAAATAATAAAAAAAAGTGTGTTCGAAGATAATGTCATTATATTTACGGTAGAGGTAAGCGATAAATTGGTAAGTGAACTAGTTCAGGCAGGAAGTTATATTTTTGTGAGAAGGCCAGATACAGACACAAGGTTTGATACACCTATATCCATAATGGATACTGATACGAGAAATAATACTATAACTATTGCTATAGAATTAAAAGGGTCTAAAACTAAAGCATTAGATGTGTTAAAGCTAGGGGAAGATATTCTTGTAAAAGCACCCTTTTGGAATGGTATTTTAGGGCTAAAAAACATAAATAATATGAAGGATAGTAAATGTTTAATTGTTGCAAGAGGTATAGGGCAGGCCCCTATGATACCACCACTTAAGCAATTGCATGCCAACAATAATGAAATTACAGTTGTGCTTGATAATTCTCCCTATAAAAATAGTTTTGTTAATGAATATTTAGATAGATATGCTTCGAAGGTTATATTGTGTAATACTATAAGCCGCGGCATAATCACAGATGAATTTAATGCTATATTAAATGATTTAATTGAAAATAATGATATTAAACTAGTGCATTGTGATGCTGCAGATGTTTTAAATTATGAATTAATGAAGGCAGTAGAAGATATAGATAAGGATGTTAAATATTCTTGTTGTAATAATGCGAAGATGTGTTGTGGGGAAGGAATATGCGGATGTTGTACAAGGAAAAATAACGATCGTAAATTAAGAAGGCTCTGCAAAATGCAGACAGAACCTAAATATGTATTGGAAGGGAGGAGAATATTTTGAAGGTTATTGTAATTGGTGGTGGATGGTCTGGATGTAGTGCGGCAATTATAGCAAAGAAAGCTGGTGCTACAGTTGTATTATATGAAAAAACAGATTTGCTTTTAGGGCTTGGAAATGTAGGTGGAATAATGAGAAATAATGGAAGATATACTGCGTCAGAAGAAATAATAGCATTAGGGGCAGGAGATCTAATACACTTAACTGATGAAAATAGCAGACATAAAAATATTGATTTTCCTGGACATAAGCATGCCTGGTTATACGATGTAAACAAAATTGAACCAGTAGTAGTGAATTATTTAAAAGCTATGGATATAGAAATAAATATGATAACAAGGGTAGTAGATGTTGAAAAAGAGGGCAATACAATAAAAGGAATATATCTATCGGATGGAAAATATGTTGAGGCGGATGTATTTATAGAAACTACTGGATCAACAGGACCAATGGGTAACTGCTTAAAATATGGAAATGGGTGTTCGATGTGTATTTTAAGATGTCCAGCTTATGGGCCAAGGGTAAGCATAAGCTATAGAGCGGGAATTGAAGATTTAAAAGGAGAGAGGCAAGAAGATGTATATGGAGCGGTTAGCGGTTCTTGCAAACTAGCTAAGGATTCACTATCTGATGATATTGTAAAACAATTGGACGAGACAGGAGTTGTTATTTTAAAGGTTCCAGAGGAGGATATAAATTTAGACAAACTTAAACTAAAGGTATGTCAGCAATATGCCCTTAAAGAGTTTGCAGAGAATATAATCTTACTCGATACAGGTCATGCAAAGCTTATGACTTCATATTATGCATTAGATAAATTAAGAAAAATTAAGGGACTAGAAAATGCAAAATATATAGATCCATATGCAGGAGGAAAGGGTAATTCTATTAGATATCTATCTGTAGCCCCAAGAAACGACAGTATGAAGGTTATAGGCCTCGATAACTTGTTTTGCGCAGGAGAAAAGGCTGGACTCTTTGTAGGTCACACAGAGGCGATTATAACAGGTGCTTTGGCAGGGCATAATGCAATAAGAAATTATTTAGGTATGCCTCTACTTATTCTACCAAGGTCGCTTGCCGTTGGAGACATAATAGCCTATGCAAACGAAAAGATGAACACAAAAGAAGGAAGAACTAATAGATATACTTTTGCAGGAGCAGAATATTTCAAGAGAATGCAAGAGCTAGGACTATATACTTTGGAAATAGATAAGATCGCTTTAAAAGTGGAAAAATTAAATTTATCTCACATATTTGATGAAAAGCTTATATAGAGCAAGAAATGGAAAGGCCGGCTTAAAGTGGGAGCAGGCTTTTTCTCATGTCCAAACCTCTATACTTGCAAGGTGATTCAAAATAATTAAGTTAGGAGCTATTAGTTATTTTTATAAAAAAAAGCAATATTTGAGAAGAACTCCGCAATTCATGGCGAGTAATAAAATTTATTTTATTGTAAAATAAGAATTGTAAACGTTAAATAGGAATTACTTAGGAAAACTAGTTTTCGAAAGGGGTTAATTGTAGAAGAGTAGATTCTTAATTATTATATTTTGAAAGGAAGTGAAAATCTAATTTCCAATTATAATCATGGTATAACTTGGAAATTAGTAAATATTATGGAGAATACGTGCAATGAGAAAAAGTTAAAAATTGGCATAATAGGTTGTGGTGGCATTGCAACTAACAAACATATGCCAAGTCTCGCTAAAATATCACAGGTGGAAATGGTAGCATTTTGTGACATTTTAATAGAAAAAGCAGAAGATGCTGCAAAAAAATTTGGAACAAAGGATGCAGCGGTTTATAAAGACTACAAGGAACTTTTGAAAGATAAGAGTATTGATGTAATTCATGTATGCACACCGAATAGATCTCATAGTAGCATCACTGTAGACGTATTAGAAGCTGGTAAACATGTAATGTGTGAAAAGCCAATGGCTAAAACATCGAAGGAAGCAAGAAGAATGTTAGAGGCCGCAAAGCAATCAGGTAAAAAACTTACTATAGGATATCAAAATCGCTTTAGAGGTGATTCAAGGTATCTTCATGAGATTTGTGAAAAGGGTGATTTAGGAGATATATATTTTGCAAAAGCACATGCTATAAGAAGACGTGCAGTTCCTACCTGGGGAGTTTTTCTTAATGAATTTGAGCAAGGTGGAGGACCACTAATAGATATAGGGACTCATGCACTTGATTTAACCTTGTGGATGTTAAATAATTATAAACCTAAATATGTAGTTGGAAATGTATATCATAAACTTAGCAGTAAAGAAAATGCAGCAAATGCTTGGGGACCTTGGGATCCTAAAAAATTTACTGTAGAGGATTCGGCTTTTGGATTTATTACAATGGAAAATGGGACAACTATTATTTTAGAATCAAGTTGGGCTTTAAATAGTCTTGATGTAGGCGAAGCTCAGACAACACTTTGTGGAACAGAAGGTGGAGCTGATATGAAAGATGGACTTCGGATAAATGGAGAAAATCTAAGTAGATTATATGATACCAAAGTAGATTTTAATTCTGGAGGGGTTGATTTCTATGAAGGAAGTTTAGAAAACCCAGCTGACCTAGAAGCAAGAATGTGGATTGATTGTATATTAAATGATAGTGAGCCTGTAGTAAAACCTGAACAGGCATTAGTAGTTACTGAAATTCTTGAAGCAATATATGCGTCTTCTAAAACAGGAAAACCTGTTTATTTAAATAATTAATAGTAAAAGGAAGGGTGTTAATATGTATATAGGACTTTTAACAGGATGCCTTGGTGGTATCCCACTTAAAGAAAAAGCAAAATGGGCAAGCGAGCATGGATTTAAGTCTTTAGAACTTGCGTGCTGGCCAAGAACTAATAACCGTGATTATTCAGGTAGTGAAATAGATGTAGCTAATTTTACAAAAGAGGAAGCAGAGGAAATTAAGGCATATTTTGATGAATATGGACTTACAATATCTTCAATTGCTTATTATGATAACAATTTAGACAGAGACCTTACTGTGAGAGCTAAAATAAACAATCACTTTAGAAAATGTGTTGACGCTGCAGTGCTTCTAGGGGTACCTTCAGTAGGAACATTTGTAGGAAGAAATATAGATAAGTCACTGGAAGAGAACTTTGATGAATTTGAAATAGTCTTCAGGGAATTGGTAAAGTATGCAGAGGATAGAGGTATTCAAGTAATAATAGAGAATTGTCCAATGATTGGTTGGCAGGTAGAAGGACAACCAGGAACTATTTCTTTTACTCCTGAACTTTGGAGAGAGATGTTTAAAAGAGTTCCTAACAAAAATTTTGGCTTAAATTATGATCCGTCTCATATGCATGCACTTCTCATGGATTATATTACTCCTGTGAAGGAATTTAAAGATAGAATATTCCATGTACATGCAAAGGATACAGAGGTTTTCAAGGAAAAATTAAAAACATATGGTGTATTTAATAAACAACTAAACATAAGCCCCGAGGATTTTGGATATTGGAGATATAGAATGCCGGGACTTGGTCAGATAGACTGGAAAAGTCTTTTTAAAGAATTAAGGGAAATAGGCTATGATGGAGCTATCAGTATTGAACATGAAGACCCTCTTTATGAAGGTAGTGCAGAAAAGGTAAAAGAAGGATTGCAAATTGGAATAGATTACCTTAAAAAATCAATATAATTATTTCCTACTAATATAGCAAGAAAAGAGTTAAAATAAAGCTGTAACAGGCAGAATATTAAAATAGACATACAATGTTAAAAAAACTGTATGTCTATTTTAATATGTAACGATGCTTGAATTAATGAAAATTTTGGAGGATATTATGCAGGGTAGCTTAGAAAAAACAGTATTGGAACAAGACTTCCCATTTAGATTATTTTTCAATGATGGGAATGCTAGTACACCTCATCACTTTCATGAGGATATTGAAATTATATATCTTGTGGAGGGAAATCTTAAAGTAGTGGTGAACAAGGATACCTATAACTTGATAGCTGGGGAGATACTTATTATAGGTTCTGGGGAAGTCCATTGTTTTTTTAAGCAAACAGAATTTAGCAAAAGAGCGGTTATACAATTTAGAATGTCCATATACGATAACTTTCTTTCGGGAAGCAAAGATAATAGAATTATAAAACCCATGTTCACGCGCTCCAAGCTTCTGACTGGTGGAAATAAAGTTCATGCACTACTTGAAAAGCAGATAGTGGAGATTATTGATGAGTATGGTAAAGCTAAGGAAGGCTACAAACTTGTTTTAAAGGCAAGACTCTACGACTTAGCAGTTATACTACTTAGATACATGCCTAAAGAGGTATATTCACCTGCGGATGAGAGGGGACAAGTGGAAAGGCTTAAGAAACTTGATAAGGTTTTTGCATATGTAGAGAAAAATCATCAAAATCATATAGGTCTTGATGAGATTTCGAAAGTAGCGGGCTTTAGTAAGTATCATTTCACTAGATTTTTTAAAGGAAATACTGGAATGACATTTTTGGACTATTTGAATAATTTTAGAATAACGAAATCCGAGTGGTATCTTATGTATGATACAAATTCTATTATAGAAGTTGCATATAAATCTGGTTTTAATAGTGTTAAAACCTTTAACCGGGTGTTTAAAAATTTAAAGGGTTGTGCACCTATGGAGTATAGAAAAACTATAAAATAGCGCTGATATTATAAGCACTATTTTTATTGAAATTATTATCTGTTTTAATGTTCTAAAAACCAAGATAAAACATGTTTGTATTGAAAAGTATCACCATAGGTTAACTTGTTTAGTTTTATTATGGAGTCTTTTACCGTTGTTAAGTAATTAGAATAATATTGATCAGTTTTATTTAGAGTATTTTTGCAAACTGTTGGTGAATTAAAAACTAAGTATTTTCTGCATATAAATGGTCTTACTTTATAGATTGCACAATTATTATTGTTGTCCAAAAAGGAACAACGAATATTAGAGGTGGAATATAATTTATAGTTTTCATCCATAAACCTACCGTTAATATGTACAAGTTGAGATAGTGTATCTTTGTTTTCATTGATTCTATTCTTAAACTCAGCAAGTTTACCTGCAGAATAATGTTCGCTCATATATTCTTTTATTAACTCATTTTCAAGCTGACTTGATAAGATTGGTAAATAGCAGCAATAATTACAACCCTGCTTACAAGAAGTTACTTTTTCTATAGGTTTTAAAGCAGTATCAAGTTTTTCATAAAGTCGTCTGAGTTTGCGTATAGCCTCTTCTTTAGATAATTTGAAATTTGAATTGTTAATTCTGGATTCAATAAAACTATCTAAATTCTTTACTGCAATAGTGATTTCAGTTTGATCGTAAATAATTTTACGTCCAGTATCAGGTAATATCATTGATTCATAAATGTGTTTCTTTTTCATACAACAGTCAGAAAAAATCTTTCCACTTCCACATATGCATAATTGATTTTTAGGAATTATTGTCACATTAGCATTGATTTGCATTTTAATTTCTTCCCCCTTGTGATAGAAACATTTAATTTAATAAAAGGTCAGCTTCATAGTGCATTTATTAAATGAGTGTAAAACCACTATCCCTTTGGGGTAGTTGGTAGTTGACTTCAATGTGCATTGATATTTGTATATAATCTTTACTTTTTCATTATATTATAATAAATATTTTTAAGCTACAACAAACGATAGATATATTGCAGCATTTTATAAAGAAGAATGAATTTTAAGTTTTACTCTAATTAGAAAAATTATCAATATATTAAACGCACTGCGGTCTTTTAATTGTTGTTATAGCTGGAAGTCAAACTTAACAATAGAGAATTAATGTTATCCTTCAAAAGCTTTGCGCTTTGAAGGGTAAGTCCTGTAGAGCAAAGAATTTTACTTGGTATTTCAATAGCCATTTTTTTTAATTCAATACCTTCCGGAGTTAATGTAATATATACATTTCTTTCATCTGCTGTATCCCTAGTTCTTTTTACTAAATTAATATTTTCTAATTTTTTAAGTAGTGGAGTCAAAGTGCCAGAATCAAGATGCAATTTTTTACCCATCTCTTTTACGGTAATATTATCTTTTTCCCATAGTACTAAAAGGGAAATATATTGAGTATAGGTTATGCCCAGTTTATCTAAGACAGGCTTATACAATTTTGTTATTTCACGGGAACAAGCATATAGAGCAAAGCACAATTGGTTATCTAATTTTAGGGACTCATCATTCACTTTTAATCACTTCCTTTTTTTATTTAATAAAAAAATATGAACATAAAACATTCAAAGAAATTATGTTTTATGTTCATACTATTAATGTTAAGTCAACAGGTAACTCTTAATAGGCTTTTAAAGTAAATTTTTAATAGATTCTTCAATTTCCATTGGTTCTGTACTTGATTCAAATCTTTCTATAACCTTTCCGTTTCTATCTATCAAGAATTTAGTGAAGTTCCATTTAATTGAATCGCCTAATAAATATTCAGGAAATTTTTCCTGTAAAAAGTCATGTAGATTTTTTGCACTTGGTTTGTTCATGTCTAAACCTTTAAATGGTTTTTGCTCTGTTAAATATTTGAATAATTGATGTGCATCATTCCCTCTAACATCAACTTTCTCAGAAAGTGGAAAAGTTACTCCAAAATTAATTTCACAAAATTTTTTAACTTCACCATTATTTTCAGGTTCTTGCTCTGCAAATTGGTTAGATGGGAAACCAATTATTTCTAAGCCGTCATTATTATATTTCTCATATAGCTTTTGTAAATCTTTATATTGAGGTGTGAAACCACATTTACTTGCAGTATTCACAATTAATATTACCTTGTCTTTGAATTGCTCCAGTGTTGCATCCTCTCCATCAATAGTTTTAAATTTGAAGTCATAAATTTTCATAATATAATAATCCTCCTCGTATTTTTCTCATTTTAATATTTTTGATTATGTTAATTTAATAATACTGAATTGAGTGAAATTAAATTGTATACAATCTATCTATGAGTTAAATGTATCATAATAAATATGAATTGTCAAGTGCTTATTTTGAAATTTAATAATATTTAATAATATTTAATAATATTTAGTAATATCTCTTTTATAGAAATTATTAAAGAACTTGTTGTATTAGATTTTAAGATATGATAGAATAACATTAATTATTATTAAAGAATCAATGTAAATTAAAAACTGAAATTTTATAACATATTAAGGAGGAGATAATAGTGAATAATCAAGAACTGATGATACTAAAAGGAGCAATTATCAATGAAATAGAGGGTTATGAATTTTATAACATGGCAGCAAATGGATCAAATTCTTTAGAAGTTAAAAATGCATTTTTAGAACTTGCACAGGAAGAAATGAATCATGTAGTTTGGCTTAAGGATTTGTTTAGTAAGATTAAAGATGATAATATTGCGAATTTTCAATTGGCATTAATTCCTGAACCAACATCACCAGCAATTTTCAAATGGGAGAATGTTGATAGAAAAGATGCTGGAATTGCTGTATCTGCTTTTGGGATAGGGATACAGATGGAAAAAGCATCAATAAAATATTATGAAAAAGCTGCCAAAGAAACAGAACTTAAAGAAGCAAAAGAACTGTATAATATTTTGGTTAAATGGGAAAACATTCATTTGGATAAATTCTCATCTCAATATGAAGAATTAAAAGAAGAATGGTGGTCAGAACAGGGATATGCACCATTTTAAATAAATATTATTTTAATTGGTTTTTAAAATGTAAGTTAATTTATGGATCATAATGAAAAAACCACCGTTATATCGAATATAGCGGTGGTTTTTTTATGGGGGGGATAGAAACAATCAAATAAGTAGTTAGTAATGACGAAAATTATATAATTAAAGTTACTATAATATATACTATGAAAATTTTAAGAAAAGGTTACGGGGTTTTAGAATATTTAAAAAATAAATAATTATTTTTTAGAAATTAATATTTAAGTAAGGGATGTAATTGTTACAAATATATTGTAAAATAGAGTTTGTTTGCCTAAGAAAAATTCATGCATACTAATTTTTTTTAGTCAAGCCATATTTAGGCATAATTATTTTTTTTGTTTAAAACAAACAAAATATATTATTCGAATTAAAATTAAATTTTAGGAGGAATTTCAAATGAAAAAAGTTGCGGTTATATTTAATGGCGGGACAATAGCGATGACAGTTGATCCAAGGATAAAGGCTGCAATTCCAACCTTAAGTGGAGAAGAAATAATGTCTATGGTTACTGGCATTGAAAATTTTGCGCAGGTAGAATCATATACGTTTTCAAGTTTACCTGGACCTCATGTGACACCAGAGCTCATGATGGAACTATCAAAGTACATACAAAGTTTTTTATGCAGAGATGATATAAGCGGAGTTGTAGTGACTCATGGCACAGATTCACTTGAGGAAACGGCATATTTATTGCACCTAACTATAGATAATCCAAAGCCTGTAATTGTTACAGGATCAATGAGAAATAGTTCGGAACTTGGGTACGATGGCCCAGCAAATTTATCAGCTTCAATTTGCACAGCTATTTCCCCGGAGGCACGTAATAGGGGAGTCCTTGTGTGCTTAAATGACGAGCTGAATTGTGCGGGTGAAGTTACCAAATCCCATTCAATGCATCTAAATACTTTTCAGAGCCCAGAATTTGGTCCAATAGGGATTATAGATAATAATGAAGCGATATTTTACAGAGATAGTTTGAAAAAAGAACATATTATTACAGAAAAAATAGAGACTAGAGTAGATTTAATAAAAGCTTGTGCTGGAATGGATTCAAAATTAATTGATTTTTGTGTTGAGCAAGGTGCAAGAGGGCTTGTTATTGAAGCTATGGGAAGAGGGAATATTCCGCCTAAAATGGCTGAAGGAGTAGAAGCAGCTATACAAAAGGGAGTAGCAGTAGTTATGGTATCTAGATGCTTTAAAGGAAGAGTATTAGATTCATATGGGTATCCAGGTGGGGGAAAAGAACTTAGAAATGCTGGTGTTATTTTTGGAGATAGCTTGCCAGGTCAAAAGGCTAGAATTAAACTTATGCTTGCACTGGCAAAGACTACAAATATAGAAGAAGTTAAGGGCATGTTCGAGAATGGACGATATAAAAGCCGAATTTAAAAGAGAAATTAAGCTTTAACATTCGTGATGGCATTGACGCATAGATATATTTTTGTTATCATGTTTGTATAAAAACAAAATATTCACTACATCTCATATAGTTCTGATAATAGGGTTCAGAAGTTTCTACCGAATACCAAAAATATTCGACTATGAGTAATCTGTGAGGCCATTTAATACCCTTGTATTATTGACCACTATGGTTTCTCATGAACCCTAGTGGTTTTATTTTGTATTGTAAATACTATGGAGGTTAATTAAATGGAACGTTTTAAGTTAGAAGAAAATGGAAGCGACGTAAGAAGAGAAATTATCGGAGGAATAACTACATTTTTAACAATGGCATACATTATTGCAGTTAATGGAAATATATTGGGGGATCCTGGTGTAGGAATGGCTGCAGGCGCTGTAGTAACAGTAACTTGTTTAATGGCTGGTCTTACTACAATATTTATGGGGTTATATGCTAATCTTCCTTTTGCATTAGCACCAGGAATGGGACTTAATGCATTTTTTGCTTACACTGTAGTAATAGGAATGAAAGTTCCATGGCAAGTAGCACTAGCGGCTGTTTTTGTAGAAGGAATTATTTTTATTATATTATCTTTAACTAGTGTTCGAGAAGCTGTAGTTAATGCTATACCAACAACTTTAAAATTAGCGGTTACTGCAGGTATTGGACTTTTCATTGCATTTATTGGTTTTGTAGACGCGGGCATTGTAGTTACTAATCCTGCAACCAAGGTAGCCCTTGGTAATTTTACCAGGCCAACAGTATTAATAACTGTAATAGGTGTAATTATAATTGTTGTATTATCTAAGAAAAATATTAAAGGAGCTATATTGTGGGGAATAGCTGCAAGCACCATATTGGCATGGCTATTTGCTGTAATATCACCAGAGGCAGCAACAACTTATGGAATAGGTACACCAAAAGGTATATTCAAATTTGAATCAATAGCACCAATTGCAGGTAAATTAGATTTTTCATATTTAAAAGATTCAAGTAGAATATTTGAATTTATTACAATAACATTAACATTTTTATTTGTTGACTTTTTCGATACTGTAGGAACGTTAGTAGGAGTTGCCTCTAAGGTAGGACTTGTTGATAAAGATGGTAAAGTAAAAAATGCTGGACGTGCATTACTTGTAGATGCCGTTGGTACTACAGTGGGAGCTTTCCTTGGGACTTCAACTGTAACCACTTTTGTAGAAAGTTCGGCTGGATTTGCAGAAGGTGCTAGGACTGGGCTCGCTTCTGTTATAACAGGAATATTATTTTTAATAGCAATGTTTTTTTCACCACTATTCGTTGCAATACCATCTTGTGCAACTGCACCTGCGTTAATAGTTGTAGGATTCTTTATGATGGAAAACATAGTTAAAATAGATTTCAGTGATTTTACAGAGGGAGTGCCTGCCTTTTTAACAATTGCATTAATGCCACTTACTTATAGTATTGGAGATGGGTTAACTATAGGAATTCTTTCGTATGCAGTATTAAATTTAGTGAATAATATATTTACTAAGGATGCTAGTAAGAGGAAAAAGGTTTCAATTGTAATTTATATTTTGGCAGTATTATTTATTGCTAAATTAGTTGTCACCGGGTTAAATCAATAATAAAATTAATTCAGAATTACTTAGGGAAGACAAGTACATTTGTAGTGATATGTATTTGTCTTTTTTTCATATAAAGGTACTGTAACAAATCCATTGCAACCTGAATAACATAATACAAAATTGTATAAGGGTGGTATTATGAAAATAAATAATAGGCTATCTAATATTAATGAGTATCATTTCAAAAAAATTGAAGATGTGAAAAATGAATATGTTCTTGCCGGTAAAAAAATTATTGATTTGAGCATAGGAGATCCAGATTTAGAAGTTAATTTAAAAATAACGGATGCCCTAGTAGATGGATTAAAAGGATATAGGTATAATAATTACCCTCCTTATGATGGTATAAGTGAACTTAAGAAAGCTGTTATTAAATATTATAAGGAAGTTTATTCTGTGAGTTTAAATTTGGAAGAAGTGATAATTCTTATAGGCTCAAAAGAAGGTATAAGTAATGTTATCCCAGCGGTTTGTGATGTGGGAGATTGTGTAATAGTGCCAGAACCTGCTTATCCAGTTTATAGCATTTGTTCAAGACTTTGGGGATGTATTCCTTATACTATCCCTTTAAAGGAAAGTTATGGGTATTTGCCTAATCTATCTAATATTCCAGAAGAAATGGTTGCTAAATGCAAACTTATGTTTATAAATTATCCCAATAATCCAACTGGTGCAGTGGCCAGTTCTGAGTTCTATAAGAATATTGTAAAGTTTTCTTATGATAATAATATTGTTTTATGCAATGATTCGGCATATAATGAGATAATTAAGGTAGACAAAAAAAACATTAGTCTTATGCAATATGATGTGAAAAGGCAATTTGTGGAGTTTGGAACCCTATCTAAAACTTATAACATGACAGGATATAGAATAGGTTATGCTGTAGGGAATGCTAAAGTAATAAATGCGCTTTTAAAGGTGAAAAGTAATTGTGATTCTGGTCAATTTATTCCATTACAAAAGGCTGCAGTTGCTGCACTTAATTTAGGACGTGATTATGTTTTAAATATAAGGAAAATATATGATGAAAGGCGAGATGTTGCTAAAAGGATTCTGATACAAAAAAACATTGATTTTTTTCATGCGGAGGGGACTTTTTATTTGTGGTGTAAAACACCTAAAAATTATACAACTAATGAGTTTTGCGCGGAATTATTAATTAATCATGGAATTGTGGTCACACCGGGGAATATTTTTGGTAGCCTTGGAGATGATTATTTTCGTATAGCATTGACTAAAGATAGGCTTATTATTGAAGAAGCTTTAAAATCTTTAAAAAAATTTGGTGATTAATATTATTATTGGTATAATATAAGTTATATAGGAAATATTTTAGTATAAGTGTGCATTATTTTAAAAATACATTAAAATACATTTTAACAGTGCTTTTTTTAATAAAATCGTAATTAAAGTGAAAACCTGTAATTTTGACTTGAAATTGTGGTGTTGTTTTATGTATAATTATAAGGATTCACAATGAACATTGGAAGGAAGCGTTGTTATGATTAGGAGTATGACTGGTTTTGGAAGAGGAAGATCTGAAAAAGATGGTAAAAGTTTTACTATTGAGATTAAGAGTGTTAATCATAGATATTTCGAAACTAATATAAGAATGCCCAGAGTGTTAATATCTTTTGAGGATAAAATCAGGAAAATTATTGGTGAAAAAGTAAAAAGAGGAAAACTTGATGTATTTGTAACTCAAGGTAATTATGATAAGGAAGACGCATATGCTTATTTAGATGAAAAATTAGCTGAAAGTTATATGAGCTGCTTTAGAGTTTTAAAAGACAAATATGATCTACGAGATGATATATCAGTGTCTCAAATTGCTAGATTACCTGAGGTAGTAACTCTTAAACAGAAGGAAGAAGATGTTTCAGAGACTTTTGAGCAGATTGAACAATCATTAAAAGAAGCCCTTGAAGCTCTTCTTTTTATGAGGGAAAGAGAAGGAGAAAAATTACTAGAGGATGTTATGTGTAAATGTGATTTAATCAAGGGGCTAGTACAAAAGGTTAAAGAAAGATCCCCAATTGTGTTTAGTGAGTATAAGGGGAAATTAACTCAAAGGCTAAACACACTTCATAAGGAAGTTGAATTTGATGAGAATAGAGTTGCCATGGAAGTCGCAATTTTTGTGGATAAAGCTGGAATTGATGAAGAAATTGTAAGACTTAATAGTCATATACAGCAAATGAAGGAAACTCTAATAATAGAAGGACCAGTTGGAAGGAAACTGGATTTCATTATTCAAGAAATGAATAGAGAAACTAATACCATAGCTTCAAAAGCAAATGATTTAGAAATTTTAAATACAGTAATTGATATGAAAAGCGAGATAGAAAAAATTAGGGAACAAATACAAAACATAGAATAAACAGGAGGCGCGCCATGAGTATAAAATTGATAAACATAGGTTTTGGTAACATTGTTTCAGCAAATAGATTGGTAGCAATAGTAAGCCCTGAATCAGCTCCAATTAAAAGAATAATTCAAGAAGCGAGAGATAGAGGTATGTTAATTGATGCTACTTATGGGAGAAGAACCAGAGCTGTTATTATCACTGATAGTGATCATGTTATTTTATCAGCTGTTCAACCTGAAACTGTTGCACACCGGTTATCTGTTAAAGATGATGAACATTTAGACGAGGTTGAGGAATAATGGTGTGTAAAGGTCAGCTCATTGTTATTTCAGGGCCCTCAGGTGCTGGTAAGGGAACTGTATGCAAGTCGCTTCTCCAAAAAAATGGTTTTTGGATTTCGGTGTCTGCAACTACAAGAAGTCCAAGAAATGATGAAATAGAAGGAATAAATTACTATTTTACAACAAAAGAGAAATTTTTAGAAAAAATTGAGTCACAAGATTTTCTTGAATATGCAGAGGTTTATGGAAATTTTTACGGAACACCAAAATCTGAGGTTCTAAAGGTATTAGATAGCGGCAGGGATGTAATACTTGAAATAGATATTCAAGGCGCTCTTATGGTTAAGAAGTCCTATCCCAATGGTTTATTTATTTTTATTCTTCCACCATCTATGGAGGAATTAAGAAATAGAATTACAAATAGGGGCAGTGAAACACCAGAGTCCTTAATTACTAGATTTACATCAGCTCATAATGAGATTACTTTTGTATCGAAATATGATTATGCAGTTGTTAATGATACTGTAGATAGTGCTTGCAAAAAAATTGAAAGCATTGTAATTGCAGAAAGATGTAGAGTAGATAGAATGAATGGAGTTTTTTTAAAGGAGGAAATTATAAATGAATAATTCAATGATTAACCCATCAATAGTAGATTTATTAGAAAAAGTCGATAACAGATATTCCTTAGTTGTAGCAACATCAAAAAGAGCAAGACAACTAATAGAGGGTCAAAGCCCACTGGTACATGTGGATTCTACGAAACCTGTTACTATAGCTATACATGAAATTTATGAAGGAGCTATTGTGGCTATTACAACAAAAGAGGGAATAAAATAGTATGGAAAATACAAAGACAGTAGTTATTGGTGTAACAGGTGGAATAGCTGTTTATAAAGCTTTAGATGTTATTAGTAGATTAAGAAAAGAAGATGTTTGCGTACATGTTATCATGACTAAGGCAGCATTGGAGTTCGTAAATCCCATAAGCTTTCAAACATTAAGTCAAAATATTGTGATTCATGACATGTTTGATGAGCCTAAGGCCTGGGAGTTGCAACATATATCTCTTGCTAAAAAAGCTGATTTAATGGTTATAGTTCCAGCAACTGCTAATATAATTGGTAAGGTTGCAAATGGTATAGCGGATGATATGCTTACTACTACTATTATGGCAACAGTGGCACCGGTAATTTTTGCCCCAGCAATGAATGTGAAAATGTATAATAATCCTATAGTACAGGGTAATATTAATAAACTTATGGATTATGGCTATGAGTTTATTTCGCCTACTTCAGGAAGACTGGCCTGTGGTGACATCGGACAAGGCAAATTAGCACAAACTGAAGATATCTTTGAAATAATTATGAGTAATTTGTATCCTATAAAAGATATGATTGGTACTAGTGTTTTAGTTACAGCGGGACCAACTATAGCGCCTATTGACCCTGTAAGATTTATAACAAATAGATCAACAGGTAAAATGGGCTATGCAATAGCTAAAGAAGCTAGAGATAGGGGGGCTGTTGTAACTTTAATATCTGGTCCATGTAATGAAAAAGCGCCTTTTGGTGTAACTCTCATAAAGATAAATACTAATGAAGAGATGAGGACTGTTGTATTAAGTAAGTTTGAAGATAGTGATATAGTTATAAGTGCAGCAGCTGTAGCAGATTTTAAACCTAAAGTATACTCTAGTAGTAAAATTAAAAAAGGTGAAAATGGATTAACCTTAGAACTTATACGCGATAATGATATTTTAAAAGAATTAGGATTACATAAGAAGAATCAAATATTGGTAGGTTTTGCAGCTGAAAGTAATGATTTACTTCAAAATGCAAAAGCAAAACTTATGAATAAAAATTTAGATTATATAGTTGCTAATGATATAACAGCTGCAGATATTGGTTTTGGAACTGAGGATAATAGAGTGACTATTTTAAGCAAAGATAATGATCCAATTGCAATAGATAAAATGACAAAAAAACAAGTCGCTAGGGAATTGTTTAGTTTAATAAATAAAAAGCGCTAATGCGCTTTTTTATGTTATAGAAAATTACAAAATCAAAAGGGTGATTGTGTGTATCAGTATGCTGGAGTTGTGGTGAATAACGATTCGGTTCAAGTAGATAAAATTTTTACATATAAAATACCTGTTAGTTTAATAGGTAAAGTTCTTTTAGGATTCAGAGTTAAGGTACCATTTGGTAGGGGAAACAAGAAACTGGATGCTTTTGTATTGGAATTGTATAAGCAATGCGATAATGTTAATAATATTAAGGAGATAGCCAGTATTTGTGATGAAATGCCACTTCTTAAAATAACTGATATTGAACTTGTTAAGATTATGAAAAAAAAATATCTTTGCACTTATTTAGAATGCATAAAAGTTATTATTCCAAGAGGGATAACAAAAGGTATAAAGAGCAAAACTGCACAGGTGTTAACTATAGGTAAGGAACTAGAAGGCAAATTTTTAAAGAAACCTTATAAAGACATTTATGAGCAAGTACAAATAAATAATATGAAATACAACAAAAATGAATTTAGTATTACTTTCAGTAAGTCCTTGTCATCAATTAATACTATGATTAAACATGGATTCTTATTCACGCAAGAGATTGTAATTAATAGGTATAATGAAAAAAACTATGCTAGGTATGAAGAGCGAATACTAAATGAAAAGCAACAACAATCAGTGGATTTTATAATTAATTCTGGATATAAAAAATTTTTAATACATGGAGTTACGGGTAGTGGAAAGACTGAAATATATATGAATTTGGTTAGTTATATGTTAAAAGAAAATAAACAATCTATAATACTTATACCGGAAATATCGCTAACACCTCAAATGGTTGAAAGATTTAAAGGCCGTTTTGGACGTGATATAGCAGTTTTTCATAGTAGACTATCGGATGGAGAACGTTTTGATGAATGGATGAGGGTAAAATTTGGAAATGTTAAAATTGCCATAGGGGCCAGATCAGCTATATTTTTGCCTTTTGAAAATTTAGGCCTAATTGTTATAGATGAGGAGCAGGAAGCAAGTTATAAATCAGACAGTAATCCAAAATTTGATGCTAGAGAAATAGCCTACATTAAATGTGAACTGGAGGATTGTAAATTAGTACTTGGTTCGGCTACACCATCTATTGAAAGTTATTATAAAGCTTCAATGAAGGAGCTACAACTGATTACTATTAATGAAAGGGCGGATGGGGCGGCCATGCCCAGTGTAGAAATTGTTGACATGAGGGAAGAACTCATGAATAATAATCGTTCAATTTTTAGTAAATCACTGCATGAAGGCATTATAGAAGCTTTAGGTAAAAACGAGCAAGTAATATTATTTTTAAATAGAAGAGGATTTTCAACTTTCGTGTCTTGTAGGAAATGTGGCTATGTTTTTAAATGTAAAAAATGTGATATCTCATTAACCTATCACAATTCAAGTGAATACTTAACTTGCCATTACTGTGGGGAGAAGGAAAAAATAAGTAAAACATGCCCTAGATGTGGAAGTAGTTATGTGAAATATTTTGGTGTTGGGACAGAAAAAATTGAACAAGAAATCAACAGAATTTTTCCAAGTGCAAAAACTTTGAGAATGGATTTTGACACAACACGGAGAAAAAATTCTTATGAATACATATATAATACCTTTAAAAACAAACAAGCAGATATTTTGATTGGAACTCAAATGGTGGCTAAAGGATTAGATTTTGAAAATGTTACTCTAGTAGGTGTTATAGCTGCAGATTTATCATTGAATTTGCCTGATTTCAGAGCTTTTGAGAGGACATTTCAACTGTTAACTCAGGTCTCAGGAAGATCCGGTAGAGGTAAAAAAGAAGGCAAAGTAGTCATCCAAACTTATAGTGCGGATAATCTTACCATACAAAATGCTGCAGCTAATGATTATGATAGCTTTTATAAAAATGAAATTATGCTTAGAGAACTTATGGACTATCCACCTTTTACCAGTATTCTTGTTATATCTATGAGTTCTGAGGATGAAAATTTGTTAATAAAAAGTATACAAAATGTTGGCATAAATTTAAAATATAAACTTGGAGATAATGATAAAATTAAAGTACTAGGACCATGTCCCTCTGGAATTTCTAAAATTAAAAATTTTTATAGATGGCAAATTATCATTAAAGGAAATCTTAAAGGAACTATTGCGCAGGAGATAAAGGATTTAGTTTATGAATCGGTTAAAAATATTTATAATAGTGTAAGGGTTAGTATAGATATTAATCCTAGTAGTATGAGTTAAAAAGGAGGTTTTTTCAATGGCTATAAGAATCATTAGAACTTATGGAGATGACATTTTAAGAAAAAAAAGCAAAGTAGTAGATGAAATTAACCCAAGAATTTTATTGTTAATTAAAGATATGAAAGAAACTATGTATAATTCAAAGGGGATAGGTCTTGCTGGCCCTCAGGTTGGTATTTTAAAAAGAATAATAGTTATTGATATTGGAAATGGACCTATGGCACTTATTAATCCAGAGATAATAGAAACTAATGGCGCAAATATATCTAATGAAGGGTGTCTAAGCATACCAGGGGTACAAAAGAATGTAGAAAGGCCTAATAAAGTAACATTGAGGGCTTTGGATGAAAATGGAGAAACCATAGTTTTGAATGGAGAGGGTCTTCTTGCAAGAGCATTCTGCCATGAAATTGATCATTTAGATGGCATATTGTTTGTAGACAAAGCAATAGATGATGAGGAGAAATAATATGAATATAATTTTTATGGGTACACCAGAATTTTCGGTGCCATCCCTTGCTAGACTTATAAATGAATTTGAAGTTTCAGCTGTTTTTACTCAGCCTGATAGACCAAAAGGAAGAGGCAAAAATTTAGCAATGCCTGCTGTAAAACAATTAGCAATTTCATATAATATTCCAGTATATCAGCCAATAAAAATTAAGAAAAACGAAGAAATCATAGAAATAATTAAGAATTTAAAACCAGATTTTATTGTAGTAGTGGCTTTTGGGCAGATTCTTCCAAAGGAAGTATTAGAGATTCCTAAATATGGGTGCATAAATTTACATGCATCATTATTACCCCAATATAGAGGGGCCGCTCCTATTAATTGGTGCATAATTAATGGAGAGACTAAAAGTGGAAATACCACCATGCTTATGGATGTTGGTCTTGACACTGGAGACATACTTCTAAGGTCACAAGTAGAACTAACCAATACCATTACCGCGGGTGAATTGCATGATATTCTTAGCATCAGTGGTGGTGAACTTTTAGTTAAGACATTAAAGGGCATAGTTAATAATGAGATAGTGCCAGTAAAGCAAGGAAATGAGGCTAACTCATATGCGTCTATGCTAAATAAGGAAATGGCTAACATAAATTGGTCGGATAGCAATGTTAATATTCATAATTTTATAAGAGGATTAAACCCGACGCAAGTTGCATATACTCATTATGAAAATAGAGTGATGAAAATATATAAATCAAGAGTAATCCATGAAACATCAAATAAAAGCATTGGAAGTATTATAGAGGTTTCAAAAGAGGGATTAAGGGTATCAACTGGTAGTGGTGTTTTACTTATTGAAGAAATACAATTTCCAGGTAAAAAGCCATTAAAAGTTAAGGACTATATAATAGGAAATAAGATAGATGAAAGTGTTATTTTAAATTAAGAGAGGCGAATGAATATGTTTTTTTATGATAGTACTATGCTTATATTATTGCCAGCTATAATTATATCGGCACTCGCACAACTTAAAATTAAATCTTCTTTTAGTAAATATTCTAAGGTAAATAGTGCAAATGGTTACACTGGTGCAAAGGTAGCTAGAATGTTATTAGATGATGGTGGCCTTTTTGATATACCGGTGGAGTTAGTGCGTGGGAAACTTACTGATCATTACGATCCTTCAAAACGAGTTATGAGGCTCTCTCAGGAGGTTTATAATGGAACTTCAGTAGCATCTATAGGTGTTGCTGCTCATGAGACAGGGCATGCGCTTCAAGATAAAGAACATTATGCACCTTTAAAAATAAGGAACGCAATCGTGCCGGCAGTTAATTTTAGTTCAAATGCATCCTGGGTATTATTTTTAATAGGAATAATTTTAAGTATTCAGTCTTTAATATATGTTGGTATTATATTATTTTCAACAGTGGTAGTATTTCAGCTAATTACACTACCAGTTGAATTTAATGCATCTAGTAGAGCATTAAATATATTAGAATCTAGAAATATACTTTACGGAAATGAAATAAAAGGCGCTAAAGCAGTATTAAATGCTGCAGCTATGACGTACGTAGCGGGAACACTTATGGCCATTTCTCAGCTTATAAGACTTCTTCTATTAAGTCGCGATAGATAAAAATTAAATAGAAAATTGAGGTAATAACATGAATAATAGTAGACTAGTAGCAATTGTAGTTATAGAAAAAGTAATAAATGAAAATGCTTATTCTAATATAGTTTTAGGCCTGGAACTTAATAAATCCGATTTATCTGATAAAGATAAAGCGCTAGTTACAGAGATAGTTTATGGTACTTTAAAATATAAATATACTATAGACAAAATATTGAGCAGGTTTGTAAAAAAAGGTTTCGAAACTTTAGATAGTTTTGTTTTAAATATACTCCGAATATCGGTTTATCAAATTAGGTTTTTAGATAAAATTCCTAGCTTTGCTGTTGTTAGTGAGGCTGTAAACTTAACAAAAAAGATTAGTAATGTTGGAGCGGCACAACTTGTTAATGGAGTACTTAGAAACTATTTAAGAGAAGACAATGCACCCTACTATAATGAAAAAAATGATATTGAAAGATTATGTTTTGAGTATTCATTCTCTAAGTCTTTAGTTAAACTCTTTATAAAGCAATATGGACTTGTTACTGCTGAGGAAATTCTAAGGGGCTTAAATTATAGACCTGATGTTACGGTTAGAGTAAATACACTGAAATTAACTTATGAGGAGATATGGCAAAAACTTATAGAAAATGGTTATAA
The DNA here is from genome assembly GCF_050717535.1 of Clostridium sp. Classification (GTDB taxonomy): domain Bacteria; phylum Bacillota; class Clostridia; order Clostridiales; family Clostridiaceae; genus Clostridium_AD. The sequence continues at coordinate 63,923 of NZ_JBOITM010000028.1, forward strand.
TATAGAAAAAGGGTATGTATGTTCTGACGCAATAAGAATTATAAAAGGTAGAAATATAGAGAATAACCTTTTATTTAATGAGGGAAGTATAACAGTTCAGGATGAAAGTGCCATGCTTACAGCTCACTCTATGGATCTTTTGCCGGATTTAGAAGTATTAGATCTTTGTAGTGCACCAGGGGGAAAGACAACACACATTGCAGAAATTATGAGAAATACTGGACATATTTCAGCATTTGATTTACATGAAAATAAGTTATCATTAATAAACCAAAATTTAAATAGAATAGGAATTATAAATACAACTTGTAATGTTATGGATGCTACGATTTATGATTCGAATTTATTTAAGTCCGCAGATAGGGTACTTATTGATGTACCTTGCTCTGGTCTTGGAATTATTAGAAAAAAACCTGAGATAAAGTGGAGTAAGCATATAAAGGATATAGAAAATATAGTTATCACACAAAGAAAAATAATGGAGAATGCTTCTAAATACGTAAAGAGTGGTGGAGTGCTTGTATACTCAACCTGCACACTTAATAAGGAAGAAAATGAAGGCAATGTTGATTGGTTTATAGAAAATCATCCGGAGTTCAAGGTTCAGCCTGTATTTTATGGTAAGCGGAGTAATATAAACTATAGTGATGTAGGTTATGTAACTATATTGCCAAATGAGTACATGGATGGATTTTTTATAGCCAAAATCATAAAAGCGCGGTAGGTGTATAAAATGATAAATATTTTAGATTTAAATTTAGTAGAGCTAAAACAATGGATGAAAAATAATGGGGAAAGTGAGTTTAGAGCTAAACAAGTATCAGACTGGATTTATAAGGATATTTGGAAGTTTGAGAATATGAATAATATTCCACAAACTGTAAAAGAAAAGCTTCAAGATAATTTTTATATAGGAATACCTGAGTTAATTTCCGAGCACACTTCAAAACTAAATGATACAAGAAAATATCTGTTTGCGTTAAATGATGGTAATTTAATTGAATGTGTTGTTATGAAATATAAACATGGAAATTCAATATGTATATCCACTCAAGTTGGATGTAGGATGGGTTGTAAATTTTGTGCTTCTACCATCGGAGGAATGATTAGAAACCTAACACCTGGAGAAATGTTGTCTCAAATAATGAAATCACAACACCTAATTGGAGAGAGAATTTCTAATGTGGTACTAATGGGCAGTGGGGAACCTTTTGACAACTTTGAAAATGTAATGAAATTTTTAGAAGTTGTGAATTCAGAAAATGGGCTTAATATTGGTCAAAGACATATAACTTTATCTACTTGCGGAATTGTACCGAAAATCAAAGAGTTTGCTGATTTTCAGTTGCAAACAACACTAGCTATTTCACTTCATGCAGCTACAGATGAAATTAGAATGGTGAGTATGCCAATTGCAAACAAGTACTCTATTGCAGAAATTATTGATGCATGTAAGTACTACATAAGTAAAACCAATAGAAGAGTATCGTTTGAATATGCCCTGGTGGAGGGTCTTAATGATAGCAAGAGAGATGCAGAAAAGCTAAGTGTGTTATTAAATGATATGTTATGCCATGTTAATTTAATTCCAATTAATGAGATAGAAGAAAATGAGCTAAAAAGATCATCAAATGATAGTGTTAATGAGTTTAAGAGGGTACTAGAAAGTAATAATATTCAGACAACAATAAGACGTGAAATGGGCCTTGATATTAATGCGGCATGCGGACAATTAAGACGAAGCTACATTAAAGGAAATAACGTAAATGAGGGGGTGTAACAATGCTTGGGGTTTTATCTGATGTTGGAAATGTTAGAAAAACAAATGAAGACTCTGTAGGTTATTTTGAAGCCAGTGATTTTGATATTTATGCTGTAGCAGATGGTATGGGGGGACATAATGCAGGTGAGGTTGCAAGTGAACTCGCTATTAAAATTATTATAGAATATATAAAGCAGAATCATAAGGAAACAGATCTTAAAAAAGTACTTTCTGATGGAATTAAATCTGCAAACAAGAAAATTTATGATATGTCTATTGTAAGTGATTCCCTTAAAGGCATGGGCACAACTATAACAATTTGTTTTAAAAAGGGAGAAAAAATGGTTGTTGCAAATGTAGGAGATAGTAGTTGCTATGTTATTGATAACGAAAGAAAATTATCGAAAATTACAAGAGACCACTCTTTAGTACAACAGCTTTTAGATAATGGTACTATAACAGAAGAAAAAGCTAGAAATCATCCGAATAAAAATATTATTACAAGGGCACTTGGGACAAATGAGGAAGTGGAAGTTGATTTATTTGATGTTGATTTGACTAATATAATCAAATGTATTTTGTGTACAGATGGGCTTACTAATGATGTGACTTATTCAGAAATGTATGATATTATTATGGAAAATGACAATATCTCTAGCTGCAAAATGTTAGTTGATTTAAGCAAATCTAAGGGTGGACGCGATAACATATCAGTTATCGTATTTGAAGGAGAGTGCAGAGATGATAGGAACCATATTAGGGAGTAGATATGAACTCCTTGAAAAAATCGGGGAGGGGGGAATGGCAATAGTATATAAAGCTAAATGCCATTTGCTCAATCGGTACGTTGCTGTAAAAATACTAAAAGAAGAATTTTCAAATAATATAGATTTCATGGAAAAATTTAAAAAAGAAGCTGCATCTGCAGCTAGTCTTTCGTCAAATAATATAGTTAATATATATGATGTTGGACACGAAAAAGATATTAATTATATTGTAATGGAATATATAAAAGGTAAAACATTAAAGCAAGTTATACTTGATAATGGTAGCATGGATAATAATAAGGTAATAGATTATGGTATTCAAATTGCAAAAGCACTTGAGTGTGCCCATAAGAATAACATTATACATAGAGACATCAAACCTCATAATATTTTAGTTACTGAAGATGGAACTGTTAAAGTTACAGATTTTGGTATCGCGAAAGCTTCCAGTTCTGTAACTATAACTAATACTAGCACAGTGATGGGGTCAGCTCATTATTTTTCACCAGAACAAGCTAAAGCAAGTTTCGTAGACTTTAGAACGGATATTTATTCTTTTGGAATAGTACTTTATGAGATGTCTACTGGGAGAGTGCCTTATGATGCAGAAAGTCCAGTATCTGTAGCCTTAAAACATATACAAGAGCCAGTTGTGCCTCCTAAGGATATAAATGACAATATTCCTGAAAACCTAAATAAATTGATATTAAAAGCAATAGAGAAAGAACCTATAAAGAGATATCAAACTGCAAAAGATATGCGTATAGACTTGCAGAGAATACAAAACAATAGTGGGTATACTATTGCAGCAAGAGCTATGGATAATGAATATACTAGAGTAATGGAGGCTGTAAATGTAGATGATTATGAAAAAGAAGAAGTAACTGGAAAAAGTAGAAAGAAAAATGTAAATAAAAAAAATAAAACTAAGATAATAGTTTCGGTTGCAATAATTTTACTAATTGTTCTAGCTACTGTTTTAGGGCTGGTATATAAAAACAAACTGTTTGGTAATAGTAGCAAAGGCGATGCTTCCGGCAAGATAGTAGTGCCTAAAATTATCGGTTTAGATAAGAGTGATGCAAAAAAAATAGTTGAAGCTGAGGGCTTAACTTTTACAGAGGTTGCACAAGAAAATAGCACCCAAACGAAAGGCACTGTGACGGTATGTTTTCCTGAGGTGGGAACAGAAGTGAAAGCTAAGAGCGAAGTAAGAGTTAGAGTGAGCAAAGGGCCGGAGACTTTTGCAGTTCCTCTTGTTAAAGGCTCTGATAGAAATTCAGCGAAAACCCTTATTGTAGGAAGTGGCTTGGTACTAGGCGATGTTAAAGAGGAATTCAGTGATTCAATACCTAGTGGCATAGTAATAAGTCAAGATCCAAATGAAGAAAGTTTAGTTCAAAAGGGTGACAAAGTAAATTTAGTAATAAGTAAGGGAGCGGAAGTTAAAAATACATTAGTGCCAGATTTATCTGTATCATCAAAAGACGAAGCACAAGGCTTACTACAAAATTCAAATTTAAAAATAGGTGATACAAAAGAAGTAATAACTGATGATAAATCCCAAGGTGGCAAAATATTCAATCAAACAATTGCTCCCAACACTACTGTTAAAGAAGGTAGTTCAGTAGGGTTTAGTTATTATACCTATAAAGAATCTGTAAAAGGACAATTTACGGTTCCAGACTTTATAGGAAAAACAGTTAAAGAGGCAAAAGATAAAGCTGCAAAAGATAATATAACAATATCAACTTCTGGAAGTGACGAAGATATCATTGAATCTCAAGATAAGCAGGCAGGGACGGAGGCCAATGTTGGAGATACTATAACTTTAACATCCAAGGCTGTAGTAACACCTGACACACCAACATCTAATCAATAAAAACAAATGATAATAAGTTAATTATATGAGATGTGTCTAAAAGACATAAATTCAAATGTAAATTATGGAGGTTATATGCTAGGAGTAATTATAAAGGGTATAGGCGGATTATATTTTGTGAAAGTTGATGACAAGGTTATAGAATGCAAGGCAAGAGGTAAGTTCAGATATGCTGGACTTACCCCTGTTATTGGTGATAAAGTCGAAATAATGTTAGAAGTAGATGAAAGCAAAGGTGTAATAGAAAAAATATTTTCCCGCGATAATGAGATGATACGTCCTGCAGTTGCTAATGTTACTCAAGCTTTTGTGGTTTTTGCATTTAAACAACCTGATTTAAACATGGATCTCCTAAATAAATTTTTAGTGCTTTGTGAATTTTATAGGCTGAAAATAGTGCTTTGTTTGAATAAGTTGGATTTAGTCCAGGAAGTTAATGATGACCTTGTAAAAGAATTAAAGAGCATTGGTTGCGATTTAGTATTTTTAAAAGCAAAGGAAGGTCAAGGTCTAGATGAACTTAAGACAAGAATAAAAAATAACATTACTGTTTTTTGCGGTCCTTCTGGAGTGGGAAAATCAACAATTCTCAATAGTTTACTTGGAAGAGAAGCTATGAAAACCGGAGATATAAGTAAGAAATCTCAAAAGGGTAAGCATACAACTCGTCATAGTGAGCTTATTGAATATGAAGAGGGATTTTTGCTAGATACACCTGGATTTTCAGCATTGTGTTTAGATTTTATAGATAAAGAAGGGTTACAACATTGTTTTCCTGAATTTGAAAAGTACCAGGGTCAATGTAGGTTTTCTAATTGTATGCATTATAAGGAACCCAACTGTAGAGTTAAAGAAGCTGTAGAAAATAATGAGATTTATCAGGATAGGTATAAATTTTATATAAAAACATTAGAAGAAATTATTGCTAGGGGGAATAGAAAATGATAAAAATAGCACCATCCATATTGTCAGCAGATTTTTCAAGACTAGGACAGCATATAAAGCAGCTAGAAGCATGTGGTGCTGATATGATCCATATTGATGTAATGGATGGTATGTTCGTACCTAACATTTCTTTTGGTATTCCTATCATCAAAAGTATTAGAAAACTAACAAAATTACCATTTGATGTACATCTTATGATAGAAGAGCCCTCTAGATATGTAGAAGATTTTGCAAGGGCAGGTGCCGATATAATAACTGTTCATTACGAAACTGATAGACATATTGATAGAACTATTAATTACATAAAAAGTTTTGGTGTTAAAGCTGGAGTTGCATTAAATCCAGCTACTTCTGTAGATTGCATTAAATATTTAATAAGTAATCTTGATATGGTACTTATTATGTCTGTAAACCCTGGATTTGGGGGGCAAAAATATATTGACTATTGCTCGGATAAAATAAGTGAAGTTAGAGCCCTTGCAGATAGTCATAATAAAGACATTATGATTCAAGTAGATGGCGGAATTGATGAAACTAATATCAGAAGTGTAGTTAATAGTGGTGCTAATGTTATTGTAGCAGGGTCCGCTGTATTTAAAAATGATGAAATAGATAAAAACATAAAAGCATTAAGAGCTGGAATTTAGTATGAAGGTCATAATAATATCAGGTGGTAATCCGCCTTCCAAGGAATTGCTCACAAATGAAATTACAGAAGATACATTTTTAATTGCAGCAGATAGTGGTGCTAACTGCTTATATGATTATAATATAGAGCCTGATTTACTCTTAGGAGATTTTGACTCTATTGATATAGTGGTATTGGATTATTTTAAAAAGTGTAATTGTACCATAGATATTTATCCTACAGAAAAAGATTTTACGGATACTGAAATTGCAGTTAAAAAAGCTCTTTGCATGAAACCAAATGAAATAATATTCCTAGGGTGTACTGGAAGTAGGGTTGATCATCTGCTTGGGAATATTGGAATGCTTAAGATTTGCTTAGAAAATGGTGTCAATGCCTTTATAAAAGATGAAAACAATAGTATTAGGTTGACTAATGCCTCAATATCATTAAAGGGCACTGTGGGCCAAATATTCTCAGTACAATCATATGGCAATGAAATAATTGGGCTAACAATTGAGGGCGCTAAATATCCTTTAAACAATTATAATTTGAAAATTGGTGAGAGCATAACTATTTCTAATGAATTTGCTGGGCCCCAGGTAAAACTTAAATTTAAATCAGGGATGCTCCTATTAATATTGCCTTTGGATTAATATATAACAATTATTTAAATACAAACTATTTTTATTGATAAACTCAATAAAAATAGTTTGTATTTTTTTGGAACATTACTGAAAGTCATTCATATAATAATATTGGAATACTTTTGGGGGGGTAACTTATGAGAAGACATTTTAGGCATTTAGGAAACCAGCTTGGAGTAATTGTTACCTGTGTAGGCATTGGAATTTTATCAGTGGTAATACTTCCATTTTGGTGGTGGCTAATTGCTGCGGGAGGAGCAATTGTTTATTGCGGTTTTTATATAATGAATCACAACAATCATTGTTAGTGATATGAATATAGATATATGCTCTATAGCTTACGACTAGGAGGGGAGAAAAATGAAAATTGTGGCTATCAAATTACCGAGATTTATATCACGAATAATTAAATTTTTTCTTAGAAAATAACATAGAAAATAAAGAAATGCAGCTATGCAAGCTGCATTTCTTTATTCAATAATTATATAGCACGTTGTACTTTACCTGAACGAAGACATCTAGTACATACGTGTATAGATTTAGGTGTTCCGCTAACTATAGCTTTAACCTTTTGGATATTTGGAGCCCATTTTCTTTTTGACTGACGGTGTGAGTGACTATATTGAACACCAGAAATAACACCTTTATCACATATTTCGCATTTTCTTGACAATGAAAACACCTCCTTAAGACTACGAAGAACAAAATCTTCTCAATTGAAACACGCATTATTGTAACATAGAAACTACTACTTTTGCAAGTGCATTGCAAAAACATTCCTGTCTAAATTAATTATATAATAAATTTTCTTGAATAAATCAGTGTTATAATATAAAATAATCTATATAGCGTTTATAAGGAGGAATTACAATGAAAGGTAACATTACGAATAAGAATGGTATTATATATTATTCAGAAGAATCGTTAGCTAACATAGTTGGCATTTCTACAATGGAGTGTTATGGAGTTGTGGGCATGGCACTTAAAGATGCTAAAGATGGATTTTGGCAATTAATTAAAAGTGATGGTTTAAATAAAGGAGTTAAAATTCATTCTAAAGAAAACCAGCTATTTATTGAATTGTATATAATTGTGGAATATGGCACAAAAATTTCTGTAATTGCAAATAATATAATTCAAAAAATAAGATATAATGTTGAAAATTATACAGGACTAAAAGTGGAAGCAATAACAGTAAACGTACAAGGTGTAAGGGTTTAAGGGGGTTTAGACAGTGGAATACTTAAAAATTAACGGACAGCATTTCCGAAACATGGTAATAAATGCATCTAATAGATTAGAAGAAAAAAAAGAATACGTAAACTCGCTAAATGTATTTCCGGTTCCAGATGGAGATACAGGCACTAATATGTCGATGACATTTAAAGCGGCGGTGCAAGAAATTGAAAACGTGTCAACCAAGTCTATTAGTGAGATAGCGCAAAAGATAGCTAGAGGCGCGCTGATGGGTGCTAGAGGTAATTCAGGTGTTATATTATCACAGATATTTAGAGGCATTGGGAAAGGCCTAGAGGGCCACGATGAAGTTGATTCTAAAGAATTTGCTAAAAGTATTTTAGAAGGTGCCACTTTTGCATATAAGGCTGTTATGAGGCCAACTGAGGGAACAATTTTAACCATTATTAAGGCTGCAGGTGAAAGTGCAGTTAAAAGTAGTGCAACAAATTTAGTTACTCTTATGGAGGAAGTCTGTAATCAAAGTGAAATTATGTTAGATAAAACTCCAGATATGCTTCCAGCATTAAAAGAAGCAAAGGTAGTTGATGCAGGTGGCATGGGGCTTCTAATATTGTTTAAAGGGATGTATGAAGCTCTAAGTAATAATATGGAAGCTACAATTAGCAAAGCAGATAAGCAAAGTAATAAATCCGAAACAATATCACCGGATGCATTAAATAAGCCGGTAGACATAAAGTTTGGATATTGTACTGAATTATTAGTTGTTGTTAAAAGTGTAGATACTAATGAGTTAAAGAACTATTTAGAAAAAATTGGGGATTCCATGGTTGTGGTTTCACAAGATGAATTTCTTAAGATTCATATACACACAAATGATCCAGGTCTGGTGCTTTCAAAAGCAGTAACACTAGGAGAACTTTCTAAAGTTAAAATTGAAAACATGAGAGAACAACATAGAAGTTTACTTGGTATTGATGATGAAATAGCTCAAGAAATTACAAAAGAAGATATTATTGAAAATAAAAAATATGGATTTGTTTCTGTTGCTCTTGGAGAGGGTATTAAAAATATTTTTAAGGATTTAGGTGTGGACGTTGTAATAGAGGGCGGCCAAACTATGAATCCGAGTACACAGGATATATTGGATAGTGTTAATAAAATTAATGCAGATAATATATTTGTACTTCCTAATAATAAAAATATACTTATGGCAGCACTTCAAGCGGTGGAACTGACAGAAAAAAATGTAATAGTTATACCTTCTAAAACTATACCTCAAGGAATAACAGCTGTAACAATGTTTAATGTAGAAGCTAGTGTAGAAGAAAATGAGACTACGTTAAAAGAAGCAATTAAAAACGTTGCGACTGCTTCTGTAACATATGCAGTTAAAGATACTGAAACTGATGGCATTGTAATAAAACAAGGAAATATTTTAGGCTTAGTTGAGAACAAAATTAAAGAAGTTGGAACAGATATTTATAAAGTTTGCTCTGATATTATAGAGAGTATGATTACAGAAGGTAGTGAACTTGTTACAATTTTCTATGGTGAAGATTGTGTAACAAGCGAAGTAGAAGAGTTTATCTCTGGGTTAGAGAAAAAGTATCCAGATATAGACATTCAACATTATAATGGGAAACAACCATTATATTATTTCATTGCTTCAGTTGAATAAAAGCCCTAGGGCTTTTTTTCTTATGGTTACCTATTTAATGGTGTTTTAAGCCTCAAAATGAAATAAATTTTTTTAAAAAATTAGATTTGGAGTGGTATTAGTGGATATTTATAGTGATATAAAATATATAAAGGGTGTTGGACCTAAAATGGCAGAAACTTTGAATCTGTGTGGAATTTTTAACGTATTAGATCTATTGCTATATTTTCCACGAGATTATGAACAAATATCTGCTGGAAAAAGCATTCTAGAATGTGCAGAAGGTGAAAAGATTATTATAGAATGTAATGTTTTAAGTATATTAAGGGACCTTAGATTAAAGAATAATAAAACCCTTTCTACCATAGTCTTTTGCCAGGGTGAAACTGAATTTAAAGGTAAATGGTTTAATCAAACTTATGCAAAAAATAGCTTTAAAATTTCCAATAAATATATTATCACAGGCAAAGTTAATAAGTTTAAGGGTGAAATTACAATGATGAATCCTAAAATAGTAAAAAATACCTCCATGGATACTGAAGATTCGATTGACACAAATACATCAATGGATACAAACAAAATTATTGCAACCTATCCACTTAAAAATAATATTACAAATAATTTTTTTAATAAGATTATATCCGATGTGCTGTGTAATATTGAAATAACAGAGAATTTACCTAAATGGATCTTGGAAAAATACGGTTTTTGTTCTTTGAATGTTGCTATTCGAAATATACATAGTCCTAAAAATTTAGAACTTCTAAATGCATCAAAGAAGAGACTTAAATTTCAAGAGTTATTTACATATTCATTAAAAATACTAATGTTAAAAGAGTTTATAAAAGCTCATAATGAAGGTATTCAATTTAAAATAGCTCCAGAACTTACAACCTTAAAGGGAAAACTTCCCTATGAGCTTACAAAGGCACAAAGTAAAGTTGTAAGGGAAATTCTAATAGATCAAAAGAAAGATAAAGGTATGAATAGGTTACTACAAGGGGATGTTGGAAGCGGCAAAACTATAGTTGCTATAATTACAATGTTTAATGTGGTTAAAAATGGTTATCAAGCAGCCATGATGGCTCCAACTGAGATATTAGCAAAACAACATTATGAAGAAATACAAAAAGTATTAAAGGATTTTCCGCTTACAATACAACTATTGTGTGGAAGTACATCACTTAAAAACAAAGAATTAATTAAAAGGGAGTTAAAAGAAGGAACTATTGATATTATTATTGGGACTCATGCACTTATAGAAGATAATGTAGAATTTAAAAACGTAGGTATGATTGTTACTGACGAGCAGCATCGTTTTGGAGTGTCGCAAAGAAATAGATTTTCTAATAAAGGTAAAAATATTGATATTCTTGTAATGACTGCCACACCTATTCCAAGAACACTATCACTATATTTATATGGAGATTTAGACGTATCTATTATAGATGAATTGCCACCAGGAAGGCAGAATATTGACACAAGCTATGAAAATATGGACTCAAGTAAAAAAGTCTATGAATTTGCTTTGAATGAAATAAAAAAGGGAAGACAAGTTTACATAGTTTGCCCACTTGTGGAAGAAAATGAAGAAATGAATTTAACTTCAGTGCAGGAGCTTTATGAAAAATTGAAAGAAGAGCATTTTAGTTCCATAGAAATAGGAATGGTATATGGTAAAATGCCTAGTAAACAAAAAAATGAAATCATGGACAAATTTAAAGCAGGAGAAATTAAAGCGCTAATTGCAACTACAGTAATTGAAGTTGGTGTAAATGTACCTAATGCTACAGTTATGATAATTGAAAACTCTGAAAGGTTTGGACTTGCACAACTTCATCAACTTAGAGGAAGGGTCGGAAGAGGGGTTCATAAGTCTTATTGTATTCTACTTGCTAACATAACAAATAAGATAGTGAGAAAAAGATTAGAAGTACTGATAAAAAGCAACGATGGCTTTTTTATTGCTGAAGAGGATTTGAAAAATAGAGGTGCTGGAGAATTGTTCGGATTTAAGCAATCTGGGGAAACAGGTCTGCTTTTAGCGGATGTAATCGAAGATTTTAACATCCTAAAACTAGCAAATAGTGAAGCTAAGCAGTTAATAAAAAGTGATAATATTGAAGATGTAAAGGTAAAAAATGAAATATTAAAAAAAATAGATCAAAGTTCTAATTACATTTGTTTTAATTAGGAAAAAATATCTTTGTATATATTGCATTTATATGATAAAATATTATCGAAACTGGCTAGATGGAGGAATAAACATATGAGAATTATTGCAGGAAGTGCACGAGGAAGAAAGTTGTTGTCCCCTGTTGGGATGGGAACGCGGCCTACATTAGATAGAATAAAAGAATCAATATTTAATATAATACAAGACAGAACAAGAAATGCGGTAGTGGTAGATATGTTTTCAGGTACTGGTAGCTTAGGTCTTGAGGCAGCAAGTAGGGGAGCTACAGCATGTTATCTAATTGATATGGGCGATACTACCTTTGAGATGTTAGAAAAGAATGTAGAAAATTTAAAGTTTACTGATAAATGTAAATGCTTCAAAGGAGACACATATAAGTTTATGCAACAATTTGCAGATGAAAAAATTGTGTTTGATTTGATTTTTATAGATCCACCATATGCTAAAGATATGATCCCACCTGCTATTGAAATTATTGCAGCGAATAGACTTTTAAGAGAAGACGGAATGATTGTTTGTAAAATAGATACTTCAGAAGAGATATACGAAGGGAATTCTATTATTCAACTTTCTAATTCGAGAAAATATGGAAACACAACTGTATTGTTTTACGAATATAAGGGGACTAATAATTAAAAATTATTAGTTAGCCTAAAGAAAGACATGGAGGAGTATCATGGAGAGAGCAATCTGCCCTGGAAGTTTTGATCCAATAACAAATGGACATTTAGATATTATTGAGAGGGCTTCTAAAGTTTTTGACGAACTAGTTGTAGGAGTACTTGTTAACCCAGAGAAAGAAGGTCTCTTCACTGTAGATGAGAGAGTAGAACAAATAAGAAAAATAGTGAGAAATATGCCTAATGTAAAAGTTAAAAAGTTTAGTGGGCTACTTGTTGACCTAATGAATAAAGAGGGTGCTGGAGTCATTGTAAAAGGACTGAGAGCTGTTTCAGATTTTGAATATGAGTTTCAAATGGCCTCAATGAATAATAAATTGGATCCAAGTAAGGAAACAATGTTTATGATGACAAAAGCAGAGTATTGCTATCTTAGTTCATCATCAGTTAAGCAGGTGGCAATGTTTGGGGGTTGTATTAAAGGATTAGTACCTGAAGAGATTATTCCAGATATTATGAGTAAAATGAGGAAAATTAATTCTAAATAGGGGGGAAATATGGATATTATTAAGCTTTTAGAATATCTTCAAGAGATTATTGAAAGTTCATCTAAAATACCCGTTACAGGAAAGGCAGTTATAAATAAAAGAGAAATATTGGATATAATTGATCAAATTATAAATCATTTACCGGATGAGTTTAAAAAGGCTCAGTGGATTTGTGATGAGAAAGAACGAATTCTTGTTGATGCAAAAAAACAAGCTAAGATTTTTGAAGAAGAGACTATTGACAAAATAAGAAGAAGAGTTGAAAAGCAAGATCTAGTTAAAGAGGCACAAACAAGAGCTGAAGAAATTATAGCTTCAGCTCAGAGAGATTCTAAAATTATGAGACTAGGTGCTAAAGACTATGCTGATGAAATATTATCTCAATTAGATAAAGAGATTGAATTAAAAGGTCAACAAATGCTTCATAAGATTAAAAGTGATGTTCAAACATTCTTAATATCTCTACAAGAAGAGGTTAGTGATACTACAACTTCGATAAGAGAAAATGTAAAAGAATTAAGAAGTATGAAATAGCTTTATTATATTTGTAAAAAATATTGGAATAATTAAAATTATTAATATTGTAAGGTATAAATTATTGCTCTTATAGGAACTTGTGTTATTAAAGGTGAAGACGGAAGCGGTCTGCTCAAAAACATAATATAGAATTAATGTTAAAACTCCGGAAATTAAACCTTGAATAAATTTTCCAGTGATATACTTTTTTAAAGAAACTGCATATTTATAGGTATAGCTGTAAACTTGAGAAATTATAGATAAACCGCTAAAAGCAATTAAAAAGCTTAAAATTGGAAGTTTTACATATAAATTTGAATTGCTAGAAGCTATTAAGTAGCATCCATTAGTTACTTCTAGCATCCCCAGTAATAAACCCTCTATGAAGTTTATAGAAGGACCAATAATTAGAGAGAGCTTATCAAGGGCAATGTGAAATATCACATTGTCTTTAATTATTCCTGTTATTACAGAGAATATTACTACAAAGCCACCTATATTTAAGGAGTTTTTAAGAGCATCTTCAATACTGTTTTTTAATACTATACCAATATTGCTTGTGGAGGTTGTTTTTGAAGAAATTTCATTCTTTTTTTTTATTTTAAATGGAGGATTTTTAGCGGGAATAATAAATCCCATAAATAAGCAGGATAGCATATTAGATAGCAATAATATATAACCAATTTTAGCATCTGACATCATAGATGCACCTACTGCCCCTACAATAAACAGTGGACTAGAGTTAGAAGCTATATTTAACAATCTTTCGCAAGTATTTAAGTCAATTATGTTTTTTTCATACAATTCACAAGTATATTTTGCGCCCAAGGGATAACCGCATAGTAAACTGACTAACAATGCAAAGTTGCATTCTTTTGGCAGCTTTAAGGGTCTACAAATAAAATTGCCTAATAATTTAGAATAAATATTAATGCCATCGTAGCTAATTATAATATTTATTACAACTAAAAAAGGGAAAAGAGAAGGAAAAACAGAATTGAAAAATAATCTAGCGCCAGATAGAGTATATTGGATACACATATTTGGTGTTAATATTATTTGAAGAATAACTAGGGAACACAGTATTGTTATTCCGTAATTTATATTTAAAGATTTAAATAATTTAAATAGTAAGAAAATTATGAAAAACAATAATATAATTAATAGAAAATTCAATTTCAAACTCCTTTTAAAGTACTACTGTATTAATATATTTAAATATATTTAAACTTATGTATTGGAGGGGTTAATTATAAGTAAAATTAAAGCTATTATCTATATATGAGATACTAGCTTTTACTTTCACTTTACAATTATTGGGGATATCAAATGATCGCTATTTGGATTTATACTGCTATTTAGTATGCTATAAGCTCTTGTAGACTGGATATCTAATAGTAAGGTGTCATTGCACTCTTTAGGAAGTTTAGTAATAAGTGGGATACTGCTATTTGACTTTATAGATTTTAGAATTGACCTTCCATTAGAGTTAAATCCTAAAACATGAGCATACGGACAAGGCATTGCTCTTAAAGTCTTACTATCAAAGCTATCAAATCCTATAAAGTATTGACATAATATTCTACTAATTCGGGTATAGGTATATCTTTTGCTTTTAATAGCTTCCATTGTAGCGTTGTAGCTTAGATTATTTTGCACGGATTTAATAATTCTATTATCAAGACCCTCGGATACATCTGGTAAATTAACTAATGAGTTTTTTGATGTAATGGATTTATGTTTTATGTATGGAAACATTGAATCTTCAAAGGGAAATTCATAATTTTTTGAGTGTAAATTTAAGAGCTCAGTTAGAACAGAACTAGGAACGTGACCTTCTAGTTTCGCTATGGATCCATTTTCTTTGATGAATTTTCTTATAGCTGTGGCACTTGAAAATTTATTATGCAATATATCACTATTATACATTGCACCTTTTCTTTTTAATGTGTATGGTTTAATGGTGCTATTCAATTTAATTAAACTTTTACAATACTCAATACCCAATATATTATTAGAGGAATTCAAAAAATCATCTAATAATAAGTTTGATATGTTATTGTTTGAATTTATTAAATAATCATAAAGTGCTTTGGCTCTGGCAAGGGGGTAAACAATACCTTCCGATAAATAAGATTTTAATAGTGATTTAAATTCAATGGGTTCATTAACAAGTATTTTGGAAATATTATATATATCACTACTATCACCATGTTCGCTACCAAAACAAATATTATTTACTATTCCCAGGCTGTTTAAAAGACTAACAGCACCGGAGGAAAAAAATTCTGCCGATGATACACTGTAGATAGCTGGTAACTCTATTACTAAATCCACTCCACTACTTAAGGCCATTTTAGTTTTTGTCCATTTGTCTATAATAGATGGAATTCCACGTTGAGAAAAATTTCCGCTCATAACGCAAATTAAGGCATCGCAATTTGTGAGCTGCTTGGTTTTATTAATGTGATATAAGTGCCCGTTATGTAATGGGTTATATTCTACGATTATACCTGAAATATTCATTAAATCACCTCCTGATAGTTTATATAAATATAAATTTTTATTAAAAATTGATTAAAGTTTTGATTATTTAGATATATTATATAATATAAAGTAAATAAAAGCATATATATTTGTATGTTAAAAAGAAAAGAGTGAAAATTATGAATATATAATGTATAAGATTTATATCAGATTTTGCTGTTTTAGGTTGAAATGTATAGGGATAATGGAGTATATTGTTAGTGTGTATTATTAATGTGTATAAGTTGATAATAACTGAAAGGGGAAATAAAAATGAAATTCATAGAGAAAATATGTAAGATGGCACAAGCAGATAAAAAAACAATAGTACTTCCAGAAGGCGAAGAAGAAAGAACTATAAAAGCTAGTGAAATTATCAAAAATGATTCAATAGCTGAGGTAATATTATTAGGCGATAAAACTGTAATAAATGCAAAAGCAAAGAAACTTGGAGTTAATATTTCTGGAATAGAAATCGTGAATCCTAAAACTTCTGAAAAAACGGATAGCTATGCAAAGGCATTTTATGAACTAAGAAAGCACAAGGGAATGACACTAGAAAAAGCAGCAGAGACATTGCAAGATCCGCTTTATTTTGGAACAATGATGGTTAAAATGGAGGGCGCTGATGGTTTAGTATCAGGAGCAGTACATACTACAGGAGATTTATTAAGACCTGGAATGCAAATTATTAAAACAGCACCAGGAATTAAGGTTGTTTCAAGTTTCTTTATAATGGAATTGCCTACTAGTGAATATGGAGAAGACGGACTACTTTTATTTGCAGATTGTGCTGTTAATCCAAACCCTAATGCAGAGGAATTAGCATCGATAGCAATAAGCACTGCAGAAAATGCAAAAGCACTATGTAATTTTGAACCTAAGGTTGCAATGTTATCTTTTTCAACTATGGGAAGTGCAAAGCATGAATTAGTTGATAAAGTATCAAAAGCTACTGAAATTGCAAAAAATGCTAGACCAGATTTACAAATTGATGGAGAACTTCAACTAGACGCAGCTATAGTAGCATCTGTAGCGAAACAAAAGGCACCTAGCAGTACTGTAGCTGGAAAAGCAAATGTTTTAGTGTTCCCAGATTTGCAATCAGGAAATATTGGATATAAATTAGTACAAAGATTTGCTGGAGCTGAGGCTATTGGACCAGTATGTCAAGGATTCGCTAAGCCAATAAATGATTTATCAAGGGGTTGCAGCGTACAAGACATAGTTAATGTTGTTGCTGTAACTGCAGTTCAAGCTCAAATTCAAAAATAGAATTATATTTTAAGTATTAAAAGATAAAGTCTAGGGAGGCATATTTAATGAAAATATTAGTTATAAACTGTGGAAGTTCATCATTAAAGTATCAATTAATCAACATGGAAAATGAAGGGTGTTTAGCACTGGGACTGGTAGAAAGAATAGGAATAGAAGGATCAATATTAACTCAAAAGGTTAATGGAAATAAATATATTATTGAGCAGCCTATGAAAGACCACACAGATGCTATTAGATTAGTGCTTGGTGCACTTGTTGATGCTGAGCATGGTGTTATTGCGGATTTATCAGAAATAGGTGCTGTAGGGCATAGAATAGTTCATGGCGGAGAAAAATATGCTAGTTCAGTTATGATTAATGATGAAGTAATGAAGAACTTAGAAGAATGTGCAAAACTTGCACCATTACATAATCCTGCTAATATAATTGGAATTAATGCTTGTAAAGCATTAATGCCCAATACACCTATGGTAGCTGTATTTGATACTGCATTCCATCAAACAATGCCAGAGGTTGCGTATATATACCCACTTCCATATGAACTATATACTAATAATGGTGTAAGAAAATATGGATTCCATGGTACATCGCATAAATATGTTTCAGATAGAGCTGCAGAAATGATGGGTAAAGACATTAAAGATTTAAAATTAATAACTTGTCACCTAGGAAATGGGGCAAGTGTTACAGCAGTGCAAAATGGTAAATCAGTAGAAACAAGTATGGGATTTACTCCACTTGAAGGAATAGCTATGGGAACAAGATGCGGAAGTATAGACCCGGCTATATTAACGTATGTAATGAATGAATTAAACTTAACAATTGATGAAGTAAGTGATTTAATGAACAAGGAGTCAGGAGTACTTGGAATATCTGGAATTAGCAGTGACTTTAGAGATATAGAAAAAGCTGCATGGGAAGATGGAAATCATAGAGCTCAGTTGGCACTTGATATATTTACTTATAAGGTTAAAAAATTCATAGGATCCTATGCTGCAGTAATGGGTGGAGTAGATGCAATTGTATTTACTGCAGGACTTGGTGAAAACTCTCCAGAAACAAGAGAAGACATATGTAGTGGATTAGAATTTTTGGGAGCAGTTTTAGATAAATCAAAGAATAAAGTAAGAGGAAAAGCAGTAGAAATAAGTACAGATGAGTCTAAAACTAAAATATTTGTTATACCAACAAATGAGGAATTAGTAATCGCAAGAGACACGCAGGCCTTAGTAAAATAAAATTATTGCTAGTTTTTATGATAAATAATTCTGTCAAGCATTTTTGAAAATGTCCCAATAAAAGTTAAACATTAGCACCAGTTTTTCTGGTGCTTTTACTTTATAATCCACTTTATTTATGGGTTCAATTAATAAACCTCGAGTTATCTTTCAAGAATAAAAATTGTAATATTAATTTTTTAAGCCACTTGTTCTTTCCGGTGAGCCTGCTTTTTAAGAAATTTTTCGAAAGAAGCCTGTTTCCACGGATGGCTCATAGGTGGAATATATCGTTTTTTTGGTTTCTGCGGAGCAGCTGTGTAATCAAAGTTTTTTGATGATAATGCATGTTTTGGCAAAAGATCTAATCCATATATGGTCTCGTTCACACAGAAATATAATTCACTGTCTAAAGCTCGTATAACCGTTCCGCTAGTTCCTTTGCGATAATGAACGGGATATCCATTACTGTCAATTGGAAGATAGTAATTCTTATTAAATTTAATGCAACTTCCATTATCAACTTTTCTACTGGCTAATACAGCAAGTGTAAGATTGATTTTTTCAGAATCTGGTTGTGTTTCAAACACAGATTTGTTATTATCAATAGGTAAAGCAAATTGCTGATTGAATTTCTTTATGTAGGAGTTTAGAAATTCATTCGCTAGGGTAATCGTATTTACACCAGCTAGGCGCATTTCAAGGGGTAGGCGAGACTGTAAGGTTTGAAACATTCTTTCTACGCGTCCTTTGGCTTGTGCGACACTGCTGGTTTGTATTTCTATCCCAAGCTGTTTGCAAGCATAACCGAATTGAGTAAAAGTATCTTCTTCAACCGAAGGAGATTTCTTTTGCTTGTATTCAAATACGGTACGTCTGTCAGTTAAAAACATGTATGGGATACCATAATCAACAAGAACCTGTTGTAGAACATGATAATAGCCATTCAGAGTTTCCTGTTCGTCGAAGTATGCACCTACAATAGAACCCGTACAATCATCTACCGCGATATGTAGCTGGCTTTTCCCAGTACCAAACCAAGGATGAAGAGAAGCATCCATCTGAAGCATTTCACCAGCATAGGCACATCTGGGACGTCTTGGATGTGCATCTTCTGCATTAAGGATCGCTAATTGTATTTCATTTACTTTCTTTTTTAACTTAGTTGATTTAGCTAATTCTTTTAATTGAACTTTGACCCTTTTTCTAGTAGAACGGTTCGCCTTAGGAGACAGGATGAATTCCTGCATAAGGATAGAATGAACTGTGCTGGTTGATATATGAATGTTATCGTGTTCTGCCAAAAGTTCAGTAAAGTGAGTAAAGTTAGCTTCTGAGTTATACTTTGTGCGATACAAATCAATAATATTTTGCTTTGTATTTTCATCAAGTGTGTGGACTGGTTTTCTACCACGATTGCCATGTACAAAGAATGCCTTCCCTTCCTTCTTATAACCCGCTATCATACGGTTAACATGCCGTTTAGAGCAATTGATTGTGAGAGCAGCTCTTTTCTTATTTCCATTTGTATCAACTACCTTTTTAATGATTTCATATTTTTCGTTTTCTTCCATAGTTAAAATCACCTTTCTAATTATTCCCACCTCATTTCTTGTCATGAGGTATAGTATACTATAAATTTTGAAATTTGGGACATATTCAAATGTGGTTCACTAAGACATTATCATAAATCAATCATATTGCTAGTTTTTATGATAAATAATTCTTGACTTTTTACTGTATTGTTTATATAATAGTCTGTGTTTGATGTAAGTAAAAAACAATTTAGTTAGGAGGGACGCAGAAGCTTTGCTCGAGCTGTATAATTCTTTTTATACAAGGTATAAGGATCTTCTTTATATGAGGAAAATTGAATGAAATTTAGTTTTTCAGAGTGAATAGTATGGTAATAGATGTTTCAGAACTATTTAGCAATAAAAAAATGAGAAAAAAAATTCAATTAGATTTAGAGAAAGATAAGTTTTTCTATGATAATGAATTTATACAATTTTCAAAACCAGTTAAGTTAGATTTGATTTTAAAGCCCAGTGGTGATGAAGTAGATTTAATTGGAAGTATGGAGACAGAGCTATTACTTACTTGTTCTAGGTGTCTTGAGGTATTTCCACATTCAATAAATATTCAATTGAATGAAAAAATGTCGAAAACTCTAAAGAGTGAAGATGAGGATATTATTTTTATTAATAATGATAGATTAGATTTAGATGAGATTATTGAAAATAATATCATCTCTATGTTGCCTATAAAAAGAATTTGTAATGAAGATTGTAAAGGATTATGCCAACATTGTGGAATTAATCTAAATCAAAGTACATGTAAATGTGCTATTGATGATGTTGATCCAAGGTTGGCAAAATTAAAAGAAGTGTTTTTAACCGATTAAGGAGGTGTTACAATGGGAAATCCAGCTAGAAAATTTTCTAAAGGTAGAAGAGATTCTCGAAGAGCGCAAACATTTAAACTTGGTTTACCAGGAATAGTTGAGTGCCCTCAGTGCCACGATATGAAACTTGCTCACAGAGTATGTAAAAACTGTGGTTATTACAAAAATAGAGAAGTTATTGTTATGGAACCAAAATAAAAAGAAAGTCGAAAGACTTTCTTTTTATTTTTTAATGTAATAAAATAAAATTATATTCAATTCTAATATTAATAATACTAGAAATATTTGCTCTAAATAGTATATAATATAAATAAATATAAAAAGCATAGGCAAATTTAAAGTGAGGGTTTGAAATGGTAGTTGTTGTAGATGGTATGGGTGGAGATTTTTCTCCAAGTGCTGTGGTTGAAGGTTGTGTTGCTGCAATAAAAGAGTATGATATAGATATATTAATAACTGGTAATGAAGACTTGATTCGCCAGGAATTAAAGAAGTATACATATGATTCTAATAAAATAAAAATTGTTGATGCCAGTGAAGTGATTAGTACAAGTGAACATCCGGTAATGGCTATTAAGCGTAAAAAAGATTCAAGCCTTGTAAAAGCACTGAATCTTGTTAAAAGTGGAGATGCTGATGCAATAATTTCAGCTGGAAGTACAGGAGCTTTTTTAGCTGGCTGCACCCTTATAGTAGGCAGAATAAAAGGCATAGATAGACCAGCCTTGGCTCCTATAATGCCAGGTAAGAAAGGACCTTTTATGATAATTGACTGTGGAGCAAATGCAGAATGTAAGCCCCATTATTTAGTGCAATTTGGACTCATGGGGAAAACTTATTTTGAAAATATTTTAAAAGTAGATAATCCCACAGTTGGTCTTGTGAATATAGGGACTGAAGAGGAAAAGGGCAATGAACTTTCTAAAGCTGCTCATAAACTACTAAATCAAGCAAACTTAAATTTTGTGGGTAATGTGGAAGCTAGAGAAATTCCAAGTGGAGAAACAAACATTTTGGTATGTGACGGGTTTGTAGGAAATGTAATTTTAAAATTATATGAAGGGGCTGCTTTTAATATATTTGATATATTAAAAACTGGGATAATGAGCTCCTTTAGAACTAAACTGGGGGGAATACTACTAAAACCAGTGTTTAAAAAATTGAAAAGTGATTTTGATTATAAAGAGTATGGTGGAGCTGCTTTCCTAGGAGTAAATGGTATTTGTATAAAAGCTCATGGAAGTTCAGATGGTAAAGCTTTTAAAAATGCAATCAAACAGGCTACAATATTCTATGATAATAAGGTTGTAGAAAAATTAAAATTAGAAATTGAGAAATTATCACAGCAAGAAAAAAGAACAAATGACAATTAGACATAGTTGTTGTTGTTTAGCATAGAAAAATGTAAGGAGGTGAAGATATTATGTTTGAAAAAATAAGAGCTACTATAGCATCACAATTAAGTATAGATGAAGACGAAATAAAAATGGAATCATCTTTTATGAATAATTTAGGCGCTGACTCTCTTGATATTGTAGAGCTAATCATGGCACTAGAAGAAGAGTACGAAATAGAAATTCCTGATGAAGATGTTGAAAAAATTGTCACTGTTGCTGATGTAGTAGAATATATTAAAGCACACACTGAAGCATAATATAAGGCTCCGCATTACTGCGGGCCTTTAGCTTTTTCAAGCTTATTTTTGAATTTATTATAAAAAGTAGGATCTAAATACTAGTTCTAGCATTATTAAGTAAACTGAATAATAAACTTGAAATTTTATTACAAAGTAAATTTATAGACAATAATAAGTATAGCAAATGATAAAAATATTTAAATAAACATTCTAAAAGGAGTAATGATTATTATGTGTAATATAAAATTGCAGGAGCTTGAGAGTGAACTAGGACTTAATTTTAGTGATAAAGAACTATTAAAAACTGCAATAACCCACAGCTCCTATGCAAATCAGAAAAAGAAGGTTGAATTCAATGAGAGACTTGAGTTTTTAGGGGATGCTGTATTACAACTTGTAATATCGGAATATCTATATACAAATTTTATGCAGGAGTATGAGGGATTTTTAACTAAAATTAGATCTTTGATTGTGTGCGAAAATTCACTGTGTGATATTGCAAACGGTTGGAAACTTGGGAATTACATGAATATGAGTAAAGGTGAGGAAATAACTGGAGGCAGAAATAGAGTTTCAATATTAGCTGATTGTGTTGAAGCGGTAATTGCTGCTATATATTTGGATAAAGGAATAGAATATTCTAAGCTATTTATACTTGATAATTTTAAGGTAATCATTGAGAAAGCAATTAGTAATGAGATAATTTTGGATTATAAGACCAAATTTCAAGAAATATTGCAGCAAAATGGTGAAGTGCATATTTGCTATGAACTTGTGAAATTTGATGGCCCACCGCATAAAAGAAAATTTTTCGTTAATGTATTAATAGATGGTTCTGTAAAAGGTTCAGGGCATGGTTACAGTAAAAAAGAAGCAGAACAAAATGCAGCTAGAGAAGCTATAGTTAATCAGGAGGGTTTGCATGAGTAATTTGCATTATATTATTCCTATATTTGTTCCACATGAAGGTTGTCCACATGAGTGTGTGTTTTGCAATCAAAATAGTATAACAGGCACCAGCGAAAAAGTTAATGCCGGGTATGTGGAGACAACAGTAAATGAATATTTAAAAACAATAAATAATGATGAGGCTATTATTGAGGTATCATTTTTTGGAGGAACCTTCACAGCTATAAAAACAGAAAAACAGATAGAACTTTTAACTGTTGCTAAGAGGTTTAAAGATGAAAACAAAATAAAATTCATTAGGTTATCTACAAGGCCTGATTATATCGATGATAGTGTACTTATCAATCTTAAAAAATACTCTGTAGATATTATAGAACTAGGAGTTCAATCATTAGACAATGAGGTGTTATTAAAATCAGGAAGAGGTCATACTGCAAAGGATGTGGAAAAGGCTTCAAAGCTTATAAAGCGATATGGGTTTACCTTAGGACTTCAGGTTATGTTAGGGCTTCCGGGAGATAATATAAATAAAGATATAGAAACAGCTAAAGGTGTTATTGCTCTTAAGCCTGATAATTGTCGAATATATCCTGCTCTTGTAATTAAAGATACACCTATGGAGAAAATGTATGTAAATCAGCTATTCAAACCTTATTCATTAAATGAAGCAGTAAATATAAGCAAAGTTATTTACAGTATGATGGTAGCAAACAAAATAAATGTGATTAGAATAGGATTACAACCAACTGCTGAAATTTCAGAAGGACATGATTTAATTGCAGGACCATTTCATCCAGCATTTAGAGAATTAGTTGAAGGAAGTATATATAATGATTTATTATATGATCTTATCTTAAATGATTTTAAAAATGATATTAATAGCAAAAGGGCTTTAGTGAGATTAAATCCAAAAGATATTTCAAAACTTTATGCTAATGGAAAAAGCTTTTTTAATGACATGAAAAAACAAATTAATACAATTTCAATAGAAGTATTTCAAGACATTACAATTGAGCGTGGAAGCATTAGTGTATGCATAAGCGAAAAATGTATTATTATGACCATATATGAATATGTGTGTGCAAAATATAAAGAAGGAATTTAATTTACTATATAGAATATAGTGTCTATAGTATTTGTAATAACGAACGCAGTAGGGGGTAATAATAATGGACGTATTAAAAGTATCAGCAAATTCACAACCTAAATCCGTAGCGGGAGCATTAGCTGCAGCATTAAGAGGTAACTCAATTGCAGAATTACAAGCTGTAGGGGCAGGGGCTGTTAATCAAGCGGTAAAAGCTATTGCTATTACTAGAGGGTTTGTTGCACCGAATGGTATTGACTTAGTAGTAATTCCTGCTTTTGTGGAAATATCCATAGATGGTGAAAAAAGAACAGCTATTAAATTTATAGTTGAGCCAAGATAAAAAAACCGTGCATGCACGGTTTTCTTAATTAATTGATACTTTTATAATTAATTGATATTTTCATGTGAATGCTATAAACTATATAATAGAGAAAAATATACAATAGAGAAAAACAGATTATTATATAAACTAAAATATGAGGTGAATTATGAATAGGAAAAAGAGAGATAAAATGCAAATGATATTAATTTATGCAATAGTAGTGATTTTTACTTTAAGTTTTGTATTACCAATGTTATTCCGCTAAAATAGGAGAGTGTTTCCATGTTCTTAAAATCTATTGAAATAAGAGGCTTTAAATCCTTTGCAGATAAAACAGAGTTAACATTTAAAAAGGGTATTACAGCAGTAGTTGGACCTAATGGTAGTGGCAAAAGTAATATATCTGATGCTGTTAGATGGGTGCTTGGAGAGCAAAGTGTAAAAAATCTAAGAGGAGATAAGATGGAAGATGTTATATTTGCAGGCACGCAGTTCAGGAAACCAGTTAGCCTAGCACAGGTATCTTTAACTTTGGATAATAGTGATTGTGAATTAGATATTGATTATTCTAATGTGGCTATATCCAGAAGATTGTATAGGTCAGGAGAAAGTGAATATTTAATAAACAATACATCCTGTAGGTTAAAAGATGTTCAACAACTTTTTATGGATACAGGTATAGGTAAAGAGGGATACTCTATTATAGGACAAGGCAAAATTGATGCTATTTTAAGTGGAAAAACTGAAGAAAGAAGAAAATTATTTGAAGAAGCTGCAGGAATTGTAAAGTTTAAGAGTAGAAAAGAAGAAGCAGGTAAAAGATTAGATAGTACCCAGCAGAATCTTATTAGAATAGAAGATATTTTGAGCACTTATGAAGAACGATTGGAACCACTAATGAAAGAAAGTGAAAAGGCGAAGAAATTTTTAAAATATTTTGAAGAATTAAAGGGTAAAGAAGTTAGCCTTATTATTGATTCTATTAATAAAGTTGAAGAGAAAATTAAAACCACACATGAACAATGTGATAAATTAAATGTGGAAGTTGTAAGTGTTACTGAGGAAAAAAGGCAGTTGAAGAGTGCTGTTGAATATTGGAACAGTGAATTTGAAAAATTTGAAAATAAAAATCAAGAAGAGAAACAATTATATTATAATAATAAGATAATTTACCAAAAAAGTGTTTCAGAGATAAATATTCTAAATGAAAGAATAGAGAATTTAGTTAAACTCATAGATAAAACATCAAATGAGAGTCATACCACATATGAAAAACTATTAGAATTTAAAAATAATCGTCATGTATTAGAGAATTCACTAAGTAATACAAAAAATACACAAATAGAAATAGAAGAAAAAATCAATGCTGAAGAGTTAAAAATAGAAAAAATTCAAGAAAATGTAGCAGTTGAAAGTGATGAAGTTGAAACTCTTAAGGTTGAAGAACAAAAGAATATTGAGGGAACTAGTACAATTGCTAATAGATTATTAATTTTAAACAATAACATAGATGGTGCCAGTAAAAGAATAGATGCCTTAAAAGATACTATTGAAAACTATTCTAATTTAATGAAAAACAACATAATTAAAAAAACAGAATTTGAAAACAAAATGAGTGAGTTTAAAAATAAGATCTTTAATTGTGAAAGTGCTCTTAAAGAAAATAAAGAGAAAATTAATAAACTTCAAAAGGACTTAATTAGCAATGAAACAACCATGAGAAATTGTAATTATAAAATTAATAAAACTGAAGCTAATTTTAATGTGCTTACTAGTTTAGAAAGAAAACATGAAGGCTATAATAAATCAGTAAAAAATTTAATGCAACATATTAGTGAAGGTAAGGTAGGTAACATTAAAGAGTGTTTTGTACTTGGAGAAATTATAAAAGTTGAAAAGACACTAGAAGTAGCTATAGAAATTGCATTAGGTGGTACTATATCACACATAATAACGAAGAATGAAGCTGTAGCTAAAACACTAATTGTTTATTTGAAGGCAAATAGCTTAGGAAGAGCAACGTTTTTGCCATTAAATATTATTAAGGGGAAAAACATTTCAATTGACAATGGAACTAAAAATCATCCTGGATTTGTTGGAATTGCAAATGATCTAATAGGTTATGAGGATAAGTTTAAAGAAGTTATCTCATTTATTCTTGGTAGAACTATTATATGTAGGGATATGGATTCGGCTCTTCAAATTTCTAAAAGCAATAATTATAGATATAAAATTGTTACATTATCAGGAGAGGTTATAAACCTTGGTGGATCTTTAACTGGTGGAAGTATTTATTCAAAGACTTCAAGTATAATTGGGAGAAAAAGAGAAATTAAAGAATTGGGTATAGATTTGAATTCCTTAAAAAATGAATCACTTATTTACTTAGAAAAAATAAAACAAATTAAAACTGAAATTGCGTGTTTAGATCATAAAAACACAGAATTAGTGGAGGATGCTCATTTCCAAAACATTGAAAAGACGAAGATGGAAGCTAAAATAAGTGCAGTAGAGTATGAAACAAGTAGATTGAAAAATAATGTTACTACTTTAAGCGGTGAAAAATTGTCGGAAGAGATAAAACTTAAATTCGACAATAAGGAAATAGAGGAAAAAAATACATCCGTGGATAAATTAACATTGGAAAAAGAGAAAATACTGGCAACTCTTACTAAAGTTCAATTTAAATTAAAAGATAAATTACAAGAGATTGAGAATATAAAAGAATTAATTATTGATGCTAAGATAAAAAAAGCACAGATTGATGAAATTATAAATAATAAGG
This sequence comes from Clostridium sp., assembly GCF_050717535.1. Lineage (GTDB taxonomy): Bacteria > Bacillota > Clostridia > Clostridiales > Clostridiaceae > Clostridium_AD. The sequence goes on from NZ_JBOITM010000028.1 coordinate 91,459, forward strand.
ACTTTGAAATTCAAAGGATAGATGAAGAGATGACAGTGCAAGGCGAAAAAATCATCATATTTTCTAAAGAAATAGAAGAAGCTATGAATAATAAAAAAAGAAGCGCTGGCGAAATATTAATTCAGAAAGAAAAATCAAATGAAATAAAGAAAAGTTTAGAAAAAATGGAAAAGTGCTTTGAAGATAATGAAATTCAAAGAATTAAAATTAAACAAAAAATAAAAATTAGCATAGAAGGACTAGATAATGTTTCATTAATAGTAGAAAAAAGTGAAAAAGATTTGTATAAATATGAATTAGCCTTTGCAAAGGTAGGAATGGAAAAAGATACTTACTACCAAAAATTGAATGAGGACTTTGAATTAACATATGCAGAAGCATTGCAATTTAAAAATGAAATAGAGGATATTGATAAGCTGAAAAGTGAAATAGCAACTTTAAAAGGTGCTATATCAATGCTTGGTAAAGTTAATGTAGGTGCTATTGAAGAGTATAAAGAGGTCAAAGAAAAATTTACTTTTATGGATGATCAAAAGGAAGATTTAGTGTTAGCTAAAAATGAGTTAACAACAGTAATATCTGAAATGACTAAAAAAATGAAGGAGATATTTGCAGAAAACTTTGAAATATTAAGACGAAATTTTCACGAAACTTTCATAGAATTATTTAAAGGTGGAAGTGCGGATCTGATACTTACCGAAGGCGATGAACTTACATCTAAAATTGATATTAATGTACAACCACCAGGAAAAAAACTCCAAAATATAAGCCTTATGTCTGGAGGAGAAAAAGTTTTATCTGCAATCGCTTTATTATTTGCTATTTTAAAGATGAAACCAACTCCGTTTTGCATTTTAGACGAAATTGAGGCGGCCCTTGACGATGCGAATGTGGTTCGATATGCTGAATTCTTAAAAAAATTCTCTGATAATGTTCAGTTTATTATAATAACTCATAGAAAAGGAACTATGGAAGCTAGTGATGTTCTATATGGGGTTACCATGGAAGAAAAAGGAGTATCGAAAATAGTGTCTGTAGATTTTAATAAGTAAAAAAAGGAGAATTAGAAATGTTTGGAGAATTTTTTGATAAGTTAAAAGGCGGATTAGCAAAAACTAGGAATAGCATAACAGAAAAAGTTAGTGAAGTATTAAACTTAGCCATTACAATTGATGATGAATTATATGAGGAACTAGAAGAAATATTAATTACAGCAGATATAGGTGTAGGGACATCTATTGATGTCATTGAAAAACTCAAAATTGTGGTAAAGCAAAATAAAATAAAAGATCCAACAGAGATTAGACCTTGTTTAAAAGAAGTTCTCATTGACGTATTAGATTGCGATAAAAATCCAATGAAGCCTAATAGTTTACCAAAGGTGATTTTAATAATTGGAGTTAATGGAGTTGGTAAAACTACTTCTATTGGTAAAATTGCTGCAAATCTAAAATCAGAAAAATATAAAGTGCTAATTGCTGCAGCGGATACATTTAGAGCAGGAGCAATTGAACAGCTTGAGGTATGGAGCAGTAGAGCAGGTGTAGACCTTATAAAACATCAGGAGGGATCTGACCCTGCTGCAGTAGTTTTCGATGCTGTTCAAGCAGCAAAAGCAAGGAAAGCTGATGTCTTAATTTGTGATACGGCTGGTAGACTTCATAATAAAAAAAATCTTATGGAGGAACTTTCAAAGATAAATAGGGTAATTAATCGGGAATATAGTGAGGCTTATTTGGAGACTTTACTAGTGCTTGATGCTACAACAGGCCAGAATGGTGTAGAACAAGCTAAGCAATTTATGGCAATATGTCCTATAGACGGTATAATACTAACTAAATTAGACGGCACTGCAAAAGGTGGAGTTGTAATATCGATAAAAAAACAGTTAAATATACCAGTTAAATATATAGGCGTTGGAGAAGGAATAGATGATTTACAAGAGTTTAATGCAAGAGATTTTGTAGAGGCATTATTTTAAAATGTTTGCTTGGGATACTGGGTTATATAAAAAAATTAGCCTGTTAAGTAAAATTACTTGACACTGTATTCAAAGTCTGATATTATATGACTTGTGAGCAGGGTGATGAAATGGAAAAAAGATTTGAAATTTCCCTATTGTTTGATTTTTATGGTGAATTGCTTACTGAAAAACAAAGAAATATTATGGATTTGTATTTTAATAATGATTTGTCTTTATCAGAAATAGCAGAAATAAATAATACTAGTAGGCAAGCTACTTATGATACCATTAAAACATGCGAAAAAATGCTTTTAGTATATGAGGAAAAATTAAAATTATCAGAAAAAGACATTAAACTAAAAGGAACAATAAAAAAAATAATATTGGAATTAGATAACTTACAAACAAACGTAAAAGATGAAAAAATGAATCAACTTATATATGATATAAAGACTCAAATTATCGAAAAAATTTAGGAGGTTTATTATGGCTTTTGAAGGGTTATCTTCTAAGTTACAGGATACCATTAAAAAATTAAAAGGTAAGGGTAAGCTTTCTGAAAAAGATATTAAAGAGGCTATGAGAGAAGTAAAACTAGCATTACTGGAAGCCGATGTCAATTATAAAGTAGTTAAGGATTTTATAAAAAATGTTAGCGAAAAGTGTTTAGGCAATGGGGTATTAGAAAGCTTAACTCCAGGTCAACAGGTTATTAAAATTGTTAATGACGAGTTGACTAATTTAATGGGTAATTCAGAAAGTAAATTAGAGTTTTCAATAAAAGGATTAACGGTTATAATGCTGGTGGGTCTTCAAGGCGCTGGTAAAACTACAATGGGTGGAAAACTTGCACTAATGCTTAAAAAGAAAAATAAAAAACCGCTTTTAGTTGCTTGTGATGTATATAGGCCGGCTGCAATTAAACAATTGCAAGTAGTAGGAAAACAAATTGATATTCCGGTATTTACTATGGGAGACAAAGTGAGCCCTGTAGATATAGCAAAAGCATCTATAGCCTTTGCCAAGGAAAATGGTAACAATGTAGTAATAATAGATACAGCAGGAAGACTTCATATAGATGAAACACTAATGGAAGAACTTCAAAATATAAAATCTAGTGTGCAGCCAAGCGAAATAATGTTAGTTGTAGATTCAATGACAGGCCAAGATGCAGTTAATGTAGCTGATAGTTTTAATTCACAGCTAGATATAACTGGGGTAATATTGACTAAATTGGATGGAGATACAAGAGGTGGTGCTGCACTATCTATTAAAGCTATAACTGGCAAACCTATAAAATTTGTTGGTATTGGTGAAAAAATGAACGATTTAGAAGTCTTCTACCCAGAGAGAATGGCATCAAGAATACTTGGCATGGGTGATGTTCTTTCTTTGATTGAAAAAGCACAACAGTCTATAGATGAAAAAGAAGCAAAGGAACTTGGTAATAGAATGCTTTCTCAAGAATTTAATCTAGAAGACTATTTAGCAATGATTCAACAAATGAAAAAATTAGGACCCTTGGATAAATTAATTGAAATGATGCCAGGTGCTAATAAAAAAGAATTGCAGGGTGTAGACCTCTCTAAAAGTGAAAAAGATATGGGAAAAGTTGAAGCCATTATAAAATCAATGACAACTTCAGAAAGAAAACATCCTAGTATAATTGCTAACAATTCTTCTAGAAAAAAAAGAATTGCTAACGGTTCGGGTACTTTGGTACAGCAAGTAAATAAGCTTTTAAAAGATTTTGAGATGGCGAAGAAGTTCATGAAGCAAGCAAAAGGTTTCCAAAAACCTGGTAAAAAAGGTATGTTTGGTAAAATGCCTTTTTAATAAAAAAATTGATTATTAACTAAATTTAAGGAGGTGATATTACATGGCAGTTAAAATAAGATTAAAAAGAATGGGTGCTAAACATGCTCCATTTTATAGAGTAGTGGTTGCAGATTCAAGAGCGCCTAGAGACGGAAAGTTTATTGAAGAAATAGGATACTACAATCCAACAACAGAGCCAACAACTATTAAAATTGATGTTGAAAAAGCAGCTAGTTGGATAAAGAATGGTGCACAACCTTCTGATACAGTTAAAAGATTACTTAATAAAATAGCAGTCAACTAGAAAAGTTTGTAAGTAATGAATGGAGGAGTTTTCCATGAAACAATTACTTGAAGTATTGGCAAAGTCTTTAGTTGATAAACCGGAAATGGTAGTAGTAAATGAAGTAGCCCATGAGCATACTGTAGTTCTTGAATTATCAGTTGCCCATGAGGATATGGGAAAAGTTATAGGCAAACAAGGTAGAATAGCTAAAGCTATTAGAACTGTTGTAAAGGCAGCTGCTGTTAAAGAAAACAAAAAAGTAGTTGTTGAAATTAAGTAAGAGTTAGGCTTAACCTAGCTCTTATTTTAATTAAATATTGGGGCTTATTTTTAAGGCATATTCAAATAAATAATAGCTGTTCATATAAGCGATTTTGAAAGGAGAATTTTAAATGAAAGATTTTATGAGTGTAGGCCAGATCGGTAAGACACATGGTTTAAAGGGTGAAGTAAAAGTTTTTTCATTAACAGACTCATTGGAGAGATTTAAGGAATTAAAAAGTGTGTATATCGACGGGGAAATTAGAAAAGTCGAAGGATGTAAGCTTCAAGCAGATAGAGCGATACTAAAAATTGAAGGTATAGATACAATAGAACAAGCTGAATTATATAGAAACAAGTACATTATGGTTAGTCGTGAAGATGCTATTGAATTGCCTGAGGGTAGTTATTATGTAGCTGACTTGATAGATTGCAGTGTTTTCGAAGAAGGCGGAGAAGAACTGGGGAAAGTATTTGATGTTCTTAGTACACCAGGTAACGACGTATACTGGGTTAAAGGAAAAAAAGAAGTGCTTATTCCAGTACTTAAGGATATCGTGGTTAGTATAGATATTGATAAACGCGAGATAATAATTAAACCAGTGAATGAATGGTTAGAATGAAAATTGATATATTAACTCTATTTCCTGAAATGTTTGAAATTTTTAATCAAAGTATAATTGGAAGGGCCATAGAGAAAAACATATTGGAGATTTCACCTCGCAATATTAGGGATTATTCACTAAATAAGCATAAAAAAGTAGATGATTATCCTTATGGCGGTGGTGCCGGTATGGTAATGCTAGCTCAACCATTAGTGGACAGTATTAAGGATGTTAAATTACATAATAACGGAAAGGTAATATTTTTGGGACCGAGAGGGAAGACATTTACTCAGGAAATTGCAAAAGAGCTATGTAAGGAAAGTGAATTAATATTTATATGTGGTCATTATGAAGGCATTGATGAGAGAACCTATGATTATATAGATATGGAGATTTCGCTGGGTGATTATGTTTTGACTGGTGGAGAAATGGCATGTATTCCTATTGTGGATAGCATTTGTAGGTTAGTCCCAGGGGTTTTATCTTGTAGTGAGAGCTACACAGAGGAATCTTTTTATGATGGAGTATTAGAATATCCTCAATATACAAGGCCTGAATGTTTTGAGGGTAGCATGGTTCCTGAGGTATTGACATCAGGACATCATGAAAATGTAAGAAAGTGGAGGCGGTTACAGTCGCTTTTAATAACTAAAGCAAAAAGACCGGATATGTTTGAAAAACTTAGCCTTACTAAAGAAGATAAAAAACTATTAGTAAAAAATAATAAATAGGCTAACATATTGATTTGTTATTTATTTGAATGTGCCTTAAGCAAAAGTGCCAAAAAACAGGATATTGCCTTGAAAGTTATATAAAGTTAAGAAATATCTTATATATAAGCATAAAAGATATTTTTATGTTGATATATATATATATTTATGATAGAATGTAGCTTGTGCTAGTACGGGCGGTCCTCTGTCATATTACAATGAGTATGAACGTCACAATAAAATTTTAGGAGGGAATGCACATGTTAGAAATTATAAGAACAATAGAATCAGAACAAATTAGAAAAGACTTACCAGATTTTCACGTAGGTGATACTGTTAAAGTTCACATTAAAGTTAGTGAAGGTAACAAGGAAAGAATCCAAGTATTTGAAGGAACCGTTCTTAAAAGACAAAACGGCGGGTTAAGAGAAAGTTTCACAGTAAGAAGAGTAGCATCTGGTGTTGGTGTTGAAAAAACATTTCCAGTAAATGCTCCAGTTATTGAGAAAATTGAAATTGTAAGATTAGGTAAAGTTAGAAGAGCTAAACTATTTTACTTAAGAGATAGAGTTGGTAAGGCTGCAAAGGTTAAAGAAAGAATGAGATAAAAATATAAAATTGGGGCTGAGAAGTCCCTTTTTATATTTAAGCTGATTTTTATAAGGAAAAGCTTTTATAAGGCTTTATCCATTCGATAATATAGGAAGGATTAGATAAGTATGAGCATGACCATAAATTGGTTTCCAGGTCATATGGCGAAAACTAGAAGACAAATTCAAGAGAGTTTGAAACTTGTTGATGCTGTAATAGAAATTAGAGATGCAAGAATAGTTAAATCTAGTGCAAATCCACAAATTGATGAGATTTGCAAAGATAAGCCTAGAGTCATTTTATTAAACAAAAGTGATTTAGCAGAAGATAAAGTAACTAAAGAATGGATTATAAAACTTACAACAGATACTGTAAAACCGTTGTCTGTAAATAGTATTACAGGTGAAGGTCTAAAAAGTATAAAGCCTATTCTTGAGGAGTTATTGAAAGAAAAGCACGACAGACAAAGGAAAAAAGGATTAGTTAATATAGTTACAAGAGTTATGGTAGTTGGTATACCTAATGTTGGTAAATCCTCTTTTATTAATAAGTTAGCCAAAAACAATATTGCAAAAACAGGAGATAGGCCAGGGGTTACTAAAAGTAAGCAATGGATTAAAACTAGCTTAGGCATAGAACTAATGGATACTCCGGGTGTGTTATGGCCTAGATTTGAAGATGAAGAAGTTGGGCTTAATTTGGCATTTACAGGAGCTATAAAAGATGAAGTTATGGATATAGAAGAACTAGCCCTTAGATTGGTAGAAAGGCTTCAGACTAATAATGCGCAAAGACTTATGGAAAGATATAAACTTTCAGAAATTATGGAGAACCCTATAGACAATATGGACAATATAGGAAAGAAAAGAGGAGCGGTTATTTCTGGAGGTAATATTGATTATAATAGAGTAGCGGTGATGCTTCTAGATGAATTTAGAGGCGGGAAATTAGGGGCTATATCTCTTGAACGAGTATAATTCTAAATAATTATTTAAAGACAGTCCTGACTAATTTAAAATATATTAAATACACAACTTTATGTTTAAAATAGATGAAAAAATAATTAGTTAGTGGATTGTCTTTTTTATACTATTAATAAGGACAAGTTATAGTGAGATAAGGAGAAAATACCATGGAGTTTAATATTGATTTCTCAAATATGAACCATAAGCAAATATGTAATTATGTGTTAAAAATTGAAAACGATATCAGTTATATTAATAGAGATTCTATAATTAGAAAACTTTTACAAGACCATAGGAAAACTGTCCAAAAATTAGGAAGTAAAATGGTTAAAAATAGAGAGCTAAAAGAAAAAGAAATACAGAGAGTAAAGAAAATGTATGAGTTTGACAGAAACTTTGGAAACTATAAATATGTGGCTGGAGTTGATGAGGTAGGACGTGGGCCATTAGCGGGGCCAATAGTAGCAGCGGCTGTAATATTAGACCTAAATGTTTATGAGGAAAAAGATTTAATCCTAAGAGCAAACGATTCTAAAAAATTATCAATAGCTGTAAGGAAAGAATTATCTCTAATTATTAAAGAAAAAGCAATAGCTTATAAAATATGTGCTATTGATAATAATAAAATTGATGAAAAGGGGGTTGGTTTTTGCAATAATCAAGTATTTTTAGATTGCTGTGAGGAAATTTCTATTGTGCCAGATTTAGTTTTATCTGACGGATACAAAATAAAGAACTTTTCCAATTTAAATGAGTTTGTAATAAAGGGAGATACTAAAAGCATAAGTATAGCCTGTGCTTCCATAATTGCAAAGGTATACAGAGATGAACTTATGTTACAGTATCATTATAAATACCCGGATTATGGTTTTGATAGGAATGTCGGGTATGGCACGGAGGAACATGTGCTTGCAATAAAAAAATATGGAACTACTTTAATACATAGGAATAGTTTTCTAAGAAATATCCTTGAGAACAACAATAATTAACAAAAAATTTACAACTATATTTTACAACTTATAGTTGACATATGTATATTTATGTTTCCGTTTCACACACCTAAAAATTTACAATTGAAACGCATCCTGGATATGGTTAACTAAAAAATTATTATTAGCACTATTTAAAGTCACTTCCATAACATCAAATCTGAAATTAAAGTTAATAATATTTTTGTACATTATGTATACCTGAGCTGTTTTATAAATTTTCTTCTGCTTAGAAAAAACAACTGATTCAGCGGGTAATCCAAATTTTGTTCCATATCTAGTTTTCACTTCTATAAAGCAAATATAACCATCTTTTAATGCTATTATATCTATTTCACCGCATTTACATTTAAAATTCATTTCTAAAATTTTATATCCTAAATTTTTAAGGTAATTTTCTGATATTTGTTCACCAAGTGCTCCAATATCTTTATTGAAAGCCTTCATGTAAAAACCTCATTCCATAATTTTATTTTGTATTAATATTAAATTATAAAAATACAAAAAGCAATATATTGTTTATAAATAATGTTTTTCAAAAAAAATTTTAATAATAAAGTTTACTGTGAATTATTTTGTCAATAATTATGTAATGACAAATAATAAGGGGTAAGGTGATTTTATGGCAATACAAATTATGTCTGCAGCATTTACAGGAATTAAAGGGGTTATAGTTACGGTGGAAATTGATATAACTCGCGGTCTGCCAGCTTTGAATATTGTAGGGCTTGCAGATGTTTCTGTTAAAGAATCAAAAGAGAGGGTACGTTCTGCAATACTAAATTCTGGTTTTGATTTTCCAGTAAATAGAATAACTATAAATTTAGCACCAGCGGACTTAAAAAAAGAAGGATCTCTATTTGATTTGCCTATAGCTATAGGTATATTACTAGCAACTAAACAAATAATGGTTAATGATATTAATGACTATCTTTTTATAGGGGAATTATCACTTTCTGGTAAATTAAAAAAAGTAAGAGGCTCACTTCCTGTGGTCATAGAAGGAATAGAAAATAAAATCGAGAAGTTTATAGTTCCTACAAATAATGCAAAGGAATGTAGCCTTGTTAAATCTGCAAAGATATTTCCACTAGATGATTTAAATCAAGTAGTGAATTTTTTAAATTATAAAGACTTACTGCCTTATAAGCAAGATGCTGATGTAGAAATATTAATTAATGAAGAATTAGATTATGAGGACGTTATAGGACAAGAAAGCTCAAAACGTGCCATTGAAGTAGCAGCTGCAGGGGGGCATAATCTACTTATGTATGGTCCCCCTGGTTGCGGGAAATCCATGATGGCTAAGAGGATTCCAACTATATTGCCTTCTTTAAGCCATGAGGAATCCTTAGAGGTTACTAAAATTTATAGTGTTTCTGGAAAGCTTGGTGATAATGGCGGGATTATTTTGCAAAGACCCTTTAGAAGTCCACATCATACTATTTCAAGAATTGCTTTAGTTGGTGGTGGAAATAAAGTAGTACCTGGAGAAATCTCTTTAGCACATAAGGGGGTACTATTTTTAGATGAAATTTTAGAATTTAAAAAAGATGTAATTGAAATATTACGGCAGCCATTAGAAGAAAGAAAAATTAATATCTCAAGGATTAATGGATCGGTAGAATATCCATCTAACTTTATGTTTGTGAGTGCTCTAAATCCATGCCCTTGTGGATACTATGGATCTTATGAAAAGCAATGTAGTTGTAGTGATTATGAAAGACGAAGGTATTTAAGCAAATTATCGACTCCATTACTAAACCGGATAGATATTTTTACGGCAGTGAATTTATTGCCTTACAATAAGATAATTAATGGAGTAAATAGCGAAAAATCTGTGGTGATTAAAGCGCGAGTAGAAATAGCAAGAAATATTCAAGAAAAGAGATTTAGAAAAGAAAAAATTCATTGTAATGCAGAGATGAGTCAAAATCAAATCAAGAAATATTGTGGTTTAGATAAGGATGGTAGTAAAATTATGGAGATTATTTATGATAAATTCAATCTAAGCACAAGAGCTTATTCTAGGATTCTTAAGGTAGCTAGGACTATTGCAGATTTAGATGGAAATGAAAATATTTTAGATAAACATATAATTGAAGCTATGCAGTATAGAAAATTTATAGATGAAAATATAATTTAATAAAAAAATAAGATATTGGAGGTATAGTAAAAGCAATGAACGATTATGATATATGGTTTTCACTTGTAAAATTATCACCTAAAATAAAATTAAAGCTAATAAATGATTTCCATAGTACCGAGGAAATATGGTATTATGGTGTACGTAGTAAAAAAACAGAATATTTAAAAAAAACATTAATTGACGTTTTGACAACTGCATGGAATGAAAGTGAAATTGATAATGTAAAAAGGAATTTAGAAATTAATGAAATAAAATCTATTGCTTATTCTGAGGAAAAATATCCTAAGAAATTAAAAAACTATGATGATGCACCCTTTATATTATTTTATAAAGGGAACATAATGCCATTAAATCAGGGATATAATATCTCCATAGTAGGATCAAGAAAGTATTCAAACTATGGTAAGGATGTTACAAAAATTATATGCAGAGATCTATGTGCTAATAATATTAATATCATCAGCGGAATGGCTAAGGGTATTGATTCCTTTGCCCATGAGAGTTGCTTAGATAATAAAAGCTATACTTGTGCAGTTTTAGGTTCTGGGCTGGATATAGTATACCCTAAAGAAAACTTTAAAATGTTTCAAAAAATTGTGGGAAGTGGTTGCGTTATATCAGAATTTTTACCAGGAACACCACCATATGCTTATAACTTTCCTTTAAGAAATAGAATAATAAGTGCACTAAGTGATATTATTATTGTGATAGAGGCGGGAGAAAAAAGCGGATCCTTAATTACTGCAAATTTGGCACTTGAACAAGGAAAGGATGTAATGGCTGTTCCAGGTTCTATATTTTCTAATGAAAGCAAAGGAACAAATAAATTAATTAAAGATGGAGCCTTTCCCCTAACTTGCGTTAATGATATATTTAATTTAATGGGAGTAGAAATGAAAAATGAGAAAAAGGTAGTTATAAGCTCCTTTAATAGTGAGATTCATAAAGGTATATATAGCATTATAAATGATAGCCCAGTACATATTAATGATATTATTAGAGTAACTAACATTGACATAAAACAATTATATGAGGTATTATTTGAAATGCAGATTAAAAATGAAGTGTTATGTTTATCAGGAAACTATTATGTAAGAGTAAATGACAAAATATAAGTAAGATAGAAAATACATTGATGGAGGGGATAAGATGGGACAAAAACTTGTTATAGTTGAGTCACCAGCAAAAGCTAAAACTATAAAAAAATATTTAGGAAAAAATTTTGTAGTGGAAGCGTCCATGGGACATGTTAGAGATTTACCAAAAAGTCAATTGGGGGTTGATATAGAAAATAACTATCAACCTAAATATATAACTATCCGTGGTAAGGGTGAACTCCTTGATAAATTAAGAAAAGAAGCAAAAAAAAGCGATAAAGTTTATTTGGCAACTGACCCTGATAGAGAAGGGGAAGCTATAGCTTGGCATTTGGCGAAAGCCTTAAAAATAGATGAAAATGATAAGTGCAGGATAGAATTTAACGAGATAACTAAAACGGCTGTTAAAAATGCCATAAAATCTCCAAGAGTAATAAATGCACCTCTTGTGGATGCTCAACAAGCAAGACGTATACTTGATAGATTGGTAGGATATGAAATTAGTCCTATACTTTGGAGAAAAGTTAAATGGGGACTTAGTGCTGGAAGGGTTCAATCAGTTACACTTAAAATAATCTGCGACAGACAAAAGGAAATAGAAAAATTCATAACTAAAGAATACTGGACAGTAGAATGTGAGTTACACAAAGATGGAGATATACATAACTTAGATGTTAAATTAACTTCAAAGAATGGAAAAAAAATGGAGATAAATTCTAAAGAAGAAAGTGATGATATAATTAGTTCGCTTAATGAAAAAGAATTTATTGTAAGAAAAATAAAAAAAGCTTCTAAAAATAAAAATCCACTTCCACCATTTATAACAAGCACACTTCAGCAAGATGCTTATAGAAAACTTAATTTTGCAACTAAAAGAACTATGTCTATAGCACAACAATTGTATGAAGGTATAGAAATTGAGGGACATGGAGTAATAGGATTAATCACATATATGAGAACTGATTCTACTAGAATATCTGAAGAAGCGCAAACCAATGCAAAGGAATTTATTGTAAATAAGTATGGTGAGAAGTATTATCCTGAAACTCCTAGAATATTTAAAAGTAAAAAGAATATACAGGATGCTCATGAAGCTATTAGACCATCAAATGTTGAAATAACACCAGAGATAGCAAAAAAGACACTTAAAGCTCCACAACAAAAATTATATACCCTGATTTGGAATAGATACGTGGCTAGTCAAATGGAAACATGTTTACTTCACACTATATCTATGGATATAGAAAATGGGGACTATATACTTAAGGCATCTGGCTCTAAAGTAGTTTTCGACGGATTTAGAAAAATTTATAATGAAGACTTAGAAGAGGATGAAAACAATTTAAAACTTCCAGAACTTACTGAAGGCGATATTTTATGCAGTGAAAAAATTGAAGGGAAACAGCATTTTACGTTGCCACCTGCAAGATTTTCTGAGGCATCTCTTGTTAAAACTTTAGAAGAAAATGGAATAGGAAGACCTAGTACCTATGCACCAATTATTACAACACTTCTTAGTAGAAAATATGTAGAAAAAGACAATAAAACACTAGAAGTAACAGAACTTGGGAATATAGTAAATAATATTGTCAGTGAATACTTTAAACAGATAGTGGATATTGAGTTTACAGCACAAATGGAGAATAATTTAGATACTATAGAAGAAGGACAAGAAAAGTGGGAAAACATAGTAGATATTTTCTTTACACCCTTAAAAAAAGATATTGAAATTGCTGAGAAAGAGATAGCTAAAATTACAATTGAAGATGAAGTTACAGAAGTAGAATGCGATAAATGTGGTAAGTTCATGGTAATAAAACATGGTAGGTTTGGCGATTTTTTAGCATGCCCTGGATATCCAGAGTGTAAAAATACCAAAGCAATTACAAAAGAACTTGAAGTTCCTTGTCCTAAATGTGGAGGTAAAGTTTTAGAACGAAGAAGTAAAAAAGGTACGAAATTTTACGGCTGCAGTAATTATCCTGAATGTGATTTTGTAAGTTGGTTTGAACCCACTGAAATAAAGTGCTCTGTGTGTGGTACATATATGGTAAAAAGGTATAGTAAAACTAAAGGTGACTTTATGGAATGTTCTAATAAAGAATGTAAAAATAAAGAATATAAAGCAGAGGAAAACAAGGAAGAAAAGTAAAATTAGTATACTAATTAAAATAATTAGTTGAAGAATGATTGACTGAAGAATAATAAATAATATGTCGAAATTTATGAAAAAGATGTTGATATAGCATGAGTATTGTGATATCATTAATTCGAGAAGAAACGATTCTAAAAATTTGAAATATTTCGAATTTTATTTATTCTGAAGTGCTTCTTGAAAAAAGTTCTTTATGATTAGATTTAAATAATATAGATTGTGTTTTATAACATAAACGAGGAGGAGTATTGTGTCACTATTAGCTAAAACAAGAATGTTGAACAAAATATTACAAAAATCAGGAACAGAGCCTGTAGTTTTTGATGATATTTGTAATTTATTAAGTGAAGTATTGCAATGTAATGTGTACATTGTTAGCAGAAGAGGGAAAATATTAGGTTATAATTTATCAAGTGGGTTTGAATGCGATATCGTAAAAGATGAAATTATAAAGAATATGAGATTCCCAGAAGAATATAATAATAGTTTGCTTAATATTAATGAAACAAGGGAAAATCTTACTAATAAAAATATTTGTGTATTCCAAGACGATAAGGCTTGTGAAGTAGATAATAAAATAACTACTATAGTACCGATAAATGGAAATAGAGAAAGATTAGGCACATTAGTACTTGCAAGATTTGATAAAGATTTTACAGATGATGATTTAGTCTTAGTTGAATATAGTGCTACTATAGTGGGCCTTGAAATTTTAAGATCTAAAAATGATTTGATAGAAGAAGAAGCAAGAAAGAAAGCCGTAGTACAGCTTGCTATTGGTACATTATCTTATTCAGAACTTGAAGCAGTGCAACATATTTTCAATGAATTAGATGGTATTGAGGGATTGCTTGTAGCATCTAGAATAGCAGATAAAGTTGGAATAACAAGATCTGTTATAGTGAATGCACTTAGAAAATTTGAAAGTGCTGGAGTAATAGAATCAAGATCACTTGGCATGAAGGGTACTCATATTAAAATATTGAATGAGAAACTTCTTGATGAACTAAAAAAAATAAAATAAAATAGATTGAGTCAGAGAAAAGCTTCTCTGACTCAATTTTTTTTAAATTTATAAAGTATAAATATGTAATAAATGAGAATATTAATAAATGTATGATTATCAAATTTTTTAAAAAGACTTTAATTTATTAAAAATATTTATTAAAAATATTTAGTTTTACTGAAAATTTTTATTGAATACACGAGTATCATGTGATACAATAAATTCGTAAGAAAATACACACATTGCTTAATTATGGAAGGGTGCCAATATTGGTCTTCAATAAGATGATGGTAATGGAGGTAAAAACCAGGGAGGTTATTATTAATGGCAGTTATTTCAATGAAACAATTATTAGAAGCGGGTGTTCATTTTGGACATCAAACTAGAAGATGGAACCCTAAAATGGCTCCGTACATATTTACAGAAAGAAATGGTATATACATTATCGATTTACAAAAAACAGTTAGAAAAATCGATGAGGCATATGATTTTATTAAATCTGTATCTGAAGAAGGCAAGGACGTTTTATTTGTAGGAACAAAAAAACAAGCTCAAGAAGCTATTAAATTTGAAGCTGTAAGATCAGGTATGCATTTTGTAAACAATAGATGGCTCGGTGGAATGCTAACGAACTTTAAAACAATCAAAACAAGAATAGCAAGATTAGAATCATTATATAAGATGGAAGAAGATGGAACATTTGAAGTTCTTCCTAAAAAAGAAGTTAGTCACCTTCTAAATGAAAGAGAAAAACTAGAAAAGAATTTAGGCGGAATTAGAAGCATGGATGCAAATAAAATTGGAGCTCTATTTATTGTAGACCCAAGAAAAGAAAAAAATGCAATTTCTGAAGCTAAAATTCTTGGAATTCCTGTAGTAGCAATAGTTGATACAAACTGTGATCCAGATGAAGTTGATTATGTAATTCCAGGTAATGATGATGCTATAAGAGCAGTTAAATTAATAACTGAAAGATTAGCTGATGCTATTATAGAAGGAAGACAGGGCGAACAATTAGCTGAATAATAGTAACTATATTTATCTAATAAGAATAGTAACTAGATTTATCTAATAAGATAATTATTGATACAACAGTTGGGAGGTAGGTGGAAGTTAATTCTTTCATTTACCTTTTAAGTTAGATAGGAATAGGAGGAAATAATAATGATTACTGCAAGTATGGTTAAAGATTTAAGAGAAAGAACTGGAGCCGGAATGATGGATTGCAAAAGAGCTCTAAGTGAAACAGATGGTGATATAGATAAAGCAATTGAGCTTTTAAGAGAAAAAGGGTTGGCAGCAGCTGCTAAAAAATCTGGAAGAATAGCTGCAGAAGGATTAGTATGCACATATATTTCAGAAGATATGAAAGTTGGATCTCTTGTAGAAGTTAACTGCGAGACAGATTTTGTTGCTGATAACGAAGGTTTTGTTACACTGGCTAAAAACGTAGCGAAGCAAGGTGCACAAACGACTTCAACTACTATTGAAGAATTTGTTTCTGAGAAATACATAGCTAATAAGGATATTACTATTAGTGATGCTGTTACAGAACTTATAACTAAATTGGGTGAGAACATGTCTGTAAGAAGATTCCAAAAGTTCTCTATTGAAAATGGTATAGTTCAAAGCTATATTCATGGCGGTGGAAGAATAGGTGTTTTAGTTGAACTATCCTGTGCAAAACAAGATGATGTATTAGCTCAGATAGCTAAAGATGTTGCAATGCAAGTTGCAGCTGCTAGTCCGCTATTTTTAGATAACACATGTGTTGATAATGAAACTTTAGAAAAAGAAAAAGAAATATATAGAGTTCAAGCATTAAATGAAGGAAAACCAGAAAAAATTGTTGAAAAAATGGTTATGGGAAGAGTAAATAAATATTTCAAAGAAGTTTGTCTTCTTGAACAAATTTGGGTTAAAAACTCTGACTATACTATTACAAAATATCTTCAGGAAGAATCTACAAAACTTGGTGCTGAAATAAAGATAACAAGATTTGTAAGATTTGAAAGAGGAGAAGGCATAGAAAAGAAGGTAGAAGATTTTGCTGAAGAAGTTCGAAGACAAGTAGAAGGTAAATAAAAATTAGAGGGGACACTGCGTGTTCTCTTTTTTAAAATAAGTAATACTTTAAATTTGGAGGTATAATGTTTATGGAGGTTGCTAAATATAAAAGAATTATGTTAAAGATTTCCGGAGAAGCACTAGCTGGTGAGCAAGGATTTGGAATAGACTTTGAAACTACAAATGAGATAGCACTTCAAATAAAAGAATTGGTAAAACTCGGTGTTGAAATAGGAATAGTTGTTGGAGGCGGAAATATTTGGCGTGGTAGGAGTGGCGAAGGTATGGACAGGACTACTGCAGATTATATGGGAATGATGGCAACTTGTATTAATGCCTTAGCACTTCAAGATTCACTAGAAAATCTAGGTGTAAACACTAGAGTGCAAACTGCTATTGAAATGAAAGAAGTAGCAGAACCGTTTATAAGAAGAAGAGCCATGAGACATTTGGAAAAGGGAAGAGTTGTTATATTCGCAGCGGGAACTGGAAATCCATATTTTTCTACAGATACAACAGCAGCACTCAGGGCAGCAGAAATAGAGGCAGAAGTAATTCTGCTTGCTAAAAAGGTTGATGGGGTTTACGATAAAGATCCCCATAAGTACGATGATGCAGTGAAGTTTGATAAACTTAGTTATCTTAATGTACTTGAAAAAGGGTTACAAGTTATGGATTCAACTGCTACATCATTATGTATGGACAACAATATACCTATTTTAGTTTTTGGATTGGATAAACCAGAAAATATAAAAAAAGCAGTGTTAGGAGAAAAAATTGGGACATTAGTGTCTGCATGTACTAATTAACCACAATAATATGGAGGGAATTCTATGATGAAAGAAATTATTAGTATTGCTGATGAAAAAATGAATAAAACTATTGCTGTTTTAAAACACGAATTCGCAAGTCTGAAAGCAGGAAGAGCAAATCCTACAATGTTGGATAGAATTCGTGTTGAGTCATATGGTAGTCTTGTTCCGGTAAGTCAAGTAGCAAACGTATCATCACCAGAGCCTAGGGTGCTATTAATTCAACCTTGGGATAAAGCTTCTATGAAAGAAATAGAAAAAGCTATATTGAAATCTGATTTGGGGTTAAATCCATCAAATGATGGCTCAGTAATTAGATTGATTATTCCTGAATTAACTGAAGAGACAAGAAAAACACTGCTGAAAACTGTTAAGAAAACAGGAGAAGATGCTAAAGTGGCTATAAGAGCTATAAGGCGAGATGCTAATGATAAAATAAAAGGTTTGAAAAAAAACAGTGAAATTACTGAAGACGAAGTTAAACAATCAGAAGATACAATTCAAAAGGAAACAGATAAGTTTATTAAAGAAATAGATAAGATGACAGATGCTAAAGAAAAAGATATAATGGTAGTTTAGTATATAATTTCAAATAGAACCTGCATAACTGCAGGTTCTATTTGAAATTATACTATACAAATAAAAGGGAGAGAATTTTATTGAAAAAATTATTCGCTTTTTTTAATAAGAATAAAGATACAAGTGATAATTTAGAGTTAGATATGTCGAAAATACCAGAGCATATTGCAATTATAATGGATGGAAATGGAAGATGGGCAAAGGAACGTAATTTGCCTAGAGCTCTTGGACATAGAGCTGGTGTAGAAGCAATAAGGAAAGTTGTAAAAGAGTGCAATAATTTAGGAGTTAAATATTTAACATTATATGCATTTTCAACTGAAAATTGGAATAGGCCAATGCAAGAAATAGATTCTTTAATGAAATTGCTAGTAGAGTATTTAAAAAATGAATTCGAAGAATTAAATAATAATGATGTTGTTATTAATTCTATTGGGAACATATCAAAATTACCAAGGGTATGTAGAGTTGAATTGGATAAGGCTTATGAAAAAACAAAGAATAATAAGGGCCTTATTTTAAACCTAGCTTTAAACTATGGTGGAAGAAGTGAAATAGTAGACGCAGCAAAAAAAATTTCATTGGATTTAAAAAATAAAAAAATATCTGAGGATGAAATAACCGAAGATTTATTTTCAAAGTATTTATATACGGGGGAAATGCCAGACCCTGACCTTATAATAAGGCCCAGTGGGGAGTTAAGATTGAGTAATTTTTTACTTTGGCAAAGTGCTTACTCGGAACTTTGGTTCTCAGATATTAATTGGCCAGATTTCCATGAAGAAGAGTTAAAATCTGCTATAGTGGATTATCAAAAAAGAGACAGAAGATTTGGAAAGGTTAAATAGGGGAAAACTAATGAATAATAGATATATAGGTGCGCTTATTCTAGCACCACTAGTAATATTTTTATTTTTAGGGGGATATTACTTAAAATATGCGGTAATGGTGCTTTCGCTTTTTGGTATGTATGAGTTCTATAAAGTTTCTAGAAAAAAACACTACAAGCCAATTGGGCTTATAGGATATGGTTTATGTATAGTATATTACTTAAATATGGGTAATGATTTTGCAGTGAGTTTTAATATATATATTTTAATAGTAGCAATTTTTATATTGCTTTGTATACCGGTGCTTCATACAAATTATAATTTTGTAGATGTTGCTCTCACTATATTTGGATTTTTGTATGTAGCAGTATTTTTTAGTTTTATTGTATTTATTAATAATAAAGCCTACGGTGAATATTTAGTATGGATTATATTTATTTGTTCGTGGCTATGTGATACAGCAGCCTACTATTCTGGACGATTTTTAGGTAAAGGGGGCAAACATAAGTTATGTCCTAAAGTAAGCCCTAATAAAACAATCGAAGGATCAATAGGAGGATTACTGGGAAGTATTATAGGAAGCACGATTTATGGATACGTTATTTCAAAATATGGTGTACCTATTCAGTTATATCATTTTGTTATAATTGGTATTATTTGTGGTGTTTTTGGACAATTCGGGGATTTAATTGCTTCATCTATAAAAAGATATGTAGGAGCCAAAGATTACAGTAGTCTAATACCAGGACACGGTGGGATTTTAGATAGGTTTGACAGCATTTTATTTGTTTCAGTGGTAGCATTTTATTATATTACATTTGTACTAGGGCTATAATTCTTACAAAAATTAATATAATCATATATTTGCAGAATGCAGAACAATCTGTAGCTATTATTAACTCATTAGCTTAATTGGCATCCAAGGCGATATATGATTTTATTATTAATAAAGACATTTTCAAACAATCTGTTTTAATAGCTATGGTATGATCTATACTTAATATTTAAACGAATTATTTAATATAGTATTTTAAATCATTATAATGGCATGCATAGGAAAATAATGTTAACTGCTTTATTTTAGTAGGTAGATATGTTATATTAGATGCTGTAGAATAATTAATAATTAAAGAAAATATAGTATTTTCACAAAAGTCATAATAAAGTAAAATATTGTGTAATATAAATAATAGATATACAGAAATGGAGAGGGCTGCATGAAGAATGTTACTATATTAGGAGTTACGGGATCCATAGGAACTCAAACTTTAGATGTTATTCGGTGTGATATTGATAATTTCAATATTGTGGGAATTTCTGCTAACACAAATTGGGAAAAGATGATACCAATAATAGTGGAATTTAAACCAAAATATGTTGCTATGATGCAGGAAGAAGCTGCGGTAAAACTCAGAAAACATTGTAAACAGAAAAATTATTCAACGGAAATTTTGCAGGGATTAGAAGGCTTAAATTATATAAGTACACTACCAGAAATTCATGTTGTAGTAACCGCAGTTGTAGGTATGATAGGTCTTGTTCCTACTATAAAAGCTATACATGCTGGAAAAGACATTGCACTAGCTAATAAAGAAACACTAGTGGCAGCTGGGGGACTCGTAATGGAAGCTGCTAGAAAAAACAATGTAAATATCTTGCCAGTTGACTCAGAACATGGTGCGATTTTTCAATGTTTACAGGGCAACAAGTTAAAAGATGTTAACAAAATATTGTTAACCGCATCAGGTGGACCATTTAGAGGTAAAGGTAGGCAAGAAGTAAAGGATATAAAACCAGAAGAGGCCATTAAACATCCTAAATGGAATATGGGGAGAAAAATATCTATTGATTCTTCAACACTTATGAATAAGGGTTTAGAGGTTATAGAAGCACATTGGTTATTTGGTGTAGATTACGATAATATTCAAGTAGTAGTTCATCCTCAAAGTATAATACATTCTATGGTAGAGTACATAGATGGAAGTGTAATGGCACAACTTAGTTCTACTGATATGAGACTTCCTATTCAATATGCTATAAATTACCCTAAAAGAAATAGGGCTGTGATTGATAAATTGGATTTTTATAATATGGGTAATTTGACTTTTGAAAAGCCAGATATGGATACTTTTAAATGTCTTAAATTGGCTTATATAGCAGGGAAGGCGGGAGGTACTATGCCTGCTATCATGAATGCTGCAAATGAAATAGCTGTTGAGTTATTTTTAGATTATAAAATAAAGTATCTTCAAATAGAATATATTATAGAAAAATGCATGAATAAATTTAAGCACTGTATTAATCCGGATTTAGAAGATATCTTAGAAATTGATTTAAAGGTAAGAGAATATGTAAGAAATAATTATGATAAAGAATAGGGAGGAAAATTATTATGAGTAGTATTATATCAAACATACCATATTATATTATGGCTATATTAGCATTTAGTCTTTTGATTATAATACATGAATTAGGTCATTTTATGCTAGCTAAATTAAATGGAGTAAAAGTACATGAATTTTCGCTAGGAATGGGTCCTAAACTTTTTGGAATAAAGGGAAAAGAAACTGAGTACTTGATTAAAGCATTTCCTATTGGTGGATATGTTAAAATGGATGGGGAGAACGAAGAAAGTGATGACCCACGATCTTTCACAAGCAAAACTGCACTTCAAAAATTAAGCATAGTTTCTGCTGGTGCAATTATGAATATAATATTAGCAATAGTTTTATTTACTATTGTAGGCGCTGCCACAGGAAAAATAGTACCAATAATAGGGGAAGTAGTCCCTGGTGGTGCGGCTATGAAGGCGGGTATGCAAGTTGGAGATAAGATTACTAAGGTTAATAGTGTTAGTATAGAAAAATGGGAACAATTTATAAATGAAATTGGTGATTCTAAAGGTGAAAATATAAATATTGAAATAGTGAGGAATTCAAAGGTTAAAGCATTTTCTTTGAAGCCCATAAAAAATGTAGAGCAAAATAGATTTATGGTAGGAATAGGTGGTACACTAGAAAAAATGAATTTTGGCGAAGTTGTAGGTTATGGATTTACTCAAACTATTAGTACATCAAAACTCATTTTTGGATTTTTGGGGACCTTATTTCACGGGAAAGTTTCTGTTAATGATGTAGGAGGACCAATAAGCATAATAAGAATGTCAACAATGGTTGCGCAAACTGGAATAGTAAATTTAATGAACTTTACTGCACTATTTAGTGTGCAACTAGGAATATTGAATATATTACCTTTTCCAGCACTAGATGGAGGATGGATTTTTATGCTATTATTTGAAATTATTTCAGGTAAAAAATTAGATGATAATAAAGTTGGATTTGTAAATTATATCGGATTTATGATTTTAATGGCATTCATGGTATTTATAGTCATTAAGGACATAGTTAGTCCGATGAAATTCTAGGAGATGGAGATTATGAAGGATATTAGAGTAAGAAAAACAAAGAAGATTAAAGTAGGAAATATATATATAGGTGGAGATTCAAAAATATCAGTTCAATCAATGACATGTACAGATACAAGAGATGTAGAAGCCACGGTAAATCAGATTCTTCAGTTGGAAGAGGCAGGCTGTGATATCGTACGATGCGCAGTGCCAGATATGGTAGCAGCTGAGGCTATTAAAGAAATTGTGAAAAGAATTCACATACCCTTAGTTGCAGATATTCATTTTGACTATAAATTGGCTCTGAAGTCTATTGAGAATGGAATATCTAAACTCCGAATTAATCCAGGCAATATTGGAAGCATAGATAGAATAAAATTAGTGGCGAAAGCTGCTAGTGATAAGGGAATTCCAATTAGAATTGGTGTAAATTCTGGATCGCTAGAAAGTGATATTCTTGAGAAATACGGTCATGTTTGCGCACGAGCACTAGTGGAAAGCGCTCTAAGGCATGTTGCAATACTAGAAAGTCTAAACTTTTATGATATAGTTATTTCTATAAAATCTTCTGATGTAGTTATGATGATTGAAAGTTATAAATTGATATCGGGTAGGGTAGATTATCCATTGCACCTGGGTGTTACAGAGGCTGGAACTACATGGAGAGGGACAATAAAATCTAGTGTGGGTATTGGAGCTCTTTTAGCTTGCGGCATTGGAGATACTATAAGAGTATCATTAACTGGGGAAGTAGTAGATGAGGTTAAGGTTGGCAAGGAGATTCTAAAATCACTAGGGTATATAGAGGATGGAATTGAATTTGTATCATGCCCTACTTGTGGAAGAACTCAAATCAATCTTATTAAAATTGCAAATGAAGTAGAAGAAAGACTTGCAAATTGTAAAAAGAACATAAAAATTGCAATAATGGGATGCGTAGTTAATGGACCAGGAGAAGCAAGAGAAGCGGATATTGGGATAGCTGGTGGAAATGGTGTAGGTCTTATATTTAAAAAAGGCGAAATAATTAAAACCGTTAAGGAAGAAGATTTAGTGGAAGAACTTATTCGTGAGGTAGATAAATTATAAAATGTCACATCAGGGGGAATACTAATGGATGCAAGTTTAGCTAAAATGTTGAAAAATGATTTTGATTCAAATGAGGAAACATTAGTAGATGATATTAAGGTACTCCGAGTTCAATACCTTAAAAAAAGCAACAAATTAAGGGTTATAGTAAAATCTTTTGATAATGCAGACGACAATAAAAAACTGCTAATTAAAAATATTATTTCAAAAAGGTTATGCAGTTTTGAAGATATTCAGTTGATTTGTTACCAAGATGTATCAAATGCTACTATAGAGGATGTAAACGGTAAGTTTTGGTTGGATGTTGTGAACGTAATAGCTATCTCAGAGCCGTCCAGTAAGGATAGTTTATTAAAATCTTCAAGGACAATCGAGAATGGTATACTGAAAATACAGTGTGGTAATGATTTTATGTGTAAGATACTAAGAGATAAAAACATAGAGCTTCTTTTGAAAAACACTATTAATGATATGTTTGGGGTGAATTCTCTAGTTAAATTAGAACATAATAGTAATCTTTTAAAAGAAGTTGATTTTGTGAAGAAGGAAAAAGAAAATCAAACTATAATAAATGAAATTATTAAAAACATAAATACAGAAAATAAAGACAAACCTAAGAGTAATAGCAATAGTCAAAATAAAGATTTCGGTGGTGGCAATAAATCAAATAAGTATAGCAGACCAGGATATAAAAAAGAAGAGGCCCCAGATGAAAACACCATAATGGGAAGAAATATAAATGGTGAAAGCATAGAAATAAAGGATATAAATGAAACTTCAGGAATAGTATGTGTTTCTGGTGATATTTTTAAAGTGAATATAATTGAAACGAAAACTGGTAGAATAATTATTACATTTTTTATTACGGATTACACAAGTTCAATTACAGTAAAATGTTTTCCAAAGCCTAAAGATGTAGAAAAGATAATGGAAGAAATTAAAGTAGGACTTTTCTGTAAGCTTCGTGGAGAAGCAAGTTACGATACCTATGCAAGAGAAGTAGTTGTAATGGTTAGAGATATAGTAAAACTAAAGAAAATAGAAAGAATGGATACTGCAAGGGAGAAAAGAGTAGAACTACATATGCACACCCAAATGAGTGCTATGGATGGCATGACTCCTACGTCTAAGCTTGTTGCAAGAGCAGCTAAATGGGGTCACACGGCAGTAGCAATAACTGATCATGGTGTTGTTCAGGCTTTTCCGGAAGCTATGGACGCAGCTAAAAAAAATAAGATTAAGGTTATATATGGTGTAGAGGGTTATTTAGTAGATGATGGAGAGCCTATTGTCATTAATAATAAAAATGAAAATTTAGATGATAGTTTTGTAGTTTTTGATATAGAAACCACAGGGCTCTCCAGTGAAAATGATAGAATTACTGAAATAGGGGCAGTTAAAATTGAAAATGGGAAAATAGTAGATAGATTTAATGAATTTGTAAATCCAGAAATAGATATACCTTATAAGATTACAGACCTTACTGGAATCACAAATGACATGGTTTCTGATGCAGACTTAATTCGCGAAATACTTCCTAAGTTTTTAGAGTTTGCAAAGGACAGTGTGGTGGTAGCTCATAATGCTGCTTTTGACACTGGGTTTATTAAGAAAAATGCAGATAGATTAGGTCTTGTATTTGAAAGTACTATTATGGATACAATTCCACTAGCTAAGTTTTTACTTAAAGATCTTAAGACATTTAAGCTTAATGTAATAGCTAAGCATTTAGGAATTTCACTAGAAAATCATCATAGAGCTGTAGATGATGCTAAAGCTACTGCGGAAATACTACTACATTGTTTTGGACTGCTTAAAGAAAAAAATATTTTAGACTTGGCTACTTTAAACAGTGAATTTTTAGGTGACTTCGATATAAAAAAGGCAAATACCTATCATGTTATTATTTTGGCAAAAAACCAAATAGGCCTAAAAAACCTTTATAAACTTATATCATTTTCAAATTTAGATTATTTTCATAGAAGACCTAGACTTCCTAAAACATTAATTGAGAGTTATAGAGAAGGCCTTATAATTGGTTCTGCCTGTGAAGCTGGACAAGTATATAGGGAAGTGCTTTCAGGAAAATCTGAAGAGGATGTTAGGTCTATTGTGGAGTTTTATGATTATCTAGAAATACAGCCCCTACTAAATAACAAGTTTTTGATTAAAAACGGTATGGTAAAAGATGAAAATGAATTAATGGATATTAATAGAAAAATATGTGAACTCGGAGAAAAAAACAATTTGCCAGTAGTGGCTACAGGGGATGTGCATTTTTTAGAACCCTCCGATGAGGTGTTTAGGAAAATTTTAATGGCTGGTAAAGGTTTCTCAGATGCAGATGACCAACCACCACTATATTTTAAAACTACTAATGAGATGTTAAGAGAATTTGCGTATTTAGGTGAAAAAAAGTGTAGGGAAGTGGTAATTTATAATACCAATAAAATTGCCGATATGATAGAATTTGTAAAACCAATACCTGATGGAACTTTTACACCTAAAATACCAGGTGCAGAAGAGGACATTCGGAAGATGACATCCGATAAAGTTCATTCAATATATGGAGATATTCTTCCAGAGATAGTTGAAAAAAGATTGGACAAGGAACTAAACTCTATTATAGGTAATGGATATGCTGTACTTTATTTAATAGCTGAAAAATTAGTAGCAAAGTCACTTGCAGATGGTTATTTAGTAGGATCGAGAGGCTCAGTTGGATCATCTTTTGCAGCTAATATGTCTAATATAACAGAAGTAAATGGGTTGCCTCCTCATTATGTGTGTCCTAATTGCAAAAAGAGCGAATTTATTTTAGATGGATCTATTGGCTCAGGTGCAGATTTACCGGATAAAGTATGCCCTGATTGTGGTACACAATATAAAAAAGATGGTCATGATATTCCTTTTGAAACATTCTTAGGTTTTGAAGGCGATAAAGAACCGGATATAGATTTGAATTTTTCGGGGGATAATCAAGCAGACATACATAGATATACAGAAGTGCTGTTTGGAAAAGGTCATACTTTCAAGGCGGGAACTATTGGAACAATCGCTGACAAGACTGCTTATGGTTATGTGAAAAAATATTTAGGTGAAAAAGATATTATGGTACCTCAAGCTGAAATAGAACGATTAGTCATGGGGTGTACTGGAGTTAAAAGAACATCAGGACAACATCCAGGTGGGATAATGGTTGTTCCAAGTGACAATGAGATATATAATTTTTGCCCAGTGCAACACCCAGCGGATGACCCAAATTCAGATATTATTACAACACATTTTGATTACCATTCCATAAGTGGAAGACTTCTTAAACTTGACATACTTGGTCATGATGATCCTACAATGCTTAAAATGCTTCAAGATTTAACTGGTCTTGACCCTTTAACTATTCCGCTAGCTGATCCTAAAGTCTTAAGTTTGTTTACTTCCCCTGAGGCATTGGGGCTTACAGCTAAACAATTGGGATGTGAAGTGGGAAGTTATGGTGTACCAGAATTTGGTACAAAATTTGTTAAACAAATGCTTTTAGATACACAGCCAAAATCTTTTTCAGACCTTGTTAGAATTTCAGGGTTATCTCATGGTACGGATGTATGGATTAATAATGCACAATTTTATATTAAAGAAGGCTTTACAACACTTAAAGATTGCATTTCTACAAGAGATGATATAATGGTGTACCTGTTGCAAAAAAATCTTCCACCTAAGACTGCCTTTACTATCATGGAGAAGGTAAGAAAAGGTAAGGGACTTACTGAAGATGATGAGAAAATAATGAGAGAAAATGATGTGCCGGATTGGTATATAGGTTCATGTAAAAAGATAAAGTATATGTTCCCTAAAGGACATGCAGTAGCATATGTAATGATGGCTGTAAGAATAGCATATTATAAGGTTTATTACCCAAAAGAATATTATGCTACTTTCTTTACTATAAGAGCCGATGATTTTGATGCCGATTTGATTTCAAAAGGTGAGAGTGCTATAAGAGTCAAAATGGATGAGCTAGAGTCTATGGGCAAGGATATAGGTATGAAAGAAAAAGGACTTCTTACGGCTCTTGAGCTATCTTATGAAATGTTTAAAAGAGGCATAAAATTATTAAATGTAGATCTTTATAAGTCTGAGGCAGTTAAATTTACAATTGAAGAGGATTCATTAAGACCTCCATTAAGTGGATTAGAAGGTGTCGGTGAAAATGCCGCTAAAAGCATAGTTTTGGAAAGAGTTAACGGTGAGTTTATATCAAAAGAAGAACTCAGAATTCGTTGCAAAATATCCAAAACAGTTATTCAATCCTTAGATAACCATGGGTGTTTAAAAGATCTTCCAGATACAAATCAGCTGTCGTTTTTTTAAGGAAATGTAATTAACCCTTGAAATAGCAAATTTTATATGATAGAATGATATATATTGGTTATCGCTGATAATTTTATTGTAAGAGAGTAGGCCCGCCTACTCTCTATTTATTGAAACGCAACTAATGGTTGCGTTTTAATTATAATATTATGATTAATTATGTTAATAATTGTAGAAAATATTAGTAAAAGGAGGGTGTTAAAATGAAAAATGATACCTTGATACAAAAACTCATAAAAATAACCAAACCAATAGTAGAAGAAAATAATTGTGAATTATATCATTTGGAATATGTAAAAGAATCAGGAGAAAATTTTCTTAGAATTTATATAGATAATGAAAGTGGAATATCTTTAGAAGATTGTGAAAAAATAAGTAGAGCCACAAGCGAAATATTAGATGTTCAAGATCCAATAACTGATAG
This sequence comes from Clostridium sp., assembly GCF_050717535.1. GTDB lineage: Bacteria > Bacillota > Clostridia > Clostridiales > Clostridiaceae > Clostridium_AD. The sequence continues at coordinate 119,629 of NZ_JBOITM010000028.1, forward strand.
TTACTGTTTAGAAGTATCTTCTCCAGGAATTGAGAGAATTTTATATGATGATAATCATATGGAAAAATATGTTGGCCAAAATGTACTAGTTAATTTAAATAGTCTATATGAGGGCACTAAAAAGTTTGAGGGTAATTTACTAGGATTTTCTGATATACAAATAGAAATTCAATATGATGGGAATAATATATCTATCCCTAGAGAAAAAATTTCCATTGTGAATCTGAAACCGGCGCTGTAAGGAGGAAGTTAAAATGAATCAGGAATTTATTGAAGCATTGAGAGAAATTGTAGATCAAAAGGGAATTAGTGAAGATTTACTTTTTCAAACTATTGAAGATGCATTAGTTGCCGCATATAAGAAAAATTATGCTACACTATCTAGCAATAGCCAAAATGTAAAAGTATCAATGAATAGAGAAACAGGTGAAATACATGTTTATGGTCAAAAGACAGTTGTAGAAGAAGTGGTTGAAGAAGTTACAGAAATATCACTTGAGGAAGCTAAAGAATATAGTCCTAAATATGAAATTGATGATATTGTTGATATTGAAGTTACTCCAAGAAAATTTGGGAGAATAGCTGCACAAGCTGCAAAACAAGTAGTTATTCAAAGAATTAAAGAAGCTGAAAGAAACATTATTTACAATGAATTTATAACCAAAGAATTTGATATTATTACGGGAAGTGTTATAAGAAAAGATAGGGGTAATGTATTTATAGATTTGGGTAAAATTGAAGCTGTGCTTGGAGCTACTGAACAAATGCCTGGCGAGGAATATAATTTCAATGAAAAACTAAAACTATATATTGTTGAGGTTAAGAATACTACTAAGGGTGCTCAAATAGGGGTATCAAGAACTCATCCAGGTCTTGTGAAACGCTTATTTGAACTTGAGGTGCCAGAAGTTTTTGGTGGAGTTGTTGAAATAAAAAGTATTTCAAGAGAGGCAGGCTCAAGAACTAAAATTGCAGTCTATTCAAATGATGAAAATGTTGATGCAATGGGAGCTTGTGTTGGACCAAAAGGTTCTAGAGTTCAAAGTATAGTTAATGAATTAAGAAATGAAAAAATTGATATCATTAAGTGGAGTAAAAAATCTGAAGAATATATCTCAAACGCATTAAGTCCTGCAAAGGTATTGAATGTAGTGGTTGATGAACCATCTAAATCTGCAAAGGTAATAGTCGAAGATAATCAATTATCATTGGCCATTGGAAAAGAAGGTCAAAATGTACGACTAGCTGCAAGACTTACTGGGTGGAAAATTGATATTAAAAGTAGAACTCAAGCCCAATATAAAATGGAAGATAGTGAAGCTATCGAAAATAAAGTAATTGAAACCATTACTCAGGAGTAGGTGATAGGTTTATGAAAGTTAAAAAAATTCCTCAGCGCATGTGTACAGGATGTATGGAAATGAAATGCAAAAAAGAATTACTGCGTATAGTTCGTAGTAAAGAGGGCGAAATTTCTATAGATTTAATAGGGAAAAAGCCAGGTAGAGGTGCATATATTTGTAAAAATATTGAGTGCTTTGAAAAATCTTATAAAACAAAGAGACTCGAGAGAAATTTAGGCGGAAAAATAAGTGAAGAAATCTATGAAACTTTGAAACAGCAGATAGATCCTAAGGATGCGATAAATGATGAACAATAAATTTTTCCAGTTTTTGGGTTTAACTAAGAAAGCAGGCAAACTTATTGAAGGTTACAATCAATGTGAAGATGCGTTATCGCATGGAAGAGGAACCCTAATAATTTTGTCGGAAGAAAGTGCTACAAACACTAAGGATAAATTTAAAAGATTTAGCATTAAATATAATATACCATTTATAGAAGGTGTATCCAATGAAATTCTAGGCAAGTGCCTTGGAAGAGCAGAAATTAATGTTTTGTGTGTTAATGATAAAAGAATGAGTAGTAAATTACTCAGCTTATGGAATGAAGCAAATGGAGCGAATGAAGAAAACATAGAAAATATAGAAAATATAGAAAATATAGAAAATATAGAAAGCCAAGAAAATGAATAAACTAAATTTCGGGGGTGAATGATTTGGCAAAAGTCAGAATATATGAATTAGCAAAAGAGTTAGAGGTGTCAAGTAAAGAATTAATTAATGTACTATTTGAAGAGTTTAGTATAAAGGCCAAAAATCATATGAGTGTGATTGAGGAAGAGGATGCTGAATTAATAAAGGAACTTTATAGTGATGAAAATTCAGGACTTAAAGATGAAAAAAATGAAACAGTAGAGCATTATGAAAATATAGCCAATGAAGATGCTAATAAAGTCGTTATTAGAAAAAGAGGTAGAAAAGGTAGAGATGAACTTGGAAATGGTAACAATAGTGTTGAAGCTATAGATGATGAAGTTGTAGTAATCGATGCTTGTATTACAGTTAAAGACTTAGCTGATAAGTTAAAGAGGCCTTATGTTGAAGTAATAAAACAACTTATTTTTATAGGCGTTATGGCGGGAATGAATCAAGAAATTGATTTTGCTACAGCTGAAAAGGTAATAGAAAAATATGGTGCACTTGCAGTACTAAAAGATGTAGAAGAAGGTAAACTTGCTGATGAAATAGAACTAGAAGAATTTGATGATGATTTAGCTACAGCTAAAAAACCAGCTGTTGTAACAGTTATGGGTCATGTTGATCATGGTAAGACTTCATTACTTGATTGTATTAGAAAATCTAAGGTTACTGAAACAGAAGCAGGCGGAATAACACAACATATAGGTGCTTATACTGTTAATATTAATGGAGAAAAAATTACATTTTTAGATACACCTGGTCATGAAGCATTTACAGCAATGAGAGCTAGAGGTGCCCAAATAACAGATATAGTTATACTTGTTGTAGCTGCAGATGATGGAATTATGCCACAAACTACAGAAGCAATAAATCACTGTAAGGCTGCTAAGGTTCCAATGATAGTAGCTATAAACAAGATGGATAGACCAGGAGCTAATGTTGATAAAGTTAAGCAAGAATTAACAGAATATGGACTTGTAGCTGAAGATTGGGGTGGAGATACAATATGTGTTCCAGTATCTGCTCATACTAAAGAGGGTATAGATACACTACTTGAAATGGTATTAATTACAGCAGAAATGTTAGAACTTAAAGCAAATCCTAAGAGAAGTGCAAGAGGAACTGTAATAGAAGCAAAACTTGACAAAGGTAGAGGCCCTCTTGCTACATTACTTGTACAGAACGGTACATTAAACACTGGAGATTCTATAATAGTTGGTTCAACATATGGTAGAATAAGAGCAATGTTTGATGATAAGGGTAAAAAGATAAAAACTGCAGGACCTTCTATACCAGTAGAGATACTTGGGTTATCTGAAGTGCCAGAAGCTGGAGATAGATTTAATGTAGTTAAAGATGAGAAAACTGCAAGAAATATGGCTGAAACTAGAAAATCAAAATCAAGAGAAGAACATTTTAAGGCAAGCAATAGAGTTTCCATGGAAAATTTATATAGCCAAATACAAGAAGGATCTGTTAAGGAACTTGGTGTTATTGTAAAAGCTGACGTTCAAGGATCTGTTGAGGCTGTACGTCAATCTCTTGAAAAATTATCTACTGATAATGTTAAAGTAAGAGTTATACATTCTGGAGTTGGAGCTATTACAGAAACAGATGTTACACTTGCAGCTGCTTCAAATGCAATAATTATAGGGTTTAATGTAAGACCAGATAATAATGCTGCTGTAGTAGGTGAAAAAGAAAAAGTGGAAATTAAAACTTATAGAGTGATTTATGATGCTCTTGATGATATAAAAGCTGCAATGGTTGGAATGCTTGATCCTGTATATAAAGAAGTTGTTTTAGGTAGAGTTGAGATAAGACAAATATACAAAGTATCTAATGTAGGAACTATTGCAGGATCTTATGTATTAACTGGTAAGATTACAAGAAATAGTAGTGTACGTGTACTTAGAAATGGAATAGTAATAACTGAATCAACTCTAGCATCATTAAAGAGATTTAAAGACGATGCAAAAGAAGTAGCTGCTGGATATGAATGTGGATTAAGTGTAGAAAAATTCAATGACATTAAGGAAGGCGACATTTTAGAAGCATTTATAATGGAAGAAGTAAAACCAAAATTAGCATAATATAAGGAGTAGTGGGTTGTATGGTTAATTATAGAAATGGTAGAATTAATGAAGAAATTAAAAAAGATGTGAGCAATACAATTCAAAACAAAATAAAAGATCCAAGAAAAAGTGCTATGGTAAGTGTTACAAAAGTAGACACAACAAAAGACCTAAGCTATACAAAAATTTATGTTAGTGTCTTTGGTAGTGAAATTTCTAAGAAAGAAACAATTCAAGCTCTTAAAAGTTCCACTGGTCTTATGAGAAAAGAAATAGGGGCTCATGTTAAACTAAGACATGTTCCTCAAGTTATCATAGAGGTTGATGAGACTATTGAACGTGCTATACATTTAGAAGGTATTTTTCATCAAATAAAAGAAAAAGAAAAAATTGATGAAAAAAATAGTGGAGATAATATAAGTGAAGAAGATTTAGATGACAAGGGTAACAATGAAAATTAATGATGTTGTTAATAGAATAAAGTTATTTAAAAAAATTGCTATAACTTTCCATACGTCTCCAGATGGTGATTCAATAGGTAGTGCACTGGCTTTACTTATTGGTCTTAGAAAACTGAATAAGGATGTGTATATAATCTCAAAAGAGGTTATTCCACAGACTTTTCTGTTCTTGCCATATTCAAATGAAATTAGTGGTGAAATAATAGAACCATCTGTTGATACAGAATGTGTGATTGTCTTAGATTGTGGAGATTTCAAGAGAATTAATTCGAATTTATCTATGAAGAACAGAAAATATGAATTAATTAATATGGATCATCATTTATCTAATGATTTATATGGAGATTTGAATTTTGTTGATACCGATGCTTCTGCTGCTGGTGAGATTGTGTTTGAGGTACTTAGACTTCTTAATGTAGAGTTGGATAAAGAAATAGCTGCTTGCTTGTACACTTCATTACTTACAGATACAGGATCATTTAGGCATTCCAGTACTACGGCAGTAACTCATGCTATAGCAGGAGAACTTATTAATACTGGTATAGATTTTAGTAACATACATAGATTGATTTTTGAAAATAAAAAGTTCGAAAATATTAAATTCTATGGTGAAGTAATTGGTAATATGACTTCCGAACTTAACAGTAAAGTATGCATTATGTATATATCTAAAAGTATGCTTGAAAAATATAGTTCTGTTTCCTCAGATACATCGGATGTTATAACTTTTGGAGCTTCAATAGATACTGTTGAGGTTACCATTCTTATAAAAGAAACTGACAATGGAGTTAAAGTAAGTTTAAGATCTAAATCACTAGTGGATGTTAGCAAAATTGCAGAAGTTTTTCATGGTGGCGGTCACATTAGAGCTGCAGGTTTTTTCACAGAAGCGAATTTTGATGATACTAAAGTAAAACTTTTGGAAATTTTAGAAAAAGAGTTGATAAAATGAACGGTATATTAAACATATTTAAACCTACAGGAATGACATCTTTTGATGTAGTTCGTATAATTAAAAAAATTACTCATATAAAAAAAGTAGGCCACGCTGGCACTCTAGACCCTGAGGCTAGCGGGGTTTTACCTGTTTGTATAGGAAAAGCAACAAAGGCAATTGATTATATAATGGGTGACTTTAAAATTTATGAAACTGAATTGAAATTGGGCATTATCACAGATACCTATGATAGAGAAGGTAAAATTTTAGCAGAAAGTGAAGTTAAGGCAAGTTGCGAGGAAATTATACAGGCAATTAATTCATTTGTAGGAGAAATAAAACAAGTTCCTCCTATGTACTCAGCTTTAAAAGTTAATGGGAAAAAACTTTATGAACTGGCAAGGGCTGGGATAGAAATAGAAAGAGAAGCAAGGCCTATAACAATTTATGACATAGAAATTACAGACATTAAAATACCTTACGTAAAATTTAGGGTAAAATGCTCTAAAGGTACATATATTAGAAGCTTATGTTATGATATTGGAGAACTATTAGAATGTGGTGGTATGATGTGGAATCTGCAAAGAACTGCTACAGGACAATTTCACATTGAAGATGCTATAAATATTTTGGATTTAAATGAAGAAAATATAAATGGGCATATTATGCCTATAGAAACCATTTTTAAAAATAATACTAAAATTGTAATAGAAGATAGATTTGTTAAGTTTTTACTTAATGGTGTTGTAGTAAAAGATAGAGCATTAATTTGTAAATTCGAAGAAGATATTATGTATAGCATCTATAATAAGGACAATGATTTTATTGGCATTGCAGATAAAAGTAATGAGGGTGTTAGATTAATAAAATCATTTATATAGGAGTATATTAAAAATGTTAATTATAAAAGATAATTTTAAAACTAAACTTAAATATCCGACATATATAGCTCTCGGAAGTTTTGATGGACTTCATTTAGGGCATATGCATCTTATAAATAGAACTGTTGAATTATCAGAAGAGAATAATGTTAAAAGTATGATTTGTACTTTTAAAAATCACCCACTATCAGTTATTAACAAAGAGATTTGTCCAAAGCTAATAATGGATAATGAAACTAAAATAGATTTACTTAAGAGCACTGGTATTGATATTGTTAATTTAGTTAACTTTGATAAAAATTTCATGAAAATAACTCCAGAAGAATTTATAAAAAATATGGTGAATTTCTATAATGCAAAAGGAATAGTTGTTGGGTTTAATTATAGATTTGGGTATAAAAATTTAGGTGATATAGAGATGCTACAAAAATATAGCATTAAACTAGGATATAAATTATATATTTGTGAAGCCGTTAGTAAGGACCATGAAATTGTAAGTAGTTCTAGCATTCGTCATCTAATAGCTGAGGGTGATATCACTAAAGTAAATGAGCTACTAGGAAGGCCTCACATTATTATCGGAAAAGTAGTTAAGGGAAAGCAACTTGGTAGAACCATTGGATTTCCAACTATAAATTTGGATTACAATAAGGAATATATTCTTCCTAAGGGTGGGGTATACTATACTTTAGTTAAGTATGATAATAATATTTATAAAGCTATAACCAATATAGGCTATAATCCTACTGTAGAAGGTGGAAAGCTATCAGTAGAAACCTATATTTTAAATTTTGATAAGCAAATTTATGGTGAAGCAGTTAAAATTAATTTTATAAACAGAATAAGAGACGAAGTTAAATTTGATACAGTTGAGGAATTAAGGCAACAACTTATTAAGGACAAAGAATATGCTTTTGATCAAAAAATAGAAAAAGAAGTGATAAGTTGTAAAAATTAATTTACAATTTAAGCACAGTTTGTTATAATTGATTTGAACCTTATGCTAAGTTCACCGAATCGCCAACGGTGTACTTGGAATATGGGGATAATTTTCGGAGGTGTTATTAAAATGCAAAAGGCTAAAAAGCAAGAAATAATGATTAAACATGCAAGACATGAGGGAGATACTGGTTCCCCAGAGGTGCAAATTGCACTACTTACTGAAAGAATTTTAGAGTTAACAGAGCATTTGAAAATTCATAAAAAAGACCACCATTCAAGAAGAGGTCTATTAATGATGGTTGGACAAAGAAAAGGTATGTTAGGTTACTTAAAGAACCAAGATATCGAAAGATATCGTGCAATTCTTGCAGAACTTGGACTAAGAAAGTAATTTAGAGCGGCTTAGCCGCTCTATTATTTTAATTATTAGTAACAAAATATATAATTAGATTTTAAAAACACGTATATTAGCTAATAATATTAGTGTAAATTGAAGGGAGGCAAATATATGATTCATATTATAGAAACCACTGTAGCAGGTAGAAATCTTAAAGTTGAATACGGTAAGGTTGGAATGCTATCAAATTGTGCAATATTCATGAGCTATGGTGAGACAGTAGTTATGGTTAATGCAAATGCATCAGAAAAACCAAGGGATGGTATTGATTTTTTCCCACTAAGTGTAGAATATGAAGAAAAACTTTATGCCGTTGGTAAAATTCCTGGCGGGTTCATAAAAAGAGAGGCAAGACCATCAGAAAGAGCAATTTTAACAGCAAGAGGGATTGATAGACCTCTTAGGCCACTATTTCCTAAGGGCTATAAAAATGATGTGCAAATTGTTTGTACAGTACTTTCAGTTGAACAAGATAATTCACCTGAGATACTTGCAATGAATGCTGCATCATTAGCATTATGTTTGTCAAGTATACCTTTTACAGATGCTGTTGCAACAGTTTCAGTGGGCCTTGTTGATGATAAGTTCATATTGAGCCCTACTGTGGAAGAGAGAAATGCTAGTTCTATGAATCTTACAGTTTGTGCTACAAAAGACAATGTAACAATGATAGAAGCTAGTGGAAATGAAATACCAGAAGATGTAATGATAAATGCTATTGATTTTGCTTTTGAAGCTTGTAAAAAAATTGTAGCTTTCCAAGAAGAAGCTGTAGCTAAATTTGGAAAAGAAAAAATCATTCCTGAAATAAGTAAAATAGATGAAACTCTCCAAAGTGAAGTTAGAGATTTCTCATTTGACATGTTTAAGACAGCAATGTACATAATGGATAAAGATGAGAGAAATGCAAAAGTAGATGAAATAAAACAAAAGATAAGCCTTGAATTTAATGAAAAATATGCTGATAAGAAATCAGATATAGGTGAAGTTACATATGGCATCCAAAAGGAAATAGTTAGAAATATGATGCTAAATGAAAATAGAAGACCTGATGGAAGGGCTTTTGATGAGGTTAGACCAATAAGTTGTGAAGTAGGAATACTTCCTAGAACTCATGGAACAGGATTATTTACAAGAGGCCTTACTCAAGTAATGGGTGTTGCAACTCTTGGGGCATTAAAAGAAGCTCAGATGTTAGATGGAATAGGTGATGAAGATACTAAAAGATACATGCATCATTATAATTTTCCAGCTTATAGTGTAGGAGAAACTAAGCCAATGCGTGGACCTGGAAGACGAGAAATTGGTCATGGAGCACTAGCAGAAAAAGCTGTAGAACCACTTTTACCATCTATAGAAGATTTTCCATATGCTATACGAGTAGTATCAGAGGTATTAAGTTCTAATGGTTCAACATCTCAAGCGAGTGTAAGTGCAAGTGTTTTAGCATTACTTGATGCAGGTGTTCCACTTAAAAGACCGGCAGCAGGTATTGCAATGGGATTAATTACAAATGCTGACTTATCTAAAGAAAAAGTAATAACAGATATTCAAGGTATAGAAGATTTCTTTGGCGACATGGACTTTAAAGTAGCTGGAACTGAAAAAGGGATTACAGCTATACAAGTTGATACAAAGCTTCATGGACTATCTAAATATTGCATTAAAACTGCAATTATAGATGCAAAAGTTGCTAGACTTCATATATTAGGAAAAATGAATGCATGTATTCCAGAAGCAAGAAGTGAAATGTCAAAATATGCTCCTAGAATGTATATATTAAATGTAGCGCCTGACAAGATTAGAGATGTAATAGGAAAAGGCGGAGTAACTATAAAGAAAATTATAGCAGAAACTGGAGTTAAAATAGACACTAATGACGATGGAAAAATTGTAATTATGTCGAGTGACGGAGATAGTGCAAATAGAGCTGTAAAAATCATTGAAGAGTTAACTAAATCAGTTAAAGTAGGCGAAATATATTTAGGAAAAGTAACAAAAATTGCTGCTTTTGGATGTTTTGTTGAAATACTCCCTAATAAAGAAGGATTAGTTCATATATCTAAACTTGATTTTGCTAGAGTAAATAAAGTAGAAGATATTGTTTCCGTTGGTGATGAAATATTAGTAAAAGTAATGGAAATAGATAATCAAGGAAGAGTAAATCTTTCAAGAAGAGATGCTATCAAAGATAGTGAAAATGAAAAAAAAGAGAATGAATAATAATAGAAGGGCTTAGATGCCTTTTTATTTTTTTTAATATTATCACCCTAATATGCACATATTAAATATAAATTCTCAATAAGGAGAGGCGCATATGTACAATTTGTTTAAGTTAAATAATGGTTTAAGGGTTGTAGTTGAATCTATTGAATATGTAAATTCAGTAAGTGTTGGTTTATGGGTAGAAAATGGTTCAAGAAATGAAAATGCAAGCAATAACGGGATATCACATTTTATTGAGCATATGCTTTTTAAGGGAACAGTGGATAGAACCGCAAAGCAAATTGCTGAAGCTATTGAAGATGTGGGTGGTCAATTAAATGCATTTACGGGTAAGGAAGTTACGTGTTTTTATATAAAGGCATTAGATACACATTTGGAATTGTCCCTGGATATTTTGTCAGATATGCTTTTCAATAGTAATTTTTCAGAAGATGAGATTGAAAAAGAAAAAGGTGTAATTGTTGAAGAAATTAATATGAGCGAAGATTCACCGGAAGATGTTTTAATGGAGTTACATACAAAAGCAATTTGGAATAAGGATTCTATATCGTTACCTATTTTAGGAACTTTGAATAGTATAAAAACATTAAATAAGAAAATGATAGTTGATTATGTTGATTCATATTATATACCAGAAAACTCAGTTATATCAATTTCAGGTAAATTTGATATGAAAAATATCGAAAAGTTGCTTGAAAAATATTTTGGAAAATGGCACACTAAAAATAAAAATATTACTAAATATAGTAGTCCCGAGCTATTAAATAACCATTATTTCAGAAAAAAAGATATTGAACAACTTCATATAAGCCTTGGTATTCCTGGTGTAGAAATTGGCAATGACGATACATACCCTCTAATATTACTAAGCAATATATTAGGTGGAGGAGCCTCATCACTGCTGTTTCAAAAGATTCGTGAAGAATTAGGTGCGTGCTACTCAATCTATTCATATATATCGGCATTTAAAAATACAGGAATTGTGAGCATTTATGCTGGACTTAATCCCTCTAATGCTGAAAGTGCTATTGATGCAATTAAAGAAGAAATTAGTAAATTTGCAAAATCAGGAATTGATAATGAAAGATTACGCAAGGCTAAAGAACAATTAAAAGGTAGCTATATTTTAGGACTTGAAAGCACAAGCAGTAGAATGTTTAGTAATGGAAAATCAGTCATGTTTTTGAATAAGATAAATACACCTAAAGACGTACTTAGAAAAATTGATGAAATAAATATGTCAAGGGTGAAGTCTGTAATGGAAAAGACTTTTAAAAAGGGTATAATAAATTCAGCCTTTGTAGGTAAAGAAAAACAAATGGTGGAAAAACTTTTTAAAGGCAACATTATTTCACTAGACAAGTAAATTAATTTGTAATAACATAGAAATTATGCATAACTCCACAAGATATTCCATAGTATTTTAGGGGTATGAAATTAAATGAAATGTGCTTATTATTTATTTTAGTACCCCTTTAGAGAATTGGTGAGGAGGATTTTTTATATGGAAGATAATATAAAAATGTATAGTGAAATGGAAAGATATGAAATTATAAACATTAATGATGGTGATAAATATAGCAATTTAGGCAGCAATGATGTAGTCATTGATGAAAACGGTCTTTTAAAATTTTTAATTATTAATGGAGGCAGTTCTAAATTTAGTTTTTTTAAAAGTAATGATATTATTGAAGTGCCTTGGGACTATGTTAAAAAAATCGGTTCTCGTACTATAATAATTGATGTTGATAATGAATTTTTAAAAAAATCTCATATTTAACGACAATTCAGAAGGAGTGTCTCCCATATTCATAAGTTGTAGTTACCCGCTAGAGTAAAGACAAAACTTTAATGGGAGTATAATCTCCTTCTGAAGTCGTTAATATTGCAGCTTCGAAGAAGATGATCGCAGCTTTGAAAAGATGATTACAGCTTTGAAAAAGATGATTACAGCTTTGAAAAAGATGATTACAGCTTTGAAAAAGATGATTAATTTGGGAGGATATAAATGAAGATATTAGTGCAAAAGTTTGGAGGAACATCCGTTTTAACTAAGGAAAAAAGAAGACTTGTAGTGCACAAAGTAATAAATGCAAAGGCAGAAGGCTATTTGCCCGTGGTAGTAGTATCTGCTATGGGAAGAAAAGGTGAGCCTTATGCTACAGATACACTACTATCTTTGGTAGATGATAATTTTAAAGTAATAAATCCCTTAGCAATAGATTTACTAATGAGTTGTGGTGAGACTATAAGTACTGTAATAATGTGCAATGAGTTAAACAATAGTAATATTGATGCTGTACCATTAACTGGTGGACAAGCAGGTATAATTACGGATTGTAATTATAACAATGCAGCAATAATAAATGTTGACACAAAAAAAATATTAAGTATATTACAAAGCGGGAAAATTCCTGTAGTAGCTGGGTTTCAAGGAAGAGATGGGAATGATTATATTACAACTATAGGTAGAGGTGGAAGTGACGTTACTGCGGCAATACTCGGTGCGGCACTTAATGCAGTAGAGACGCAAATATACACTGATGTAGATGGAATTATGACAGCAGATCCAAGAATAGTTTCTGAAGCAACTTTAATAAAAAAGATAAGTTATGATGAAATTTTTCAGTTTGCAGAGCAAGGAGCAAAGGTTATACATCCGAGAGCTGTTGAAATATCTAGAAAGTATAATATACCACTGGTAATAAAGAATACTATGAATGACTGTGATGGAACTGTAATTAGCAATTTGGGCAGTCAAGCTTTTGAAAATATAATTACAGGTATTACACATATGAATAACAGAGTTCAAATAAAAATATGCAAAAATTCAGATCCTAGTTATGATGATCTTTTTGATATTTTAGCTGAAAATTTTATAAGTATAGATCTTATAAATGTGTTTCCTAAAGAAAAAATATTTACTATTGATGATAAGGATTTTATAAAATTTGAGAATTTAATTAAACAAATTAATATGTCCTATTCTTTTGTTAAGGATTGTAGCAAGATTTCAATTATAGGTTCTAAAATGAGAGGTATACCTGGTGTTATGGCCAGAATACTTAAGGCATTGACTAGAGAAAAAATTGAAGTATTGCAAACAGCAGATTCTCATATGACTATATGGTGTCTTGTAGAAACAGGATATGCTGAAAAAGCAATTAATGCATTGCATAGGGAATTTAAATTAGGATAAAAAATGTATATAGTTTCTCTTAATGCACAAAATATAGATGGATTAGGAGGAATGCAAATGTCAAAAGCTGAAAAAAACAAAGAAGATAAGAAAAATAAAATTATTGTGGAAACTTCAAATGAGCAGGTTGAAAATATCAAAGAACTGGGATTAACTAATATTCCTACTCAAACGGATAAAATTCAAATTTTATCTATTATTGGCCAAATAGAAGGACATATGATGTTATCGCCTCAAACTAAAACTACTAAATATGAACATGTTATTCCAGAGTTAATTGCTATGGAAAGAGATGAAAAAGTAAAAGGTATTCTTATAGTTCTAAATACGGTGGGAGGAGATGTGGAAGCAGGTCTTGCCATAGCAGAGATGATTAGAAGTGTTAGCAAACCAACTGTATCACTAGTGGTTGGAGGAGGCCATTCAATAGGTATCCCGCTGGCAACCGCTGCTGTATATTCATTTATCTCTCCATCTGCAACTATGATAATTCATCCTATAAGAATGAATGGACTTATAATAGGTGTACCTCAGACTTTTGAATATTTTAATAAAATGCAAGAACGAATAACTGAATTTATTATTAGAACTTCCAAGATTGATAAGGAAACTGTAAACAGATTAATGCATCAAACTGATGAACTTTTAAATGATATGGGGACTATACTTATTGGTAAACAGGCAGTTGATAACGGATTGATAGATGAAGTTGGTGGAATTAGTGCAGCATTATCAAAATTAAATCAAATGATAGACGAAGCATAACAATAGATATAAATAGGTTGAAATGGCCTATTTATATCTATTTTATTGACCTGTTACAATAAGAAGTGGAGGTAGTATAGATATTTTATGAATATAGTTTAAATTCATATATAAATCTAATTAAAGTTAAAGGAGATTTATAAAATTTGTAGAAATATTAAGAATGGAGGTGATACTTTGGCTAGAAAGAAAACTAAATCTAAAGTTACCAAGGGAATAGATGCCGATAGTGAAATTTTTGGAATCATTTTAATTACAGTGGGCATATTAATTTTATTTAGTATATTCTCTACTATTTTTTCGAGTTCTGGTTCTATATCGGGTACAATAGGTGATTTTGTTAATCATTTGCTTTTTGCAATCTTAGGAGTGGGGGCATATCTTTCTCCATTTTTGATAATATTTATTGGTATTTGTAAAATTGTTAAGAAAGGTAAGATAAACTTCAGCAAGAAGTTTTATGGAATAATACTTTTTATAATAAATACTTTGCTATGTATACAAATGTTATCTTTAAGTAAGTATTATACTAGAGGAAAATTTTCAGCCGGAATAAGTAAAATATACAATTCTGAAAGTGCAATGCATGGTGGTATTATTAGCTATTTTATTGATGTAATAATGCATACACTATTTGGGGCTGTAGGAAGTTTTATAATTTTTATTGGTATTTATGTTATATGTTTAATTTTAATATTAAATATATCCTTGAATGATGTCTTCTTTAATTTGAAGGATAGCTTTATGATCAAAAGGACTAAAAGGATAAATGATAGTAAGGCGAGCAATGAACGTAAGGAGTTACATATAGAGAATTATGAAAAACAAGAAGAATTAGTAGTTCCAAGTGAAGATAAAAATGAATTTATTAAAGGAATTAACAATAAAATTAAAATATTCGATTTTTTAAGGACAAATGAAGTTGCTACAGAGGGAGAAGTCGAAGTTGAAGATAAAGAGAAAATTGTCAATAATATTAAACAAAGGAGTATTGGAGGTCCTAAAGATAATCACTTAGATAATTCTATCAAACAAGAATTAGAAAAAGAAATTCAATTAAATAGTGTGAACTTAAAGCCAAACTTTAAATATGAATTTCCAACAGTAGACTTATTAAATGAAAATACTACTTGTAAAATGAATAAAAATGATAAAAGAGAATTACTCAGCAGTGCAAATAAATTACAGGAGACATTAAGTAGCTTCGGAGTTGAAGCAAAAGTTATTCAAGTAACAAAAGGACCATCAGTAACGAGATTTGAGCTTCAACCAAATGCAGGTGTTAAAGTAAGTAAAATTGTGAACTTAGCAGATGATATTGCACTAAATTTAGCTTCCTCTGGTGTAAGAATTGAAGCACCCATACCTGGTAAGGCAGCTGTAGGAATTGAAGTTCCAAATAAAGAACTAAGTGCAGTATATTTAAGGGAAGTAATTGAGTCTAATGAATTTTTAGCTGCAAACAAAAATTTATCCTTTAGTTTGGGAAAAGATATAGGTGGTAATTGTGTTGTTTCAGATTTAACGAAAATGCCGCATTTGCTGGTAGCTGGAGCTACAGGTTCTGGAAAGAGTGTTTGTATAAATTCATTAATTATAAGTTTACTTTATAAATATTCTCCAGATGAAGTTAAGCTCCTATTAATTGATCCTAAGGTAGTTGAATTAAATATTTATAATGGAATACCTCATTTATTGATACCAGTTGTAACAGACCCTAAAAAATCTGCAGGTGCTTTAAATTGGGCTGTAAATGAAATGACAAGAAGGTACAAGCTTTTTGCTGAAAACAATGTACGCAATATTGAAGGATATAATGAATTAGCTACTAAAGGCATTGTGGAAAATAGATTACCTTGGATAGTAATTATAATAGATGAACTCGCAGATCTTATGACGGTTTGTGCCAGTGATGTAGAAGAGTACATAGGAAGACTTGCACAAATGGCAAGAGCAGCGGGTATGCATTTAGTAATAGCAACGCAACGGCCTTCAGTGGATGTTATTACAGGGGTGATAAAGGCTAATATACCCTCAAGAATATCTTTTGCAGTTTCAAGTCAAATAGATTCAAGAACAATTTTAGATTCTGCTGGTGCAGAGAAATTACTAGGTAAAGGCGATATGCTTTTTTACCCTGTAGGAGAGGCTAAACCAGTTAGAATTCAAGGCGCTTTTGTATCAGAAGAAGAAATTGAGCGAGTAGTTGATTTTATAAAGAGCCAGAAAACAGAATTAAACTATGAAAAAGAAATAATAGATGAAATAGAGGGCACTTTAAATAATAAAGTTCAGGAGGAATCTGTTGATGAATTATTAAATGAAGCTATTAGAATAGTAGTTGAAAATGATCAAGCTTCAACTTCCTTATTGCAACGTAAGCTTAAAATAGGGTATAATAGAGCAGCAAGAATTATAGAACAAATGGAGGAACAAGAAATTATTTCAAGTAGAAATGGAAGCAAACCAAGAGAAATATTATTAGGACATATTGAATTAAAAGATTAATTTAATAAATTTTTGTAAAAAAAATTGTAAATACACTTGTTTTATTTGTAAATCACATTTACAATAATTTATGTGTACAAATGTAAGTGAATAGTTCTAAAAAAAAATATGTATATGAAAAATCAAACAACGAGGATAATATTTAATAAATATTATCTACCCCGGGAGACAACCAAGGAGGATGACTGGTGGAAAAATTAAAAGTTGGAGTTATAAATTTAGGTTGCGATAAAAATAGAATTGATAGTGAGATTATAATAGGCAGTTTAAGTGAAAAATATGATATGACAAATGATCCTAAACTTGCGAATATTATTTTAGTGAATACTTGTGGATTTATAGAATCTTCAAAACAAGAATCAATAGACACTATTCTAGAAATGTCAGAATACAAAAAGAAATATAAGTGTACAGTATTAATTGCGACGGGTTGCTTAACTCAGCGTTATGGTGCGGAACTGTTTGAGCTTATGCCAGAACTTGATATAATGCTTGGAGTTAACGATTATAACAAGTTATTAAGTAGTGTAGAAGAGGTGCTTTTGAAAAATAACAAAGTACAACATTGTAGTTATAGTGATGAGAATATTAATGAAGGTAAAAGGGTTTTAACTACCGGAGCCTATTCTGCTTATATTAGAATATCTGAGGGCTGTGATAATGCTTGTGCGTATTGTGCAATTCCAATTATAAGAGGAAAATATAGAAGTAGAAAGATGGAAAATATATTACAAGAGGCTAAGGGACTAGGTCAGCAGGGTTGTAAGGAAATCATTTTAGTTGCACAAGATACTACTAGATATGGAATTGATTTATATGGTGAAAAAACCCTGCACAAGTTGATAAGAGAAATTTCTAAAATAAATGGAATCCAGTGGATTAGAGTGCTTTATTGTTATGCAGAAGAAATGACGGATGAAATTATTAATGAAATATCAACAAATGATAAAGTTTGCAAATATGTAGATATACCAATTCAACATATAAGTGATGATATTCTTAAATCCATGAGAAGAAAAGGAAGAAAGAATATTATAACAGAAAATATAAATAAGATGAGAACAAGCATTGTGGGATTAAACCTTAGAACTACATTGATTGTTGGGTTTCCAGGGGAAACAGATGAGAATTTTGAAGAATTAAAGCAGTTTATTGTGGAAACTAAGTTTGATAAGTTGGGAGTATTTAAGTACTCAATGGAAGAGGGTACTGTAGCTGCAGAAATGACAAATCAAATTCCTCAAGAAATAAAAGTAAAACGTGAAGAAGAATTGATGATTATACAACAAGGTATATCAAAAGAACTGAACAGTAAAAAAATAGGAAAGATATACAAGATTTTAGTAGAAGGTGTTGACAATAAAACATATTTTGGTAGAAGTTATGAAATGGCACCAGAAGTTGATGGAACTATTTTCTTCGAATCTGATGAGGTTTATAATAAGGGAGAATTTGTTATGGTGAAGGTTATTAAAGCTTTAGAATATGATTTAATAGGAGTTGTGTGCAATGAATCTTGCGAATAAACTTACAATGATCCGAATTTTTCTAGTTCCAATATTTTTAGTGTTTATGGTAGTTAAAGGAATCCCTTATGGAAAAGAACTGGCTACTGTTATATTTATATTGGCTTCTCTTACAGATAAATTGGATGGTTATATAGCTAGAAGTAGAAACCAAGTAACTAATTTCGGTAAATTTATGGATCCACTAGCGGATAAACTATTGGTAACTGCTGCACTTGTTTCATTGGTAGAACTTCACATTATACCTAGTTGGATAGCTATGATTATAATTGCTAGAGAATTTGCAGTTTCTGGTCTTAGAACAATAGCGGCTGCAGAAGGAAAAGTAATTGCGGCTAGCTGGTGGGGTAAAATAAAAACTGTTATTCAAATAATAGCAATAATTATAGCCTTGTTATATAATTTAAAAGATTTGAGTCCAACTTTAAATCCAATTCTAAGCAATTTAACTAATATATTTATGGCAGCAGCCGTAATTATTACTATAATATCAGGTGTTGACTATTTTGTGAAAAATAAAGATTCAATTAGAGTTGATAGGTGATTAAATTATTATAGTTTGTTAATAATACAAATAAAAGGGTTTCTGCCAAAATATTTCCTGGCATAATATTTTAGGAGCAACATTCCAAGAGAAGGAAAAGGTGGGATCCTTTATTTTGTGTGTTGACCATGCAAAATAAATAGTGTATACTTAATATAGAACAAATGTTCGTAACTAAAAGGATGGTGAACCCAAAGGGGAAATTTATGAATAATGAAAAATTAAAAGCACTAGAAGCAGCTATGGGTCAAATAGAGAAGCAATTTGGTAAAGGTTCTATAATGAAACTTGGAGATAATAGTACATTAAATATAGATGCTATATCTACGGGATGTTTAGGACTAGACATAGGACTTGGTATAGGTGGTGTGCCAAGGGGAAGAATGATGGAAATTTTTGGACCAGAATCTTCAGGTAAAACTACAGTTGCACTGCATATAGTTGCAGAAGCACAGAAAGAAGGGGGCACAGCTGCATTTATAGATGTAGAACATGCACTGGATCCTATTTATGCTAAAGCACTAGGAATTAATATAGATGATTTAATAGTTTCCCAACCAGATACTGGCGAGCAGGCTTTAGAGATTACAGAGGCCTTAGTTCGCTCAGGAGCCATTGATGTTATTGTTGTGGATTCAGTAGCTGCATTGGTACCTAAAGCTGAAATTGAAGGCGAAATGGGAGACTCTCATGTAGGACTACAAGCAAGACTTATGTCACAAGCACTAAGAAAACTTGCTGGATCTATAAATAAATCAAAATGTGTTCTTGTGTTCATAAACCAATTAAGAGAAAAAGTTGGAATAATGTTCGGAAATCCAGAAGTAACTCCTGGTGGTAGAGCATTGAAATTCTATGCTTCTGTTAGATTGGACATTAGAAAAATTGATACAATTAAACAAGGTGATCAATTTATGGGTAATAGAACAAGAATAAAAATAGTTAAAAATAAAGTTGCGCCCCCATTTAAGCAAGCTGAATTTGATATTATGTACGGTGAAGGAATATCTACAGAGGGAGATGTTTTGGATATTGGTGTTAAAGAAGAGATTGTACAAAAGAGTGGAGCATGGTTTGCATATGGCGATATACGTCTTGGACAAGGAAGAGAAAATGCAAAACAGTATTTTAAAGATAATCCTCTAGTTATGGTAGAAATAGAAAATAAAATTAGGGCAAAATATAATCTGCCATTATCCAAAGTTCCAATAATTGATAAAAAAGAAGCAAAACAAGCAAAAGAAATAAAAGAAGCAAAAGAAGCAAATAAAAAAGAAGCATAAAAGCAAGTTCATACTTGCTTTTATCTTTAATTAATTATTAATTTTATGAGATTTTGTAGGTAAAACTGTATATTATAAGTTTAACTAAGATATATTATTAATATAGTGTGAAATAGATACATTTATACTGGAATATACTAGGAACTAGAGCAATCATTATGTAATAATAAAAGGTAAATTGCACATTTAAATGTTAAAATCTTGACATTAATTGAAAAGTAATATAAGATAAATACAAATACTGGTTTAGCATATTCAAATTGCTACCAATTGAATAAAAATTACACCTTCTCTAGCTTTCATGTTTACTCTTAAATAGATTTGAAATAAGCAAGGGAGGTGTTGATAATCAATGGATAAAAATAGTTTGGTAATGATCTTAGTAGTTTGCGCTATTTTGGTTGTTATTATCGTGGGTATTTTTGTTGCAATTTATAGTAGGAAAAATAGATCTCAAGCAAATATTTCTGAGGCAGAAAAAGAAGCTAAAAGAATTCTTGATGAAAGTTCAAAAGAAGCGGAATCAAAAAAGAAAGAAGCTATTTTAGAAGCTAAAGAAGAGGTTCACAGACTTAGAACTGATTTAGAAAAAGAATCAAGAGAAAGACGTAATGAAGTTCAAAGGTTAGAGCGAAGAAATATCCAAAGAGAAGAATCTTTAGATAAAAAAAGTGACGTGCTAGAGAGAAAAGAAGAAAATATTACTAAAAAACAACAAGAAATTGAGATGCTAGAAGCAAGTGTTCAAGATTTACACACAAAACAAAGGGAAGAATTGGAAAGACTGTCAGGACTTACAGCTGACGAAGCGAAACAAGTTTTGTTAGATGAAATTAGAAAAGAAATTAAACACGATGCAGCAATTATGATAAAAGAAATTGAAACCAAGGCTAAAGAAGAAGCCGATAAAAAAGCAAGAGAAATTATTACTTATGCTATTCAAAGGTGTGCAGCTGATCATGTTGCAGAAACAACAGTTCATGTGGTTTCTCTTCCTAATGATGAGATGAAAGGAAGAATAATAGGTAGAGAGGGTAGAAATATTCGTACTCTAGAAACACTTACAGGAGTAGATTTAATAATAGATGATACACCTGAAGCAGTAATTCTTTCAGCATTTGATCCTATAAGGCGAGAAGTTGCTAGAATAGCACTTGAAAAACTAATAGTGGATGGAAGAATTCATCCTGCTAGAATCGAAGAAATGGTAGAAAAAGCTAAAAAAGAAGTTGAAAGCGATATAAGAGAAGAAGGAGAACAAGCTACTTTTGAAACAGGAGTGCATGGTCTTCATTCAGAAATTATTAGATTGCTTGGAAGACTTAAATACAGAACAAGTTATGGTCAAAATGTATTAAAGCATTCTATAGAAGTTTCATATTTAGCTGGACTTATGGCCTCAGAACTTGGAATTGATCCAACCCTGGCTAAGAGGTGCGGATTGCTCCATGATATAGGTAAAGCTGTAGATCATGAGGTTGAAGGACCACATGCACTTATAGGCGCAGAAATAGCTAAGAAGCACCATGAATCAACTATAGTAGTAAATGCTATTGCAGCACATCATGGCGACGTTGAACTGCAATCTCTAGAAGCGATACTAGTTCAAGCGGCAGATGCTATATCTGCTGCAAGACCAGGTGCAAGAAGAGAGACTTTGGAAGCTTATATTAAAAGATTAGAAAAATTAGAAGAAATTGCAAATTCATATGAAGGTGTGGAAAAGTCATATGCTATTCAAGCTGGAAGAGAAGTTCGAATTATGATTAAACCAGAAATAATTGATGATGCAGGAGCTATTGAGATGGCTAGAAACCTAGTTAAAAGAATCGAAAATGAACTAGAATATCCAGGTCAAATTAAAGTGAATGTAATCAGAGAAACAAGGGCTATAGATTATGCTAAATAAACCAACATAATATTAAATCTTCTTAAAATTTAGAGAATATCCAAATTTTAAGAAGATTTTTTTTATTTATAGCAAAACACCGGGTATTTACATTATAAAAAAAAAATGATATATTGGTAACATCTGAAATATAGACATCATTTTTGATAAAAATGAAGGCTATAGATCAATTGAATTAGATAAATTAGATTCATATTAAATATAAAATAATAAAGACATTGGGGGTAAAACAATGATATTATCTGAAAAAGCGAAACAAATATCACCATCTTTAACACTAGATATAACTGCAAAAGCGAAAAAGATGAAAGCTGATGGAATAGATGTTATAGGATTTGGGGCTGGTGAACCTGATTTTAATACACCCAAAAATATTCAAGATGCTGCCGTAAGAGCTATTCAAGAAGGAAAGACTAAATATACAGCTTCATCAGGAATTATAGAGTTAAAACAGGCAATAATTCATAAATTAGACAGCGAAAATAACTTGAATTACATACCATCGCAAATTATAGTTTCAACTGGAGCAAAACAATGTTTAGCTAACGTTTTTCAAGCTATCTTAAATTCAGGAGATGAGGTTTTAATTGGAGTCCCATATTGGGTTAGTTATCCAGAACTCGTTAAATTGGCAGATGGAGAACCAGTATATGTACAAACCGAAGAAATACATAAATTCAAATTGACAATTGAAAACCTTAATAAAGCATTAACATCCAAATGCAAAGCCATAGTATTAAATAGTCCAAATAACCCTACAGGAACGGTGTATACAAAGAAAGAACTTATGGAAATTGCAAGTTTTGCGAAAATAAACAATTTAATAATAATCTCAGATGAAATATATGAGAAATTATTATATGGAAGTAATGCTCATATTAGTATAGCAAGTCTTTCAGAGGATGCTTATAATAGAACTATTGTGATTAATGGTGTTTCTAAAGCTTATGCTATGACTGGATGGAGAATAGGGTATGCGGCTGGTAGCATAGAAATAGTATCACTAATGTCTAACATCCAGAGCCATACTACATCAAATCCTAGTTCAATTGCTCAATATGCCTCAGTTGAAGCTTTAAATGGGCAGCAGGATGATGTACGCAAAATGGTCCAACAATTTAAGCTAAGGCGAGATTATATGGTAGAAAGAATTAATAACATTAATAATTTATCTTGCGTGAAACCTGAAGGCGCTTTTTATGTTATGGTAAATATATCTAAGGTTTTAAATAAATCAATCCAGGGAGAAGTTATAAAAGGTTCAATTAACTTTTCAGATTTGTTACTTAAAAATGAAAAAGTTGCAGTCATACCGGGCATTGCATTCGGAGTAGATAACTTTATCAGACTATCCTATGCTACTTCAATGGAAAATATAAAAAATGGAATTGATAGAATAGCAAGGTTTGTTGAAACCATATAAAATTGATTTACATAGTTTTTAATGATATTATATTAGAATGAGTTAATAGAAAATTTTTGCATGTTAATTCATTCTAATATTAAACTATTGAGGTGAGGGAATTGGTATCAAAAGAGGTTATGGTTAATAATTCTAAGGGACTGCATGCAAGACCAGCTACATTATTAGTAAGAAAGGCAGCTTCTTTCAAATCAGATATAGGTATAGAGTATATGGGTAAAAGGGCAAATGTTAAAAGCTTAATAGGTATTTTATCTCTAGGAGTTGGTTCTAATAGCATTGTAAACGTTACAGTTAATGGCGACGATGAAAAATTAGCCTTAGAAGGAATAGTAAACCTTATTAATTCTTTAGAAGAATAATTGTTCATCTAAAAAAATAACAAGTCAAAGATTTTATGGATATTTATGAAGAGGTCTTGTAGCCTGTAAATTTTAAAAAGCTGCTAACTTAAGGTTTGCAGCTTTTTAAAATTTACATGAATTGAAATTATTAAAGGAGATTATATGTTAAATAAACTTATAGAATTCAACTCTAATTCAAATGTGATTTTAAATGATAAAAACTTTATAAGGTATTTTCTTGAGATTAAATCTAGAAAAAGTATTTATACTGCTAAAAGTTATGAATGTGATATAAAAGATTTTTTTTGTGTTAACTCTATTTCTGATATTACTCTAGAAGATATCAAGAAGGTATCTATATTACATTCGCAAAACTATATAATAAGATTAATGGATAAGAATATGTCCTCTGCGACTATAAATAGAAAAATATCCTCATTAAGTGCACTTTATAGGTGGTTATTAAAATACCAAGATAATTCTACAGATATTCATATAATTAAATATAATCCTTTTGGAAATCTAAAAGAAGAGAAACCAGTTATAAATAACAAAGAAACTGAGTTTTTAACAAAAGAAGAGTGTGTGGTTTTATTAAAAAGCATAGACACATCAACGATACTAGGACATAGAAATAAGACTATATTGGCACTTGCTTTAACCACTGCTTTAAGAAAATCAGAAATCATAAATATTAAGATAAAACATATTACTACATACACTGGTTATGATGTTGTAAAAGTAAGGAGAAAAGGTGGTAAAGAGGATATAGTAAAACTTCAAAAAGAGGTTCTGGCTATGATTAATAAATATATAGTGATTACTAAAAGGAATAAGCTAACTAGTGGAGAGGAATATTTATTTATTGGACATTCAACCAATGGAAATAATAAAGAAAAACTAAATGCAAGTACATTAAATTATATGATAAAAAAGGTATGTAAAAATGCAGGTATAGATAAAAACCTGCAAGTTCATTCTACTAGGCATACAGCTATTACACTTGCAATACTGGCAGGGGCCACTGTGGAGAAAGTGAGAGATTTTGCTGCACATAAAAATTTAGCTACTACAAATAGATATATTCATTCAGTGGAAAAGTTGAAAGACAATGCTGGAGATCTAATAGATGTACTCTAAACGTTATTGAATCTTAAAATCTAAAAAATAGATTTTATATACATGGTAGATTTTCAGATGGTTTAGTTATAGTTAGCATTATGCTAAATATGGCTATATGGATAACCAATAACATTGGGTGGCCATTATACCTGTTAATCAGTTTTGGATGATTAAGAAGGTCTAATAGCTGTTAAAATGGATACTAAGTAGTGACTATTAGATGAAGAATATATAGGAGCAGGAGGAAAATATGAAAATTGGATATGCATGTATACCACTTACTGTAAATGCAAGAACAAATAGAAGGCTGACTCTAAAAAATTTTTCTGAAAAAATGTTTTTAGAAGTTGTGGAGCAAAATTTAATAGATTTAAGGGAAATACTCGAAAATAATGAGAAATATAGCATAAAATTGTTTAGGATAAGCTCAGACATAATTCCACTGGGAAGTCATAGCATTAATGAAGTTAACTGGCATAAATATTTTGAGAGTGAATTAAAAGAGATAGGAGAATTTATAAAAAAATGTAGTATGAGGGTTTCTATGCACCCAGGACAATATACAGTCCTAAATGCAGAAAAAGAAGATATTGTTGAAAAAGCAATTAAGGATCTAGAATATCATTCTAGATTCCTTGATGATTTGGGTGTAGATTCAAGCAATAAGATAATACTCCATATTGGTGGCGGTTATGGAGATAAGGATCTTGCTATGAATAGGTTTATTGAAAATTTCAAAAGATTATCAGCTTCAGTAAAGAATAGGCTTGTAATTGAAAATGATGATAGAACATTCAATATTAATGATTTACTTTTTATAAGTGGTAAAATTAATATACCAGTGATATTTGATAACCTTCACCATGAGTGTAATCATGAAATAGAGATGTCTATAAAAAAAATAATGAGTAAGGTAGTTAAAACATGGAAAAAAGAAGATGGCAGTCCAAAAGTCCATTATAGTCAACAAGATTTATGTAAACATTTAGGAGCTCACTCAAAGACTATAATGGTTAAAGAATTTCTAAAATACTATGAAGAAGTTAAAGAATTTAATCTTGATATTATGTTAGAAGTAAAAGATAAGGATATATCGGCTATAAAATGCAATCTTATAGTTAGTAACATGAATAAAATATTAAAACATGTAATTGTAGAAAGGCAGTGGGCAAAATATAAATATCTACTAATGGAAATAAATTATAAATATTATAAAGAGTGTAGTAGAATGGTAAAAGAGAAATGCAGTATTCAGTATTTCTATGAGTACATAGATGAAATAATGAATCTTGGTGTAGAAGATGGAAGTTTTATAAATACGGCAGAACATGTTTGGGGTTATGTGAAAAATAATGCTACGGATAGAGAACAAATGCATTTTAAAAAACTTCTCTTGGATATGGAACATAAAGAAAAGGTTAAGCTTTATTTGAAAAAATTATGTGACAAGTATAGTGCTGAGTATATACTTAGTTCGTATTATTTTTACTATTAATCTATAATATTTAATCTTTAGGGGGGCATATAAATGTCTTATAATATTAAAATAATTAAAGAAAATCAACATAAAACAAGTGAATGGTCTGGGGGTACAACAACACAGCTCTATATTTACCCTGAGAATTCACTATATAGTGAACGTAAATTCAAATGGAGACTTAGTTCTGCAAAGGTTGAAGTAGAAAAATCTATATTTACTTCTTTACCAGGAATTTCTAGGCACATTATGGTACTTGAGGGAGAACTGTTTCTTGAACATGAAGGACATCACAAGGCTGCGTTAAAAGCATTGCAGCAGGATACTTTTAGTGGAGACTGGACGACAACAAGCTTTGGTAAAGTTACAGATTTTAATTTGATGCTGGCACAAGGTTACAAGGGTGAATTAGAAGCTATTTCTTTTAATAGTGGAGAGCACAAAGATATATTATTATACAGTAATGCGAACGATGCTAAAGCGTTTTCTCAAATCACAGAAGCATTTTATATTGTTCAAGGTTATATAGAGATAGATACTGGATTAAAGAAAAAAACAGGGTTGAGTAAAGGTGACTTAATAATGGTAACTAGAACAGGGAAAGAAACTACTTCAGAGTTTAAAATTAATAGTAGATGTAAAGAAGAATCTAAAATGGTAAAGGCTTCAATATTTTATTATGAAAATTCATAAATAATTTAAAGTAAAGTATTATACATATTAGATTAAATTCAAAGGGAGACAAACATGAAGAAATCCGATTGGCGTGTGAAATTTGCTATATTATTAATACTTTCATCAGTATTATTATATTCTTTTCACTATTTTATTTTTAGAGATGCACATCATATATTTATATATCTTGTAGGGGACTTGGCATTTATACCTATTGAAGTTTTATTGGTATCATTAGTTGTTGATGGAGTTATTAAAATAAGAGAACGGCAAGGCCTAATAGAAAAACTTAATTTAATAATAGGGGTATATTTTAATGAAGTAGGAACTAATATTTTAAAATATTGTACATTAATTGATCCATACTTAGATGAAATAGCAAACTTTCTTATTGTTAAGCGGAATTGGGAAGAAAAAGATTTTAAAAAAGCATTAGAAAAGTGCAAAAATTATAATTATGAAATTGAATTCCACAAAATTGATTTGGAGAAAATGAATGAGTTTCTATTAAGCAAAAGAGGGTTTTTACTTAGATTATTAGAAAATCCGAATTTATTGGAACATGAAACATTTACTCATTTATTAACGGCAGTTTTTCATTTAGAAGATGAGTTATCTTCAAGGAATTTATCAGAACTACGTGATGATGAAAAAGAACATTTAGAAATTGATATAAAAAGAGTATACAATGCAAGTGTAAGTCAGTGGGTTTTGTATATGAAGCACTTAAAAAATACTTTTCCATATTTATTTGTAACGGCAATGTCAAATAATCCGTTTGACACGCGAAGTAAAGAAGCCATAGAAAAACATATTATGACTACATATTATAGAAAATAATTATTTTGTAAAAAGTAAACTCTCGCCTTATTAGATGTATTTTAATATAGCGAGAGTTTTTATTGTCAACAAAAATAAATTTAAAAGCAAACATTTGTTTGTATAAAAGTTATTTTTGGTGGCAATAATTAAAAATGCAATCAAATAAAAAGGAGAGATATTATGAATAATGTATCACTAATAGGAAGAATAACAAGAGATTTAGAACTAAAAGATTTTAACGATGGGAAAGGGTTTTATACTAAATTCACATTAGCAATTGACAGAGCACCACGTAAGGATTCGCAACCAGAAGCAGATTTTATAAGTATTTTGGTATGGAATGCATTAGCTGAAACTATGTGTAAGTATTTAGGTAAAGGAAGCCAAATTGGTTTAACTGGTAGACTTTGTAGTAGTAGTTATATAGATAAAGATGGAAACAAAAAATATAGTACAGAAGTTGTGGCAGAGGAATTTAAATTTCTAGATAAAAAGAAAGAAATCGTATAATTTCTATAAAACTACCAACATGATGAACTTATTATAAATAACTTTTTACAATTAGTTAGAAAAGAAAATGCATTTGTAGTAATATATAGATACTAGTTTATATAATATGGAGGTGCGTTTATGAAGACTATTGTTGTAGCAGGAGGATGTTTTTGGGGTGTAGAAGCTTATATGTCAAGAATAAATGGTATTACTGAAACTGTGGTTGGATATGCAAATGGAACAAAGAAGAACCCCACTTACGATGAGGTATGTGCTGGCAACACCGGGCATGCGGAGGCTTGTTTAATAAGATATGATGAGGATATTGTATCCCTTGAAAAAATATTAAATAAATTTTGGGGAATAATAGATCCCACAGTTTCTAATAGACAAGGACCTGATATAGGGACTCAATATAGAAGTGGTATTTTTTACTCCCATAGTAAGGATTTAGATGTTATATTAAAAACAGTGGATGAAATCCAAAATAAATATCAAAAACCAATACTTACAGAAATAAAACCTCTTTCTTGTTTTTATGATGCTGAAGATTATCATCAAAAATACTTGCAAAAAAATCCGGGAGGTTACTGCCACATTAATTTAAATACTGATTAACTTATAGTTGTTAAACTATAAGTTTATTTGACACTTGAAACTTCTTGGTTTTGCCAAGAGGTTTTTTATGTTTTATAGTATTAGACAAAATAAAAAGTAATAGGTATAATTAAATAAATATAATTACATCATAATTCTATTGAAGGGGAGGATTTATTTGCCAAATAAAAAGCTGCTAGATAATGATGAAGATATTATAAAAAAATGGCAATTATTTGTTTCAAAGGGAATTTTAAAACAAAATGGACTTCGTGATATTATTTCAGAGTCTTGGGAAAGAAGTAAATTATATGGTATAGATCCCTTTAAACAGGATTTTCCCGTTGAACTTACTGAAGATGATTTAAAAAAGAAGTATAAGGAATTTTTACCCCTACTCGAGACAGCTAAATCATTTATGCAAACATTGTATAACTTAATACAAAATTCTGGTTTTATGATTCGTTTAACTGACCGAGATGGATATGTATTAGATCATATCGGAGAGGATAGCTTACTACGAAAACATAGATTTCAAATATTACAAGATGGATATAATATAAAAGAAGAAGTAATAGGTACTAATGCCATAGGGCTTTCATTAATATATGGTGAGCCAATACAAGTACTTGGTGGGGAACATTATTTACACGAATACCATAATTGGACTTCATCTGCTTGTCCTATAAAAGATGAAAAGGGTGAGATTTTAGGGGTATTAAGTATAACAGGTAACAATGAATTTGTACATCCACATACGCTAGGTATGGTAGTAGCTGCAGCAAAAGCCATAGAAAAAGAAATGAAGCTCGAGCATTCCAATAAAAAGTTGAAAATAGTCAATGAACAATTTTATCAAATTACAGAATCAATTTCTGAGGGAATTATTAGAATTGATAATAAAGGACATATAACTAGTATGAATAGATTTGCAAGAAATTTATTAGGATATAGTGAAAAAAATATTCGTAATATGCACATAGATGATGTTTTATCTACTAATAGTGGGAAGGGTATTGTAAATGCTGTAAATAAGGGAATAGAGTATCAGGAGGAAGAGGCAGACTTTACTACAAAAATGGGTAGAAGTAAAACATGTATAGTCAATGTTACCCCTATAAGGTTTTTTAGGTCGACGGATTTGGGTGGGGTGGTAATAACCTTTAAAGAAAATAAAGTTGTTTTAAGTATGATTAATAGAATTGTTGGAGCTAATGCAAGATTTACATTTGCTGATATATTTGGGAAAAGTGAAAATATAACTCATTCAATTAAACTTGCTGGAATTGCTGCGAAAACTGATGATACTATACTTCTTCAAGGGGAGAGCGGCACCGGTAAAGAAATGTTTACACAAGCTATACATAATGCTAGTAAAAGAAAAGATAGGCCCTTTGTGTTTTTAAATTGTGGTGCTATTCCTCGTGATCTAGTTTCTAGTGAACTTTTTGGGTATGTAGAAGGTGCTTTTACTGGAGCTAAAAGAGGAGGACATCCAGGAAAATTTGAACTTGCAGATGGAGGAACGATATTCCTTGATGAGATAGGAGATATGCCTTTAGATGTTCAGATAAGTTTGCTTAGGGTTTTAGAGGAACGTGTGGTAGTAAGAGTTGGAGGACATGAGGTTATACCAATTAATGTTAGAGTCATAGCTGCCACAAACAAAGATTTAAAAAAAGAAGTGGAACTCGGAAAATTTCGAAGTGATTTGTTTTATAGAATAAATGTTATGCCAATTTATATTTCTTCACTTAGAGAAAGAAAAGAGGATATTAAGATATTTATTGATTATTTTTGTGAAAAATTTTGCGAATCCAATGATAAACATATAAAAAAACTAAGTGAAAGTTTTTATGGAGGTATGATTAATTATAATTGGCCAGGAAATGTCCGCGAACTACAGAATGTTATGCAACTTGTATTAAATGTAGCTGAAAATAATAGTGTGCTTACAAGTAAGAACTTACCAAGCTATATAAACGAAATGGAAAATATTGGAGAACTAAGTGGCGCGAAGCAAATATATACATTAGAGCAAATTGAGAAAAATGCTATTATGCAAACCTTGATGGATGTAAATGATAATATAGCAGCAGCTGCTAGGGTATTGGGTATAGGGAGAAGCACTTTGTATAGGAAAATGGAAAAATATAAGATTAGTTAATAAATATGTTAACTTTTTACTCAAATAACGATTAACGCAAAATACAGTATGCAATACCATCTTATATAATTATAAGAAACGTATTAATATGATACACATGTTTCAAAATGGAGCATATAACCAATGCTGAAAACGATTTTATGTATTATTTTGATACGATTCATGTAAAAATTTATATTTTGTATGAATTTATTATTTTAAATAAAAAAAGCAAGTTTGTGAACCGTTGAAAATCAACGGCTTATAAACTTGCTTTTTTTATAAAGAAATGATGGCATGATTATTGCTATTAAATATATAACAAAGAAAGTGCAGAATATTTAGGAGGATTTTAAATATGTATTATTGGATTATATATCTATATCTATTATTTTGGGTTGTTATTTCAGGAAATGCAAAAGTTGAAACTATTTGCATTGGTATAATAATAAGTTTGTTGGTTTCAAGATTAAATAAGGATTTAATGTGTAGCAATACAAAAATAAATTTCAGGAAAAATATAATGCCATGGATAGTTTATACCATTATATTGATAAAAGAAATATTAGTTTCAAATTTTAATGTAGCGAAAATAGTTTTGAGTCCTAAACTAGTAATATCGCCACAGATAGTGACAATTAATACAAAAATAAAGACTGATTTTCATAAAACAATTTTTGCAAATTCAATAACATTAACACCTGGAACATTAACTATTTCAATGGATAGAGATAATATTACTGTACATTGTTTGAAAGAGGAATTTGCAAAGGGTCTAATTAATTCAGACTTTGAAAAAATAATTTTGAAAGTTGAGGAAGATATGAATGAGTAAATTATTGACTTTTTCTATATTGTTTTTATCAGCTACAATTTTTATATGTATGTTTAGAGCAATCAAGGGACCCACCGCTGCAGATAGACTAATCGCTGTAAATGTTATAGGGACTAAAACTATCGTACTTATTTTAATAGTATCATTCTTACTAAATGAAACTTATTTTGTAGATGTAGCTATAGTATATGCACTAATTAGTTTTTTATCTTCTGTTTTAGTGTCAAAATTCATTGAAAATTCAGGAGGAAAAAAAATATGAAAGATATTATTGTAACTATATTTCTCTTTGGAGGATTATTCTTTTTCATGGTTGGAACAATAGGCATTATAAGATTTCCAGATTTGTTTACAAGGGCTCATAGCGCTGCAAAATGTGATACCTTAGGGATTGCACTATGCCTGTCATCGTTAGTAGTATTGGAAGGTTTAAACATGGTTAGTTTGAAAATTATATTGATTATTGTATTTGTGTGGATAGCAAATCCAACAGCTACACACTTAATTGCAAAGGCTGAGTTTGTAAGGGAAACATCCCTTTCAAAATTAAATGGGGTGAAAAAATATGAAGATATTTAGTATGATAATGATTATGTTTTTAATAGGATCTTCTGTAGCCGTTTCTACTATGAAAAGTTTACTTGGTGCAATAATAGTATTTATGGTTTATAGCCTTATAATGACAATTTTATGGCAACAGCTAAATGCTCCAGATTTAGCAATAACTGAGGCTGCAGTAGGAGCGGGTATTACTACAATTTTATTTGTACTTGCACTAAAGAGAATTAAAGGAGTAAGAAAATGAAAAAAATTTTATCTGTTGGAATTACAGTAATGCTAATCATGATTCTACTTTTGGGGGTTAATGAACTTCCGAAATTTGGACAATTCAATAATCCTGCCAATAATGAAGTTGCACATTATTATGTAGAAAAAGCAACAAAGGAAACTGGGGCAATGAATATTGTTACAGGTATTATTTTAGATTACCGTGCCTTTGACACATTTGTTGAGTCAAGTGTACTGTTTACTGCTTCAATTTTAGTTTTATTGCTTTTAAAAGAGGAAAAGCACTCGCGAGATATAGAAACTTATGAAACTATTTTAAAAAGTACTATTTTAAAACAAGTAAGTAAAGTGTTAATACCTTGTATTCAGATTTTTGGAATTTATATAATTCTTTATGGACATTTAAGCCCGGGTGGTGGGTTTGCAGGAGGAACAATAATAGGTACAAGTTTCATCTTATATAGAATAATTTATGGAAAAAAATTTACAGATAAATTATTGCCATACTCAAAATTAATAATATATCTCTGTGGTTCAATTATGTTTTATGGGGTACTAAAAGGATATAGTTTTATAACTGGTGGAAATCATTTAAACTTGCCACAACCAAGTTTGGGAACTCCCGGCGATATACTCAGTGGTGGTTTTCTATTGCCATTAAACATATTAGTAGGACTTATTGTTGCAATAACTATATACTTTTTTTTCACTTTATTTGACGGAGGAGAAATTTAATTATGGAAGGATTAATAAATAATTATTATGAGACGGGTGCAATTGTTTTGTTTGGAATTGGTTTTGCAATACTACTACTTAACAATAATTTAATAAAAAAAATAATTGGCATGAATATAATGGATACAGCTGTTTTCTTGTTTTTTATAGCTAAAGGATATGTTTTAGGACTGGATGCCCCAATTATAATAGGGGCGCATAAAGGAGTTCAAAGCTATATCAATCCTGTTCCTTCTGCTCTAATGCTTACTGGTATAGTTGTAGCAGTTAGTACAACAGCATTTGCACTTGCACTAACCCTAAAACTCTATGAAGGATACGGTAGCATTGAACTAGATGAAATTATGAAAATGAGGAGTGATTAAATTGAGATTCATTGAAAGCTTTCCACTTGTTATTATATTGGTTTTGTTTATTACAGCCTTTGTAATGCCTTTGATTAAAAAGACAAAGGTTGTTAAGCTTATTAGTCTGGTATCAATGGCAATAGTCATGGTATTAGCCTTAGTAAATTTAATTTTTGTTATTAATGAGGGAGAATATTGGTATAGAATTGGACATTTTACGGCGCCATATGGAATTGAATTTCGAATCGGAATAATAGAGGCTATGATGGGACTCCTTTTTACCTTTGTTGCACTTATGATAATTTGGTATTCAGTTTATAGTATAGAAAAAGAAATTAAACAGTCCAAGGTAAGTTTATATTATTTACTTATAAACATTTTAATAGGGTCATTACTTGGAGTTGTATATTCTAATGATTTATTTAACTGTTTTGTATTTATAGAAGTAGGAACACTAGCTTCTTGTGGAACTATTATTGTTAAAGACAAAAAAGAAAATATAAGAGCAACATTAAAATATTTAATTATGAGTTGTCTAGGGTCTGGACTTGTGCTTATGGGAATTGCTTATTTGTACTCAATGACAGGACATTTAAATATAGACTTCATTCATAAAGTATTAATTAATTGCTACTTGAATTATCCAAATGCAGTACTTATTTCTATAGTATTATTTATTATGGGCCTGGGAGTTAAGAGTGCCATGTTTCCACTTCATAATTGGCTTCCAGATGCACATTCCAGTGCACCTACATCCTCAAGTGCAATTCTATCATCTTTAGTTTTAAAGGCATTTGTGTTGCTTTTAATTAAGATTTTATATAGAGTTTTTGGAATGGAAATACTTAAATATTATTCAGTCCTAAATATTGTATTGATATTAGGTAGTTTAGGTATGATAATGGGCTCGGTTTTTGCTATATTTCAAAAAAATATAAAAAGAGTTATAGCTTACTCTACTGTGGCACAAATGGGGTATATATTTTTAGGAATAGGTCTTGGAACAGATATAGGAGTATCTATTGCTATATTTCATATTATTGGACATGCCGTAACTAAATCAGCACTATTTTTATTAGTTGGATCAATGATAGAGCAAACTGGCCATAAAACCTTAGAACATTTAAAGGGAATTGGCAGAGAAATGCCCTTAACCCTAGGATTGTTTTCTCTAGGTGCACTATCTATGATAGGAATTCCTGTACTTCCTGGATTTATAAGTAAGTGGCACTTATCTTTAGCCTCCATAGCAGCTGGGAATATGATTTTAATCCTAGTTATCTTGCTTAGTAGTTTATTAAATGCAGTATATTATTTCCCAATTATTATAAATGGTTTTTTTGGAGAAGAAAATTTAAAAGGTAAAGTATATAAATCTAAAAGCAAGCCCTTAAAAGAGATGATGCCTGTAATTTTTCTAGTGATTTCTATGGTTTTTGTTGGACTCACATCTAGTGGAATTATAAATTTAATTACTTTAGGGCTTGAGTAGAGGGGTGATTGTAAATTGAAGAATTTCACAATAATAATTCCTATTTTGTTTCCATTTATATTGGCTATAATTATGGCAACTATAAAACTAGATGAAAAGAAAAGAAATATTTTTGTCTGCATTGGTGTTATATTAAATTTGTTTTTTTTAGTTGGTATATTTTATATGTTTGGTAAAAGTACAGTTCATATATTAAAGATAAATGAATTTTTAGATATCTATTTTAGAATAGATAAGTTAAGTATATTGTTTTCACTATTAGTTGCAATTTTGTGGATTTTCACTGCCTTTTATGCAATGGAATATATGAAACATGAGGGCAAGGAAAGAAGGTTTTACACTTTTTTTCTTGCAACACTAGGAGTAACAATGGGAATTGCTTTTTCAGGAAATCTTATAACACTTTATGCTTTTTATGAGTTCCTTACACTATCAACCTTCCCTTTAGTAATACATACTGATTCAAAACAGGCTCTAAAAAGTGGGAAAAAATATCTAATATACTCATTTGTAGGTGCTACAATGGTTTTGCTTGGAATGGTCTTATTATTCAGTGTTACGAAAGATACAACATTTAATGCTCATGGCATTTTGCCTGCATTGACAGATGCTAATAGAAATAGATATATAGTTAGCTATATTGCTATGTTTTTGGGTTTTGGAGTTAAAGCGGCCCTGGTGCCATTTCATTCATGGTTACCTGCAGCAATGGTTGCACCCACACCAGTTAGTGCACTACTCCATGCAGTTGCAGTTGTAAAATCAGGGATCTTTGCTATTATGCGTTTGAGCTATTTTATATTTGGAACGGAAATAATTAAGGCACTTCATGTAAATATATTTTTAAGCATTCTGATAGTAATTTCAATTTTACTGGGTTCGTTCTTAGCATTACATCAAGAAAATTTAAAAAAAAGATTGGCTTACTCAACAATTAGTCAATTAGGATATGTTTTATTAGGAGTAGTACTCTTAAATGAAGATGCGTTTGTTGGAAGTCTGCTTCATTTAATTAATCATGCAGTAAATAAGATTGTTCTTTTTTTCTGTGTGGGAGCGATAATGTATACTACGGGAAAAACAGATATTAATCAGATTAGAGGTATTGGAAAACAGATGCCAATAACAATGGGTTGTTTTGGTATAGCAGCTATATCATTAATTGGAATTCCTCCTACAAACGGGTTTGTTAGTAAGTGGTATTTGGCTCAAGGCGGACTTAAAGAGGGAAAGATGATTTTTCCTGCAATATTACTTATTAGTGCATTATTAACGGCACTATACCTTCTACCAATTATAACTGAAGCCTTCTTCAAAAAAGGTGAGAACACTATAGTTAAAGAAGCACCAATGAAAATGTTAATACCCATAGTTATGATAACAGTGATAATTGTTTTGCTTGGGATATTTCCTAATATGCTTATAACATTTGTTCAAAAGATTGCAAGAGAGGTAATTTAAGAAAGGAGGGTATCGCATTGAAACCGACTACGTATTTACTATTCATTTTGGTATTCCCATTGATTGGCTCTTTTATAGGTTATGCTATAGGAAGGATTAATGAAAAATATAGGGATATCTTTAATATTGTAATGACAGCTATTGTATTATTGGTTACAACTATATTATATAAATATGTTGTAGTACAATCAATAGAAATATCTATACCTAATATTATGGGTACAGGTCTTCATTTGAAATTAGATATGTTTAGATATATTTTCGTTTGTCTTACAGCTATGATATGGTTTTTAACTACACTTTATTCAACACAGTATTTAATTAATCATAAAAATAGAAATAGATATTATTTATTTTTTATGCTAACACTAGCAAGTACTATTGGAATTTTCATATCAGAGAACTTTTTGAATTTATTTACTTTCTTCGAAATCATGTCATTTACATCATATGCATTAATAATTAACGATGAGGATGATTATTCTCATGATGCAGGTAATACATACATTATAATGGCAGTGACTGGCGGTCTTATTTTACTTATGGGATTATTTTTGTTGTATAATTCTACTCAAACATTAGATATTAGTGAGTTAAGAGTTAAAGTAAGCATCTTAGGCAATATAAAGTACCTTATTGTAACTTTAATCATTATAGGTTTTGGTGTAAAAGCAGGAATGGTACCACTACATATATGGCTTCCTAAGGCATACACTGCAGCACCGACACCAGCTACGGTTGTTTTATCAGCGGTTTTAGCTAAAACAGGTATATTCGGGATTATATTAACTATTGAAGTAATTATGAGTGGAGACTTCATAATATCTATTATTATTCTTGTGATAGGTTTTCTTAATATGTTCATTGGTGGGATTCTTGCCATGATGCAGAGAAATGTTAAAAGAATACTTGCATATAGTAGCATGAGTCAAATTGGCTATATTCTTGTTGGAATAGGACTCATAGGAATTTTAAAAGAAAATAGAATTATAGCTATTTATGGCACGTTGTATCATGTTATTAATCATGGAATTTTTAAAGCCTTATTATTTATGGGCATAGGAACCATATATTTGAGGCTAAATGAGCTAAGCATAAATAAAATTGGTGGCTTTGGAATTGATAAGAATGTATTAAAGATATTATTTTTAATAGGTATGTTATCAATTATAGGTATGCCTGGCTTCAATGGATTCACTAGTAAATCTATGTTGCATGAGGCAATTATTGAAGCAGAGCACATGTATGGTGGAGTATTTTTTAAAATATGTGAAATTGTGTTTATAGTGAGTAGTAGTTTTACTGTAGCCTATCTACTGAAGATATTTGTAGCTGTCTTTATAGAAAAAAGTAATCAGGATATTGAAAAAATAAAGGCAAGGATAAGTAAGAGGGCACTTTTACCAATGGTTGCACTTAGTTTAATGAGTATTTATATTGGACTGAGTCCCAATGTGATTTTGCATGTATTAGATAAAACGTTAAAGCCCTTTGGAAATCCAAATCCAATAGCTGTGAATTTATATACTTTTGACAATATTAAAAGTTCTATGGTTGTAATATTAATTGGCATAGTAATTTATATGGGATTTATAAGAAAAGTGTTAAAAAAGGGTGAAGGGACTAATTGGTATTATGTGAATCCAACTTTAAATTGGATTAGTTTAGAAAAAAATATATATAAACCACTAGGTAAAAGTATCATCTTTATTAGTTCATTTGTTTTTGACATTATAGATGGGGCAGTAGTTAATAGTGTAACTTTTGTAGGTAATGGCATTGAAGCAATTAGCAAAGTGGAAATTAATTATGGAAAATCTATTGTAAAAAGAATGAGAAATAAATTTTTTGAGTTATTTAGAACTAAAGCTAATATATGTAAAATTGGTGTTGAAGGAGAAAAGTCAGAACTGATAAATATCAAAAAGAAAATAGAAGACATTGGGTATAACATGAATAGTTTAACTTATTCATTATTTATATTTGGAATTGTACTCGTAGTGTGTTTACTATATTTAATGTCTTAAATAAGGAATCTTGAACTAAAGGTGATAAAGGGTAAATTGCAAAAGAATAAGCACTAGTAATCCTAATTTATTACTTTAGAATTACTAATGCCTATTCTTTTTTTAGAAATCTAGAAATATATGTTTCTACTATTTAGACTTTTAAACTAGCCTTATATATGTTTAGTATATCTTCTCTTTTTACAGGTGAAGGGTGATTTTTTAATTTATCCTTGTTTAAAGCTACAACGTTTGCATAAGAACAAATTTCTTCATAACTTACTGTAGTTACGTATCCAAGCATAGTATTTAAAAAATCACCAAGATCATTTAAATTTTCTAGGGTTAATAGATATAAAATTTTTCTAACCTTATTTTCATCATTACAAAAGTTTAAATACGAATTTAAGAGTATTCCATTTGCTTTCCCATGCGGAATATTATGAAAATATGTAAGAGAATAGCCCATAGCATGAGGAATGGATGTTCCAGCTTGA
This sequence comes from Clostridium sp., assembly GCF_050717535.1. Classification (GTDB taxonomy): domain Bacteria; phylum Bacillota; class Clostridia; order Clostridiales; family Clostridiaceae; genus Clostridium_AD. The sequence continues at coordinate 158,581 of NZ_JBOITM010000028.1, forward strand.
GCTATTACCATGCCAGCTATTGTAGAGGCTAACACTAATTTTTCTCTTACTATATAAGTAAAATCTCTTTCTTTTATCATAGTTAAACACTCTCCAAATAATTTTAATCCTTTTTCAGCCAATGTATCACTGAATATATTTGCTTTTGATGACATGTATCCTTCTATTAAATGGGATAGTGCATCTATTGTGGTATTAATAGTTATTTGCTCTGGTAAGAACATTAGGTATTTTACATCTAGTAGAGCATATTCAGGAAATACTTTTTGACAGATGCCATGCTTTGTTTGTAATTCACTATCTGTAAGTATGGAATAAGGTGTTGTCTCAGTTCCGGTTCCGGCTGTGGTGGGTACGGCAATTATAGGCATAGACTTTAATAGTGGACTATCAAACAAATTATATCTTGTAGCATTTGGATTTCGTATTAATATACCTGCTGCTTTTGAAGCGTCAATGGGAGAACCACCTCCTATACCAATAATGAAATCAGATTTTTGATTTCTACCAAATTCTGAAATTTTTTCTATTGTTTCTAAAGAAGGATTTTCTTCTACTTTATTGAAAAGGTCGTATATAATTCCTTCTTTTGTTAATGCATTGGTAACATCATTTAAAGAACCATTTATGATTGAAGAGGTTTTACCAGTTACAATTAAAGCTCTTTTCCCATAATTTTTAAATATGTTGCTGTTTTTCAATATTACTTCTTCACCAAGTAATATTTTTGTTGGCATGTAGTAATTAATAAAATCCATAATATATCCTCCTCGCAATTCTATTGTTTGAATCTTTATGTATATGTTATAGCATTATATACATTATAATAAAAAAGATTGGAATATACTAGCATAATGATCGATTAATATTTTCATGTAATTTAAGGAAAGTTATTTTTGGATAATGTAATAATTTATAATAAGCATGCAATGTATTTCCTTGGAAATATATTGAAATAATTTACTTTGAAGATAGCATTAAACCTAAGAAAAATTATTAAGCAATTGATTTTTTATTAATATACTTATATAATTCTTAATGAAGACTTATTTATATATGTTAATTTAAATTTTAAATCAAGTTTATATTTGATAATAAAAGATTTATATTTATGTAGTAATAAAAATAATATTAGGAAGTGTTATAGTGGAAGAACGTTTACAAAAATTTATGGCAAGATGTGGTGTTGCTTCAAGAAGAAAGTGTGAGGAAGTAATTACACAAGGAAGAGTAAAAGTAAATGATATTTTAGTGACAGAACTTGGACAAAAGGTTGACCCTGATAAGGATAGTGTATATGTAGATGATAAAATTATACATATAGAAGAGAATAAGGTTTATATTGCATTAAATAAACCAGAGGGCATAGTATCTACAGTAAAAGATGAAAAAGACAGAAAAACCATTTTAGATTTAGTGAAGACCAAAGAAAGAATATACCCAATAGGGCGATTGGATTATGATACATCTGGTTTAATTATATTAACTAATGATGGGGATATCTATAATAAAGTGATTCACCCAAGACAAGCAATTAATAAAGTTTATATAGCTTTATTAGAAGGGTGTGCAAATGAAGAGGAAGTAGCTAAGTTCTGTAATGGAATTGATATTGATGGATATATTACAGCTGGGGCAAATTTTGAAATGAATAAGAGAATTGGTTTTAACAGCAAGGTTACAATTACTATTCATGAAGGGAAAAATCGTCAAATAAGAAAAATGTGTGATGCCATAGATCATCCAGTTATAGCATTAAAAAGAGTTTCAGTTGGGGAAATTAAACTGGGCAATATGGAAAAAGGCGAATGGAGAAACTTAACTGAAGATGAAATAAAATATTTAAAGAATTTATAATTATAGAAGTTTGTTATATTTTGAAGAAATATTGAAAATATAAAGCATATTTTAGCTGCTTAAAATCAAAAACATAAATATTTTACAAAAAAATGAATAATTCGTTGAAACTATGTTCAATAAATGATAAAATGAAGTAAATAATTCACTTTATTATTTATTGAAATTTTTATTTCATTTATTATTTAATAACATAGAAAGGATTGAGTTTATTATGGAAAATAACAAGCAGGACTTGATGAGATCTATTCAAGTCAAGTTTCCACGTTTAAGTAAAGGACAAAAATTAATAGCAGAATATATTTTAAAACACTATGATAAGGCTGCATTTATGACGGCAGCAAAGTTAGGATCTAGTGTAGGGGTAAGTGAATCGACTGTTGTAAGATTTGCTAACGAGCTTGGGTTTAGTGGTTATCCAAAACTACAAAAGTCACTCCAAGAATTAATTAAAAACAAGTTGACTACTGTACAAAGGATTGAGTTATCTAATGACTTTATTACACAAGAAAATGCATTAAAGGGTGTATTAAAAGCTGATATGGAAAACATTCGCGCTACTCTTGAAAAGATTAATCACAAGACTTTTGAGGATGTAGTAAATTCACTTTTTAAAGCTAAAAAGATATATATAATTGGTCTTAGAAGTTCATCAGCACTTGCAGAGTTTTTAGGCTTTTATTTAAATCTAATTTTAGATAATGTTATGGTTGTAGCCTATGGTGTTAGTGATATATTTGAACAAATGCTTAATGTTTCTGAAGAAGATGTAGTTATTGGGATAGGGTTTCCAAGGTATGCTACAAGGACAATTGAAGTTTTAGCTTTTGCTAAAAGCAGAAATGCTGATGTTGTAGCAATTACAGATAGTTTATTATCTCCACTTGCAGCTAGAGCTGACTATACATTAATAGCTCAAAGCAATATGGCTTCTTTTGTTGATTCCCTAGTAGCTCCACTTAGTGTAATAAATGCATTAATTATTGCAGTGGGACTTCGAGAAAAAGAAAAGATTTCCAAAACATTTTCTACTTTGGAGGATATATGGGAAGAGTATCAAGTTTATTCTTATAAAGATAAGAATGAGAAATAATTTCTTTAGAATCAGTATATGTAAATGTTTACTTCTGTTTTCAAAAAAAAAATTTTTTTTTCTAAAATAAAGAAGGAATAGAGAAAAAAATATAGAATATACTATACATAAAGCAGTTTAGTATGCATAAGAATATTAAATTGACATTAAACATTCATTTTTAGGAGGGATTAGGTTATGGAGACAAAAACTTATATTCAACAGGTAATAGAAAATGTTAAAAAGAGGAATTCTAATGAGCCTGAATTTTTACAAACAGTTGAAGAGGTATTAGGATCTTTAGGCCCAGTTTTAGAAAAACATCCAGAATATATTGAAGCTAACCTTTTAGAAAGATTTTGTGAACCAGAAAGACAAATTATGTTTAGAGTACCATGGGTAGATGATGCAGGTGTTACACAGGTAAATCGTGGTATTAAAGTACAGTTTAATGGTAGTATAGGACCTTTTAAAGGTGGATTAAGATTTCATCCCTCAGTTTATATAGGAATTATTAAATTCTTAGCATTTGAACAAACATTGAAGAACTCATTAACTGGACTTCCAATGGGTGGCGGTAAAGGTGGATCTGATTTTGACCCAAGAGGCAAATCAGATGCTGAAGTAATGAGATTCTGTCAAAGCTTTATGACTGAGCTTTACAGACACATAGGACCAGATGTTGGTGTTCCAGCTGGAGATCTTGGTGTTGGTGGAAGAGAAATCGGTTACTTATTTGGACAATATAGAAGAATTAAAGGAACTTTCGAAAATGGAGTTATTACAGGAAAAGGCTTATCCTATGGTGGAAGTTTAGGAAGACCAACTGCTACAGGTTTTGGTATTGCTTATTTCTGTGAAGAAATGCTTAAGCATGAAGGAACAGATTTTAAGGGTAAAACAGTAGCTGCTTCTGGTTTTGGTAACGTTTGTTGGGGTCTTTGCACAAAAGTTGCTGAGCTTGGTGGTAAAGTAGTGACTCTTTCTGGCCCAGATGGATACATATATGATCCTGCTGGAGTAACAGGAGACAAAATAGATTATATGGCTGAAATGTTACGTTTAAATAAAGGATCAAGAGTTAAAGACTATGCTGATAAGTATGGTTGTGAATTTCATGCTGGAGAAAAGCCATGGAATGTAAAAGTTGATATAGTAATACCATGTGCAACGCAAAATGATATTCATATTGAGCATGCTAAACAAATTGTTGCAAATGGAATAAAGATGGTTTGTGAAGGTGCTAATATGCCATGTACAAACGAAGCTGTTGATTACTTCATAGAAATGGGACTTAAGGTAGGACCATCTAAGGCTGCAAATGCTGGTGGTGTTGCTACATCGGGACTTGAAATGAGCCAAAACAGCATGAGATTATCATGGACAGCAGAAGAGGTTGATGCGAAATTGCATGCAATCATGTTGAATATATATAAAAATTGTAAAGATTCAGCAGAAGAATATGGATTTGGTTATAATTTAGTTAAAGGTGCTAACATTGCAGGATTTGTTAAAGTTGCAGAAGCAATGCATGCGCAAGGAAATTATTAATTTACAAATAAACATTTCAAAAGAATTCCTTTATTGGGATTCTTTTTTTTGTTATTTTCTTATTTTTACTGTTATAGAAAAAGTTACAATGTTACAATGAAAAAACATTCTTATATATATTATTTTATTTATTTTTAAATAAGGGTAATAGATTAATATATTATATTAAGTTATAATGTAAGTATTATAAGGGAGTGATTAAGTGTCAAAAATAATTATTATTGGAGGAGGACCAGCAGGAATGATGGCGGCTGTTACAGCTTCATCAAAAAATCAGGTGGTGCTCATTGAAAAGAACGAAAAATTAGGAAGAAAACTTTATATAACTGGTAAGGGTAGATGCAATATTACAAATGCTAAGGATATTGGTGATTATTTTGAAAATATACCATGTAATCCTCATTTTTTATATAGTTCATTATACTCATTTACTAACGAAGATACTATGAATTTCTTCAAGGAACTGGGAGTTAACCTTAAAGTCGAAAGAGGAGATAGAGTATTCCCGGAGTCAGATAAGTCTTCAGATATTATAAAAGCTTTTAGTAATGAATTAAAAAACAAAAAGGTTGAAGTGATGTTAAACACAAAAGTGAAAAAATTAATTAGAGATAATCAACATATTGCTGGGGTTGAACTTGCAGATGGAAGTATTATAAATGGGGATTACATTATCTTATGTACTGGTGGTTTATCATATCCACAAACAGGTTCATCTGGAGAAGGATTAACTTATGCTCGTTTTTTAGGACATAATATAATTAAACCTAGACCATCACTTGTACCAATAGAGGTTGAAGAGGAGTGGATTCCGGATGTACAGGGTCTTTCTTTAAAAAATGTAGAATTAAGGATTACTGATATTAAGAATAAAAGTATATATAGTGAATTTGGAGAAATGCTTTTTACTCATTATGGTATTTCAGGACCTATAGTTTTAAGTGGCAGTAGTTTTGTGAAAGAAGGAATGAAATTAAAAGCTTTCATAAATCTAAAACCAGCTTTAACTGAGGTTGAGCTTGATAAGCGAATTCAAAGTGATTTCTTAAAATATGCAAATAAAGATTTTAAAAATTCACTAAATGATTTACTTCCAAGTAAACTAATTAATACAATAATTAAATTGTCTAATATTAATGAAGACAAAAAGGTAAACTCTATTACTAAAGAAGAAAGAAAAAACCTAGTGAATTTACTTCAAAATTTGCCACTTCATATAAAAGGGCTTCGTCCAATAGAAGAAGCAATTATAACTAGTGGTGGAGTAGACACACTACAAATAGATGCTTCTACTATGAAATCAAAAATAATTGATAATCTTTATTTTGCAGGCGAAATGATTGATGTAGATGCTTATACAGGCGGTTATAATCTTCAAATAGCATTATCAACTGGTTATTTAGCTGGGGATAACGTAGGAAAAGAATAAATATATAAATAGCACCATGTTTATAAATGGGAGGTGGAGTATAATGGGAATTTCTGTTGCCATAGATGGACCTGCAGGTGCAGGAAAAAGTACTATTGCTAAAATAATAGGTGAAAAATTCAATCTTATGTATATTAACACAGGATCAATGTATAGAGCTGTTGCACTTAAGGCTATGAATGAAAATGTCTCAGAATATAATGTAGATGATTTGGTTAAAATAGTGGAATCTTTAGAAATGCACTTTGAAGAGGATCATTTATTTGTCAATAATGAAGATTTAACAGATATGATTAATATGCCTATCATAAGCAATAATGTTTCAAAGTATGCGGCAATACCTGAAATTAGAGAAATTCTGGTTAAGTTACAACAAAACATAGCAAAAAAATTTGATGTTATTATGGATGGAAGAGATATTGGTACTGTTGTTCTTAAGGATGCTACTTTTAAATTCTATTTAACTGCTAGTAGTGAAGAAAGAGCGAAAAGGAGATATGAAGAATTAATTTCTAAGGATATAGAAGTTGATTATGATACTATCTTAAAGGATATTATAAAAAGGGATTACATTGATACCCATAGAGAAGTTAGCCCGCTTAAAAAGGCCAAGGATGCTATAGAAATTGATTCTAATGACTTAAGCATTAATGGAGTAGCTGAAAAAATTGTAGAGTATATTAATTCAAACATTAAAAATAATTAATTTTACATATTTGGAGATACCTTATATAAGGAGGTGGCAGGATGAAAAAGGTAACACTTGCAGATTCAGCTGGTTTTTGTTTCGGAGTTAAGAGAGCAGTAGACACAGCTTTGAAAATGAAGGAAAAGTATAAAAATGATATATATACACTAGGGCCACTTATTCATAATAATGATGTTGTGAATTTTTTGAAAGAAAATTCTATATTCCCCATAGAACTTGATAATATTAATAGTTTAAGTGAAAATGATACAATTATTATTAGGTCACATGGGGTATCTGAAGCTACATTAAATATTTTAAAGAAAAATAAACTGAATTTAATAGATGCAACATGTCCTTATGTAGAAAACATTCATAAAAAGGTGAAAAAATATTATGATTTAGGATACAGTATAATTATTGTAGGAGATGAAAATCATCCTGAAGTTATTGGAATCAATGGATGGTGTAACGATTTAGGGTGTATAGTTAAGAGTGGTGCGTCTCTTGGAAATATATCCAAAAAAGTATGCGTGGTATCTCAAACAACTGAGAGGCAATCTACTTGGGAGGATGTATTATCTGAAGTTATAAAAATCAGTAAAGAAATAGTTGCATTTAATACTATTTGCAGTGCAACAGAAGTGCGTCAAGAATCTGCAGAAGAACTTTCCAAAAGGGTTGATGCCATGGTTGTTATTGGAGGATTTAATAGTTCCAATACTACAAAGCTCTATGAAATATGTAAAAAAAACTGCGAAAACACAGTACATGTAGAAAATTTGTTAGGAATCCCAGAAAAATTTCTAAAAGATAATGTTTTCAAAAATATAGGCGTTACAGCTGGAGCTTCAACACCAGATTGGATTATTGAAGAGGCAATTAAAAAATTGAATTCATAGTGTTTATGTAAATGAGAATGAAATATAAAATATACCCTAGAGAGTAGAAACTTTTTATCAAAAACTACCCTATAGGGTTTTTCTATGTTTAATTTGAAAATTATTGAATACTAAATAAAATTAATTAATATAATTTAATAATACTATTATGGGGGAGAGAAATATTGAGGGGTAATACAAGAATGCTTCAGCATTCGAATATAATTACTAATAAAGAGATTCATATATTAACAACTGTAATTCGTATGTATAATTTCGAATTAGTAAGTGCAGAAAAAGTTAGAAGTGTTTATATGATTATAACAGACCGTGGGAAGTTCTGTATTAGGAAAATAAAACATGGAAGAACTAAGGTTAAAAATGGCTGTATATTAACGGAAGAGTTATTATCGAATAATTTTACCAATGTAGCTAAATATTTTAGAACAATAGATGGGGATTTTTCTGTAAGATATAAAAAAAACACATTTTACTTAACAGAATGGATAGAAGGTGAAAAATGTGATTTAACTAATATTGATGAAGCTGTAAATTGTATAAAGATTTTAGCGCAATTTCATAGCATATCAAATAAAATTGATCACAAAAAACTTCATGTACACATTAACCTAAGTAATTGGCCAAAGATTTTTGCTAGTAATTTAAATTATCTTGAAAAGTTCAAGAGAATAATTGTTAACAAAAGAATAAAAAATGAATTTGATGTGCTTTTTCTTGAAAATATTGATAGCTTTTATAATAGAGGAGTATCAGCTATTGACATGCTAAATAGGTCAGCTTATTATAATTTGTCAAAATTAGCTAATGATGACGAGACAATATGTTACAATCGTTTTTATTATCAAAATATAGTCAAAAGGGGTGGAGAGTACTTCATATGTGACTTTGATAGGATTATGATTGATTTACAAATAAGTGATTTGGGAAAGCTTATTAGGCAATTAATGTTTAAAAAAAATTATGGATGGAATTTCGATTTTGCTAAAATTTTAATTGAAGCATATAATTCTATAAATAGATTAACCAAAGAAGAATTAGAGATAATGTTTGCATTAATAATCTTTCCTAATAAATTTTGGAAGTTAGGACAGAGAAGGTATGTAAAACAAAAAAAATGGTCAGAGACTAAATATTTGCATAAACTAAATAGAATAATAGCTTACAATGAGACTCAAGAGAAATTTTTTAGTGATTATTTAATTTTTTTAGAGGAATATTCTTAAATTATAAAAATTCATTGTAAAAACAATGTTAGTAGATTTATAATTAGTAATGTATTGATATCCTATCAAAAGTATATATTTAAAAATAAAATAAATGGAGTAAAGCTAAATGTATAAGTCAATAAATCTAACTTTAAAAAACATTAATAATTTTAGAAAAATCAATCGATTTAATAGTAATTTTAATTTATCAAATAAAGATTTCTTTGAGCTATATGACAATAGTAATATTATTCAAAAATTATTTTTAAGGAAAAATGTAAAATTGTTATTGGAAAAAGAGAACTTTATAGGATATATTTGGTTTGAAAAACATAATATACACCATAGTTCAATTAATTCAATAAACGTAATAGAGTCTAGTAACTTAGTTCGCCATTATGAAACACTAATTAGTCCACTTATAAATAACAGTTTAATAACTTATGAATGTGAAGATAATGAAATAAATATAGATGTTTTGAGTAAGCTTGGGTTTAAGAGGTCTAAGGGATTTATGGAATTAGAAAAACAGTGTACAGAATATTTTAATATCACTATCCCTAAAAATATTACTTTTTCTATGGTAGAAAAGGACAAAGATGAAAAGGAACGCTGCTTATTACAAAATGAAATATTTAAAAACGATGATAGAATTCCCATAAACATCGACGATATATTTTATGATGAAGCACAGGAATATTACTTTGAAAAGGGCGCAATATTTATTGAGCTCGATAATATACCAATTGGTTATGGGCAAATTATTATAGAAGATAAAAAAGCGATTATAGTAAATTTTGGAATTACACATGAGTATAGAAGTGGTGGATATGGAAAAATATTTTTAAGCTATTTGCTTAATTTAGCTATGGATAATGACTTTTCAAAAGTCTCACTTAAGGTAGATTCTAACAATGAGGTTGCTTATAAGTTATACCTTTCATTAGGGTTTAATATTAAAAGGGAGTTTTATACTTGGCAAAGGACTAAAATTTGAAAGAAGGTAGATAACATTCCATCTACCTTCTTTTATATTTTATTTGTTTTTTAGTTCCATGTATTTTTTAAGAGCTATGCCTAAAATTTCCATAGAATCTTTTAATGCAGTTGTATTTAAACAGTAAGATAATCTAATTTCATTTATTCCCAGACCCGTAGTTGAATAGAAACCTTCTGCGGGTGCCACCATTACTGTCTTGTTATTGTGATTGAAGTCTGTTAATAACCATTTAGCAAAATCTTCACCACTTTCTATGGGCAGCTTAGCTATTACATAAAATGCGCCGGTAGGTTTTACGCAAACTACTCCTGGTATTTTTGATAAGTATTCATATAGAATATTTCTTCTTTCTTCATATTCCTTTTTAACTTCTATAAAATATGATTTAGGAGTGTTGATTAAATTTGCTGCAGCTAATTGCTCAAGAGTAGGGACACAAAGCCTAGTTTGTCCCAGTTTAAGAATCTGGTTCATAAGATCCTTATTTTTTGATGCAACTAAACCAATTCTGGCACCACAGGCACTATAACGTTTGGATATACTATCAATTAATATTACTTTATCTTGGACATCCTTCATATATAAGGCAGAAGTATATTTTAAACCATCATAAACGAATTCTCTATATACCTCATCAGCAATTAGAAACAAATCGTTTTCATTTGCTATATCAGCAAGCATTCTCACTTCAGCTTCAGTATATACTACACCAGTAGGGTTTCCAGGATTTGAAACCATTATTGCTTTAGTTTTGCTTGTGATTTTGCTTGTAATCTCTTCTTTGGGGGGTAAATGGAAGCCTTCTTCTGCTTTTGTAATAAATGGAACAATCCTAACTGAAGCTACATCTGTAAATCCAGTATAGTTTGTGTAAAATGGTTCAGGAACTATAATTTCATCACCTTGGTCACAAATAGCCATAAGTGCAAACAGTATAGCCTCTGATCCTCCATTAGTTACCATGATTTCATCTTTTTCAAACTCTATATCCCATTCTTTATAGTATTTTATAAAACTCTCGATTAATGTACTTACTCCTTGAGATTCAGCATATTTAAGAACTTTGTCAGTGTATTGGTTTATCCCTTCTATAAATGATTCAGGAGTATGAATATCTGGTTGACCAATGTTAAGGTGATGTACACTAACCCCTCTTTTTTTTGCATCATTAGCAAAAGGAACTAGCTTGCGAATAGGTGAAAATTGCATTGCTTCAATTCTGTTAGATAATTTCATAATATACCCCCCATTTTAAATTTAAAACCTACTTGAATTCTCTTATTATGATCTCAGCAGGTACATAGGGTACTTTTATAGTTACCATATTGCTATGGGAACACATATAAAAATAACTTCTGTCACCTATACAATTATATTGTAATTGTCTATCTTTAATAGTTTCTTCTTTTTTTGCATCATACATATAAAATCACTCCTTTTAGGTAGCTTACCCAAAAGATAAAAAATTAATGCAAATACTAAACAAGTGAAAAAATGTAAGAGATAAATAAAGAATAAAAAACCTATTTATTCATAAATTTCTTATTAATTACAATACAAAAGTAATTAATAATATTATAATCTAACTTGGATATATATTTCAAGATAATTAATTAAATGATAAAATATATTGAATTAGCAAAAATGACTTTAAAAAAACCTTTAAATTATATATAATAGACAGATGGTAATACTTTTTTTATAAAGGAGAATGCACTAATGAATGAAATACTTAAGTACTATATAGAAACATGGGGTTGTCAAATGAATGACGAGGATTCAGAAAAATTATCCGGTATGTTAATAAATATGGGATATAAGAAAACTGCGGATAAAGAAGCAGCTGACATAATTATTTTTAATACTTGTTGTGTTAGAGAGAATGCCGAGCAAAAGGCAGATGGAAATATAGGTGCTTTAAAGACTATGAAAAAGGAGAATCCAAACCTTATAATAGCAGTAACTGGATGTATGATGCAGCAAGAAGGTATGGCAAAACATATAATCACTAAGTTCCCATTTGTAGATATTATTATTGGAACACATAATACTTATAAGTTTCCGGAGTACTTAAGAAGAGTACAAGGCGGTGAAACACCAATTGTAGAAATTTGGGATAAGGAAGAAGATATCGTAGAAGGACTTCCAATAGATAGGGAAAGTAGTATAAAAGGATTTGTTACTATTATGTATGGGTGCAATAATTTTTGTACTTATTGTATAGTTCCTTATGTAAGAGGAAGAGAGAGAAGTAGAAATCCAGAAGATATTATAAGTGAAATAGAAGATATGATTGTGAAAGGTTACAAAGAAATAACTCTACTTGGTCAAAATGTTAATTCTTATGGCACGGGGCTAGAACCTAAAATAAATTTTGCACAGCTTCTTAGAAAAATTAACAAAATTGAGAATTTAGAGAGAGTAAGATTTATGACATCTCATCCCAAGGATTTAACCCAAGAGGTAATAGATGTTATTGCTGAATCAGATAAGCTCTGCGAACAAGTTCATTTGCCGGCGCAATCAGGTTCAAGTGCAGTTTTAAAAAAAATGAATAGACATTATGATAGGAAGCAATATATGGATTTAGTTAAAAGCATTAGAGAGGCAATACCCAATGTGGGGTTAAGTACAGATATTATAGTTGGGTTTCCAGGAGAAACGGATGAGGATTTTGAAGAGACCTTAAGTTTAATGGAAGAGGTAAAATATGATTCAGCATATATGTATCTTTATTCTAAAAGAAAAGGAACTCCTGCTGATGAAATGAGTGGCCAAATACCAGAGGATGTTAAGCATGAAAGATTTAATAGATTAATGGAAGTTGTTAATAGAAATTCTGCAGAAAAAAATAAAGAATACGTAGGAAAAATTGTAGAGGTGCTAGTTGAAGGTTATAGTAAAAATGATAAAAGTAAATTAACTGGTAGGACTAGAACTGGAAAATTAGTTAATTTTGAAGGTAATTATAAGGCTATTGGAGATCTAGTATCAGTTCAAATAACCGATGCACGCTCATTTTCACTTAATGGTGAAGAAATTTAAGGTGCAATGACAAGCAAGGGGGCAACACAATTGGCATTAACTCCAATGATGATACAATATTTTGAAATAAAAGAAACCTGTAAGGATTGTATAATGTTTTTTAGATTAGGGGACTTTTATGAAATGTTTTTTACAGATGCACAGGTTGCAGCAAAAGAATTAGAACTGGTCCTTACAGGACGTGACTGTGGACTGGAAAAAAAAGCACCTATGTGTGGGATTCCTCACCACGCAGCTAACGCCTATATAGGTAGGCTAATAGCAAAAGGATATAAGGTTGCTATATGTGAACAAGTAGAAGATCCAGCACTTGCAAAGGGCATAGTTAAAAGAGATATTATTAAAATAATTACGCCAGGTACTTATACTGATTCTGGGTTTTTAGAAGAAAGTAAAAACAATTATGTTATGAGCATTTACGTTGATAAAAAAGATGATTTTTGTGGATTGTGTTTTTGCGATGTATCAACTGGTGAATTTAGTTGCACAGACACTAGACTTAATCTTGTTAACATATTAGATGAAATATCAAAGTTTAGTCCAAAAGAAATTATAGTATCAGAAGATATATCTTTTGAGATGCTAGGCGCCATAAAAGAAAGATTTAATGTGTCTTATTCCTCTTACCCAAATGATTTTTTTATTATGAAAGATGATACACTATTAAAAAAACAGTTTCATAATTATTCGGAAATAATATTGTCGCAAACCTTACTTAGAAGTATAGCAGGACTTCTTAGTTATATTATAGACACACAAAAAAATTCGCTTTCTCACATAGATACTATAGAATATTATGATATTTTAGATTATGTAAGTTTAGATGCAAATTCTAGGAGAAACTTAGAGCTTACGGAAACTTTAAGGGATAAAACTAAGAAAGGTTCACTCCTTTGGGTATTAGATAGAACGAATACTGCTATGGGAGCTAGAAGACTTCGTAAATGGTTAGATCAACCTCTAATAAACAAAAGTTTAATAGAAGAAAGATTAGAGGCTGTAGAAGAACTGAAAAATAATATATCCGCTCACGAAGATTTAAAAGATGTGCTAACGGATATATATGATATAGAGAGACTTGTAGGAAAAATTTCTTCGAAAAATGTTAATGCGAAGGAATTAATATCTCTTAAAAATTCTATAGAAAAGATACCAAAGCTTAAATCCATTTTATCAGGGCTTAATAGTAAATTAATGAGAAAAATATATTTAGAATTAGATGACTTAAAAGATATATATGATACCTTAGATAAGTCTATTATCGAAAGCCCAGCTATTTCTATTAAAGAAGGAAATATTATTAAAGCAGGGCTAAATAGTGAAATAGATGAGCTAAGGCTAGCTAAGGCTCATGGCAAAGAGTGGATTGCTACATTAGAAAATGATGAGAAGAGTATAACTGGTATAAGATCTTTAAAAGTAGGATATAACAGGGTATTTGGTTATTATATAGAAATAACCAAAGCAAATATTGCGTTAATTCCTGAGGGAAGGTATATAAGAAAACAAACACTATCTAACGCAGAAAGATATATTACTCCTGAACTTAAGGAAATGGAAGAAAAGATTTTAGGAGCAGAAGAAAAATTAGTAAATATCGAATATGAGGTATTTACTGGCATAAGAGAAGATATTGAAAAGCATGTAGAAAGAATGAAAAATACTGCTAAGTTAATATCTGAAATTGATTGTTTGAGTTCCTTAAGTACAATAGCTATTGAAAATAATTATGTGAGGCCTGAAATAAATACAAAGGGCATTTTTAATATTAAAGGTGGTCGGCATCCTGTAGTTGAAAAAATGATGCCTTCTAATACTTTTATTGAAAATGACACATATATGGATACAATAGATAATCAACTATTATTAATAACTGGGCCTAATATGGCTGGTAAATCCACCTATATGCGCCAAGTGGCACTAATAACTATAATGGCTCAAATAGGAAGTTTTGTTCCTTGTACATCTTCAGATATATCTATCTGTGATAAGATTTTTACGAGAATAGGAGCTTCAGATGATCTTGCTGCTGGTAAAAGTACATTTATGGTTGAAATGTGGGAAGTATCTAATATATTACAAAATGCAACAAATAAAAGTCTAGTTTTACTTGATGAGGTAGGCAGAGGTACAAGTACTTATGATGGACTAAGTATTGCTTGGTCAGTAATTGAGTATATTTGCAAGAATCCTAATTTAAGGAGTAAAACCTTATTTGCCACCCATTATCATGAGTTAACAAAACTTGAGGGTATGATTGAGGGAGTTAAAAATTATTCAGTAGCTGTAAAAAAAATTCAAAATGAAATTGTATTTATAAGAAAAATTGTTCCAGGTGGAGCTGATAAATCTTATGGAATAGAGGTTGCAAAGCTGGCAGGTCTTCCAAAGGAAGTAATAAGCAGAGCTAATGAGATTTTAGAGGTACTAGAGAATTTCAATAATACAACAGAAATTGACTTAATACACGAGCAAACTTCAAAGAAGAATCAATCAAATAAAATTAATGATAAAAGTGCTAAGAAGGATAATGGTAATGATGCTATAAAAGAGGTAGCTGTAACTTATGAACCTAAAATAGTTAAAGATGAAGCTGTTCAAATTAGTTTTACGGACATAGAAAAGGATAATCTTTTAAAGGAAATTAAAGATATAAATATCCTTAATCTTACACCTATGGACGGGTTTAATAAATTATATGATCTAGTTAAAAGAGCAAAGTTGCTATAAAAATAGCAAAGGATGTGATTTATTATGAGAATTAACATATTAGAAGTTGAAACTTCCAATAAAATTGCTGCAGGTGAGGTGGTTGAAAGACCCTCATCAGTAGTAAAGGAGTTAGTGGAAAATAGCATAGATGCAGGTGCTAAAAATATTATTGTGGAAATTTTTGATGGTGGTCAGACAAATATAAAAGTAATTGATGATGGCTGTGGAATACATATAGATGATATAGAAAAGGCTTTTTTGCCACATGCTACCAGTAAAATAAAATATGTTGAGGATATCTATAATATACACACCCTAGGATTTAGAGGAGAAGCGCTGCCAAGTATTGCTTCTGTATCTCGGACGCTATTAAGTAGTAGAACTAAAGAGTCTTCTTCAGGTAAAGAAATATCTCAAAGTGCAGGGGACGTACTTTATGTAAAAGAAATAGGATGTAATATAGGTACAACTATAGAAGTTAAGGATTTGTTTTTTAATGTTCCCGCAAGACAAAAATTTTTAAAATCACCCCAAAGAGAGGCAGCCTTAATATCAGATATTGTGGGCAGGCTTGCATTAGCTAACAATGATATATCTTTTAAACTAATGAGTAATGAAAAAAAAGTCCTATCAACATATAGCTCCACAAATCTTTGTGATACCATTAGATATATATATGGTAAAGAGGTTGTAGAGAATATTACAGGTTTTGAAAAATTGGGCGATATAATGTCTGTTCATGGATACGTTGGTAATGCAGTAATAAGTAGAGGAAGTAGAAATAGGCAAAGTATTTTTGTTAATAAAAGATATGTTAAAAGTAGTCTAATTACTGCAGCAGTAGAAAATGCATTTAAATCTTTTTTGACTATTAATAAATTTCCTTTTTTTGTAATATATTTAGACATTTTTCCTGAATATATAGATGTAAATGTTCACCCACAAAAAACTGAAATTAAGTTTCAAGAGGATAAAGATGTATTTAAGTTTGTTTTTGGTGCAGTTCACACAGCGATTGGTGACAGTTTAAGAGAAAATTTCACTGTAGAGGAAGAAAAAGAAAATAATGAAAATTACAGTGGTGAAGAAGTTGAAAAAAATACTTTAAAAAAAGATATTTATGATTTTAATAGAATAGTCGTAGATGAAAAAGTAAAAAAAGAGTTAGAGAAAAGTGTTCAAATTCCATTAGATTTCAATTATAAGAGATTAAACAGTGAAACAGATAATTCTATGAAATTGCGGTATACAAATTCTAATGGACCAATAGTTACAAGAGGTCCACAGGGCGAATCTACTAATGAATTCGCATATGGAAATTCAATTGAAAATATTAGAGAGAGTAATGGCAACAATTATGATGTGGGTAAAGAAATATCTGCAGATGGGATTTATAAAATTTCTAAGTTTCCTGAAATAAGAATTATAGGTCAATTTAACAAAACCTATGTTTTAGGTGAAGCATATAATGAGCTTTACCTAATTGACCAACATGCAGCTCATGAAAAAATACTGTTTGAAAAGTATAGAAGTGAGATTATAAAGTCAGAGGTGTTATCCCAAATTTTACTTACACCAACTGTAATTGAACTTAGTCATGAAGATTACGCGTACTATAATGAAAATGAAGCTGTATTTAAAAATTCTGGGTTTGATATTATTGAATTTGGAGAAAATACAATAAGTATAAGGGAAGTTCCCATAATACTAGGTAAACCGGATATTAAAAATCTCTTCAATGAGATATTAGATAATTTGAAAAATATGGGCACAGGAAAAACTGAAGAAATTAAATATACTCGAATAGCCACAATGGCATGTAAAGCAGCTGTAAAAGCAAATAATCAACTTTCAGAACTAGAAATGAATAAATTAATTAATGATTTAAGATATATAGATGAACCTTTTACTTGTCCACATGGAAGACCCACAATAATAAAAATTACACTAAATGAGTTAGAAAAAAGATTTAAAAGAATACAATAGAAAAAGGTGAAAATATGAAAGATTTATTTATTTTAGCAGGTCCCACAGCTATAGGTAAAACAGAAATCTCTATAAAATTGGCACAAAAATTAAATGGTGAGATTATATCAGCGGATTCAATGCAAATATACAAATCTATGGATGTTGGCTCTGCTAAAATTTCATTCGATGAGATGAGGGGAGTACCTCATCATCTAATAGATATAATAGGGCCCAGTGAAAATTTTAGTGTGACTGACTTTAAAGAAAGAGCTGAAAGTGCAATTGAAGAAATAACTAATAAAAGTAAACTACCAATGATAATTGGTGGAACTGGGTTTTATATAAATTCACTAATATATAACTATAGTTTTGCACATACCCATAAAGATGAGAAGTATAGAGATTATCTTACAAAGCTTGCCCAGATGCAGGGAAAAGAACATGTACATAGCTTACTTAAGGATATTGATGAACAGTCCTACAATAAATTATATCCTAATGATTTAAAAAGAGTTATTAGAGCTTTAGAAGTATATAAAGTTAGTGGTAAACCTATGAGTGATTTTGCATCGCAGCAAAATGTCTTAGATATTCCTTATAATGTACACTATTTTGTGCTAAATATGGACAGACAAAAATTATATGCAAGGATTAATTCTCGGGTAGATATAATGATGAAGAAAAATTTAATCAATGAAGTTATAAAATTAAAAGAAATGGGCTATAATGCAGATATGCAATCAATGAAGGGTATAGGTTATAAAGAAATACTTTACTATTTAAACCATGAAATATCCTTAAATGAGGCTATAGAAATGATCAAACAAGGAAGTAGAAATTATGCCAAAAGACAGCTTACTTGGTTTAGAAAAGATCCAAGAGTAAATTGGATTAATAAAGATGATTTCAAAAGTGATGATGAAATTGTAGAATATATTGCCAGTCAGTTATATTCTATGAGAAAATTATAATTTACTATATTTGATAAAATTAAAAGGATTTTCAGGATATTTATAGAATATTCTAAAAATACATATTGTGGAGGTGAATCTATGAATAAATCTACGAATAATTTACAGGATATAGTCTTGAACGGAGCAAGGAAAAATAAAATTCCAGTTACCTTATATTTGACAAATGGTTTTCAACTGAAAGGAAATGTAACTGGGTTTGATAGTTTTACGGTGATTTTAAATTGTGATGGAAAACAAATGATGATATATAAACATGCGATTTCTACCATAACTCCATTAAAACCAATAGCATTTAATGACATTTCAGAAGAAAGTCCACTGCCTTAATAAGTGGGAATATAAAGATTAAGCCATAAGAGATAATGCACCCTTGAATTTTCAAGGGTGCATTATCTTATGTTTTCAGTTAATAACAATGAAAACTATTTGCAATTTATGATATATCAAATAATTTCAAATTATGGTATAATAAGTTAAAAAAGATTTGGTAGGGGGAAGCAAATGAAATTACTTTGCAAATGTGGTAATGTTGAAGATATAATTACAGATAAGTTGATTGAAAGATATGAATTTAAAATTATTGATGATGGTACTTTAATTTTAGTCTGTAAGAAGTGTAAGGAAGTAGTATTTATAAAATTAAAGAATAGTTAGTGAAGCTCTGGGGGCAATCTCAGGGCTTTATTTTTGGAAAACAGTAAAATAAATTAATATTTATAAATTATAATAAACATAGTGAACTTTTTAGTGAAAGTTTCCGTTATAGGATTGCTAGGGGTGATTATCATTGGATGAACTAGAGCTTATTAATAAAGCTAAAGATGGAAATAAAAGCGCATTAAATTCGCTTTTAGTAGACAATATTAATATTTTAAAAGGCTATACTATTAAAATGGTAGGAGATCCACATTTAGCACAAGATATTATACAGGATGCGCTACTTAAAGCCGTTCTAAATATAAATAAATTTGAGCCTAGAGCAAAATTTTCTACTTGGTTAATAAAAATAGCCACTAATGTTTACCGGGATTATTTAAGAAAGAATAAATCATATGAGTTAATAGAGGAAGGTTTAGTTGATAAGGGTAAACAAGTAGAGGATATTGTAATATCAAATTATGAACATCAAGAAATAATAAAAATAATTTTAAAGTTATCTTATGACAAGAGGGCTGTATTTATTTTAAAACATTATTACGGATACAAATATGAGGAAATATCAGAAATTATGGGCTGTCCCCTTGGAACCGTTAGGTCAAGGCTCCATAATGCAGTAAAATATATAATAAGTGAAATTGATAGAAAGGAGATTATATAAGTGATGGATGCTGATAAAATTAAAAACTCTATAATTGATGAATTTTATAATGAATCACAGGAAAAAGATGGTAAAAATTCAGTGCATAATGAGGGCGATTTAGAATTTAAAAGTAAGCTAAATGTAACAGCTAAGAAAATGAATGTGCTGAATGATGATATATTTGATTTTGACATAGATACCTTGAGTATAATAGAGCAAGGGGAGTATATAAGAGAAAATAGAAAGAATAAAAAAGAATTCATTATGTTTATATTGTCCTCCATTATAATTCTTGCTTTATGTACCATAGCTATTCTTAAAATGGGTCCTAAGATACTTATTATTTCACAGATTCTTATAGTTACACTAGTCCCTTGGATAATAATACCTGTAATAGCAATTAAAAAAAGGGGAAGTGAAGTTTAGTGGATTCATCAAATAATTCATTGATTATAGTATTAGCCATAGCCATTCCTATAGTATTAATTCAAGGAACTTGGGTATTTTATGACGCAAGACGACGGAAAGAAAAATATTATTGGCTTTGGGGGATTTTTGCACTGTTGAATACACCTGGTAATCTACTGATTTATCTATTAGTAACACGAGTAATATTAAAGAATAAAAATAAAAATTAGCTGCTAAAAATAGTGGGAAATTTATTTACACTAGAAAATTATTCTTATACTATAGCATTTTCAATTTTGTGTTGCATATTATTTATAATAGCGACTATTTTTAAGATGAATAAGGTTGAGGTAATATAAATAGAAATTTCAAACAAAGCACAAACAAGGTTTATTTAATCATGGCTCTATAAAATATTGACAATAATGTAAATATTACTTATAATATTTATATAGCACCTGGTTAATCTAAAGTAGAGCAAAGAAAATACCTATTAATAATTGTTATGTTACCTAAAAGAAAAGGGATATCAAAACAAGGGGGTATATATTATGCCAGATAAGGGTAAAAGTAAAGGGACTACAACTAAGAATACTGGTAAAAAAGGTGAGAAAAAAGAACAAAAAAACAAAGGACCTAAAAAGTAATAAAAATTCCTGAGCTCAAAAAGTTCAGGAATTTTTTATTTTTTAGTAGTGAAATACGAGTGGAATTATCTAAGGTTTCTTAATTAAAACGATGAAATATTAAAATTTTCAATAAATTTACAAAGTATATGATAAAAATGGTTGTAATAAATCAATTTTCAAACCATAATTAAAAAAGAGAGTTAGTATAATATACGTTAATGAGGGATTTATGCTAAATCAAGTAAAAATCTAATAAATCAGAGGATATTGTAATTTACTGTAGAATATATTTAAGTGATAAGTTTTAGTACAGGCATATAAAGGAGTTGGATCTAATAGGCATGAGAATCAAGCATACAGAAATTAATGATTTAGTTGAGGAGATAGAGATAATTCTTTCTATCAAAGATGAAATATCAGATGAAGAAATAAATAACTTTGTAGACTCTTTTACTTCACTAACTGAAAGTGAAGTAAGAGAGAAAATTGCAGAAATAACTGATGATGATGAATATTTAATAGATGAAGTAAAGATAGAAGAGCAGTTGGATGAAAAACAAATAAATATACAAAATAAGGCCTCAGAAGAAACTGAAATAACTGAAATTGAAACAATAATCGAACACAGCCAAATAAAAAAAGAACAACAAGTAGAACAAATTAGTATGTATAAAATTGAAGAAAGTAAGGAAAAATCAAAACCAACAGTAGAAGCATTAAATGCCCTGCTAACGGATATAGTTGCCATAGCAGGTGAAGTTAAACATAACCAATTATTCTTGCAATGGCAGTGGCCAGAAAAAGCAAATAGGGTTAAGGTAGTTTATAGAGGCGATAGTTTTTCTAAAAGTGCCGAGGACTCATCAGCAATTGCTAGTGTAATAAAAAGAGAAAAAGATGAAGTAGCAGGAATATTTGTTATTGACAAGATAGTAGAAGGAAACTATTATTTTACTATTTATGTTATGACAGAAATAAACGGACAGTCTTTTTATTCAACAGGAAAACGAAGACTTATGGTGAATAGAATGCCTATTGAAATATATTATGATTTGAAGATTAAAAGAAGCTTACTTGGCAAGCTTAAATCAGCAGAAATTATTTTTAGTATGGATGGAGACGATGAAATTAAATTACCAGCTATTACAGCTATAGGTAAAAGAGGCAATATGCCAATTCAAAAATCAGATGGCGATGATATGTGTACTTTTAATGGGGTAGTAATAACTAAAAATAAGCTTTCTGTTTTTGATTTTCCTATAGAGGCCATACAAAACAATATGTACATAAAGCTCTTTGTTATGAATGATAAAGAAAGTGCAAGGTATAGGATAATATCTCCAGCTAGAGAAAAACTGTATTTTAAATAAGTATTATCTAATGAAAGAACCGTCAGGAGGAATGAAATATGAATTTGATAAAAAAATCTACTTATATATGTCCATTTTGTTTTACGGAACATAAATTAAATGAAGTGAGTTTTATATGTAAAAATGAACCAAATAAATGTGAAAATGTTAAAAAAGGAATTGTAATGCCGCCAGTTATTAATGGTAAAAAGAATATAATGCCTAAGGATATGTTCTGTGATTCTTGTGGGGAGAAAACAAATGTGAAGGTTTGTCCTACATGTAATGCAGAACTTCCCTACACTATAGGTGAATATAAAGATCTGATTTTTGCAGTAATAGGTGCTAAAGAAGCAGGCAAGAGTCATTATATTGCAGTGCTTATAGATAAAATAATGAATGAGATTGGTGCTGCATTTAATTGCAGTCTACAAGCTATTAATGATGCTACAATAACAAGATATCGTAATGATTTTTATTATCCCGTATTCAGGAACAAAGAAATAATAAGAGTTACGCATTCAGCGAAAACAGATGCTTCAGTTACTCAGCCACTTATATATACTTTATCTTTTAGAGAGACAAGCATCCTTGGTGGTCTTTTGATAAGTAAGAGAATAAGTAATGTGGTAACTATAGCTTTTTTTGATACTGCAGGAGAGGATTTGAATGAAGAGGACACCATGAAGTCTGTAAATAAATACATATATAATTCTTCTGGTATTATCTTTTTGCTAGACCCACTTCAACTTACTAATGTACGAAATTCTCTTCCAGAGGGAACAAAGTTGCCAGAACAAAATACTGAAATTGAGGATTTGCTTTCAAGAACAGCTAATCTTATAAGACGGGCAAAGGATAAAAAAATGACTCAACTTATAGATATACCAGTGGCTGTGGCATTTTCAAAAATGGATGCAGTGGAATGTTTACTTGATCCATCTAGTTGTATTAATTACCCTAGCAAACATATAGGTGCAGGTAAATTCCACATTGCAGATTTTGAGGATGTAAATGGGTCAATGGAATCGCTTATAAGAAGTTGGGGTGGAGAAAATTTTGCCAATCAGCTTAGTTCAAATTTTAAGGATTATGCTTATTTTGGAATAACTGCTTTAGGTTGTAGTCCCAGCAGTAATCATATTGTGAATTTAAGACCTAATAGGGTTGAAGATCCATTTTTATGGTTGCTTTGGAAACATAAACTCATAAAATCAGAGAAGAGAAAGTGAGGATAAAGGCATGAAAATACAGCAATTGTATTATACATCATGTAGAAAAGGCCTTTCCTCTGGAATGGGATTTCAAACCTGCTCTATATCTGATGGAATTACAGACTCTGAAAGGAAAGAAATAGAGAGCTACTGTGTGTATGTACCTCCTAGTAATCTTCCTAGTCAACCAACTAAAGATGAAATAGATAAATTATTTCCAATAGCTTTTTCTTATTTTATTCTTGAAAATGGAAAACAAGTAGTATGTCAAGCAAAATATACAGGAAAAGACTATAGTGGACGATTTGGAAATTATTTCTGCCATGTTTTATTATTTGAAAAGGGAGAACTACCATTTCATCCTATACAGATATATGGATCGGAGGTTTTTAAAAATCAGTTAACCCAAAGGGAAGAAAATGAGACGCAAATTAAGTCTTTGGAAGTTTTACAACAGATAACTTTAGGAAAAGCTATAACATTAGAAAGTGTTTTGCAATTTTTAAAAGGCATTTCTATTACAAAAAGGAGCGAGAGCTTTAAAAATATGATGAATGCAGTTATTGAGTATAACAAGGAGCAGAAGAAAATTATTTTTTGTGATAACAATGAAAATAATGTTTACTGGATAGCGGCTGTGCAATTGTGTCTTCCTTTAAAATTTTCTCAAGCATTAACTTTTACTACTTATAGCAATGATTGTGAAAATTCAAATTATATTATCTGTGGTACATCAGGAGAAGGAACTAAAGTCAATTTTAAAGATTGCAATAATATTTATAAATATAATGCATTTGATTTCATAAATGGATATAGTAGTGATTTAAATCATGACTTCAAATTTTCTAAATTAGCACAGGTGGGTCTTTTAATATCAAAAGATACTTTACTACCATTTATAGATTTTATAGCTAAATTTGAATACGATGTCTTAGATGATCAAATTGATGATTGCCTGTATCTTTATAATATGACTAAAAGAGGCATTTCTAAAATAGATACAGAAAGTATAATAAAGGGAATAAACTTTATTAATAACTATGGCTCTATGGAGTCTTTTCAGGAGGTTTTCAAGCAAATTGAGCCTGTGCTTAAGAAGATAAGTGGAGAGGTAGATATACATAGCGCAGAGGTTATTTCAAAATTTTTATTTAATATAGCCCTGAAAACAAAAAACGAAATTTACATAAAGACTGCTTTTGAATTTTTCTTTGATGCTCTTTATTTTATGGTGGTAGATAGAGAAAATATTAAGTTAGAAGAAATTATAGAATTACACGATAAGATAAGAGTTTTAAATAGCAATAAGATAGATGAGTTTATAAGATATTCCTTTGATCTTTATAGAATGGATGATTTGTATATATATATGGAAGGTGCAAAGGCAAGGCATGCTCAGTTTTATTTATACACACTATTCGGAAATTTTATTTTCCATAGCTATAGGGTAGGCACTACTACAAGCTGGGAAAGTATAATTAAAAATACTGCATTAGTGAAATTTATTTATAGATGTATTGAAATTTTAAGCTTAAGCAAAGATGAAATGAAATTTATAACTAAATCTATTTATAAGAATGAAGAGTATTTTTCCAATTTTATGGTTATGTGCTATAAAAGTGCGGTAGTAAGTGGGGATAATAGGAAAAAAAGAATGGTTGCACAACTTTTAAAGGAAGCAATACAAGAGAATGATGAAGAGTGGACTTTGAAAACTAGGGATATTTTGAATGTTATAGATGGCGGTGAAGAACTACTATTTAGATATTTTGTTTATGAACTCAACTTTGCTGGAGATAAGAGTGAATACTTTTGGGCTTATTGTGACTCTGTTTTTAATAAAATACCAAGATATAAACAAAAGTATTTTTCGGAGGCTGCCTCGGAATTACTGAATAGTTTAGAAAATAGTGAAGAGAATTCAAGTGAAAACACTAAAATTCTTAAATATACATTAAACAACCGTTTGAAAAATAATATAGACGTATCTTTATTATATTGTTTAATCGACAATTTTGAAAAGCAATTAGAGGCAACTTATCCGAAAGAAGAAATTGCAATAATTATTTCAGAAATAATATATCTTAAAAAATCAAGGGAGATTACGACAGAGCCTAATGTAACAGAACTTGTTTATTTCGGAATGAAGCTTCAGCAGGGAATTAATGTAATAAAAACAGTATGTGAAAAAGATAAATTAAATTTTGAATATATGGATAGGAATACATACAAAAGATATTTACAGTGGTATTTATATAACATTTATATAAATGGTGTAGATGAAAAGTTAAAAGTAGATTATAAAAAAGTTACTGATTCTATCTGTGTACATGTGTATGAAGAAACATATTATGAAACACTATTAAAAACCTTGGAGGAAATATTAAATGAAGAGAAAATTTATAAAAGGTTTTTAAAGGAAAATAAATTAGATGGATATGAAGTGTTTTTGGATTTTGTAATCTATATTTTCAAGAATACGGAGTTTTTTTCAAAGGATATAATGGAATATATTACCAATAAAATAATTTATACTTTAAGTAATAGTTCCATGCGTGAAATGAAAAAATATGAAAATTATATGGGCGACGAGATTAGTACAGCGAGAAATAAATCAATGATAAGTAAGCCCTGGAAGAGTATATGCAAGGTAGTTCATGGAAACAGAGAAATTTCTGTAATTCAACGAGGAATAAATAAGTTAATTCGTAAATAGGAAAAATACTGATATAATGGGGAGGAATGGTATTGGGCATTTTTAATAATATAATGAGATTTATTTATAAAGTAATAGTATATCCTGTTAAGTTTATTTTGTTTGAGATTATATATTTTATAGAGAAAAACTTGATTAATAGGAATATGTCAGATATATGTGAAGAATGTTATGAAAAAGTAACATTTCCTTATTATGTTTGTCCAAATTGCAATAGCCGGTATCCTGCTCTTATGCCTACATTTAAGCATATTTTTTATTTTAAGTGCAGTTGTGGTAATAAATTGCCCCTAACTGCATTAAGTGGAAAAAGTGAATTGAAGACCTTTTGTAGAAAGTGCAAAAGTGAAGTGGCAATGAATAAAGTGAAAAAAATATGCATACCAATAATTGGAACTAATTCATCGTTAAAAACAAATTTCATAAATAATATACTCAATAATATAGAGTTGAAATTTGATAAGCCACCTTTTAAAGCCTATTTATCTATATCAAAAACTCAAAGCTTTTTTTTAGGGAAAAGCGAAACTAAACCTTCTAGAAAAATTTATATTTTTGATATAAATGAGAAAGATTTAGTATTAAGTGATAAGTTAAGGAAGTATAGATATTTCAATTATTATGATGGAATAGTATTTATATTTAATGGTGAAGAAGTTACAAATATATATGGAGATAGGGATAATGAATTGGATTTAAATGACATATTTGATATATTCATTTTAAATCTTCAGAAGAATTATGGACTTAAGCCTGGGGAAATAATTAATAAGGCGGTAGCAATTATAATTGATAATCCTATTCCCACTATGAACAAATGGAATAAGTATATTGAAGAAAAATTTAATGCTAAAATTAAAAATAGTTTCAGTAATTATAGATTTTTTCTAATAGATAGTTCTAATTTGACAAAACAAGAAGATAATAAGGACAAGTATTACGAAGTAGGAGTGGTTCAATGGATTTTAGGTCAAGTAGACAATAAAATATTGCGGTACACGGAGTAAAAAGGAGTAGATCTAAATGAGGCATAATAAAAAAAATAATAGATTATTAGTATTTATGATAGTGATAACACTGCAAATATCCTGCACTCTAAGTGTTTTTGCAAAGACGGGTGTTGGAGTTTCAAATTTAGATGTGATTTTCGTTTTAGATGCCAGTGGGTCAATGAAAACTAGTGATCCTCAGGAAATCAGAATAGAAGCTATTAAAATGTTTTTAGATATGTGCGGGGTGGCAGGAAACAAAGTGGGTCTTGTGGCTTATTCTGATAATATTATTAGGGTACATAATCTAGATACTATGAATTCAGCGGGTGATAAAGATAGTGTAAAGAGAATGACAACGTCCATACCTTTTGGACAAAAGACGGATACAGGCATGGGTATAAAAGAAGCTGTAAAACTTATGGAGAGCGGACATGAAATCAAAAATAAGCCTATTATTATTCTTTTATCAGATGGTAAAAATGATCCACAAAGAAGTATGACTGAGTCTTTAAAGGATTTAAATGATGCAATAAATACCGCTAAAAGTAAACAGTATCCTATATATACTATAGGCCTAAACTATGATGGTACTGTAGACAAGTCACAACTCGAAAGTATATCAAGTAAAACCAAGGGTAAAACTTACATAACTAATAAAGCAGAAGAACTTACAAAGATATTAACTGATATTTATGCGGATAATTCAAAAATAAATATTCAGAATGCTGGAAGTATTAGCGCAAATGGTAAATTTCAAGAGGTAGCATTAAAAATTCCTAATGCTAATGTACTAGAAGCTAATATATCTTTACTTTCTAATAAGCCGATCGAAGTAAAGCTAGTAAATCCAAAGGGGCAAGAGGTAACTATTCCTTCTAAGGATATAATTTTTACTTCTTCTAAAAAGTATTCTATGTTAAAAATCTTAAAGCCAGTGCAAGGTGATTGGATTATCAAAGTTAAGGGAATTAGTGGAGATAAAATAAATATAAGCTATATTTTTAACTATGATATTGAGCTAGCGGCTAAATTTAATCCAGTTGCTCCAAAATCTGGAGAGGTAATGAAAATAGAGGCTAATTTTTTAAGCAATGGACAAGTTATTGATGACGATGAGCTTTATAAAGACATGAAAGCAAAACTTATAGTTAAAAATATAAAAAATGGAGATGTTAAAGAAATTCAGCTTGCAAACACCAATAATTTATTTAGTGGAAAATATACTATGGCTGATAATGAAAAATATGAGGTTAAGGTAAGGGTTGATGGAAAGAGTTTTTATAGGGAAACAACGCCTATAACAATTGGAGGAGGAAATACAGTAAAATCTTCTACTAATGCTAAAACCAAGGAAAGCGATAGTAAAAAGAATATAGTGGATATTATTTTTGCAGTATTGGCTACCATTGTTTTAATTTTGCTAGTAATAACATGGGTACTGAAAAAGAGAAATAAAGCGGCAGGCTTTGGACGAGTGATGTTGCAGATTAGAGATGAAAACAATAGTGAAGTATTACCTCCACAGCATAGAAGTTTGCATACTTATAGTGGAAAATTTAGTCTTTATGATGTATTGGGACTTAAAGAGGAATTTTCAGAAGTACGGGATCTTAAATTTTATTTTAAGGCTGATGATAGCATTGAGATAGTAAACAATTCCCAGTGCAGTATTCAAAAATCTGGTAGAGCTTTATCAAAGGATATTAAAACAAAGTTATATAATGGTGAAAGAATTGTAGTTCTTTTAAATAAATCATCTAAAAGCATAATTGTGGAGTTTTATAGTAACTAATTTTTGGAAAACTGAGAATTCAAAGCTTTGAACTTAAAATTGAAAGTGAGGGAAATTAATATGAATGCAAATATAAGAGAGCATATACAAGAGTTAAACGTAATGACTGGTGGGGGAATCATTAGTGATAAAATACGTGTAGATACCATTGAAAACCCTATGCTTATAATAGGGCTTGGTGGAACGGGTATAGATGCAATGCTAAGGCTAAAATATCAAATAAATAGAAGATTTAAATTACCTGAAGATTCATTAACAAAGATAAAAAAAGAGAAGCCTGATAAAATAGAATTTTTAGGTTTTGAAACTAATATGCAGGAAAAAAATAAGAAATATAAGGGAATAGGTCTGGATGCTCAAAGTGAATTGGTTATGTTATCTAATGCAGAAATTGGAGCTATTTTAAGCGATAGAAAAGTTATGGATTCATGTATTTCAGAGTGGTTATCTCCTGAGCTTAATATATCAGATGGAATGAAGGGTGCTTGTGGAGTTAGACAGGCTGGAAGACTACTACTTTTTACAAAGATAAATGAGGTTGTTGAAAGTATAGAGAAAAAAATAAATACTATTATGAAAGATAGCAAAGAAAAACTATATGTATTTATGCTTACTGGAATTTCTGGAGGAACAGGAAGTGGGTGTTTCCTTGATATTGCATACATAGTTAGAGGAATAATGGAAAGAAAATTTGGTGGATATGGTATAGATAGAGTAAATATTTTAGGCTATTTATTTACTCCTGACGTTAATATATCTAAGGGCCTTGGAATGCACGAGAGAAATTACATAATGAAAAATGGATATGCTGCCTTAAAAGAATTAGATTATCTAATGAACATATCTGAAAGAGGAGATAGATTTAAACAAAAATATAAAAGTGCTTTAGAAGTTGATTCTGGGGCTCCACCTTTTGATTTATGTCACTTGATTTCCGCTACAAACAAAGAGGGTAAACTATTAAGTAATGCTTATGATTACTGCATGAATGTTACTGCAGAAAATATTACGAACTTTATGGCTAGTGAGGAAAGACAAGCTGGGCAGGAGTTTGCTATACATGATTATATAAGTAATATAGAGCAAAATATTAAGAATATGGAAAAGCCCTATTCAGCAAATTATAAATATAATATTATAGGAGCATCCTCAGCAGTTTTGCCTATTGAAGAGATAACTACTTATCTTGCTTATAAAGTTTTTCAAAAGATGGATGTAATGTTTGAAAAATCACCAACAGAGCAGGAGGTGGATCAATTCCTTAGAATAGTGAAGCTTGACAAAGATTCTGTAGAGGCAAGGTTTGAACGTGAAAATTTAGGGCGTGTACCTATTTCAGGTTATAAAAATAGAGACAAATATGATTTCGCGAATGTTATTAAAAAAGAGGCAATAAACATGGATGAGGAGCTTAGTGAATACTTAAGGGATATATGTGATGAATATTTAAAAGTAAAAAGACAATACCCTGGTGAAATATCTGTAGTATTAAATGAGCAAATAGATAGAATGTTTCAAGATGCAGCAAAGGGACCTTTCTATGCTTCAAGGATGCTATTTTCAAATGAAGGCTTTAATATGGTGAAGACTTTAGAGGTAATAAAAGAATCATTAGTAGAAAAGCATAGAAGAATACCAGATAACATTAAAAACCTTAGAGAAGATGCAAAGGATAAATTTAATGCAGCTAAAAAGACTATTTTATTCACAAAAGAATCAAAGAAAAATGATTACATTGAAGCTAAAATAGAAGAATATTATGCAAGGACAGAAGAAGAAAGAACTTTAAAGATGATAGAATTCTATCAATATGCTATTGAAATTATAAGTGATTCAAATAATAAAATATATAAAGTTTATGCAGAAATTTTAAATGAATTAAACAAGGTGCTTAAGGATGATGGAAATATTCTTGTTAAAGGTGAAGAAGTACAAATTAATAATGGAAAGACCTATTATTGGAATCTTATTAATGTACCAGATGTTGTAAAAACTATAGATAAAATGGTTTATGATGAAGACACAGATGATTTAATAAGAAGATTTACAGTTAAGCTTTCAAGAGAATCACAAAAATGGATTGATGATCAGCATATGGATATAGTGGGTTCTATCTCAAATTTTGTATCAGAAGAGTTTGGCGATATAATAACAAAATCTATGGAAGATTTTTTAGTCATGAAGTACGGAGAAGAAAAATCAATTGAAAGATTAATTCAAACCGAAATTGCGCCAAGACTAGATGAGGATGCAATACCAGTGTTTCAGCTTCAAGATGCAGGGGGTTCACTAATTTTCCCATCTTGGAATATGGTTTCAGTGCCAGCTAAAACTCCAAGAATATACAAGGGGATTAAGGAATATAAAGAAAGCAGTACCTTAGGCCATTCTGTAAATATTAAGAGAAGTAAGGTTTCGAATAAGATATTCTGGTTAAACACAGAAAATGGAGTACCCTTATATGCTTATACCTCAATTAGGCAATATGAGAAAATTTATGAAGAATCTATTTTTACTAAAGAGGGAGTAGGAAGGCATCTTATCCAAACAAGAGAAAATAATTGGACATATTTACCATCACCTATTCCTGAAAAATCTTGGGGAACTAGCTATCATAATGACAGAGTTAAAAAGTATAACGGAGAGATAAGACAGGTTTTTGATAAAGCCATAGAGTATGGTTGTATACAGCATATATCAGAAATAACAAATTCACAGTACAAAGTTATTGTAACTAAAGAATTTAATATAGAAAAATTTATATTAGGATATGACTTAGCTATTGAAGAAGAAAAAATTCCAAATGTGGCTGAAGTAAGGCGATGCATTGGAGAACTTAGAAAATTAATGGAGAATAAATTAGAAAACATTGAGGACTATGATTTGCAAATGTATTATATCTTTGACAGTAGAGATGAAGAAGTTGCAAAGGAAAACCTAATAAGAAGTCCAAGATTAATAGAGCTTTTAAAAGTAGAGATAGAAAAATATGATGATATACAGGAGCAGATAAATAAACTTGGTAGTTTTATCGAAGGTAACGATAAAAAAATAAAATTAATAGATAACTTTATTCAAGCTATGTATACAGAAACTATTTGTAAAAAGGGTATTGTGTATATGTATGATAAGGATGCAGATGAAAGGACAGAAATAGAACCTTTTGTTAATCTAATGAAGCAAAAGCAATACCCTGAATACTCAATTTATAATAAGTATTGTGAAATCGATGAAAAGCATAGAAAGGTTATTGAAGCTAAGTCTGATAAAAGATTAGCTGATTTATCTATGGAGGAGGGAACTACTACGTTGTACAGTAGAATTCTATCTATGATAGAAACTTATAGTAAAGCTATTGAAGAGTTAGATTACAGAAGGTATGAACTAGAAAATGGACAAGATATGTATAGCTTCTATGTTAATACTTATGAGAAACTAAAAGAGATTAGGGTAAATTTAGAATAGCTTAAAGCTAAGGAATAGGTCTGAATTAAGGGTTAAGTGTAACTTGCAAGTGAGTTACACTTACACAATAAATGTGGACTCTTAATTAAAAAGGGTGGTGAGGGTAGAAATTGGAAAATATCTTAAAAAAATATGCAGAGGGGTATTGTTTAACTACGGATAATATGGTGTGCAGAGAAGATGAACAGAAAATTGCAAGTAGTCCAGTTATTTTTGTGTTCATTGGAGATAAGAGTAATGAAGCATTAAAGGCTGTATATGAGGATGTAAATAAAAAATGGGATAACAGTAAAGGCATAATGTTTTTTAATGTATATCATAAAGAAAAATTTCAAGCAGAAAATGTTTTTAATTTTAAGGCTGTATCAGATGATACTGATATAGAAGAAAAAAAAGCTTTTAGATGTGCTATAAGCGATAATTTTTATAAAAATGAAAATGGGCTTATAACTTTAAATGAAGAAATAATGAAGATGAAAAATAAGCTTTTAGAGTGTGGTACACTTTTTAATTCTTTTGAGAGAGTAAATATTTCTGTGGTAAGTAGAGCGGATGATGCTATGAATATTTTAGTGGCGGAAATAAGTCTATTAATTAAAAATAAATTTTCACAGCATTTTAGGATTGTTTTAGCAGATTTTTATGGTTTATTAGTAGAAAAGAATCAGGAGGATGCATTTTTTGATGCTGCCTTAGCCTATAGTTTTTTCAAGGAACTATCCTATATGCAAAAGAGTGATTTTACTTTTAAACAAGATATAGAGGTTTTTGGAAGTGACAGGAAGCTACCAGTTATTAATGAAAATAAACCTATATTTGATTTAGTATATTTGCTTAGCGATACTAATGAAAAAGGTATAATTTCCAGTGGAAGTCTTCAGGAAAATTACGAAATCATTTCTTATGTAAGTCTTATAAAAAACAGAAATGTTAGTATAGACACATATTATGATATGGAGAATCAATACTATGATAATGCTAGGTTCAAAAAGAATGTTTCACGGGATAATGAGAGGCTTACTCTAGTTACAGCAGGACTTGCAAAGATCAAGAGACCTAACAGTACGGTTGCGCTTATGGCAGTAAATGCATTCTATGATGAGTTAATAAATAAAATGAAACAGTGTTCAAATAAAAACAAAGAGAATTTACTTAAAGTTTTTATGCTTGACGACGAAAGTTTAGTTTTTAAAGCTAGTAGAATGTTGCCAAAAGATAAAGGTGTAGAAGATATGAGGGGACTTATGGTCATAAATTCTAATATTTCAGTCTCGAAATTAGGGAAACTTACATTAAGGGAAGCTGAGAAAGTAATTTACGAGAACAGTTGTGATCATTTTTTTTACGATAATTTTGAAAGTATTATTGATGAAGAATACATAAATATAAGTCTTAACAAGGATTTGCAAGAACGTGTTAAACTTTTGATAGAAGATAAAAGATATGGTTTATATGGTATATATAGCTTAACAAAGCCTTCAGAGGTACTTCAGGACATAAGACTTAAGTATATAGATATAGATAAAAGTATTGAAGCTATAAACCAAGAAATATATGAATTATATAGTAAAAAAGTACAAGTACCTTCCCTTTTTAAAAGTTTATTTTCAACCAATGCGGTTTTAGATGATATTAAGAAAGAACTATTTAAAGGAGTGTATGCAAGTAGGCTTTACATACTAAAACTTAAGATAGCTCAAAGAATCCTGAGATTAAGTGAAGATATTATTATTAGTGTTCATGAGGAGTTAAGGGAGAAAATTAATTATATTGAAAGTATAAAAAAATGCATTGAAGATTATGCAACAAATGATATTGTGAAACAAAATGAATATATAGCACAAAATATAAGAGAATATTATACTGTTATAATCAAGAAAATAGTAAATAAATTATCAGAGTGTTATGGAGAAAATTTTTATTTTCAAGATAAATTTCTAGGGAATATAAATAAGTCTAGAGAGGATAAAATCCAACTTATTGAAAGATTATGTGATATTTGCAACAGTTATATTTTATGCGAAGCTGAATTCTCAAAATCCTTTGAGGATGAGCTAAATGAAAGAGCTAATATATCATTAGAATTTATAGATAATAATGTATTATCCAAGGATGAACTATATAAAAGACTCTATAGTATATTAGAGGAGAACTCCTTTGTAAAAGCCTATATTATGAATTACAATGTTAACAAATATGAGGAAAAATATTTTTTTGGTGATTATAGTAGCGATTTTATTAAATATGCCGTAAGTCTTGAGAGAGAGGGTAAAAGTTACAACATAGGGTATGTTCATGAAAAAAGAGCTAGTGGTATAGAAAAACTTATCTTAATGGGTGGATTTACATTAGGGGATGTAATGTATATTAAAAACGCAGCAAGATACTATGATTCCTGTATAGATAATGGATACAAGTTGCATAGGATAGATGCATCATTACTTCCAGATATTTAGATGAAAAGGGGGGATTTTTGTGAAGGATAAGAGAATTAACGGACTGATGATTCTCATGAGTGGGGTAGGGGGAATTATAGGGTTTATATTGAGTGAATTACTTGTAAATGCTTATAAATATACACTCCCTCAAAGTATACTAATGGGATTATATTTTGGTATTATAGCTTTCTTTGCAGGTCTTATGTGTATTATCGCAGAGGCTATCCATCCAAGACTTAATGGCTATAATTGGAAAAACAATTATTTTAGAACATCTTTAAAGTTTCTAGTACCCTGCACATTTGTACTTTTATTTATAGTTGGTGCATTATTTCAATTTATTTATGGGCTTAATAGTAATAATAAAAATGTTAATGATATATTGATTTTAATTGATACATCGGAAAGTATGAAGAGTACAGATCCCAATAATGACAGATTTGAGGCTACAAAAAATCTTATTAAAAATATGAATGAAGAAAAAAGATTCTCAATTTACACCTTTAATAATGAAGCTTTAGAAATATTTCCAATGACTAAAGCTACAGAAAAAAATAAAGAAGTAGCATTAGAAAAGCTAGAAACTTTAAAAAATCCTATGGGTCAAACAAATATCAAGGCTGCTTTAGATAATGCTTTAATGGAAATACAAAGTAGCGCAGAGGTTGATAGGCATGCCATTGTATTATTGTTATCTGATGGAGAAGATAGTTTTGATTTAGATAAAAACTTTGAAGAAGTTATAAGACCTTTTCAAGATAATAAAATTTCTGTTTATACAGTAGGTATGGCTAAGGTCAATAATTTTAAAATGTTAAAAAAAATATCTAACGAAACCAGTGGAAATTATTATAGTGTATCTGAAAGCAAATATTTAAAGGATATTTTTAGCGAAAATTATAAGTATAGAGACCAAAGGTTGCTGGTTGATAAAAGAAATGGTTTATTTGGGAGCATTAAATTTTATGCTGTAATGAGAATAATTTTTTTAACACTTATAGGAGCTGTTATTTCAGCAGCAATAAGTTTTATATTTGATAATAAATACCTTTTGAAAGGCTTTATTACAGGAGGAGCAGTGGGTGGTCTAATGGCGGGAATTGTTTTAGAATTAGGATTTAAATTTATACCTTGGGCTGGAACTATTCATAGGTTAATTGCAGTTGTAATGCTAACAACTATATTTACTCTATTTTCAGTATCTGTAGATATAAATGATAAAAAAACTGGTTCTTTTAAAGATAAAAATTCAAAAATAAATTATGACTCATATTTGGAAACAAGAGACAGTAATACATTTGGTGGATAGAAGTTTATAAAAGTTAGGAGCTTTATTATGAATATGAGAGAACTAGAAAAGTTAGAACAAGGGATACAATCAGTAAAATTTGAAATGGAAAAAGAAAGATTTATTATAAAATGGCAGTGGGCAAAGGGCTGTGATATAGTATATATATTTAAGTCTAATGCATTAAATGCCTTAGATATAGAAGCTATAACTAAGGAAAATACAAAGATATTTACTAGAGATGAATATAAAGAGTTTAATGGCTATACTGAAAGTATAAGGGACATAAATCAATATAAATTTATGATTTTTAAATGTGAGCAAATTAATGGCGAACTTACCCTTGTAAAACAGCGAGATGGAGAAAATGAAGTGATTATTTGTACAGGGAAACCCGATATCTTTTATAAAATTACAGAACATAAATCACTATTTAATAAAAATAAAAAAATACAGATAAAAATAATTTGTGATGCTCCACTTATAAAAGATGTTTTATGTTATGTAAAAAAACAAGGAAATTATCCTATAAGTAAGGAGGATGGAATTAAATTTGATTTTATAAGAGATTTTAAACCTGGGGTAAATGAAATGTCTACTATAGAAATTAGCAAGGATGAATTCGTTAAGATATTCATAAAAGACATTAATAGGTATGGAAATGCTTATAATTTGAGGGAGCTATAAGAGGGAGGTGAATACCTGATAATTTTTATTAATCGGGTACTGTATGGGTATTTTTGATATTTTAGCATTAGGTAAAAAAAATATATTAAATAAAAAAAATAACTTCAAAAAATCCACGGAAAACCATAATACATATGATGTTAAATGTCCATTTTGTTTTAAAGCTTTTAATAATGATGAGGTTCACTTTAGGGTGAGTCATGATGAAGACGGAGACCCAGAGTATGAAAAACAGATTGATGAGATTTTAAATGAATATAATAGAAAGATTGGGAAAGCAACATTAGGGGAAATAAATGCTATTATTAGAGCAGTGGATTTGCCAGAAAAAAATTGGACTAAAGTGGACAATGTTATTATTGAATTAAGAGATAATTATGATAAGCTTACAAAGGAGAGATTATGTCCACATTGTCATAATGTGCTCCCCATAACTTCTGGCAGAGGTGATACAAAAATCATCTCAGTGATAGGAGCTTCCCAAGCCGGGAAGTCTGTTTATATGACTTGTCTTTTGTATTATCTTGAACGTCACATTGCGGAGAAGTTCAAAGCCTCTATTATACCTGGGAGCTCAGAGTATAATGAAGATATAAAACAAAATCAGAGGATAATATTTGAATTTAATAAGATGTTAGAGCCCACTCCAAAGCAACATATTGATCCATTAATTGAAACTTTTAAATTTAAGGATGAGACTAAAAAGCCAATAACTTTTGTATTTTATGATGTGCCGGGAGAGGGTATGACGGATAAAGACTATATTGACAAATATGGAGAACATATTCAGAATTCTGATGGCATTATATTTCTAATAGATCCACTGCAAATGAGAACCTTAAGGAAAAAAATAAATTTAGCAAATAGTGCAAAAGGGGATTTTACGGATAAATACCAAGAACCTAAAGAAATTCTTGTGTATTTATTTGAAAACTTTATATCTAAGCAGGAAAAAACTATAACGGATATACCTACAGCAGTAGTAGTTACTAAGAGTGATATGCTAGTTAGTTTAAATGACGAAGAGTATATAAGTGATAATAGTAACGTATTTAGGAATTGTAATCATGATGGCATATTTAATCTAAATGAATTTGAGAATATTGATGGAGAAATCAGGAGATTTTTAACTAAAGTGGATATGCCTTTTAAAGGTGCCATGGATGCATATTTTAAAAACACAGGATTTTTTGCAGTATCTTCCTTAGGCTGTAATCCGGAAAATTGTAAGATTAATAGCGATTTTATTATATCTCCATTAAGAATAGAGGAGCCTTTTTTATGGCTTTTATATCAAATGGGCTATATTAAAGGAGGAAGGGAATAGTATGATTCAGCAACATTATTATACAAGGGAGAAAAGTGGATTATATAGTGCTACACCAGGATATGATACTACTTCCAAAAGTGTGGGATTAGAAGACAAATTAATAGTGGAGGTGCTTCATAATTATTGTTTTTACGAAGCACCTTTTGAACTTATACAGGAAGAAAATCTAAATGAATATCCGAAAGCACTTATGTGTTTTAATATACCATATAGAGAAATGGTAATTGGATGTTCAAGTTTTGCGGGCAAAGATTATACAGGTCAAAGAAATAGATTTTTGGCCCATAACTATGTAGTAAGTAAGGTACAGAAGGAATTTTATATAAGAAATCCTGAAAGAATTTTTTATGCAGAATTTAAAATTCCAAATTTAAATTATCCAGTGCAAGATAATTATAGTCAGGGGTCTAGTGAAACTTTTTTAGAGGAATTAACTGATATACCTATGGATAAACAAAGCTATGAAATTTCCACTGTGGATAAGTTCTTCAAGAAATTACGTATACAAGATAGCATGTATAAGAAACTTTTAAGTGCGTGTTTTGATTCTGTATTAAATAATAGGAAAATATATATAGTGCTTAATGTGCCTGCACAGGAGTTATCAAAATGCTCGAAACGACTAATGGAGTTTATATATAGAGGGCTTCCATACGTGGTTAGAAGGAAATTTGGGTTTATAACTTATGTGAAAGATTCAAAAAGTAAGGAATACATAAATCTTTATTTTGTGGCTAAGGGTGGAATTAGACTCTCTAATGTAGAGCAATCTTTGGCATATGTTTTTGATTTTCAAGCTGAAGAGTATTTAAATGTAAAAACACTAGAAAAGGAAAATGATTATTTGAATTTTGCTTGGGACAATTTGGGGAATGAGAAAATTTTAAATGAATCTTTTCATAAGGATGATAAATATATTAAAGAAAAGCAGCAGCAACAAGGAGTTAGTTTAGAAGAATATAATCAAATATTTATAGCTAATTTTGAAAAGAAAACACCACAAAAAGATGAAATACAAAGCTTTCAATCTAAAGGTAAAGAACTTGGGCTGAATATATTAAAAGATATAGATATATCTGAAATATCTAAGAGGCAAATAAAGAGTTTTATTATGGAAGAAAAGTATAAAAATAATAATATATATATGATTGTATATTATCTTCAGAGAATATTAGGGATTAGTGCAGATAGAGAAATAAGACTTAGTGAAAAAAAGATTTGTGAGCTGTCCATTAAAATGATGACGGAAAGTTATGAAATACCTCCTATACTTTTGAAAGTAAAAGAGAGAATACAATATTTCTATGAAAAGGATATTTCAAGAGAAACTTTTAGAAAAATTATGATTGGTTTTGTAGAGTGTAATATTCACAATACAATGGATTATACTTTTGAAAAAAAAGATGATTTCTCCCAAGGCTTTGATATGAATTATAATTTTCAACAACTTTTTAATTATTTATTGGGACATGGTGGTATAGATAAGGCTCGCGATTATATATTATGGGCAGCTAATGATTTTTTAGATTTAGGGGAAAAAGAAGTGTGCTTTAGTTTTTTTGAAGCTCTTAAAATTTACATTGAGAATAATGATAGTAATTTCTTTAAGGATAAAAATTTTAAAAGAAAATTATTGCAAAATGATAATAGGGCTATAATTGACAGGATGAAGGACTTAGAATTAGATATGTGTGGAGGAATAAAGAAGTTTATACTAGGACTTAAAAGATAAGAAAAATTAATTTAGATTGGGGGGATATTTATGAGTAATGCTATGTTGAAAATTATAGCATGTGCATTAATGTTAATTGATCACATGGGGGCAGCACTTTTTCCAGAAGCTACAATTCTAAGAATGATAGGAAGATTATCGTTTCCTATATTTGCCTACTTAATTGCAGTAGGATATACTAAAACTAATTCATTCCATAAATATTTACAAAGACTGTTGATATTTGCGGGTATATCACAAATACCATTTTCATTAGCATTTAGTGAATCCATTAGTGTACATAGTTTTCCGGATTTTCTCAGATTTTTCGTGGGAAGTCCATCTCCACATTTAAATATTTTTTTTACTTTAGCCGTTGGATTAATAGCAATACGTGTGTGGGATAAAGGAGAATCTAGATTTGGTAAAATAATAGCTATATTAGCATTAGGCATAGTAGCGCAAACCTTTAGTACAGATTACGGAATTTATGGAGTTGCTATGATTCTTGCATTTTATGTTTTTAGAGACAGCAAAATGAAGACAGTTATATCCCAAACTATTGTGTTTATCTTGTTTTATGCATCACAGATTTTATTAGCTATATTAAGTTATCCAGGTATACTGATTAAGTTAGTTTGGTTTAATCAAGCATTATCGCTATTAGCCCTGATATTTATATTTATGTATAATGGCAAAAAAGGTAAAAAATTAAAGTACTTTTTCTATGCTTTTTATCCAACTCATTTATTAGTAATAGGATTAATTAAAATTTTTATGTAGCTAATAATTATAAAAAAAGTATGTATTAAGTAATTAAATTTACATAATACATACTTTTTATTTATATTAATAACATTTTTAAAGTTGTTAATATTACATCATAATAGGTGATTATTTATTTGAATACAGATAGTATTTTGGTGGTTGTATTTCCTGCTATGTCTACAGTTTTAACCTCAATATAATTCATTCCCGAATGAAGTTTTACCTCAGTTACAAATTTTGCAGTTTTAGCATATATATCTGCAGTTGTGGATATTTCATTTCCATTTACAAATAATTCAAATCCATAGTTATTATCTAGGACTTCACAACTTATTTTAAATGTTTCAACATCTTTGGCAACGGTTATTATTTTATCCATGCTAGATGTATCAATATCTTTAATAGTTAGCTTTGGCAAAATCAAATCGCAATAAAGATTTAATGCATAATCGGAAATTTTACCTTTTTCATCTACAGCAGACACTAGAACTTTGTTTTGTCCGTCTATTAATTTAATTTTCTTAGAAAAAGTTAAATTTGAGTTTACTGTAACTTCTTCTCCTTGTATTTTAAAGGATTTAACGGGAGTGGATAAGTCACCATCTAAAATAGCTGAAGGGGTTTTGTAGAAACTGCCTTCTCTTTTAACACCAGTAAAATTAATATAAAGCTTTTCATTTTTGATAATTACATTTGTTAAAGCATCCCCTAGAACATTATCTTTTACATCATAAGCTTGTACTTCTATTTTGTGTTTGCCTGGAGTTAAATTTTCAAAATTATAGAAAGATTCCATTATGTTTTTAGCTACAATCTCATCATCTACAATAATGTTGAAATATCTCATATCTGATATAAGCTTAGAATCTCCGGAATAAGTTAGCTTAAAATTACCTGAAGGTAGTACGGTACCTGGTTTAGGAGAAGTAATTGTAAGGGGCTGGGCTTCTACGATAGCTTTATATTTAAGGGTATTGCCAGCATAATCAGTGCAGTAAATTAATACATCATTTTTACCGTTTTCAAGATCTAAATTGGCAAAATAATTTCCACTAGCGTCTTTAGATAAATTTAATAAAGTGCTTCCAGTTTTATCACTGCAATACTTATCATTTAGCATTATTTGAAAATCCTTTATTCCGGATGAATTATCTGTTGCTTTGAATTTTAAAACATAGTTTCTTGAAGTCACCAAGCTTTGAGAAGTCATTGATACAATTGGTTTAGTTGAATCTACTTTAATTGGCAATTTCATTGTTTGATACTTAGAAGAAGTAGATAAACCTATTGAAGCTTTAACTTGAAAATAATATTGTCCATCTTTAACTGCTTCATATTTTCCACTAACCGAATTATAATAAGTTAAATCCCATATGAAGGCTGGTGATTCTACATAATTATCATCTTGAAGTATATCTATAGGTGCAGGCGACCACAAATCTTTATACAAATCTTTTTTTACTCCAAGACCTCGTACTACATTTCCATTTTCGTCAACTATATCAACTATCATAGTTTTTGCATTTCTAAGTAGAGCAACTTTAGGATTTACTCTTACTTTTCCATTTGCAGCAGATACAGCGATAGTGGTTTCGTCAACTATTGGGAGTAGTGTATCTTTGTCTACGTTTATTACACCAAGAAGGGACTCAGCATCATTTTCACTCAATTGGTAAATAGCAGTTTGTCCTAGATATGAATTACTGTCCCAAATAGGTTTATCCATTATTAAAGATTCATCCCATTCTCCATAGAAACCCATATAAGGAACTCCTAGTGTTTGTCCTTCATTTGAAGTAGATTCAAATGTTAAGAAGCCTTCTAAAAAGATTCCTTGTGGAGTAGCTTTAGGTATATTTAAGGTGACTTTTAGATTTACAGTAGAACCAGCAGGTACAATTATTTTATCCTTGTCAAAGGAGACTGTAGCGCCTTTAAGTATTAAGTCGCTTGCTTCGTCATTCTTATCGCACAGAACAACATTTGGAGTTTTAATGGT
This sequence comes from Clostridium sp., assembly GCF_050717535.1. GTDB lineage: Bacteria > Bacillota > Clostridia > Clostridiales > Clostridiaceae > Clostridium_AD. The sequence goes on from NZ_JBOITM010000028.1 coordinate 201,070, forward strand.
ATATGTCTCATCTTTAATTCCATAATTTCTAAATGTTAAAGCAAATTGTTTCGTAAGCTCATTAATCTGCTTTAATTCAACTGTAGGGTTACCTTTTTCATCAACCACGGTAACATTAGATTTAACAGCTAAAGCAGCATCTGCAAGTCCGGCGCCTTGTATCCTTGGAGAAAATGGAACTAATACATCTCCTGAGGAGGAATCAATTTGAGGCTTTGCTGTATTTATAACTAGTTGTTTTGCAAGTTCAGCCTTTTCTTTTGGTGTTAAGTTTTCTAATTTTAAGTCTTTCATATGCTGTAACACTAATGCAATAATACCAGCTATATGAGGGGATGCCATAGAAGTTCCTGACATATACTTATATTTATTATCATTTACAGTGGAGAGTATATCTCCCCCAGGAGCTGTTACTTCAGGTTTGAATTCTAAGTCAGGAGTAGGCCCCCATGACGTGAAGTCTGACATCTCTCCTTTAGTTGGGTTAACAATATTTATTTTTTTATCTGGAAATTTAATTTTTGTTCCATCTTTTATAGCCTTTTGAATCTGAGTTCCATCTTCGTTAGTTATAAACATAGATGGAATTTTAACGTTTGCATCCAGAGCCATGCTGACATAGCCACTTTCACCATCTTTATTATATATAATGATGGCTATTGCACCTGCGGCTTGAGCATTTAATTTCTTTTCTATAAAAGTAATATCCCCTCTTTTAATTAGTGCTACTTTTCCTTTTATATTAATATCTTTAATATCTTCAAGTGTTCCAAGGCCACAGTCAACTATATCATAATCGCCTTTTAAAATTCCAATTGGAGTAATTTCTGATGAAGAGTAGGCAATACTTTTGTAAGCATTATCTACTTTATAAGTTAATGCTTCAGCTATAAGCATGCTATTTTGAAAAGAAGCCACACTGAGAGCTTCTTTTGCTATGCTTGGAGAACTGACAACTGATGTATCTACTATGTCCGCAACTTTTTCAGGAGAAGTTGAGTATGCAGAGTTACCTGCAGATACTACAACAACTACGCCACTCTCTTCAGCATCCTTAATAGCTTGTTGAATAGGTGCACTATTTTCTACAAAGCCTGAATCGGAGCCTAAACTCATATTTATTACATCGGCACCGAGTTTTATGGAGTCGTTTATAGCTGCAACTACATCTTCATCATTGCAACTAGGGTAATCAGGGTCATTTGAGAAAACTTTCATTGCAAGTAGTTGTGCTTCTGGTGCAACTCCTTGAATTGCCTCGAATTTTGATACCTGGGTAGAGAGCCCATTTGCAGCGACTATGCCAGCTACATGCATTCCATGCATGCTACCATCATCAATTATATTTTGATTTTTATCTGCGTAGTTATATCCATAGGGTACTTTGTTTGTAAAGTATTTTCCCTTCCCCTCTGGGTTTTTATTTTTTAGTTTTGCTTTAGAAGGGTCAGTAAGTCTCATATCTTTATGTCTATAATCAATGCCGCTATCAATTATAGAGATCACCATTCCTTCACCTTTGTATTTAGAAACCTGCCATTCTTTTAGTACATTAGTTAAATCTTTTGCTGAGGTCATGGTTTCGTTATAAGCAAGTCCCTTAGCCAGTTCTTTTGCTGAAGTATTCAATATTAAAAAATTTGAAGATAAAAGACCAATGGTAAGAATTAAGCTTAAAAGCTTGTGTTTTTTCATAATTCCCCCCCTATATTTACGTAATTTAAATAACATTATAACACATTAATGGTAAAAAATAAATATGAGGTTGAACTTTGGATTGAATTATGTTAAGGTCTTATACATTACATAAATATTTTCAAAATACCATATTATTTTTAATAATTATACCATCATATAGGGAGGATATTATTATGAATCAGTTAGTGGAACAAAAGATGGATAGGCTAATAGATATATTTCAACAAGTATCTACACAATTTAAATGGGAAGGGTCTTTAACTAACCATTTTACAGCTTTGACATATACATTAAATAACAGAGCTTTTGATAAAGAAAAGATTAAAGATGTGAGAAAACATATTAAAGAAACTACTGGGCTGTTTTCTAATTATAGAGGTACCTCTATGATAATATTATCAGCATTATTAGCATCTGAATATGATAATCCAAACCAAGAATTTGATAAAATGGTGGGTTATAATAAAAAAATGAAAGAGGCAGGATTTAAGAATAATATGTATTTGCCAATAGCTAATTATGCTCTTATAGCCACCTGTAGTGAAGAAGGGGCGGATACAAGAATTAAAAAAGCCAAAGAGATATATACTGAAATGAAAAGCAACCATCCATGGCTAACTGGTGGAGATGATTACCCACTTGCTATACTTTTAGCCAATTCAAATGATTCTATTAATAGTATTATAGAAAATATGGAAGAGTGCTATAATCTATTAAATGAAAATGGATTTGGAAAAAATAATGGACTTCAACTTTTATCTCATATACTGGGATTTCGTAAAGAGGACAATAAAAGCAAGGTTTTAAGATGTAAAGAAATATTTGATAAGTTAAAAGAAAATAAAATGAAGGTGTATTCTACTGGATATTCCATAGTAGGCTTTTTATCTATACTAGGCGATAGTGGGTATGAGGCAGTAGACCAAGTTATTGAAATTGTAAAAGTCCTTAAGTCTACTAAAAAATATAAGTGGTTAAGTAAAGAAACCCATTTATATACTGCTGCCGCCTTGGTTAGTGATGTATATATTGAGAAAATAAAAGACCAAAAAGATCTTATTCAGACAACTATTGGAATTTCTATTGAAGCGCTAATTGCAGCGCAAACTGTAGCTGTCATAGCAGCGGCTAGTAGTACCGCTGCTGTAGCAGGAGCTTCTGCTTCATCGTAAACACAATAGTTTTCTAAAAGCATTAAGAAAAGTATATATTATTACTTAGCGATAGGAAACGCAATTGTAATAATATATACTTTTTTGTATTAATGTTTAGTAGGTAATTCATCTAGTGTTTTTAGAATGTATCCTTGGTTCTCCCACTCCGTAATTACATCATCTAATATTTCTGCATTGGTCTTTGATACAGCATGTAGTAGCATAATTCCACCATTGTGGGTTCTTTGCAGAATACGTTTTTTTGCACTTTCATGAGATGGCTGTTTATTAGTAAGCCAATCCATATAAGCAAAACTCCAAAATATAGTTTTATATCCATAGTTTTGAGTATACTGCAGGGATAATTCACTATACTTACCCATTGGAGGCCTAAAATATTTAGATATCTTTTTTTCAGTAATATTCTCAAATGCGACCTCGACATCAGATAATTCACGATTGAATTTTTCTTGATCTAATATAGAGGCCATGGAAGGATGGTGAGCACTGTGGTTGCAAACTAAGTGCCCTTCGGCTACCATTCTTTTTATCAATTCTGGATTAGAAGTAATATAGGGTTTTACAACGAAAAATGCTGCTTTTACATTATGTTTTTTTAAAACGTCTAAAATAGGAGTCGTATATCCAGCTTCATATCCCTCATCAAAAGTTAAATATAATATTTTTTTTGAGACATCACCTAAATAATAACATTCATAGTTTGATACAATTTTGCTGGTCTCTTTGGGCCCATCCGGTGGAGTATTGTCATTGCGGGGCTGGAAGTACCAATTATATTCTTTAGTACTGATCCCATCAAGGGTTTTATTGGTACTAAAGACATTTTTGAAAAAATTTATTAGGTTGGGTGTTTTTGGATTATCCTTGTTCTGATATTTAATACAATCATTTTTAGTATCCACAATTGATATAGGGTTTAATTCGGAGCTGTAAACAACATTTGATAAACAGCTAACTGAGAGCATTGAAGAAATAATAATACTCAATATCTTACTTTTCACAATAATCACCTCTAGTTCGTTCTATTTAGATAAATTATTTAATAAATCATGGTCATAGTATAAGTAATTATAGAAAAATCATACTTTAATTTTATAATTAATGTATACTATTAATATGTCTACATTGGAGGTGGCTAAATGGAATTAACCTTAGAACAACGAAGAATGGTTCATAGCAAGCCATCAAGATATAGTTTAATTAAAGGAAATAAAGGCTCAGGAAAGACAACAGCAGCTATTTATAGGAGCCTTTATTTAAAAAACAATTATTGTTTATATGAAGAGGATAAAATATTAATGTTAGCATCTAATGATGAAGATATAAATTATATTGAAAACATATATAACGTAGTAGAAAAAGAAACTAGGTTAGATTATTTAACTCTATTTTCTAATAATGAAAGAAAATTTCATGTGGTTACATTAGAGAGACTTTTATATAAATATTTTTTAGAATATAAAAATGAATATAAATTAGATGACATACTAATTATAGATAATGATAAAAGAAATAGAATTATGAAAAATTGCATATTGGAACTTAAAAAAATATTTCCAAAGCTAAGAATATTGAATACTGACTACGTTGAATTTTTTATTCAGGAAATAAAATGGATAAAAAGTTGCAATCACTTAAAAATCGATTCCTATCTAACGGCAATTAGAACAGGAAGAAAATGCAAAAGAGGACAAGGACCTCAAAGAATTCAGAAAAACTCTATGGCTAGGAAAGCAATATTTCAGCTTATGAATATGTACAATGAAAAGCTTAGGTGCGAAAATTTAGTTGATAATGAGGATATTAATTTATATGCTCTACAGATAGCACAAACAATTAAAGAGGACAAGTATTCTCATATTGTAATAGACAAAAGTAACAATTTAACTAAGGTGCAGCTTGATTTTATTAATGCATTGTTTAATGAAAAATCTTATTCTAGTATGATGTTTCTTGTTGATATGGATATGGAACATAATACTAATTCATATATGGTAAAAGGCAAAAGAGTCAATGGGAGGCCTTTAGGAGAAAAAGCAAAAGCTCATTTATTTAAAAATATTTATAAAAAACAAGAAAAGCTGAAAAAAAATTCTGTGAAAATAATCAGCAAAAGGTTAGACTTTAATTCATTAGAGAACTTTCAATTTTGTGATTTAAGACACAGCAGAGCATATGAATTCATGAGAGATTATAGTAGAATATCAGATGTTATAGTAAATGATGAAAAAGGCGATTATGAGTATGTAAATGAGGAATTATTAGAACTACCTGTATATAGTGATATAGCAGCAGGAGAACCTATACTTATCAATTCCGAAATGGAAGGGAAATTTTACCTTCCAAAGTATTGGCTAAAGGGAGTGAAAAATGCCTTTATTTTAAAGGTTAAAGGAGACAGTATGATTGGGGCTAATATTAACAATGGTGATTATGTAATAATACGTCAGGAAAATGCTGCAAATAACAAGGATATTGTAGCAGTTGATATAGGTGGAAATGCTACTTTAAAGAGGCTTTCTATAGAAAAAGGTAGAATACTTCTTATGCCAGAAAATGAGAAATACAAACCTATTGTAGTAGATAGTGAAGATACATACATTATAGGTACGGCTATAGGGGTTATAAAACATAAAAACTAATTAACAAGATAATCTAGTTTAATAGATACATCACAGAGGAGTTCAATAGATATGAAAATATTTTTTATTTCGGACATACATGGTTCACTTTTCTTTTTAAAAAAGGCATTAGTGCGTTATAAAGAAGAGAGAGCTAGTTATATAGTTATGCTTGGTGATGCCTTATATCATGGACCAAGAAATCCATTGCCAGAGGATTATAATCCTAAGGAAGTAGCGAGTCTCCTAAATGAATACAAAGATAAGATAATAGCGGTTAGAGGAAATTGTGATAGTGAAGTAGATCAAATGCTTATAGAGTATCCTATGATGGCTGATTATTCTATAATGTTGTATAATGACAGAAGATTGTTTTTGACTCATGGGCACATATATAATAAGGATAATATGCCCAGTCTTAGCGAAAATGATGTTCTGATTCATGGTCACACACATGTTCCAGTAGCTGAAAAATACAATAAAATATATGTGCTAAATCCGGGTTCATTATCTTTACCTAAGGAAAATAGCCCTAATTCTTATGCAATACTTGAGGACAACGTATTCCAGATAAAAGACTTAGAGGGAATTGTTATAAAAGAATTAAAATTATAAATAATAATACCCCAGGGTGTCCTGGGGTATTATTATTGTGCGCCCGGCATGGGCGCAATCTAATGGGTGAAAGTCCCTAGCACGGGTTAATAGTGCCAAGTGCATAGCTTAAGACAAGGGTGTCCATCGCGAGACGGAATCTGAAGGAAGTCGGCG
>NZ_JBOITM010000029.1:0-21161 GCF_050717535.1 Clostridium sp.
TTAGTTTCTATATCTGAGACATATTTATTAAAACATTAATTTCTATTGAACCGCCGTGTACCGAACGGTATGCATGGTGGTGTGAGAGGTCGCTAAATAAATTAATTATTTAGCTCCTACTCGATTAATAGAAAAGTATAAGCTATTATGTCTAAAAAGCATGAATAGTTGAGTAAAAGTTAATATTATGGTATAATATTGTAAGTAAATACTAAAAAATATCTTTAAAAGGAAAATATTTATTTTTTTGGAAATGTATTTGAAAATAAAATATTAGTAAGTAGAATGGAGTGGTTTGGTGGATTTATTATCAATGGTTAAAGGCATTAACGGAGTATTATGGGGATATATATTAATATTCTTGTTATGTGGTACGGGGATTTATTTTACGATAATTTTAAAACTTGTTCAAGTTAGAAAAATTAAAGCTATCTTTAGACAAGCTTTTGGAGGAATAAAGTTTGGCAAGAGGGCAGGGAAAGAAGGAATGTCATCATTTCAAGCAATGACAACTGCCATGGCTGCGCAAGTAGGAACAGGAAATTTAGCGGGGGCTGCTACTGCTATAGTAGCAGGAGGTCCGGGTGCTATATTTTGGATGTGGATAAGTGCGTTCTTTGGCATGGCAACTATTTTTGCAGAGGCAGTGCTTGCTCAAAAATTTAAAGAAAAAGTTGAAGGGCATATGACAGGAGGTCCGGCTTACTATATTAGTAAGGGCCTAGGAAGTAAAAAGCTTGCAGCATTTTTTGCTGTAATGAGTATAATTGTATTTGGATTCATAGGTAGTATGGTACAAAGTAACTCAATAAGTGCAGCAATAAGTTCAAATACAATTACCCGTTTAATAGTTGGTATTGTTGTTGCGATATTGGCTGGGTTGATTTTTATTGGAGGTATAGGCCGTATTGCTGGTTTTACTGAAAAAGTAGTACCAATTATGGCTTTATGTTATATAATAGGGAGTTTAGGAATTTTAATAGCAAATTTTGTAGATATTGGACCAGCATTTAAATTGATATTTGTAGCTGCGTTTAATCCTAAAGCTGCTACAGGTGGAGCAATTGGAATTACTGTACAACAAGCTATGAGATACGGTATCTCAAGAGGCTTATTTTCCAACGAAGCGGGAATGGGTTCAACACCACATGCTCATGCACTGGCAAAAGTTAAACATCCAGCGCAGCAAGGATTTGTTGCCATAATATGCGTATTCATAGATACCTTTGTAATTTTAACATTAACTGCACTAGTTATAATAACTACAGGAGTATTGGATGGAAAGGTTACTGGTATAGCTCTAACTCAAAAGGCTTTTGTTCATGGAATGGGAAGCTTTGGTGGCATATTTATAGCTGTAGCATTATTCTTCTTTGCCTTTTCTACCATAGTAGCTTGGTATTTCTTTGGAGAAACCAATGTTAAATACTTATTTGGTAAAAAAGCATTAAATATATATAGAAGTTTAGTTCTTGTATTTATAGTACTAGGTGCAGCTTTAAAGGTTGAACTAGTTTGGGAACTAGCCGATACTTTTTATGGATTAATGATTATCCCAAATTTAATTGCACTATTAGGACTTGGAGCATTAGTCAAAAAGAGTTTAAGATGTTACGAAGAGGATATTGAAGAGAATAATGAAGTGGAAGATTAAGTTAGAAAATAATTAAATCTATGATATATTTTATATAATAAAGCAGGAGGGCATATGCCTTCCTGCTTTATTATGTGGCCATATTTATATTATAAAAAGTATTAAAAGCAAGAAAATATGGAATTATAATAAAATAAGCTTTTATAATTAGACAAAATATACTATACTATAAATATAACGAATTATAAAATGTATTTAATGATTAATATTCGTATAAAATTATATTTTGGAGGTAATAATCATGGAAAATAAGATATATAGGTTATATGTAGAGAAAAAAGCGAACTATAATGTTGAAGGTGAAAAGTTATTCAAAGATATAGTGATAAATTTAGGTATAAAGACCTTGAAGGGGCTTAGATTAGTTAATAGATACGATATTATGGGAATATCAGAAAATCAGTATGAAAAATCAAAAAATACAATATTTTCAGAACCCACAGTAGATAATGTTTATGATGAAGACTTACATATAAAAGCAGGAGAAACCATGTTTGCCATTGAATATTTACCTGGGCAATATGATCAGAGGGCGGATTCAGCTGCTCAATGTATACAAATTTTAACTCAAAAAGATAAACCTATAGTTAAAACTGCAAAAATTATAATACTGAAGGGCGAAATTACTAAAAGTGATATATCTGTAATTAAAGATTATTGCATAAATTCTGTAGACTCTAGAGAAACAGATTTGGAAAAATGTACTGATTTAAACCAAAGCTTCGATGAACCAGAGGAAGTAGCCATATTAGAATCTTTTACTCGTATGAGTGATCTGGATTTAAAAGGATTTTTAGATGATAATGGTCTTGCTATGAGTTTTGAGGACTTAAAATATTGCAGAGAGTATTTTGGTGAAACTGAAAAGAGAGATCCAACCATAACGGAGATAAAAGTTATAGATACATATTGGTCAGATCACTGTAGACATACTACCTTTAATACTGTCATTGAGGATGTTTCTATAGAAGAGGGTAAATACTCAAAGCCTATTGTAGCAGCATATAGTGAATATTTAGATACTAGAGACTTTGTTTATGGTAAAACTGATAGAGCTGTAACACTTATGGATATGGCTGTTATTGGAATGAAAGAGCTTAGAAAAAAAGGAAAATTACAAGACCTTGATGTTTCAGAAGAAATTAATGCTTGCAGTATAGTTATCGATGCAGACATTGATGGAAAAAAAGAGAAGTGGCTTGTAATGTTTAAAAATGAAACTCATAATCACCCTACTGAAATAGAGCCTTTTGGAGGGGCAGCTACTTGCCTTGGTGGGTCCATAAGAGATCCATTATCAGGCAGGAGTTATGTGTATCAGGCAATGCGTGTTACAGGATCTGGTGATCCAAGGCGAAAAATTTCAGATACCTTAAAAGGAAAACTTCCTCAAAGAAAAATAACTCTTGAGGCTGCTCATGGATATAGTTCTTATGGAAATCAAATCGGACTTGCCACAGGACTTGTTTCTGAGGTCTATGATGAGGGATTTATTGCTAAAAGAATGGAAGTAGGAGCAGTTATTGGAGCAGCACCTTATGAAAATGTGGTTAGAGAAATACCAATGGCATCGGACATTGTTATACTTCTTGGTGGAAAGACAGGCCGTGATGGATGTGGCGGAGCTACAGGATCATCTAAAAAGCATTGTGATAACTCATTACTAACTTCAGGAGCAGAAGTTCAAAAGGGTAATGCACCTACAGAAAGAAAGATTCAAAGATTATTTAGAAATCCTAAAGTTACAAAACTTATAAAGAGATGTAATGATTTTGGCGCAGGTGGAGTATCTGTAGCAATAGGGGAACTTTCAGATGCACTTATTATTAATCTAGATGCAGTTCCTAAAAAATACCATGGTCTAGATGGAACAGAGCTTGCTATATCAGAGTCCCAAGAGCGTATGGCTGTTGTTGTTAGACGTTGCGATGTGGAGCTGTTTATAAAACTTTCAGAGGCAGAAAATTTGGAGGCTGTGGAAGTAGCACAAATAACTGATGATAACAGACTTAAGATGATATGGAAGGGAAAAACTATAGTTGATGTAAGTAGAAGTTTCTTAGATACAAATGGAGTTAAACAGTTTTCAGATGTTAGAATATCAGCACCAAAGGAAAGCGAATACTACTTTTCAAAAGATATAAAGGGAAGTTATGAAAAATCAAAATCAATAAAGAAATTGTGGAATGATACTTTATCAGACTTAAATGTTTGTAGTCAAAAGGGTTTAGTTGAGAGATTTGATAGCACTATAGGTGCAGGATCTGTTCTTATGCCTTTTGGGGGCAAGTATCAGAAAACACCAATTCAGGCTATGGTAGCAAAATTGCCAGTGCTTACTGGAGATACAAATACTGGTACAATAATGGCCTATGGATACAATCCTAAATTATCTAAGTGGAGTCCGTTTCATGGAGCAGCCTATTCAGTAATAGATTCTGTAACGAAAGTGGTAGCCTGTGGTGGGGATTATGAAGATATTAAACTAACCTTCCAGGAGTACTTTGAAAAATTGTCAAAAGATCCACAAAAATGGGGAAAACCATTTTCTGCACTACTGGGGGCTTATCATGTGCAGAAACAATTTAGTATAGCAGCAATTGGTGGAAAAGACAGTATGTCAGGTACTTTTAATGATATGAATGTACCGCCAACATTGGTATCTTTTGCAGTAGACCTAGTAAATATAGAGAAAGTTATATCACCAGAGTTTAAAAGACATGATAGTCAGGTGGTTTTAATTCATGCGAATATTTTAGAAGATGGATTACCAGATTTTGAAAAGCTACGTGATAACTATAAATTAGTGAAACAATTAATCGATAGTGGGAAAGCCTTATCAACTTATGCAGTAGGAGGCGGTGGCCTAGCAGAGGTTATATCTAAAATGTGTTTTGGTAATAATATAGGGTTTAAATTTAATGAGGACATTCAGGTAGAAAATATATTTAGTGAGGATTATGGTAGCATAGTAATGGAAATTGATAATTCTACACTTGAAGAGTTAGTCAAAGCCAAGGCAAATATTGTTTACCTTGGAAATACTCAAAAATCACCAGTTATTACTGTACTTTCAGAAACTATTAGTTTAGAGGAAGCGCTGCGCAATTGGGAGGAACCACTAGAAAGTGTATTTACTACAAAAGTAAATAATACAAAAGAAAATACAGGGAAAACAAATAGTGGGACTTTAAGTATGAATACAAGTGTTGGAAATGTGTCAAATAAATCTTCAGCCACAATTAAAATTGCAAAGCCTAGAGTTATAATTCCTGTGTTCCCTGGAACTAATTGTGAATATGATTCCATGAGAGCCTTTGAAAAAGCCGGGGCTGAGGTAGAAATAATGGTAATAAACAATTTATCCTCAAGCCATATTGAGGAATCCATAAAAGGTATAGCAGAGAAAATAAGAAAATCTCAGATAATTATGCTTCCAGGTGGATTTAGTGCTGGTGATGAACCAGATGGAGCTGGTAAATTTATGGCTACATTCTTTAGAAATCCTATAATAACAGAAAGTATACATGAGCTATTAGAAAGTAGAGATGGATTAATTCTTGGAGTATGCAACGGATTTCAAGCACTAATAAAACTTGGACTATTACCTTATGGGAAAATAACAGATATAACAGAAAATAGCCCCACATTAACCTATAATGAAATTGGTAGGCATATATCTCGTATGGTGCAAACTAAAGTAGTTTCAACATTATCACCTTGGCTTAGCAATTTGACAGTAGGAGATACACATACAATTCCAGTATCCCATGGAGAAGGAAGATTTGTAGCCAGTGATGAAGTAATTAAAAAATTATTTGAAAGTGGTCAAGTAGCTACACAATACGTAGATTTTGAAGGCAATCCAAGTTATGATATAAATTTTAATCCTAATGGTTCAATGCATGCTATTGAAGGAATAACTAGCGTTGACGGAAGAATCTTTGGTAAAATGGGTCACTCTGAAAGAATAGGCTCAAACATCGCAAAGAATATTATTGGTGAAAAGGACCAAAAAATATTTGAGGCAGGAGTAAATTATTTTAAATAGAATCTGAAATTTATATAAAACAAACAGCAGGTATAAAACTTTTATACTTGCTGTTTTTTAATTATATAGGAAACAGTATGCGGATACCGTTTATAATCCACCGTAGGTAGAGCAAATTGCTTACCTTAGAAATATCTATACACCTAGAGCTTGTCACTTTTGCCACTTGCCATGTGGGTGGCATCAAAACACGAACAATTAATGTTATATATGTACTTAGTTGCTTGTATAAAGATACAAACACGAACAATATTATTTAAAAAGCCATTAATGGATTGACTTAATGAAAAATAGATGTTAAAATAAAATCATAAATTAATAAATTAGTTCATCAATATATTTCTGTGAATATGGCACAGAAGTTTCTACGAGAGGCCGTTTTCTTCTCACTATTGGTGGATCTTGAATTGACACTATAATTCGGGATTACACCATTAAAATAATTTTTTTTATGGTATAGTCCTTTTTTTATAGGCAATTATAAGAGTTGAATACTTTATTTTAATTGGAGGTAACAAAATTATGAAAGTAGGAATTGTTTTTGGAAGTAAATCTGATAAAGAGGTAATGAAAAATGCAGGAATAGTACTTAAAGAATTTGATGTTGAGTATGAAGTACATATTTTATCGGCTCACAGAGTACCTGAGAGATTAGTCCAAGTAATAAAGGAAATGGAAAATAGAGGGGTAGAATGCATTATAGCAGGAGCAGGGCTTGCTGCACATCTTCCGGGGGTAATTGCATCGCATACAGTGTTGCCGGTTATTGGGGTGCCAATTAAGGCTGCTATGGAGGGCATAGACTCATTACTTTCAATGGTTCAAATGCCAAAAGCTATTCCTGTTGCTACAGTTGGTATTAATAACAGTTATAATGCTGGAATGCTTGCAGTTCAGATTTTATCACTAAAAGACTTGGAACTTAAAAATAAATTAATAAAATACAGAAAAGAAATGAAAGAAAAATTTATAGCAGAGAACGAAGAAAATATAGAATTTTAAAATATAGAATTTTAAAATATAGAAATTAAAATATAAAAATTAAAATATAAAACTTAAAATATGATTGTGAAATTAAATATTAAGGAGTGGTTATTAATGGGAGAATCAAAATTATTATATGAGGGAAAAGCTAAAAAAATGTTCAGTACAGATAATGAGGATGAAATTCTAGTATATTATAAAGATGATGCAACAGCTTTTAATGGTGTTAAAAAGGCACAAATTGAAAACAAAGGGGTTTTAAATAATAGTATAACAACCACATTATTTGAATTGCTAGAGAAAAACGGTGTAAAAACTCATTTTATCAAAAAGTTAAATGAAAGAGAACAGCTTTGTAAAAAAGTTGAAATAGTACCTCTTGAAGTGATTGTAAGAAATGTAGCAGCTGGTAGTATGGCAAAAAGATACGGAATAGAAGAAGGCACAGAGCTAAAAACAACAGTTTTCGAATTAAGTTATAAAAATGATGAATTAGGTGATCCACTTATAAACGATTATCACTCAGTAGCTATGGGACTCGCAACCTTTGAAGAATTATCAGAGATATACAATTTGGCTTCAAAAATAAATGATACTTTAAAGAAGTTTTTCTTTGAAAAGGGTATTAATTTAATAGATTTTAAAGTAGAGTTTGGAAGATATCATGGAGAGATAATCTTGGCAGATGAGATATCACCAGATACATGTAGATTTTGGGATGTTAAAACAGGAGAAAAATTAGACAAAGATAGATTTAGAAGAGATCTAGGCAATGTTACAGAGGCTTATGTGGAAATATTAAGTAGAATTAGTGATAAATAAGATATATTTAAGAAATAAAAATAATGTGAATTATAACTAAATGTTAGGGAAGCAATAACAAGGAGGAATTTCTTTGAATGAAATTATAGAATTAGACAATATGCCACTTTCTTGCAGTAGAAATCACATTGATGAAAATGACTTTAAGCAAGATAAGTTTAAAGAAGAGTGTGGTGTGTTTGGTATTTTTTCGCCAGATAAAGACTTAGATGTAGCATCACTAACTTATTATGGTCTTTATGCATTGCAGCATAGGGGAGAAGAAAGTGCTGGAATAGTATATTCTGATGGAGTTAATCTTGTTTGTGAAAAGGCTATGGGCCTTGTATGTGATGTTTTTAATGAAAAGCAAATTAATGAAATGAAGGGTCATGCTGCTATTGGACACGTCAGATATTCAACCACTGGAGGTAGTGAACTTAAAAATGCACAGCCACTTTTAAGTAAATTTAAACTAGGAGATATAGCTATAGCACATAACGGGAATTTAGTTAATGCAGATGTTATAAGGGAGCTTCTAGAGGACTGTGGGCATATGTTTCAAACCTCAATAGATTCAGAAGTTATTCTTAACCTAATTGCAAGAGGTGCAAAAAAAGGTGTAGAAAAGGCTGTAGTAGATGCGGTGCAGGCTATCAAAGGATCTTATGCAATAGTCATGCTTACAAAAGAAAAGTTGATAGCTGTTAGGGATCAAAATGGTATTAGGCCTCTTTGTATAGGTACCATAGGCAATAGTTATGTTATAGCTTCTGAAAGTTGCGCACTAGATGCAGTTGGTGCAGAGTTTTTAAGAGATGTGAAGCCTGGAGAAATAGTTATAATAGATGAAAATGGACTTAATTCTATTAATTTTGCGGAAAAAACGAAAAATGCTGTTTGCTCTTTTGAATATATATATTTTGCAAGGCCAGATAGTACCATTGATGGAATTAATGTGTATAGCTCAAGAGTCAAGGCTGGGGAACAGTTATTTAAAGAATCTCCAGTGGATGCTGATATGGTTGTAGGAGTTCCAGATTCAGGTATGGCTGCTGCAATAGGATACTCTAAGATTTCAGGAATACCTTTTGGAATGGGTCTTATAAAAAATAGATACGTGGGTAGAACTTTTATAAGCCCAACTCAAGAAATTCGTGAAAGAGCAGTGTCTGTAAAACTAAATGCATTAAAAATAAATGTAGAAGGCAAAAGAATTATTCTCATAGATGATTCAATAGTTCGTGGAACTACTAGTAGAAGATTAGTTGAAATATTGAAAAAAGCTGGAGCAAAAGAAGTTCACTTTAGGGTTTGTTCACCAATAGTAAAGTATCCATGTTATTTTGGAATAGATACGCCTTATAGAAAAGATTTAATAGGTGCCAACATTAATGTAGAGGAAATTAGACAAGAGATAGGTGCAGATAGTTTAGGATATTTAAGCATAGAGGGGCTATTAAAATCCTTGGGTAGAACAGAATTTTGTTTAGGTTGTTTTTCGGGTAGATACCCAGTATCTGCTCCCTTTGAAAGTGATAAAGAAAGATTAGAAAGGTAGGGTATATTTATGATTACTTATAAAGATTCTGGTGTTAATATTGAAGAAGGATATAAGTCAGTAAAATTAATAAAAGAATATGCAGCTGAGACATTTACAAAAGGTGTTTTAAATCATTTGGGAAGTTTTGCTGGTATGTTTGAAATAGGCGAAGGTTATAAAAATCCTATCTTAGTTTCAGGCACAGATGGAGTAGGTACTAAACTTGATATTGCTTTTAGAATGAAAAAATATGGCACTGTAGGAATTGACTGCGTTGCTATGTGTGTAAATGATGTCCTTTGTCATGGTGCAAAGCCACTTTTCTTTTTAGACTATATAGCTTGTGGAAAATTAGACTCCAGTGTTTCAGCACAACTTGTAAAAGGTGTAGCAGAAGGATGTATTCAATCGGGGTGTGCACTTATAGGTGGCGAAACTGCTGAAATGCCAGGCTTCTATAGAGATGGAGAGTATGATATGGCAGGATTTACTGTTGGGATAGTTGATAAGCATAAGATTATTGACGGTTCTGCTATTAAAGATGGGTATTCATTAATAGGAATAGAATCTTCAGGTCTTCATAGTAATGGATATTCATTAGTTAGAAAATTAATACCAGATTTAGATGCTTCTTTTAATGGAGATAAGATTGGAAACACACTACTTACCCCAACAAAAATTTATGTAAAAACCGTTTTAAAACTTATAGAAAAATTTGATATAAAGGGTATGGCACATATAACCGGTGGTGGTTTTTATGAAAATATACCAAGAATGTTTAGTGGAGATTTTACAGCAGTGGTAGACAAAAATAGTTTTAATACTCCAGATATATTTAAACATCTAATTTCACTAGGAGTAACTGAGGAGCATATGTTTAATACATATAATATGGGAATTGGTTATGTGCTATGCGTTGAAAACAGCGATGTACTAAAGGTTATAAAGACTATTGAAGATTTAGGAGATAGAGCATATAAAATTGGTCACGTTGAAGCTGGAGGTGGCGGAGTTTGCTTAAAATAGCCGTACTAATATCAGGCAGCGGTAGCAACCTTCAGGCCATAATAGACAATATAGAAAGTGGAAATTTAAATTGTTCTATAGAGGCTGTTATTAGTGATAAAAAAGATGTATATGGCATAGATAGAGCAAAATCAAAAAATATAAAAACCTACGTGGTGGATAAGAAGAAATATGGCACAATGATTTCTCAGGAAATATTTAAAATTATAGATGGAAAAGTAGATTTGATAGTACTCGCTGGTTTTTTATCCATACTTAAAGGGGAAATTCTTTCAAAATTTAAAAATAGAATAATTAATATTCATCCAGCCCTTATCCCATCCTTTTGCGGGGGAGGAATGTATGGCATTAAAGTTCATGAAAAAGCTTTAGAGTATGGGGTTAAAGTTTCAGGATGCACCGTTCATTTCGTAGATGAGGGTACAGACTCAGGCCCAATTATAATTCAAAAGGTCGTGCAGGTTTATGGAGAAGATTCAGCTATTGAACTCCAAAAGAGAGTTTTAGAGCAAGAACATATTGCATTGCCAGAAGCTATTAAATATATAAGTGAAGGAAAAATAAAAATTGTTGGAAGAAAAGTAATAGGTATTTGAATGTGAATAAGGCACAGGAAAATAAATATGCCTTATTAGAAAGGTGGAATAATAATGATAAAAACAGCACTTATAAGTGTATTTGATAAAGAAAACATTTTAGAACTTGCAACATCACTACAAAATAATGGGGTAGAGATTATATCCACAGGTGGAACTTTTAAATATTTAAAAGATAATGGTATAAAAGTAGTAGAAATTTCTGAAATAACAGGCTTTGAAGAGATTTTAGATGGAAGAGTTAAAACATTACATCCAACTATTCATAGTGGAATTTTAGCAATAAGAGATAATAAAGAGCATATGGCAACCATTAAGGCTAAAGGAATAAAACCTATCGATATGGTAGTGGTTAATCTTTATCCTTTTTTTGATAAGGTTACGCAAGATATAAGTTTTGAGGAAAAAGTTGAATTTATTGATATCGGTGGACCAACTATGCTAAGAGCAGCGGCTAAAAACTTTAAGGATGTTATTGTACTTAGTGATACATGTGATTATGGAAATATTATAAGCAAAATGGATGCAAAACAAGAAGTGGAATTTGAAACTAGAAAGCATTTAGCTGGTAAAGTGTTTAATTTAATATCTGCTTATGATGCAGCTATAAGTAATTTCTTACTTGGAGAGGATTCATACTCTGATTATTTATCGCTTTCATATAAAAAATCAATGGATTTAAGATATGGTGAAAATCCTCATCAAAGCGCAGCTTATTATGTTAGTACAGCAGGAAATGGAGCTATGAAGGATATGGTGCAGTTACATGGCAAGGAATTATCTTATAACAATATAAAGGACATGGATATTGCATGGAAGGTAGTATGTGAATTCGATGAGACTGCTTGTTGCGCATTAAAGCACAATACACCTTGTGGAGTTGCCATAGGTACTAGCGTACTTGATACATATAAAAAGGCCTACGAATGTGATCCTATGTCTATATTTGGTGGCATTGTTGCTTTTAATAGAAAAGTAGACAGTGAAACTGCAAAGGAACTTGTAAAAATATTTTTAGAGGTGGTTATTGCACCAGAGTTTGATGAGGCAGCTTTAGAAATATTAAAAGCTAAGAAAAATTTAAGAATTATAGTATGTTCAAGTAAAGCAGAGGATAAACTCCAAATGGTTAAAGTTGATGGAGGAATACTCGTACAAAGTTCTGACCAAAAATTAATAGATGAAACTAAAGTAGTTACGGAAAGCAAACCATCAGAAAGTGAAATGAAAGATTTAATATTTGCTATGAAAGTTGTTAAATATGTTAAATCAAATGCTATTGTAGTAGTTAAAGATGGTGTGACTAAGGGAATTGGTGCAGGTCAGGTAAATAGAATATGGGCAGCAGAGCAAGCCTTAGAAAGAGCAGAGGGTGGTAATATAATGGCATCAGATGCATTCTTCCCTTTTGGAGATGTGGTAGAGCTAGCTGCAAAATATAAAATAACATCCATTATTCAACCTGGTGGGTCTATTAAAGATGTACAGTCCATAGATGCTTGCAATAAAAATGGAATTTCTATGGTGTTTACAGGTACTAGACATTTCAAACATTAAGAATCGCTTTAAAGTATTTAACTACCTAGGTGGCTAAGTCTACTTAAGTGGTTTAATATACTAAAGTATTAGTCTCATGGTAGAATAAATAAATTATTCTATCATGGGACTTATTAAGATAATAGGAGATGGGGATTATGAAAGTATTAATTATTGGTTCTGGTGGAAGAGAACATGCATTAGTGTCAGCAGTTTCAGAAAATCCTTCTGTGGAGAAAGTATTTTGTGCCACTGGTAATGGTGGTACTCACAGGGAAAATAAGTGTGAGAATATTGATATTACGAAAATAGATGAACTTTTATCTTTTGCTTTAGAAAACAGAATTGATATAACCATAGTTGGATCAGAGGAGCTCTTGGTACAAGGTATAGTAGATAAATTCAAAGAAAATGGGCTTAAGATATTAGGACCTAGCCATAAGGCGGCAAGACTTGAAGGGAGTAAAGCATATTCTAAAGAATTTATGAAGAAGTATGGTATAAAAACAGCTGCCTATGAAGTTTTTGAACATACAGAGTTGGCTATTGAATATTTAAAAAAATGTGAATATCCTATAGTAATTAAAGCAGACGGTTTGGCAGCTGGAAAAGGAGTAGTTATCTGTGAGGATTTTACCTCTGCTAAAAACAGCATAAATGATTTTATGATACTCGATATATTTAAAGGTAGTGGAAAGAAAATTGTAATAGAGGAGTTTTTGGAAGGCGTAGAGGCCTCGATATTATCTATTACAGATGGAAACATAATACTTCCATTTATATCTTCAAAAGATCACAAACAAATATTTGACGAGAATAAAGGCCCAAACACAGGTGGTATGGGCGCTATAGCACCAAATCCATACTGCACTAGTGAAGTACTAGAGGAGTTTCAAAAACATATATTAGAGCCAACCCTTGTGGGAATTCAAAAGGAAAAAATGGATTATAAGGGCATAATATTTTTTGGCATAATGATGACCAAAAGAGGCGTATATTTGATTGAATATAATGCAAGACTTGGTGACCCAGAGACTCAAGCTGTTCTTCCTCTTATGAAAAGTGATTTCACGGAGCTCGTGATTAGTGCTATTGCCGGCGACCTTGTAAATTTTAAGCTACAATGGAATGCTGGGCATTCTTGCTGCGTAATTGCAGCATCCAAGGGTTATCCAGGTAGCTACGATACAGGATTTGAAATAAGTCAGTCTAGTAAATTACAAGGTAAGTTATATTTAGCAGGGGCTATAGAGGAAGATGGTATCCTAAAGACTGCTGGTGGAAGAGTTCTAGGCATAACAGGCTTTGGTGAAACCTTAGAACAGGCGAGGGAAGTAGCTTATGCAGACATGAAGAAAATTCACTTTGAGGGAATGTACTACAGGACAGATATCGGAAAAGTTAATTAGTAATATTAAATTTGATTGCGAGTTTTTTCTTATATTATGCTATAACGAAAAGTAGATATTGCTAAAATGCTTTCATGTCGCCAAGTAATTCTAAAATTTATTTTATTTGATGTTGCTAAAAAATATAAACTCGCTACGCTCAAACATATATTTTTCTTTACGCACCTTCAAATAAAATAAATTAAGAATTACTAAGGCTTATTCAAATGCATTTTACGCAATATCTACTTTTGTTAGCATAATCTAAGAAAAAATATCTAATTTCAAAATTACTATTATTTTTTACGGAAATAGACCTTGTGCTTTTTTACAGTTTTGCATGTTTTTACCTTAGCTATTATAATTTCATATCCTTTTGATGTTTTTGAAAGGTGGATTTAGGGGCGGCTCTCAAAGTAATATTGAGAATCGTCCCTAGAAATGTTGGAAAAAGGTTGAATATTGTGATAATTTCTTATATTATAGTAGTATGTTTTAAGTTTTACAATTAAACTTTTAGATATATAATGAGTATAAACTTTATTTGGGTGATATTTGAACATGGGAGATGATAGATAATTATGAAAGTTATTAAAAGAGATGGGAAACTTCAAGATTTTGATCTGAATAAGATAAAAACTAGCATATATAGAGCTTCTGATGATGCTAGTGAACCACTTAATGAATCAGATATTGAGAATTTAGCAAAGAGTATTGAAAGAAGTTTGCAAAATTATCAAAAGGGGAGTATTCATTCTGATATTATTCAAATATTTGTACTGCGTGAATTGAAAAAAGAAGGGTTTACGGGTGTGGCTACATATTACAGCCAGGGACTAATAGAATAATAATATCAGTAATAAAAAAGTAGATGAAACAAAATCATCTGCTTTTTTATTATATTGTAGTGAGGTAAGATTTGGTTGAACACATTTTGAATTGCGAATAAGTCTTTATATAATTAGCAAGGAAGTGATAGGTCATGAAACAAGTTAGTTTTACCAATAAGCAAGCTAGGCAATTCATTTTGCTAAAACAAGGGCTAATGGGTAATTACAAATTTTTTGGGGAACAAGGGGTTTGTGATTACATAAAACAAGCTGGGTGTATTCAGTTTGATCCAATAGATGTTTGTGGTAAAAATGCTGAGTTAGTTTTGCAGTCAAGAGTAGAGGGCTTTTCTAAAGATATGTTGTACAAACTTTTGTATAAAGATAGAGTGCTTATGGATTATTTTGACAAGAACATGAGTATTTTTAGTGTATATGATTGGAAATACTTTGCGCCGATGCGAGCGGTTTATGATCAGTATGGAAGGAATCATCCTAGTCACAATGAAATAAATGCAGTTATGGATGAGGTAAGGGCGATTATCAAAGAAAAAGGGTATGTTTCATCTAAAGATATTAATTTTAAAGAAAAAGTTAATTGGGCTTGGAATCCTACTACTTTAGCTCGAGCAGCATTAGAAACTATGTACTTTCGGGGAGAGTTAATTATTCATCATAAAAAGGGAACCATCAAGCATTATGCATTTTCCAGGGACATATAGGTGATGAAATTTTGAATGATTGCAACCCCAATTTAATGCAAGAAGAACAGATAGCATGGGGCATTTTAAGACGCATAGGGGCAGTGGGAATGCTTTGGAACAAACCATCAGATGCATGGCTTGGAATTGATGGATTAAAGGCAGTCAATCGCAAGGACACATTTAAAAAACTACTTGCAGATAATAAGATAGTAGAAATTTCAATTGAAAATATAGCTGATAAATTTTATTGCTTATCTGAGGATAAACTACTTATTAAAAGGGTATTAAATAATAATGATTTTGTAGGTCGAACTGAATTCATTGCTCCTTTAGATAATATGCTTTGGGATAGAAAGCTTATAAAATTAATTTTTAATTTTGAGTATAAGTGGGAAATATACACACCAATTGTTAAAAGAAAATTTGGTCACTATGTTTTGCCGGTTTTGTCTGGAGATAGATTTACCTCTAGAATAGAGATAGTAAACGATAAAAAGACAAAACAACTTATTGTTAAGAACCTGTGGTTAGAAGAGGATTTTAATAACAGTGATATATCTACTGAGGATATTAATGAGTGTCTTAAGCGATTTTCTGGTTTTAATAATTGTGAACAAATTAAGATCCAGTGTAAAATATAGAAAAATAAAAATTTATTCATTTAAAGGTAAAATAAGTAAATTGGAGAATATATATATTATATAGAATTATATTCTAATATGAAATGGGGGGATTATGATGGCAAACTTATTTTATTGTGCTAAGTGCAAAAGGGTGATTGCCAGTGAAACACAATGTACTTATTGTGGGAATAATGAAATTAATAGGCTACTTAAAGGAGCAGCGGTTAATGTTATTGGGACAAAACAGAAGGGACAAGTATTTAGGATTAGTGATGAAATAGTTAAAATCATAATAACTGATTTGGCAAAGAATAAAGTTATAAGAGAATATAAGGCTGAGCAACTTAAAAAAATAATATAACTAAAAAAAGTAGCTGGGTTACAAAAACCAACTACTTTTTCATTTTAAATTTCATATGTAATTATTTTAGCATGGTTAAGAGCATTTTTAAGGCAACTGCCAGTGACATGGTTACAAATATGGGTTTTATAAGTTTTGAACCCTTTTTTAAGGCAACGCTTGTCCCCAATTTTGCTCCTAAAATCATACATATTGCCACGGGAAGTCCTATGGTGTAATTTATTTTCCCGTTTATGGCAAATAAAATAAGGGATGTAATATTGCTGGTAAAGTTTAAAACTCGAGCATTGGCGGAAGATGATACAAAGTTAAATCCAAAAATACTTATAAATCCAAACACTAAAAAAGATCCAGTACCAGGACCGAAAAAACCATCATAAAAACCTAAAGAAAGGGCAAGGATAATTCCCCAAATCACATTTTTTTTGGTAAGTCCCTGAAATTTATCTTCTAGGCCCAAGGATTTAGAAAAAAGAGTATATATTCCTATAAACATGATAAGAATTAATACTAAGCCGTTTAGAAACTTTTGGTCTATATTTAAGACTGCTCTAACCCCAAGCATTGCACCTATGAAAGTAAAGGGGATAAGATATTTTAAAAGTTTGAAATTAGCTTTACCTGATTTTATAAATCCTAGTGAACTAGTAAAAGAACCGGCAGTGGAACTAAACTTGTTAGTACCAAGCACCATGTGGGCGGGTAGACCCGCAAGCATATAGGCGGGGACACTTATTAAACCGCCACCTCCAGCTATGGAGTCTACGAAAGCAGCTACAAAACCAGCGATACATAGAAAAATAATTTTAGTAATCATAAGACACCTACCTAATTTTTATTAAAATCAAAAGCAAATATGTGGTTCCAATACCATTATAGATGATAAATAATATAATTTAAAGACTTATATCTATTCTCTTAAGTTAAGGTGTTACCAAAAATATCCTGTAAACTTTCTGAGAATAAACAATAGCCTCTTGATTTATACTTCATAAATACGTATTATATATAGATGGGAGTAAAAAGTTATAAGCATTTCTCTCGTTGTACTTATAATAAAATAGTAGCTATATAAGAATAATAGTATAAAATAGAGGAGGATTTACAATGTTAGAACAAAAAGAAGTAAACACAGATGTGATTGAGGAATCAGATGATATAAAAAATAGATCCCTAGGAAAAAATGAAGAAATGGTTGGTGTAGATGAAAATAAGATGGGCGATACCTTTATAAATTCAAAGGATAACGATGCTAAAAAACCTAATTTGTTAGATACTTTCAAAGCTAATATTATAGATTTAGCAATTATAGGCGGAATATCAGCAGTTTTAGTATTTGCTGCAGATGCAATATTAAGATTGACAGGATATGCTATATCTCAAAAGTTTAGTATGTCATTTATAATTTTTATGGTGGTTATGGTATTATACATGAGTATTATGGAGAGTGGCAAAGGTTCTAATACCGTTGGCAAGAAAATATCTGGTCTAACGATTACAAAAGGATAGGAGATTTAATAACTATGCAGAAAAGAAAAGATTATGAATTTTATATAGAAGATTTGGAATTTCCATCACAAGGCATAGCATTTTATGAAGGCGAAAAAGTTATTATTAAAAATACATTGCCAGGTCAAAAGGTAATTGGTAGAGTATCAAAAAAGAAACCAGAAGGCTATGAAGCAAAACTTGTAAGAATCCTTGAGGATGTAGATTATAAAATTGAGCCTCAATGCAAGATTACAGATTTATGTGGAGGATGTAGCCATCAATTTCTTTCTTATGATAAACAATTAGAATTTAAGAAGAAACAAGTACTAAAGTTGTTTGATCAGGCAGAAATAAAAGATTTTGAGTTTTTAGGCATAGAAAAGAGCCCAGTGCAATTCGAATATAGAAACAAAATGGAATTTACATTTGGTGACTTTCTAAAGGATGGCGAATTAACACTAGGAATGCATACAAAAGGAAGAAGCTTTAGTATAGTTACTGTGGATGATTGTAGAATTGTAGATAGAGATTTTAGAGAAATTTTAAAAATGGTATTAAACTATTTTAAAGAACTAAAATTACCACAATATAAGGTGATGGAACATAGTGGATATTTACGAAACCTAGTTATTCGCAAGGCTATAAATACTGGAGAAATATTAGTGAATTTTGTAACTACAACTCAGGTAGATTTTGATCTTAGTGAAATAACTAATATGCTTAAACAGTTAAAATGTGATGGAAATATCACGGGAATAATACATACTTTTAATGATGGTCTAGCAGATATTGTTCAAGCTGATAAAGTTGAACTATTATTCGGAAAAGATTATATTATGGAAGAATTATTAGGTCTTAAGTTTAAAATTAATCCCTTTGCCTTTTTTCAAACCAATACAAAAGGGGCAGAAAAACTTTATAGCATAGTTAGAGATTTTCTAGGCGAGTCAGAATCAAAAGTAGTATTTGATCTATATTGTGGAACAGGAACTATTGGACAAATTGTTGCAGCTAAAGCAAAAAAAGTTTTGGGTATTGAATTAATAGAAGAAGCAGTGGCTGCTGCAAATGAAAATGCAAGAATTAACGGACTTAATAATTGTGAGTTTATAGCAGGTGATATAGCAAAGGTTATTAAAGAGGTTAAAGATAAACCAGATAGTATTATTTTAGACCCACCAAGGGCTGGAGTTCACCCTGTGGCCTTAGATTATGTTATAAAATTTGATGCTCCACATATAGTTTATGTATCTTGTAACCCTAAAAGTCTAGTAGTTGATTTGAAGGAAATGATAGATAATGGATATGTGGTTAAAAAGGTAATACTTATGGATATGTTTCCACATACACCTCACGTTGAGACTGTAGTTCAACTAACGAGGGATATGTAGCCAACTAAAATACCCTCGCAACTTCGATAAAACTCTTGCTATTTTGAAGAAACCCTTGCAGAGTACCTGAAAAGAAGCGAGAAAAAAACAAAAATAAACCAACCACCCGAATAAATACTCTATACCATTAACAAAGCCATACACACCAAGACCTAAGACAGAATAATGATAGAACTAAGGATTGAGTTTCCGTAGTTCTATTTTTATGCCTTTTAACGTACTTTTATGGGGCGTAGCCAGTAGAAAATCAGACCCTACTATGTAACCCTCCCAAGCTCTAACTAAACATCATCTCCAAAACTAATCGGCTTCTGCACTCGATTAGATTCTTCCGCTTTTACATAACTAAAGCCCATTCAATACCATTCATATCCCTTCCAAATGAGGCGTGAGCCTATGGATGAATAATAACCGATATAATGATAGGACCCTACGGGTGAGTTTGGGTGAGAAAAGATAGTGAGAAAAGACGGAGTTAAACAGGGAAATAAATGAATGAAAAAATGATAGAATGATAGAATTTTAAGCTGATTTGACTTAGAATATGATTGAAAAATGGATAGATTTAAAAGGGAAAAAAGATAGATTGATGGATAGATTTTTAAGCAAGGATTTTAAGTGGTTTTTAGCAAGGGTTTCTTCAAATTTGAAAATACTTTTGTGGGGTAAAGGGTAATAAATATTGGATAAAATTTGAAAATTGGTAGCAAATGTATCTTCGGGGGTGACGGGGGAATGCGGGTTTGAGGGGGGTTATTTAGCAAGGAAATTTTAGTTGCGTCTATAGTAGTAATAATATCTAATCAATTTTATTTTGAGTTTAAAGAAAAAAGTAAATTTATAGGATGTTTTAGTTATTGTTCTTATGATATGCTATTTTAAATTATAACCATATTTACTTTTATAAGTCTTTGTAGTGTATTACTAATACTCTTATGAGTATTAGCCTTCCTTTAAGTATGAAGGTGTTAGAAATGCTTATTACGACCATTGTTGCTCATTTTGTTTTTTTAGGTGCATTTATTGCTACTTCTTTGCATACAGGTATCATAAGGAGTATAAATGCCATTTGCCTTATTATTAGTGCAAAGTAAATCAAGTATAATTTTGGAAATTAATATTAAAACTAAATACATCTATATATACATTATATTGAAATTAATGTTAAAATTAGCTTATGACAAATCATAATGTATTACACTATTGCGAAATATATCTAAATTTTAAAAGGGAGAAGAGTATGAAAAAGAAAATAGGATTCATTGTTTTAACAATAATCATTGCTTCACTATTTTTAGTAATTAAATTTAACAATGGTGTAAAAACAATAGAAGAAGCAATAACCACACCTGGTTCAAAATCAATAAGTATTATCCATGAAGAAAAAACTGATAAAGGAAGTATAGTATTTTGGAATCATAAAGGTGAGGATAGTCTTTATACTGCCTTCGTAAGAAAGACTATAAGCGGGTATAAGAATGTTTATAGTGGTGTTGAAGGAGATATATCAGTGGTAGCAAATAAATTTGGAGTATCCTACACATATTTACCTAACATTGAAAAAACGTCACTCCCAATATATTTCGGAATTATCGGTAATCCTGATATTAGTCAAGTCAAGATTGTAGAAAAGAAGAGAAATATTGAAGGTCAAGCGAAAATTATTAATGCTAATGGAACAAGAATATGGATTGTATATATGAATAAATTTCAGGGTTCGGATTTTAATATTATTGGTCTTTCAGCAGATGGGAAGGAATTAACAAAAATAAATGGAGATATATCACCATATTATGCAGAACAAAAACCATTCAAAAATACCTATTAATAATTAGTGTATTTTAATTAAGACAATTTATATGTTGTGTCAAACTTGTAAAATGACTAAATACTTTAAAACAACTTATGTGAAAAAAATAGGGGGTGCGGTTATTATTAATAAGAAAATTGGATTAGCAATTTTATGTTTGTTGATGATTTTAACAGGATGTACAACCCGAAATTCAAAGGATAAAAAGATAAAAATGGCTTTATTAAAGCCAAAAGAGGTTATAGCTCATCTTCCGACCACATACAATACTTTCCAATGAATAACTCTTCTTAAAAGATATTATTGTATTTATGACATTCTATAAATTAAAAACTAGGCCTCAAAAATTTATCTACACTTTATAAAGTAATC
>NZ_JBOITM010000030.1:0-21114 GCF_050717535.1 Clostridium sp.
GCCCTAAATAAATTTTTTATTGCTATTTTTCTGTTATTTTACAATATATTCAAGTTAAACAAGTTAAAATTGGAATAGCCCAATATCCTAACGGATAAAACACAAGTTTTTGTGGTCTAATCATATAATAATTTTGAAATTATTAATAGTACTACATTTTCAGTATTTGATTTGCTTTATCGCAGTTATTCTAAAAAGTTATTAGAAGTATTAAATAAGAACAAAAAAGTTTCTGAATTTGCTTCTGAAAATCTAATGAATATGGTAATTGAAAAAGTTTTAAGTAGAAATGAGTTTAGATCTCTTGATAGGGTATTACATCAACCGCTTAAAATGTTGATCAAAGATACATCTAAGTTAACAGAAGTGGAATATAAATTTGCTATGAATATTTTAACTCATACTGATTTTATAATTTTTAGTAAGATAGATAAGAGCCCAGTGCTTGTGGTTGAAGTTGATGGGTATGCTTTTCATGCTAATAATAAAGTACAATTAGTGCGTGATAAAATGAAGGATGAGATACTAAGGAAATATAGCATACCTATTTTAAGGGTAAGTACAAATGAGAGTGGGGAGGAGGTAAGGTTATATAATAAGCTTTGCCAGGTATTAAAAATTAAAAGTGTTTAAGTATTATTTAAATTATAAAAATAAAGTATGATTAATTGAAATAGGGGTGAAATTATGAATTCTAACGTAGAGAAAATCTTTGAAAAACTTCCAAAGCAATGGGGGTTAAGAGGTGATCCATATTTATGGGATGATTTTAAAAAACATTTCTCGCATACTACTATTATATTTTCAGAAGAAAGTTTTCGCAATGAGATGATAATCCTATAAAATAGAAATAATTTATTTCATTTTAATTAACTTAACTTCATTATTGATTTTTATTGCAGATCTTAATGCTTTTTTAACTTCTTTGTAATCTGCATTTTTGAAATTAATAGTATATATATCATCAATATAATTAATTGTATGGAGATAATTTTCATTTTTATCAGTGCTTTTAATTTCTATCCAAGCAAAATCTTCTTTAAGCCCTTGTAAGGTATTTTTTATTAGCTTGTGTTTTTTAAACATGATATCACCTCTATTTCATTATAGTATGTATTAATGCAAAAATAAACAATAAATGATAAAAATTACATATTTTATTTGTGGACGACTATATTAATAATGATATTAGTAATGGAAACTACATATATGATAATGTTTGTTCCAAGTACTGCCACAGTGTTTTTAAATGATAATGAAGCTAAGAATTGGATTGAGAATGGTGCGAAAGCTTTTAATGATAAAAATTTAGATCAATAAAGAAAATCCATTATAAGTGGATACGAGGCCCTATTAAATAGATATCCAATCTTAACACTAGTTTGAAATACTAGTGTTATTTTTTAAATGAAAGATTTGATTTTAAGAATCATGACTATGCTACTAATTCATTAGTATGTAAACCTACAATAAGAGTTTTGAAAAATAAAGTATAGTTAAGGTTACACGATAGAGTAAGATGATTGAATGTTTTACTTTTTTCTACAAATTTTGAAGGATAATCATGGAAGGTTGTTGAATAATGTTAATAGAATGATTTAGAGGTATTAATAGATTTAGATTAATTATTGTTTTAATAATCATTATAGGAGAGGATTAAATGTTATATCAACTTAACAAAAACACTAAAAAAAATTACCAAAAAGTTAAACGGACCACATTAAAAGCAGCAGGTTGGCAGGAAAAAGATCTTGAAAATTTGATTTCTAAGCACATAGCAGATTTAATATCTACCAATGCCTTGATGACAATATTTACAGAAAGGCCAAGGCAAGAAGAACCAGATATTTTAGCACTAGATTCAAAAGGAGAGCTATATATTTTTGAACTTAAGAAATGGGAATCCAATTCAGAAAATTTACTTCAAGTTCTTCGCTATGGACAACTTTATGGAAGTAGTATGTATGATGAGCTGGATGAACTTTACAAAAAAAAACATAGCAGTAATCTTAAAGATGATCATAAGAAATATTTTGATTTAGATGAAGCTATTGAAACGTCTGATTTTAACGATAAACAGCATTTCATGATAGTTACAAATGGACTTGACCAAAAGACCATAGAGTCCATTGTTTATTGGAAAAAGAATGGATTATCCATTGATGGAATAATATACTGGATTTTTGAAATAAATAATGAATTTTACATCGAGTTTAATATGTATTCGCCAATTGAAAATCAATTAGAGTATGAAAACAATTGTTATGTTTTAAATACAAATTTCACAAATAACCCACAATCTCATAAAGAAATGATTAATGCTAAAAAAGCATCAGCATATTGTACTGGTTGGAAGGAGAAAATAGAAAAAATACAAAGAGAGGATGTTGTGTTTCTATATCAAACAGGAAAAGGGATTGTAGCTTATGGAAAAGCTGATGGGAAATTGAAGAAGAAAAATTGGAATGGCATTATAGATGATGAATACTATATGAACCTGGATGATTTCAAAGAACTTAAAAAACCAATTAATGCATCAGAAATGAAAAGAGTTGCTAATAAAGGATTTCCTTTTAGAACAACTATGTTTTCTATTGACGAAGAATCAAAGGACGCATTATTAAAAGAAATTATAGCTAACTATATGATATAAAATTAACCAAAGTGGTATAAGACCTAAGAGGTATTATTCGCTTCCAATTAAGATTCATGGTGAAAGTTATTTATTATGTTCAGAATGGTATGAAGTACCTGCAAACAATGAGAGGTCTACTGATTAAAGTGGGTTGCATTACATAAAAATCAGTTATAAGGACTGCTAATATGAAAGGAATGTTTAAAATTATGATAAAGAGAAAAGATGAAGAAATTCTATTAGAGGGGTTTAGAGTATATCTTAGAAATAGAGGGCTTGCAGAAAAATCTGTTAAGGATGATGTATCAAGAATAAATATGATAAAAAAACGTAATATTGATTATACAAAAGGTAAAGATTATGCGCGAGACTGCTTAAATAAGTCTGATCTATCTCACAGTTCTATTGTTAGTTGTTTGAGGGTGTGTAAATACTATAAGGAATATTTGGCCAATATAGTAAGTAGCAAGCTTGCACAAGGCATAGCAAATGTGGATGTAATGTAGTTTTTCTGTAACGATAAACAAATAGTTATGAACAATTAAGAGGGTGATTTATAAATAATATGGGGATAATGGATTTATTTAAAGCAAAAGTAGCAATCTCAGTCGTTCCTCCTTCAAAAGCACTCCTGGGGTGCTTATTTTTCTTATTTTACATGTATGTAAAAATAAGCTGATGGTAATTTAATTACAAGTAGATATATAAGAAAAATTCCTAATATGAGTTGGAAACAGTATGATTATATCATGTGCGATTGCAAAACATTGAATATTGATCGATTGGTGTATAAATGATGGAACAAATAAACTTAAAAAATTTGCATTAGGTTATAGATTTGAAACAGATGTCGTACAGCTCAAATTTTTAAATCCAGATTTAGTTGAGTGGGAAATTGCTTTTTCAGTACTACATGCAGTACTGAGAGGGATTTGTAATTATTTAAGTATTGAACAAAATGATATCTCTGGCTGTCCTCAATACTTCTTTAATCCAGTTACACATCGTCAAAATTATGGACTTGTACCATATGACAAAACACCTGGTGGAGCAGGTCATGTAAGACGACTTAACAATGAAAAAGTGCTAGAGGGCGTGTTGCGTGAAAGTTTAAATTTGATGAATCAATGTGACTGTGGTGGAAAAGAAAAAGATTCATCATGCTATACTTGCCTACGTAGTTACTATAACCAAAAATATCACGATATATTAAAACGTAGATATGTAATTGACTTTATAAATGAAATACTTAGATGATGGGAGAGCAGATAGATTCGCGTAATTAACAAGTCCTTTTTAGGAGACTTTCAAATGAAAAATATAACAACAAAGGAGACAATTATGGAAGTATGTAGTGTGTGTTTAAAAAATAGCTTTTTTCCTTAAAAATATGGAAATGTTTCGTTATGTAAAATTTGTTCAATGAAAATACTTTCTCCAGCTTGGAAAACTAAAAAGTATACAACAAATTATGAAGTAGAAAATCAGAAGCAAAAGGTGCTTAATTTAGCAAATAAAAATAACTTTCGACCAGAAGTAATGGAAGGAATATCAGCGTTCTTTGAAAGTAAAAAAATTGAAGGCTTAGTCAAGGTTTTTAATGGGAATAAGGGACAAATATTAACTGTATGCGAAACATATTGCATAATTGATACTACAGCTGGCTTCGTTTATAAGGAGGCAGAAAAAGTGTACCTAAGATTGATTAAAAATGGAAAAAGAGGAGCAGTGCGTCTTCTAATATGCTTAAGGATATAATTAATAACCCAATGGCTGTTAATATTATAGGTGGTGTAGTTGGAGGTATTGTGCCTGGTGGTGGGATATTAAAAAGGCAAATTACAAACGTGGGAAAGAATATTGTTAGAAATGCTGTTGATAATCAGCGAAGTGGTGGAGAAAGTCAAGGGAATAATAGAGGAAATCGGATTATACTTAATGTACAAACTGGGGAGCGTGTTATTAAATATACCAACTATGATATTGTAAAGTTTATAGAACCAGTTGGTGAAGAAGAATATGGATTTATCAAGTTGCAAAATAGTAAATATGAACATAACTCGGAGGAAGATGTAGTATTCTTCTTTAGTCAAAGAATCGAGATTAAGAAAGAGGCAGGACAGTTGTGTGCATTCATCAGAAATGAAGTAGATGAAATTAACAAAGTATTGGTGGATTCACAACAACGTGAAAATGCTGCAACTGTTCAACAAGTTGCTGCAACTGTTCAACAAGTTAATACATCAATTATTGCAGATGAACTGTTAAAGTTTAAACAACTTCTTGATATGGGGGCAATAAATCAACAGGAATATGAAGAAATGAAAAAACACCTTTTAGGAATGTAAAAAATATTAAGTGGTTATATCATATTTGATATGCCACTTTTGTTAGTTTAGTCCTAAATAAAATATCCACATGTTGCATCAAGCATATCTCATGTGAAAATTTATACCACTACCACTAGGGTAACTGTGACTTGGGAAAACAGTAAATCGATTAATAGAAATTTAGAGTGAACATCAGTGGCTGGAGTAGTAACTATTAACACTTGTTTTGTTGTAGAACCAGGAGCAAGAGTGTGACTTTGTCACCATCTAACACCTCCGGGGTCCAGAAAATTACAATGTACAAGCAAATGAAATCACATACTATTATTATAGAAGGTAAAGAAGTTACGAATGGCATTAATTAGTACCTTTGCTTTAAGGAACATACTAATTATAAAATAATAATTGAAAGGGAGAATAAAACCGCCATTGAGTTTTAGCATGATAACCCTAATATAAGTAATAAAGTATCTTCAACAGGTAGAGGTGGAAATATTTTAAGTGGCATAATTAATTTCAGAGGGGATACAGGTTATTCAGACCTTTATGTGAAGGTAAATGGACACATTAATATGAAAATAGTTATAGAAGTACTGCCTAGTAAAATTGATTATAAAGAAGGATATCATTAGTTTTTAATATGGCAAGTGGATATAGAGAAGTATATAAGTATTGCATCACTGAAAGTGATGATTAATGCTAGAAAAGGGCCTTAGTATTAATAGCAATATATTTTCACTATCAATTAAGGAACTTAGTTTATTATATGTGTATTTGTGTTTTATAAAGATAAACGCTCTACTTAAATTTATAGCTTTAGCTCAGTCAAAGAGGAAGTTTGAAGGTGAGGTAGGCATAACATAGAAATATAAGAATAAATACTAGTTTTAAAATCAATAGTTGAGTTATATATACTTTTATGATAAGAACGGATAAATTATTTAAAGACAAGGAGAATAGTATGGATAATTATATATGTCTAACAGATGAAGGATGCACATACCAACCTAATTCGGAATCAGATATGTAAGATGTAGAAAATTTACAGGTTATAGGATTTGTAATAGAAAAAATAAAAAAAAAGCGTTTTATAACTTAATGAGGTAAAATAGGAATTTAATGAGCAGCATTGAAACTATAATTTTAATTTCTAGTATTTATGTGGTTCATCCTAAAAGAAATATAAATATATGTTATCAATATACAAAATCGTGATATACTATAATAAGATAGTAATATTTATTTTATAATTTTTAGTAAAAGTATATAAATATATATGAGGAGAGTTTATCATAGTGGGTAAAATATTTTATGATGATGGGCGTGGATTATTAAAAATATTTCAGAATATAACACAGAATTTTGAGGCTGACAATAAGTTTCCATCTTTAAAAAGATCTATAAATCAGTTTGATTTTGATAATGTATATACAGATGTGCTAGATTATCATGAGCATGTACTTGATTTTATAGAAGAATATAACAGTTATATTTCAAAAAATCTTTCACATGGAAATGAAGCAATTGATAGATATAAGTCAGAAGAATCATTAAACTTTAAATGGCATAGAAATATTGATGCAGGAAGACGATTATTTGAAGTATGTAATGATGTTTGGGGGATAAGGGTAATTACTAATCTCACAGTATCTGAGCTTGAATGCGAAGTAGAAAAATTTTATAGTTTAGCGGAAGAATTTAATTATAAAATTGATATGGTTGATTTTTATAAGCAATCAAAGATAGATGGGTATAAAGGAATACATTTATATTTTAGAAATTTTGCGAAATGCTATCCAATTGAACTACAGTTTTGGACTAGAAAAGATTGGTTTTTGCAAAGATATACTCATGAGGTTATTTATAAACAAGATGCTGATAAAAGTGCTTTAGAATATTCTCTAAAGCTGCGTAACTGGGTGGATACTATTCCATTAGGTCCTGAGGGATTAGATTCATTTATAGATTATTATTATGAAATCATTAATAATGTTAATTAATTTAAAGGAGGTGAGCGAATATGACAATGCTATTATATGCAAGAAAACGTGGACGTGGGGAAACAAGAGTTATAGAAATAGATGGGAAAGAAGCAATTAAAGTAATGAAAGCACATAGAAAATGTGATTTTCAACTAGGAATGATAGGAAGCGTAAAACTTGAAAGTGTAGCTAGGGTTTATGGAGAATTTGCCCCTTTTAAAAAGGTTAGTTCAGTTGAAGAGTTACTCGCTCCATTTTCAATAAAAAGCAAATGTTAAAAGAAACTTTGTACCATTAGGGTAACTGTGACTTGTGAAAAATAGTAAATTAATTAGTAGGAATTTAGAGTGAGCACCAGTGGCTGCAGTAGTAGCTATTGATGCTCATTTTGGGGTAGTTTTAATCTGCAAATTATGAAGAATAGTAGTAACTTCATGTTGAATTATATAAGTGAAATATTTTGAGTGATTTGGGATTATTGTAAGAAAGAGGGAGTGCTTAATGATTTTCAATAATTTAACTGGAATACAGAAAGGTTACAATTGTGTTGGAATTGATGGTTGCAAGGGAAAATGAGTTATATGATATTAAAAGTCGAACTAATAGGTAATAGTGATAGACATCACAGCAATTGGGGGGAAACTACCTATAGACAGTTTGAAATTTATAGAGCCCATATATCTAGATGAAAAATGTTGAAAGTGAACTAAGGATAACTGCGACTTATTAAAGTGGGCTGCATGCATCCCACTAGGGTAACTGTGACTTGGAAAAAACAGTAAGTGGAATTTATAGTGAGCATTAATGGCAGGAGTAGTGGAAAAAGAAACGGAGAAAACATATCATAGGAGCTAACTTACAGACATTTACTACGTTTGTGGAGGTACTTATTGTTAAAGATTGTTTATTAATAGCTACATAGAAATATAAGAATAAATACTAGCTTTTAAAATCAGTAGTTGATCCATATATACTTTTATGATAAAATCGGATTAATTATTTAAAGACAAGGAGAATAGTATGGATAACTATATATTTCTAACCGATGAAGGATACACATTTATGCCAAATTCAGAATCAGATATGCCAGATGTAGAAAATTTACAGGTTATAGGGGTATGCTATTTTCAGTATGGTAAATAGTGAATTTTCAATAGTTGAAGATATTAATAACAATGAGCGCCATAGCAAAAGTTATTTATAATTAAAACACTGAATTTATTTGATAAAGTGATTAAAATAGCCTCACATTTATTGTGGTGCCTTGTGTCATTAAGCCAACAAATTATTTATACTAAATCTGTAACAAATGGGTTGCTCTTTGCATCTGAATCTACTAGGGTAACTGTGACTTGGGATAAATAGTAAATTGATTAACTGAAATTTAAAATGAGTATCAGCGGGGAAACTACCTATAGACAGTTTTGAATTTATAGAGCCTATATATTTAAATAAAAAAATTTTGAAAGCAAAATAAGGAAAACTACGACTTGTGTTGCAGTTCTCCTCTTTTTCATTAAAAGATTGAAAAAATATTTTTCAACAAAATGCTATCACATGATAGCATTTTGTTGTATTTGGTTATACTATACTCTATACTTATCATATAGTATATTGATTAATAAAAGGAAATAGCATGATGGCGGTTAAATCAACAATAGATGAAATAAATGATTTTCTTATGGTAGTCAAGGCACTTGTAGCAGCTGGAAACTATGATTTTATTCCGAGACCCAAAAACAATTTAACTAATCTTGGAATAAATTTAAGGATTGCATTAGATATGTTATTAAAAATAACATATAAGAATTATTTCAACGGACCAGAACAAGATGATAATCCTAAGTTTGCAGGGTTTATCTGGGAGTTTGGAGAAGATGAGGAAAAATATCAAATATACATTAAATTAAAGATTAAGGACACCAGTAGGGGAAAATTACTTTGTATAATGGGATTCCACAAAGCAGATTTTTCAATTAGATATTTATATAAATAAAAGGAAGGTGTTTATTTTGAAGAAAGAGCTATTTTGTCATATATGTGATGATTACAAAGCTGTAGATATAGTTAGAAAATATGAAGTGTATATGGTTAGAGATGAAGAAATTGAAATACAATCAGAGATAAGCACTTGTGTATGTTGTGGTGAAGAATTATTTGATAAGGAACTAGATGAATCAAATATAGAAAGAGCATTTGAAAAATATAGAAAAAATCATGGCTTATTAACTTCCGATGAAATTAAAAACATTAGAGAAACTTACGGCTTAAGTCAAAGAGCTTTTTCTAAGTTGTTAAAGTGGGGAGAAGTCACTATGAATAGATATGAAATGGGCGCTATTCAAGACAAAGCTCACAATAATATTCTCATACTTTTAAAGAATCCAGAGAATATGTTAAATATATTAAACAATAATTTAGGCGTTTTATCTTGCTCAAAAGAGAAACAATTAAGAGAAAAGATAGCTTTGCTTTTATCGGAAAATGCAGTAACTGAGTTAGAACATAATGTGGTAGAGAGTATTAAAAGTAGAAATGATATTTTTAGTGGGTTTAAATACTTCGACTATGAAAAGTTTAAAAGCTTAGTCATTTATTTTGCACTTAATGAAACAAAACTTTTTAAAACTAAACTCATGAAACTATTATGGTATACAGATAATGTATTTTTTAAAGAAAAGACAACCTCAATAACGGGTATGCAATACGCATGTTTGCCAAGAGGGCCTGTAATTGAAAATAGAAATTTATTATTAGGACTTCTTGAGAAACAAGGTGTTATTTCTATAGTTGAAGATGAAGATACTAATGGCGAGTATATCCTTTCTGAAACTGACAGTTGTGACGTATTTCTTGAACAAGATGAAATGGATATGGCTAAAAAGATTAGCGACAGATTTAAGCTTTTTAACTGTAAACAAATATCTGACTATTCTCATGAAGAAAGAGGTTGGAAGGAGAATAGAGTTGGATCATTAATTTCATATGACTATGCAAAGTATATAACTTTAGAATAATTGATTAAGGACAAAAATGGGGCAGCTTTACTCAATAATGATAATATAAAATAGACTTATGATTTTAATTAAGAAAACAAGATCTATTAAAAGTTAGGCTATTGTTAAAATACTTCAGAGATAGAGCGCTTTTCTTTGAGAAGATATAAATTATTAAAAATAAGTATCGATGGCTAATAGTAGCTATTGGTGCTTATTTAGCTGTAAACCTCGAAAAATGGGCGTTTTAAAAACTATTAAAACAAAATACATACATATGTTTTATTAACTGTTTTATTTCACTAAACATATTCCATTCTACCAATTTTAACTTCCTCCTCTGTAAAATATATTTTAATTGTATCAGATAAGGGGTTAGTATTGTACTTAACAGGTAATTATTCTCCTTTTTAGATTACCATTAACAAAGTTAGTTCTCAAATTTATTAAAACCAGTATTAGCTATTAAAAAAATTGTTTTAAGATAAATTAAATTTATATTTTTATTTTAGAAGGCAAATTTTTACCTTTGGTGAATGATATTATTTAAATGTAAGGACAGAAAAAATGAAAGGCAAGTTAGTGAATAATTTAGTTGGGTTTTAGTATGAGCACCAGTGGCTGTGTAGTAGCTATTGGCGCTCATTTAGCTGTAAACCTGGAAAACAGGGTATTTTAAAAACCATTAAAATAAAATACATACATAAGTTTCATTTTATTTCGAAATAAGTGGAAATATTAATTCATTTAGAATATAATTACAATAAATGGAATAATATGAAGATGTTTGGCTGCTGTATTCTATGTAAAAATGATTTAAATAGGGGGAAATATATTGGAATATGAAAACTTATGTAATTCTAGTCAAAGCAGTGATATTATAGATTTCTATAAAATAGTATTTAAATCTGAAGATCCAACTATTATTGATTTAGTTGGGAATACTGGGGCGGGTAAGACTACTTTCTGCCAGCAATTTGTAGATGAAGAAGGTAAAAGAGTATTAAGTAAAACTATAACATCTTCAGGCAATAGTACTATAATTCAAACAGACATAGCAATTCTTGAAAATACTAAAAACAGACTTTTTCTAAAAGCAAGAGACAAGAATGTTATAGTTAGAGACTTAGTTTTAGTGGCTTTAAATATAGATTCAGGATATATTTTTGATATTAAAAAGGATATCGCTGATGAGGTTAATAAAGCAGGAATCAAGAAAAATTATAACAGCAAAATTAAAGTTAATAATGAGTTATTTCAGGGTGTATATAATTTGTTTAGAACTACTAAGTTACTTGAACGATTTCAGAAAATCGCAAAAGATGTGCAGTTAAATTATACCAATGAGGATAAAATTGAAGAATATATAAGTGATAACGTTATAAACAATGAGCTCATTAAACTTCTTGATGATATAATATGCTCGGAACTAAAGATAGAGAACTTTTATGGCTATCGTCATGAAATTTCACTGGAAGAGGAAAATATTCTAGAAAAAACTATTATACCTACAAAGACTTTTAATAAATACAAGGAACAAAAGGAAGAGTTTCATGAAATAGTATCTTATAGGTTACTTTTTGAACAGGCAATACTAGTGCTAAAATGTGATGAAAAAGCGAAAAAAAATGTGCCTGAAAAGTTTAAAAGTGGAGTTATATTTAGAGATTTAATGGGTCATGAAAAAATAGGGTATCAAGGTATAAATACTGACTTAGAAGTGGGAAATAAAATATTTCTTATACCTGCTGGTACTGCTGAAGAATTAGTGGATGATAAATTTGTCAAAGAATTAAAAAACTGTATTCTAGCGGCGCCAAAACAAAGTATATTAGTAATAACAAAAATTGATAAAGCAAGTTCCTATGTTGAATATACACAGAATGATTATGGAGCTTTTATAGAAAGTTTAAAGGAACAAATTGTTATTACTCATAATAATTTAGTTCATAAATTGGAACAAACAGAGGAGCACAGTGTAATGCAGCTATATAAATTTGATAAAAACACAATGGTAAATAAGTTCATTGCGTCTTTTGATAATGCATATTTATCAAAAATTACTAAAGATAAACAAGGGAATTACGATGCGGAGCTTCATAAAATAATATGTAATAATAAAAGCAACCAAGAAATATCAGTTACAGATATTGAAGATGTGGTTATTTTAGATAATTGGCATGATTCAATCTTAAGCATTTTAAAAACCGAAAATATAGTGTCTTATGAGTGGGTAATATAAATTTTGAAATACTACGATAGGAAAACTAAGATAAACTAATAGATTATTAATAGTAAAGGAGAAAGATATACCAGTTAATACTGGCATAGCTTTTCTTCTTTTATTATTTTCTCATGGTTTAAATCTAATAGCATTACATAAAGATTGATTCTTAGAGATTTAGGGGTGTTATTTACGAAAAGGTCAAATTCGTTTATATTACCGACGGCTATAGACACTTTTACATCTGACGCTACTTCCATACAAGCTATTTTTCCGTAGATGTTATATATTGTTGTGGGGTTAACATAAGACACAATTTTAATATCCCATTTAGAATACTCCCAATTACTTATTTCAAGCATTAAATCTGCAGGTGCATTGATTGTTTTATTCAAACTAAATTCAATATCACGGGTATATAGATCAGAGATAATAGCTTGAAAAATTTTCTTCTTGTTTTCAGTGGTTTGTATTCTCTCATCATTTGTAGTGATTTGTTCTGACTCATCATTTATATGTCCTGCAGCTAACATTAATTCGCTATAGGTTACTCCATTGTAGGCATCACTAGCAAACTTATTTATTGTATCAGGTGCGGGCGGAGATTTTACTAGTTTTCTAAGTAGCCTTGATATATGGGCTGCACTTACATCAATTTTATTTGCGTACTGAGTAATTGAACGATCACCTTTTGCTTTTTCTAATAATAGAGCAAATGTCACTGTATTAAACTTGCTATGGTCAGTCATTTAATCACCTCTTGATATGAATTATATCATTTGTTATTGTTTGTAGTCAATAAAAAAAATAAAAACATAAATAAATTAAAAAATGTGTTGTGTACATTCAAAAGACGTGATATATTAATTGTAGACAATGTAATAAAATGTAAACAATGTAATTATTTAAAGGAAGGAGAGATTTTGATGGATTTAAAGAAATCTGAATTACAACATTTATTAGAAGAGTGTTTTGGAAGTAGTTATACAAAGCTTTCTAAAGCTATTGGTGTAGATGTTGCACATGTGTATCGAGTTATGGTTAAGAATAACACTCCAGGGCTTAAGTTCTTTAATGGGCTAATGAAATGGTGTACAGATAATCAGTTAGATTATAGAAAATATATTTTTTTGCCTACACCGTTAACTATAGATAACGAATGTGTTTAGTGCAGTGAAATAAATAGACTGAATTCATTGCTGAAAGTAGATAGCTATAGATAAGTTACAACAATGATATCAAATAGATGTTGGTTTTACAATTAATGTTTGGGGGAGAGAAAATAATGGCTAAATATAGACAACTTCATACTGAATTTTGGAGTGACAGCTTTGTGCTAGAACTTACACCAGAAGAAAAATATTTTTATTTGTATCTTATGACAAATAATAGAACCACACAGTGTGGTGTTTATGAGATTTCTAAACGAACTATTGAGACAGATTGTGGTTATAACAGAGAAACTGTAGAAAAGTTAATTAAAAGATTTTGTGATTATAAAAAGATCCTCTATTGCGATGATACAAAAGAGCTAATGATTATAAATTGGGTAAAATACAATTTACCTAACAGCCAAAATGTAATTAAATGTGTTCAAAATGAATTGCTAAAAGTTAAGAATAGTGAATTTGTTAAAATATTATTTGATAAGTGTCAGGGAGCTGGATTAGATGTAGAAAAAATTTTTGAGAATCATATTATAGGAGGTATTTTCAATAGTTCTTCTATGGTGGATAGGGCTACTTTAAAATCTTCTACTAGAAAAGTGGACAAGCCTTCTAGAGAATTTACTTTGGAGAAAACTCCGGAAGAAATGTTGGCTTTTGATAAAGTCTGCGAAGAAATTTTTGGAAAAACAGAAAAAGTAAAGCCAGATACTATACATCATGATGTAGAAGCCGAAAAAATTCAAGAAATAAGTGAAGTTCAAATTAACAAGCCACTTAGTATCCACTTACAAGGGGCTTGCCAGGTGCTAGGAAGTAATAAAGAAGAAGTAATAAGTAATAAGCAAGAAGTAATAAATAAAAAAGAAGAAGAAGAAGTAAAAAATAAAAATGAAACATTTGTAAAGAATAATTCAGCTACTGCTACTGAGGATGTGAGCTTCAAAGATTTAATTAGAATTTTCGAACAAAACATACATGCTATTAGTCCACTGGAATACGAAAAAATATTAGAGTTTGCAAAGCATGTAACTAACGATGTTATTCTTATGGCAATAGAAGAGGCGGTTGTTTATAATGCTAAAACTACGCAATATATTTCTAAAATAATTAATAGCTGGATTAGTCAGGGCATAAAAACTACTGAGGGCGTAAAAGCTTATCAAAAAAAATGGTCTAATAAAAAGATTAACAGTGTAAGTCAAAATGTTAAAAAAGGAGGGTTTTGTGATTTTGAACAAAGAAATTATGATTATGAGAAATTAGAAAAAAAGCTATTGGGACATTTGGATGCTGAAGATTTAGACTAAAGCACCTGAAAAGCAATATTAATTTACTGAGTAATTCTAAATACTATAAGTCATGTTAACAAGTTTTTATAAATACCCACAATAAACACAAAAGGCGGTGTATATCATGGAAAAATTAGTTGAGAGGGCAAAAGGTAAGGAAGAAAGGGCTACAGAAGAAATTATAGAAAAATTTAATTACCTCATATACAAGGAGGCCAGCAGATATCACATTCCGGGTTTTGATGTACAAGATCTAATCCAGCATGGCTATTTATCTGTCATAAAAGCTATAGCTATGTATAAACTAGGTAGCAATAGCTTTAATGGTTACTGCATAAATTCTATAAGAATGAATTTTAAAGCTCTTTTAAAAGGTCAAATTAAACACTTTAGAGAAGTGCCAAACAATGATATGTTAGAAATAGACACTGCAGGAAATTATGAATTCACCTTAGA
Source organism: Clostridium sp. (assembly GCF_050717535.1). Lineage (GTDB taxonomy): Bacteria > Bacillota > Clostridia > Clostridiales > Clostridiaceae > Clostridium_AD. Next base: position 15,082 of record NZ_JBOITM010000030.1, read on the forward strand.
GGATGAAGTTATAGCCTATGATGAAGTTGAAAAATTATATGTTGCTCTTGATAAACTTGATCCAGAAGAGCGTGATATTTTAGAGAGATATTATGTTTTGGAGCAGCCACTAGGAGAAATAGCCTGTGATATGAATAAAGGGTACCATCAGTTTGCGAGAATGAAGAGAAAAGCACTAGAAAAACTTAGGTCGTTAATGTAGGGTAACTGTGACTTGGGAAAAATAGTAAAATGGTTATTTGAAATTTAAAATGAGCATCAATAACTTAAGCAGTTATTGGTCCTTATTTTGTATTGGGTCAGATAATTACTCCGGTCCTTAATGTAGATTTATTTTTTTAAAATTCCGCACAAAACTTTTTAGCGGCATATATATTTAATGAAAACAAAATGAGTGAAAGGAGTGATCAACATGGCAGTAGTATCAACAAAGGTGGCCAGTGCGCTAAAACTTACCATGAAGGTAGGCGTTGACATCAAAGGCAAAGACAAATATGCAACAAAAAGATTAAGTAATCTAAAAGTTGCTGCATCAGATGAAGACATTTTTGCTATAGGACAAGCAATCTCTAACATCAAAACGTATCCTTTGTTTGGCCTAGACAGAGAAGATCAGTACAGCTTAGTTATTGAGTAGGTTTTAGCTCAGAAGTGAAATAGAGAACTTAGAGTTGTTATCCAAATAATTTAAAGGAGGAAAAGTGATATGCATAAATTGGTTATGAGATTTTTAACAGCTACAGAAGGTAAATATTTTACTTTAACTGTAGATGACATCAAAGCTGATGGTGACGGAGTTCCAACTGTAACAGATGCCGAGGCAAATGCTCTTATGGAGTTAGTCATTGCAAAAAATATTTTTGCATCAACCAGTGGTAGTTTAATTGGTAAGAAAGACGCCAAGGTAGTTACTACAGATACTAGTACTGTTGAATTAGCTTAGGGAAGTAGTGCCTGTGAGGGCACTATTTTTATGATTAAACATTAAAAAAAGGGGGAAGAAAATAATGGTTAGGTTATGTTTTGATTATGGACATGGTGGAGAAGATAGTGGGGCCTTATACAAAGGAAGAAAAGAATCTAATGATGTTTTAAGTTTAGGTAGAGGTATAGCTTGGGATATTAGAAGGCATGGGATTACTGTAGATGAAACAAGAACTAGTGATGCGACGATAAGCCTTAGAGATAGAAGTAAATTTGAAAATAGAAGCAAATACGATTTTTTTATGTCTTTTCACAGGAATGCGCATCTGCCTGAAAAAGCTAAAGGGGTTGAAACTTACACTTACTTAAATTCAGGTGCAAAGTCTAAAGGATTAGCAAAAAGGATTCAAACTTCACTTGTAGCAATGAGTTTTGTAGACAGAGGAGTAAAGGCAGCTAACTTTCATGTGTTAAGAGAAACCAAGGCCCCAGCGGTGCTAGTTGAGATTGGGTTTATTGACAACACAAATGATAATAAGATTTTTGATAGTAAAAGAAGTGAGATTATTGAAGAATTAACTAAAGCTATTCTTTCAAAAGTGGGTGTAAGCTACATTAATACTTAAGTAGCAAGCTACATCGCACAAGGGTGACTGTGACTTGTGCAAAATAGTAATTAGCAAGCTCAGGAATAAATTCCTCTCTATGTAACCCAGAGATTCCGCACATACAAATAAAAAAGCCACTGAAAGTTTTGTAAATCAATGCTTTCAGTGGCTTTAATGTTTTAAAGCAAAGTCTGTTTATAATTGGAAATTAATCTAACATATTTTATGAAAAATGGACGAAAAAATAACATCCCCTTATAATATAGTTTGGACACCAAAAAAAAGGAGATGTTATTATTTCTAAATTCAAATTCCAACAAAAGAAAAACTTATTAGAAGGTGAATTCAAGAAATCTAAGAAATTTTTAAAGTACATTAAAAGAGTATTTCATTTTTATGATATTGTCAAGAGTCAAAAGGATTTAAGGAAAAGGCAAGAAATAAATACAGGTATACTTTTTACAATTCTATTTTGGGGATTTGTACTTAGAGTAGAAAGTTTTAATAGATTAGAACAAATGATTAATTATGGTGTTTTCAACCCCTTATTTCCTAAAAAAATTAAATTACCAAGCATAGATACAATTGCTCGCACTTTAACAAAATGGGACTTAAAAGCATTGGAAAGAAGCTTTCAAAATATAAATTCTATATTAGCAAAGAATAAAACTTTTAATAAAGGAACTATAGATGGCTACACTGTGTGCGCCTTTGATGGAACTGATATTATAAATACAGGTGAAAAAAGAAAATGTAATAATTGTGTATTGATGAAAAGTAAAACTGGTTATCATTATGTTCACAAATCAGTTGTAGCAATGGTTATAGGCGGTGAAATAAATTATATTATCAAACAAAACATGCTGAAAGTTAAAACTGAAAAAATAAAGTTGGATAAAACAACTTATAAAAAACACATTGTAACTAAATCTGAAGGCGAACACACAGGTGCTATGAAATTGATAAAAGAACTTCCATCCTGGATAGATACTATTGTTGGTGATTCTTTGTATTTTAATGCACCATTTATTAAAGCAGTGTTGCACACATCAAAACATGCTGTTATAAGATTAGATGATAAAAAAAGGGGAGTTCATAGGGAAATAGCTCATTATGCTCAATATTATACCTGCAATGATAGTTTTGTACATAAAGTTGATAATGTGAAAACAACTGTATCTTATTGGTTTAAAGACACACGAATAGAGGATTCAACCGTACTTAGCAATGATCCTGAAAAATATACTGATATAAGAATCTACAAATTTATAGAAGTTATTGAATCTACTGTAAAGGGAGAAGAAAATTATTCTTTTAGAGAAGTTTTTGTAGGCACAACCAATAAAAACATGAACCCTAAAACAGTTTTAAAAATTGTTCATATGAGATGGAATATTGAAAATTCATGCTTCCATCAACTTAAATGTTATTGCAATATGGAGCATTGTTTTAAGCATGATCCAGTAGCTATAGAAGCGATTTTAACTTTAATGTCATAGCATATAATCTAATGCAAGCATTTTTATTTAGAAGGTTAAAAATCTTTAAGCATCAATTCTCAAAAGGTAAAACTACAATAAAGTGGTTTGTAGAAGAAATATTATCTGAGTTAATAATACTAAGATTTTTAATCAAATATAATTTTGTAGAAAGAGATTTTTTAGATACGGAATAAGTTATACGTAACATATTTTGTTTAGTATATTTCCACCTAAAACTTAAGAATAATAAACTTACTTACTAACAAAATATTTTACAATTTAATAATATTCATTTTGGGGGAAGGGGGAATTATACACTTTTTCAATCTAAGAACTAAAAAATATATGGTAATTTATCCACCAAAAGTAAAATTACCCTTTAAATATACCTAAAGGGTAATTTTAGAATTTAAATGGAAGCTATATGCGGAATCTCTGTATGTAACCTGCTATCTGGTGGTTTATGTCGAAGGAGAATTATTAAACGCGTATTCAAGTTATAAGTTAGAAAAATAGTAAGGGGGATTACTAAACAGGTGCACCAAGTATGTGTATTTTATAATTTATTAGCTTTACCCTATTTTTAACTTGCCACTCTTATAAAATTATTATAGGTAGAAATTCACCATTGTCTTCCAGGGTCACCTGCCATAGAATTAATAGTTCCCCTCGGATAAAGAACATTATAATGATCCATCACAGGGTTCGGATTAGTGATTGTAGGACGACTAAATACCATTTCTAGTTTAAAATCTGTGCCTGCTGCATATCCTATAATTTCTTGAGTACTGGTCTTAGAATCAAACACTGGGGTTCCGAAAACCTCTTTCACGTTAGACAAGGATAGGACCTTAAGCTGGGTATCGAAAGATCGGACTTCAAATACTTGCTCTCCCTTGTTGATACCAAAGACGGTATTGCGCTTATTATAAGTTTCATAGCTGCCTTTAGCAGAGGATACGTAAACAGTTTTATCTGCATTTCCCCAGGCTTTTATAATTGTTTCCATATTCGTTGTTTTGGCAGGATAGTCACAATTAATAATTTTTCCCTGCTTGGCAAGATTCATCATATTCAAAAGCATAACTGTTTTTGTGTTGGTGCTTTGAACTATCGGAACTACTTTAAGAGGATGAGTTTTCAATATTTCCTCCACTTCTTGATACCCAATGGGGTATGCGAAGTTGTAACGTGCTGGTAGCGCAAAAACATAAGAGTTATTTCTACCAAGTTCACTTGGCCCAATTGGAGCGGCGCCTATATGAAATTTTTCTTGCTGAAGTAAGTTCCATTGGTTAAGGGTAAAAACCATAATAGGAATATCCTGATGGGGTTTTTTAGAATTCCATTGAGGATGTCTAATGGAAATCTTAGGGCCCGTCTCAGTGACCTTTCCAGAAATCATATCATTACCTTCCCAAATTCCAACGATTGTGGGTGAAGGGATTTGTGCTATAATTATATAAAGATTAAAGAAAAAATCAAGTATAATGGACTAATTATGCGAAATATAAAGGAGTTGTTCCAATGCAAAAATTGATAGCAACAAGGATTGGCTATGGTTATTTATTAAATGATTTTTTTGTTAAAACTGATAAAAAAGATTATAGAGGGCAATTGGAACATGTTGATGATAAGTTTGTATTACAATATTTTTCGGAAAAATATGTAGTAGAGTTTAAAGATGATAATGTGGCTAAAGATTGGTTAAAATCTATTATTGAAAAATATTGTTTTAGTAGGAAAGATTTATTACTAGATTCTGAAAAACTAAAAATCGATTTACCTTTTATAAGTTTACAAGTTTTAAATTCTAAATATAATGAATTTCTTATTAAGGTTAAATCAACAAAAATTATTTTTGATTATGATTTAAATAATTATTATGTTGCACATATGTCAAAAGATTTAAGAACAATAAGATTATTTAAGACCATTGGTGAAGGTAAAAAACTAGAAGCTAAAAAAACAGAAATTCTGAATAGATATAAAAAATTATGTAAAGACATAATTAATTTCTAACAAAGTATTGATGCAGTAAACTATAGAAGAAACTTAATTGAAAAGCTCCGATATGATGAAAAAAATAAATAAAAATGAGGGGAAAAAAATTGAGAGAAGATAATGAAATATTTAGAGATTTTGTAAAAGAAAAGAAAGATACTATGGATTTAATATATTCAAAAATTAGTAAAGCACTTAACTCCTTAGATACTATTAAAAATAATGAAGAATGCAATAGTGCTAAATTAATATTATGCCAATGTCTCATTCTTACCAAACTTACGGTTATGACTAAAGAGGAAACAGAACATTTAAATGAGATATAAAATTGTTATTTAATAAAATAAAGATGTAAAAATGGCTTCGAACCATTAATAGTCTTTGCAAATATAAATGAAGTTTATGAAGGGTATGATATGTTTCCAGCCTTTTCAAGTAGACTGCCAGATAAGAGAATAAGAGATGTAAAAGAAATACTAATTAAATATGGGTTAGAAAAATATGATGTATTTGAACTTTTAAAGAAAAATGGGGGAAAGCTACCCATAGACAGTTTGAAATTTATAGAGCCCATATATTTAGATGAAAAAATGTTAGCAAACAATAACTTCCAGTTATTGTTACGTCCCCCGAGGTCTTACCCATAGCCATCAACCTTATAATTCAATAATCTACCAAATAATAAAAGTGCACATTTAAGCCCAAATTGGTATTACTTATTGATAATTATTTTTAGTTATAAGCACTAATTATAGATTTTGTCTGTTTTAAGGTAAACCTAACAGACCTTCATTAATAAATGTAAAATTGTTTAAAATGAGTATTTATACCCCAGTATTAAACTGCCATTTTTAACAATACATTTTCGGTCATTTTAGTGGTTTTCAGAATTTTAATAGCTGTTTTCTTCTCTTTTTTCTTAGATTTTATACCATATCGTTGAATTGACATTGATATGCGTTGAAATATTTCATATAAAATTATTTTGCTTCTAAAAATGTTTTTATATAGTTCAT
>NZ_JBOITM010000031.1:0-19480 GCF_050717535.1 Clostridium sp.
TAGTTTCTATATCTGAGACATATTTATTAAAACATTAATTTCTATTGAACCGCCGTGTACCGAACGGTATGCATGGTGGTGTGAGAGGTCGCTAAATAAATTAATTATTTAGCTCCTACTCGATTGGCAAAATTTATAAAATAGCTTATGGAATCTTAACTTTGGGGAGTGCACAAAGTGAAGATAATAACGAAAATTATGCTATAATAATTAAGACTTAAGTTATGAAAGGTGTGTACGTAAAAATGAAAGTTTACAATGACGATGAAATGGAATCAGAAAAGAAGTTTAACAGATATAATGTTCTTTATGTAATTATGGCAGTTGTATTTTCACTAATAATTGCAAAGCTATTCACTATACAAGTATTAAATGGGCAATACTACAAGGATTTAGCAGAAACTAAGACTCATAACATTCTGACAGTAGAGGCACCGAGAGGTCTTATAACAGACAAAAATGGAATAGGACTTGCAACTGAAGTGCCGGGATATAACCTTACATATACCGATACAGCTAAGGCTGATCTAGAGATATTTACAACACTACAAAAGGTATTTAAAATTTTGGATGAAAATGGAGAAGCTCAGGTGGACAGTTTTCCTTTAAAGATTAAACCTTATAGATTCGAATTTAGTTCAAGTAATCCTAAGGAAATACAAGTTCTGAAGTTGAGATTTTTTAAAGATAGAGGTCTTCAAGCTAATATCTTGAAAACAAAATTTGATAATAAAAAAGAGGATGATTTAACTACAGGGGAAATTACTAAGCTAAATAATGAACTTTTAAAATTAACCCCAGAGCAAACATATAATGAACTTCTAAAAGAATATGGAGTAATAAAAGGAGTTTTAAGTTTACATATACAAGGAACACCAGAGGTAATAAGAAGATATTTAATTGTACAAGACGGCATAAAAATGAACGTTTTTTCTAAATACAAATCCATTAGCATAGTAACTAATATAAAGAAAGATACATCACTTATATTTGAGCAAAGTCTTTCAGAATTACCTGGAATTAAGGTGGAAATTCAGCCTACTCGGCAATATCCATATGGACAACTTGCTTCATCGGTTTTGGGATATATAAGCAAAATAAGTTCTGCAAATCAAGATAAATACGAAGCAAAGGGTTATGACACAAGCAAGGATTATGTGGGGGTTTCTGGAATTGAAGCTGCCATGGAAACTTATCTTAAAGGAGAGAAGGGTGGAATAGATGAGGTTACTCAATCTTCTAGTAAGAAGGTAATTCCCGGAAAAAATGTCAAGCTTACATTAGATGCAAATTTGCAGTATACCACAGAAAATGCTTTAACTAGTGAAATGAAGAAATTGCAAAGTAAAGGATTTGTGAATGATTTAAATGTATCAAATGCTACAAGAGGCGCTGCTGTTGCCATAGATATTCATACTGGTGGAATACTAGCACTTACTAGTTTGCCAGGTTACAATCCAAATGATTTTTCTACGTCGCAGGGCTTAACGCAGTCTCAATCGGAAAAATATTTTAATCCAGACTATGAAAAGATGGCAAAAGCTCAGGGAAAACCACAAAGTTTAATTGATTATATGTTTCCAATAAATAAAAGCATAAAGGGGAATACTACAATTAGAAAGGATAAGTTTGATTATTATCCTAAATACCTATACAATTATGCAACTATGTCACTTATTCCCTCAGGTTCTACTTTTAAGCCGATGACAGCAATTGTAGGTCTTCAAACGGGAGTTATAAATGCTGGTACAACTTATTATGATGAAGGCCAGTTTGATATGGGAGGCGGAAATATAAATCATTTCTATACAGATGGAGCACTTGGTGAAGTAGATGTAGTAAGTGCACTAGAAAAATCTAGCAATCCATTTTTCATGAATGTGGGTGGTTTGTTAAGGGGGAAATATGGAGATGATATTTTAGCTAAATATGCCTGGGGTTTTGGACTAGGAGCTGACCCTAAGTCCACGAGTCCTGGTACAGGGATAGAAATAAATGAAAATTTTGGACAAGTATATAATACTGTATCACAGAAAAACTTGTCAGCAACTCAATATCTTTTGAATATCGAACAAGATTTAACTATTGGAGTTTCTGGTAATGGAGTTAAATTTCACAAGATAGATTTATACGATAGAGATGGAGACGATAAAATTATTTATGGAGGTAAAAAGCTTTCAGAAATAAAAGCTGAAATTAAAATTGAAATAACGAATTCTGTGAAAAATGGAACTTTTTCAAAGAAAAAGTATGAGAATTTATTTAAGCAATTAATTGCTGCCGATCCAAAGAATAAGGGACAAAATTTCACTGCTGTTGATTTACAAACAATTTTAAATGATGTAAACTATCAAGCTATAAGTGAAGGACATGCTTCTTTAAAGTTAGCATACAATATGTATATTGCATCTATTGGTCAAGGTATGGACAATTTCACACCTGTTCAAATGGCTAATTATATAGCAACCATTGCAAATGGTGGGACAAGATATAAACTTCATTTACTTGATAACATAAAAGATTCTAATGGAAAGTTAGTATCTCAAATAAAACCTGTGGTCTTAGGCAAAGCTGATATGAGTACGCAGACCAGAGAGTTAGTTATGCAGGGTATGAACAACGTTACAGGCGCAGGTGGAAATACCGATGGTACCGCAAGTGGAGCGCTTGGAGATTTTCCTATACCTACAGGTGGTAAAACAGGAACAGCACAGTTTAGTTCATCTGATATACAAAATAAAGTGGGTAGGGGAGATTATGCGTGGTATGTAGGATATGCTCCAGCCACCAATCCAGAAATTGCAATATCTGTAGTTATATTTGACGGGGGATATGGAAGTGATGCTGCAAATGTAGCTAAAGGTATATACGAAGGTTATTTTAAAAAAGATCCTCGAATGGCAAATTATAATAATAATTATGATATGAAATTAAAACGTATTAATTAAAATTAAAAGATTAATCTCATGGAGGTGCCTCTGTGCTGAAAAATATGATCTTAGACTTTATGAAAGATAAAAACCTAAAATATTCTATTATAGTTAAGGATTTAAAATCTGATAAAATTTGCTCTATAAATGACAAGGAAGTGGTCCCATCAGCCTCCATAATAAAATTATTTATTATGGCAAAGACTTTTCAACTTGTGAAAAACGGTGAACTGAATTTAAGTGATAGAATTTCTATAAATAACAAGGAGAGGGTGCCTTACAGTATTATATATCTTCTTGATGATAAGAATACTTATACAATTCTAGACCTTATTACACTAATGATAATTCAAAGTGACAATACTGCAACAAATCAACTTATACATATGATAGGGATAGAAAAGATAAATGAATTTATTAGAGATCTAGGCTTTAAGGATACCATTTTAAAAAGAAAAATGATGGATTTGGATTCTAGAAAATTAGGAATAGACAATTACACTACGGCGAGGGATGTGGCTAAGCTTTTAGAACTTATGAACAAGGGGCAGTTAATTAATAAGAATTACAGTGACATAATGCTTGATATAATGAAAATGCAATTGGACAATTCTATGATGAAAGTTAACCTTGATGAGGAGCTTATTATAGCTCATAAAACTGGCAACCTTACTAATATAAATCACGATGTGGGCATAGTATATACAAAGCACAAAAATTATATTTTTATTATGATGACCACTGATGCTACTGGTGATAATTATGCAAGAGATATAATAGGAAAAGTTTCTAGAATTGCTTATGAATACTTAATTTTGGGGAGTGCACATAATGATAATAACAGGAATTATTTGTAATGGCTATTAAATATATTAGGGAAGTAAATAATCTGGTTAACGTATCTGATATGGATAGTAGTTTTATTTTTGATTTAAAATATGCAACAAAAGACAATTTTACTAAAACAGCAGTATATCCAGTAAATGTATGTGTTCTCCAGAGAGAAACAACGTTAAAATTAATAACTGCCAATAATGAATTTAAAAAGCTGGGATATAGAATAAAGATATGGGATGCATATAGACCAATATATGTACAAAAAATATTTTGGGATCTTGTTTCTGATGAAAGATTTATTGCAAATCCTAATAAGAAGGGATCAAGACATAGCTCAGGTACTGCAGTTGATATAACTCTTGTTAATGAGTTTGGAAAAGAACTTAAAATGCCTTCAAATTTTGATGACTTCTCTGACAAGGCTTGCAGAAACTATGAATGTGTGGGTGCGGAAGAATTAAAAAATATTAATTTTCTAACAAGCATTATGGAAAGCTGCGGATTTATAACAATTGATACAGAATGGTGGCATTTTGAAGACTGTAACTATAGTGAATATAAAGCTATTAATGTAAAACTTGAATTTTTTATTACATAATAAGCATTAAATATTCTTTATGAATTCTGTATTTTTTTGATGTATATATTCAGAATTTAATAAAAAATGAAATATTATTCATTAAAAATATTAATTATGCAAAAATAATATTGATTTAAGTGTAGATAATGCTTATAATATTAGAAAGAATAATAATTGTAATAAAAATCCAATAAATTTTCTTATTAATATAAGTCTATGCCCAAAAGATTAAATCTGTTACTGTATTACAAATAAAGGGGGAAAAAAATGAAAAAAGGTATTTCATTAATGCTTACCGCTATGTTAAGTATTTCAATGCTATCCGGATGTAAAAGTGCAGATACAAAGACAAAGACTACAGAAGTTAAGCAAGAGTATTCTACTGTATACTCTGGTGAACTGACTACATTAAATTATTTAGTTACGGCTAGCGAAAATGAATTTGCGGCAGCAGCAAATTTAGTGGATTGTTTAGTAGACTATGATAAATACGGTGTAGTAAAGCCTTCTTTGGCAAAAAACTGGAGTGTCTCTAGTGATGGACTTGTTTGGACATTTAATTTGCGTGAAGGTGTTAAATGGGTAACTAATGATGGCAAAGAGTATGCGCAGGTTGAGGCGCAAGATTTTGTAGATTCTATGAAATATGTACTTGTTAAAAAGAATAATTCAGAAACAGCTAATATAGCTTATAGTGCTCTGAAAAATGGAGAAAAATATTATAATGGAGAAGTAAAAGATTTTTCTCAGGTTGGGGTTAAGGCAAAGAGTAAATATGTGTTAGAGTATACCTTAGAATCAATTAAACCTTATTTTTTATCAATGCTTACTTATGTTTGTTTCATGCCAGTTAATGGTAAGTTTTTAGGGGAAGTTGGAGATAAGTTTGGTACAGATAATAAGACTTTACTATATAATGGTGCTTATATTTTGCAAACCTATGAACCACAAAATTCTAGAGTGTTTGTTGCAAACGAAAATTATTGGGATAAGTCCAATGTATTTATTAAGAAGTTAACTTATAGCTATAATAAGGAAGCAACTACACTATCACCAGAATTATTCTCAAGAGGTCAAATTACTGATGCAACAATTCCTACATCATCTATTGATGAATGGATGAAGGATGCGACTAAAAAAGAAACAGTGCGACCTATTGCAACTACTTTTTATTCCTATTTTTATGCTTTTAATTTTCAACCAAAGTTTGATGCTAAATACCAACCAGAAAATTGGAAAAAGGCTGTCAATAATACTAATTTCCGTAAGTCATTATTTAGCGCTTTAGATAAAAAAGCAGCTATGATGACTGCAGAACCTTATGAGCCTGAAAGAAGATTAAGCAATACAATTACACCTAAAAATTTCATAGATATAAAGGGTGTAGATTATACAGAACTCGGTACACTTGCAACGACTTCTACCCAAAGTAATTTTGATGGTGTTAAGGCCAAAGACTTTAAAACTAAAGCAATGGAAGAATTAAAGGGAAAAGTTACTTTTCCAGTGAAAATAGTTATGCCATACAGTACTGCTTCCTCAGACTGGACAAACAGGGCGCAGGTAATAGAACAACAAATGGAGAAGCTATTAGGAGCAGACTACATTGATATCATTATATTGCCATATCCTCCTACAGGATTCTTAAATGCTACAAGACGTGCTGGTAATTATTCGCTTATGGAATGTAACTGGGGACCAGATTATGCAGATCCACAAACTTACACAGATCCATTCACATCAGAAAGTAATTATGGCTTTATTAATTTAGCTACTGAATATAAAGAAGCCAATGGCAAGGGCAAATATGAGAATATGGTTAATGCTGCAAAGGCAGAAGTTTTAGATACTGGAAAACGTTATAAGTTATTTTCGCAGGCAGAACAATTCTTAATTGATGAGGCTCTTGTTATACCTTATAGTTTAGGTGGCGGTGGGTTTATAGCTACACGTTTAGAACCATTTACATCACCTTATTCACCATTTGGAGTTTCTGCAAATAAATTTAAAGGCCAAAAAATTATGGATAAACCAATAAATACGCAAACATATAAAAATGATTTTGAAGCTTGGCAAACGGAACGTGCTACAGCGCTTAAGTTGGCTGCCACCGCAAAATAAACAAAAATATTAGCAAGGATGGTTATTTTAACATCCTTGCTAATTACATATTATATAAGGACAAATGGGAGGTGAGGGCAGTTGTTAAAATATTCGCTGAAAAGACTCGGAAAATCTATAGTCACACTTTTTATTGTAATTACAATTGTTTTTTTATTCATGAGGTTAATGCCGGAAGAAGGATATTTTGGTCAAGGTTATGAAAAATTAGACTTAGTACAAAGAGAATCTATTTTGACCAATTTGGGATTAAGAGACCCTTGGTATGTTCAACTTGGACATTTCTATAAGGATTTATCTAAAGGTGATTTAGGCACTTCCATTACTTATAGGCAGAAGGTTGCCGTTTCTGAAATTATTGGATCTAAAATTTTCTACTCTTTGTACTTTGGGCTTGGAGCCCTTGCAATTGCTCTTGTAGTAGGCATTAGTTCTGGAGTATTAATGGCTAGAAACAAAAATAAATTTTGGGACAAGTTAGGTACTGGGTATATTGTAATTATAAATGCAGTACCAGCTGCAGTTTATTATATTTTTTTGCAGCTATATGTGACGGATATATTTAAACTCCCAATACTATTTGATAAAGGTAACCCCTTAAGCTTTATACTTCCTGTTTTATCTATGTCTCTTGGACCTACAGCTAGCTATGCAATGTGGATGAGACGTTACATGGTAGATGAATTAAATAAGGATTACATAAAACTTGCAAGAGCTAAAGGGCTTAGTGATAAAGTTATAATGAAAAAGCATGTTTTAAGGAATGCCTTTGTTCCTATGGCGCAATATTTACCGGCATCTATCTTATATACTCTAGTAGGTTCTATATACATTGAATCACTATACTCAATACCAGGTACTGGTGGATTACTTGTTGATACTATTCAAAGACAGGATAATCCTATAGTTCAAGCATTGGTTTTAATATATGCCTCGGTAGGCATTATTAGTCTTTTCCTAGGAGATATGCTTATGGCGGGTTTTGATCCACGTATTAATCTAGATAAGCAAGGAGGAACTAGATGAATAATACAAAATTTAACAAGAGGTTAGATGACATTGATCCTTCACTCTTTGATTTTGCAAACTATGATGAAAGTGGTTCGGAGAGAACAGGGTATTCTAATTATTCCTACTGGCAATCTACTTTTAAAGTGTTTTCAAAAAACAAAGTAGCCACAATCTTATTGATTATAATAACACTTTTAATTACTTATACGGTGCTGCAGCCATATTTACCAAATCAGAAATCACCTACTATGATTTATAATAACGTGAAGACAGGCATACAACTAAGAAATCAAGCCCCGGATAGTGAGTTCTTGTTTGGTACTAATTCTATAGGACAGGACCTTTGGTCTCGAATATGGAGTGGAACCAGGACCTCACTTTTAATAGGGATATTAGTGGGAGTATGGCAAGGGATTATTGGAATTACTGTTGGATGTTTATGGGGTTACGTTAGAGCATTAGATGGAATTATAACAGAAATCTATAATGTGCTAGACAATATTCCTAATACAATTATTATGGTTTTGCTTGCCTATATTCTGCGTCCTAGTATTTTAACTTTGGTGGTTGCTATGTGCCTTACAAATTGGTTAAGTATGGCTAGATTTGTACGTAACCAAATAGTTATAATTCGTGATAGGGAATATAATTTAGCTTCAAGATGCCTGGGGACTCCTATAAGTAGAATTATTACAAAAAATTTACTCCCATATTTAGTTTCAGTAATTATGCTTCAATTAGCGCTAGCGATTCCAATGGCTATTGGAGCTGAGGTGTTTTTAACCTACATTGGCCTAGGGCTTCCTTTAAACACCCCTTCACTTGGAAATCTTATAAACGAGGGAAGAATTATAATGATGGTACCTTCTTTAAGATATCAACTAATTTTTCCAGCAGTAGTACTTTCAATTATTACTATATCTTTCTATGTAATTGGTAATACTTTTGCAGATGCTTCTGATCCTAGAAATCACGTTTAGATGGAGCTTCCTTTAAATTTAGATTAAAATGAAAATATTATAATCCTATTAGAATACAAGGAGGTCCAAAATGGAAGTTATGCCTAAAAAAACAGTTCTATCAGTTGTAAATTTGGTTATTAAATTTAGTTTGAGGGGACGTACTCTAACTGCCATAAGAGAAGCCTCTTTAGACTTATATGAAGGCGAAAGCTTAGCTATTGTTGGTGAGTCTGGTTCTGGAAAATCAGTTTTTGCTAAATCATTTATAGGACTGCTTGATGGGAATGGATGGGTTGATTCAGGGAGCATTATGTATAAAGAAGAGGACATTGGCAAATTCAAAAAGGAAAAGCCGTGGCTCAAAATTCGTGGAAAAGAAATTGCAATGATATTCCAAGATCCTATGACTGCACTGAATCCGCTTAAAACTATTGGAAAACAAATTGTAGAAGCTGTGGAACTTCATCAAGGCTACAGAGGTAAAACTGCTAAAAATATTGTGCTAGACATACTAAAAGATGTAGGAATATCTAGCCCTGAAGTTAGGTATAACCAATTTCCACATGAATTCTCAGGTGGAATGAGGCAAAGAGTAGTTATTGCTATTGCCATTGCTTGTCTTCCTAAAATACTTATCTGCGATGAACCTACTACGGCCCTTGATGTTACAATTCAAGCTCAAATACTTCAACTCCTAAAGAATTTGCAAAATAAATATAAACTATCAATTATTTATATAACTCATGATTTAGGTGTGGTTGCGAAAGTTGCTGATAGAATTGCGGTTATGTATGCTGGAGATATTGTGGAAATTGGAACCGCAGAAGAAATTTTTTATAATGCAAAACATCCTTATACTTGGGCACTATTGTCCTCCCTGCCACAACTTGGGGTTAAAGGTGAGGCCTTATATTCAATAAAGGGTACTCCTCCAAATCTATTTAACGAAATAAAAGGAGATGCCTTTGCACCGCGTAATCCTAAAGCATTAAAAATAGATTTTGTTTTAAGGCCACCATATTTTACTATAAGTCCTACTCATAAAGCTAAAACCTGGTTATTAGATTCTAGATCGCCAAAGGTAGAACCACCTGAAGTGCTTAAATCACTATTAGAGAAGTGGGGGGAGTAATAATATGAGGGACAAATCCAAGAAAATTTTATTAGAAGTAAAAAATATAAGTGTTAAGTTTGGAAAAAAGAAAAAAGTATTTACTGCTGTAGATGATGTTAGTTTCAATATATATAAAGGTGAAACTTTTGGGCTAGTAGGAGAATCTGGTTCTGGTAAAACTACTATTGGGAGGGCTATAGCTAGAATTAATGAGATAGAAGGGGGTGAAATATTTTTTAAAGGGGAAAAAATTAATGGTAAGATTAGTCGGGAGTTAGATAAAGAGGTAACTAGAAAAATTCAAATGATATTTCAAGATCCCATGGCCTCATTAAACGAAAGAGCTAAAGTAGATTATATTGTATCAGAGGGTTTATATAACTTGAAAAACTTTAAAAGTGAAGAAGAGCGGAAAGTCAAAGTAGAAAAAGCGTTACTTGATGTGGGACTTCTTCCTGAGTTTTCAAGTAGGTTTCCTCATGAATTTTCTGGTGGACAAAGGCAACGCATTGGAATATCTAGAGCTCTAGTTATGGAGCCAGAGCTTATTATTGCAGATGAGCCTATTTCTGCTCTAGATGTATCTATTCGTGCTCAGGTATTAAATCTATTATCTAATCTGCAAAAGGAAAAAGGGTTAACATATTTGCTTATTTCTCATGATTTATCAGTAGTACGTTTTACTACAGACAGATTAGCCATAATTCACAAAGGCAAGATAGTGGAGCTTGCAGATACAGAAAAATTATTTAATAATCCAGTTCATCCGTATACTCGTGCATTACTTTCTGCAATTCCAATACCGGATCCTCGCGTCGAAAGAAAAAGAATTATAGAAGTTTATGATCCGAGGCCCGATGACTCTAATAATTATAAGGCAACTTGGGTTGAAGTGGAAGCTGAACACTTTGTGCTTGTTAATGAACCCTTAGAAAGGAGCATTTTGTAATGAATAAACCAAAAGCATTAAAAACAGGAGATACAATAGGTCTTGTGGCACCATCAAGTGCGTTAAGACAGGCTGATGGACTAGAAAAATCTATCAAAGTTCTAGAGAATCAGGGCTTTATTGTAGTAATAGGAGAAAGCTGCGGTAAAAAGTATGGATATCTCTCAGGAAATGATGAATTACGAGCTAGAGATATAAATAGAATGTTTGAAGATAACAATATTGATGCAGTATTCTGTATAAAAGGTGGTTATGGGACTCCAAGAATTCTTGATAAGTTAGACTATGATATGATTAAAGAAAATCCTAAGATTTTTATAGGCTATAGTGATATAACTGCAATCCATGTAGCACTAAATCAAAAATGTGACCTTATCACCTTTCATGGGCCAATGGCTGCATCTGATATGTTAGGGGGATTTGATGAATTCTCAAAGAAAAGCTATTTAGATGCTATTACGTCCATTAAGCCTTTAGGTCGGATCAATAATCCTATAGGCTTTGAAATTAAGTCAATGGTACCCGGAGTGGCTAGTGGGAAAATAGTAGGTGGAAATCTATCATTAATTGCAGCCACAATTGGGACTCCATATGAAATCGATACCTTAGGTAAAATCCTATTTTTAGAAGATGTAGATGAATTTACTTACTCTATAGATAGGATGCTTACTCAACTTAGGCTTTCAGGAAAACTTGTGGATTGTGTGGGCATAATATTAGGGAATTTCACAAACTGTCTACCACAATACGAGGAATTTGACCATACACTGCTGGAGGTATTTAATGATATTATATTGCAAGGTAAAAAACCTACCATATATAATTTCATGGCAGGCCATTGCAGTCCTAAAATTACAATTCCTCTTGGAGCAGAAGCAGTGCTAGATGCAGATAGTTGTAGCCTTACAATTACAGAAAGTGTTTTGCATTAAAAATAGCCGACTGTGATATAAATTAACATCAGAAAATATTTCTGGTGTTTTTTGTATATATGCATAGTATTTAGGAGGTATTTCAAGAGATTTGTAGAAGTAGATACATTATATTAATATCTGTTTATGAAATAAAATCCAATATGTAGGGAACAACTATAATTGAAATTTACATAGAAGAAGGGGGAATAAAATATGTTATCCAACACAATTGAAAGAAAAATTACATTGCATGAATTTAAAGTTCTAAACAAAAAAGTGCTAGAGGAAAAAGGACGAATATTTATTAAACAAAATAAGGATAACTGTTCAAATAAGAGTCCTTATTTTACTTTTAATGTAGAAATATTTAATTGCTCTTTTAATTCAGATGGACTTAAATTTCTTATACAAGGTGGCAATCCAGGTGTTTATATAGATATAGTATTTGATATTTTAAGAGGAGTTAGATTACCTAATTTAAAAGTGCCCGAGCTTGATGTTAGGTTTATATTTAATGCCGACCCAGATTTTTTTGCATATTTATTAAACTTTGATGGATTGTGTATTACTTATAATATTGAGCCAGATAAATTCAACAATATTTTAAATAATTTAAAAACTAGTATTTAAGAAAAGGCAAATTGTTCATTAAAAGTTTCCTTTTAATATTATTGTTTTTTGGGAAAGTGAATTATATCAATATAACACTACTAAAAGACACTACTAAAATAATACACTATCAAAAGGTGTATCAAATAGTGTATTATAGTATTTAGAGTATATAGAAAAATTATTTTACATATAAATGAGGTGGAACTTATGAAAAGGATCGATAAAATATATAGTTACATGGCCCAGCAATCTAAAGAATTCCTTTTAAAAGATATTAAATCAGGGAGAGGATTTAGTGCTGGGGTAATCGCAGAAGGCTTAGGTATGATGAGAAACAATGTAAGTCTTGAGCTAAATAATTTGCTTAGAGCGGACAAGATAATAAAAATAAAAGGTAGACCAGTACTATTTTTAGATAGAGAAATAGTAGAGAGGCTTTTAGGATTTAAGTTGCAGCCTGGCCCTTTAGAAGTAGACAATTTTAATGAATTCATAGCTGATGATAAAACTGAAGAGGCGCAAAAGAATCCTTTTGATAGTCTTATAGGATATAATACCAGTTTAAGAACACATATTGAGCAAGCTAAAGCTGCTGTTCTTTACCCTCCTAACGGGCTTAACACACTTATTGTAGGGCCTACAGGTGTGGGCAAAACACTATTTGCTAATATGATGTATAAATATGCGGTGTATGTTAAAAGATTAGAAGCAAAGTCTCCCTTTGTGTTATTTAATTGTGCAGACTATTATAATAATCCTCAACTTCTATTATCACATATGTTTGGACATATAAAAGGCGCATTCACTGGGGCAGATTCTGAAAAAGAAGGCCTTGTAGCCAAGGCTAACGGTGGAATATTATTTCTTGATGAAATTCATAGACTTCCGCCTGAAGGACAGGAAATGATATTTTATTTCATAGATACGGGGACTTACGGTAAACTCGGCGAAACAGAAAGAAACAGGAAATCTACTGTACGTATTATAGGCGCAACCACAGAGGATCCTGCCTCTTCACTTTTAAAAACCTTTGTAAGAAGAATTCCTATAGTTATATCTCTCCCAACTTTAGAAGAACGGCCTGGCAGAGATAAGTTAGATATAGTAAAATTTCTTTTAGCAAATGAAGCGCATAGAGTAAATAAACAAATAAGGGTAGAGGGAGAAGCTTTAAAGGCAATCATTGGAAGTGTTACCTATGGGAATATCGGTCAGATGAAATCTAATATACAATTAGTCTGTGCTAATGGATTTTTAAATAGCATAAATAACAAAGACTTCATCGAGATAGATTTTAAATCTTTACCACCAGATATAAAAAATGGAATATTCTCATTAGGAAGCAAAAAAATGGAAGAGGAAGAACTATCTCAATACTTTGATAATCAGATGGTAGTGATGCCGCAGGGCTTTAAGGTTCTTATAGAACAGGATTCTTCTGAGCCAACTTTTAATTTATATAAAATAATAGAAGACAAGGCTGCTATTTTAAAAGATGAAGGTGCAGATGATGAATATATAAAAAAATTTATAACTACAGATATCAATATTCATCTTAAGTGCTTTTATAAAAAGGGAAAGAATATTGCTCAAGATAGAGAAAAGATACTGAAGCTTGTAAATGAGGATACACTTCAATTTGCAGAGGAAGTTAAAGTACTTGTAGAATTAGAGTTAAACAGAAAGTTTAGTGAAAGATTTCTATATGCTTTTAGTCTTCACATCAGTGCATTTTTAAAAAGGATAGAGAGTAGAAGAAGTCTAAAATATACTAATATAAAAAATACAATTAATGATAAACAAGAAGAATTTAAAATATCACTTAAAATAAAAGATCTTATTGAGAAAAAATATAATATTGTAGTACCTGATATGGAGGTGATTTACTTAACACTTCTGATTAACTCAGTGCAAGAAGAGCAAAACGATCAAAGAGTAGCTGTAATAGTTGCTCTGCATGGTAGTAGTACTGCCAGTTCTATGGTCAATGTGGCCAAAAGACTCTTAGGTGAAGGGGTTGTGGAGAGTGTAGATATGCCTCTTGATGTGAGTCCGCAGAGGGTGCTTAATGATATAATAGAAAAGGTAAATGAAATTGATATGGGAAGAGGAGTACTGCTGCTTGTGGATATGGGATCACTAACGAGTTTTGATACTATAATAACCCAAAAAACAGGTGTAAGAGTTAAAACTGTTGATATGACATCAACACCACTAGTACTTGAGGCAGTTAGAAAGGCCAATATGCTTGATATGGATTTAGACACTTTATATGATTCTTTAAAAGACTTTAAGGGATATGGTACTTATAGTAAAGATTCAAGAAACTTAGTGCAGCAAAAGAGCAAAGCTATAATAACCATTTGTTCTACAGGTGAAGGTACAGCCAAAAAACTTAAAGAATTAGTTAATAACATTGTAATTAATATAACAAGAGATGAAATAATCATTATACCAATAGGTGTAACGAATATTAAAGCTGAGTTAAAGGATTTAATGAACCAATACAATATTTTAGCAACTGTAGGTATTATGGATCCTAAAATAGATGCACCATTTATATCAATAGAGAGGCTTATTGGGGGCGATGGTGAAAAACGTATTATTAACATAATACAGAAGAATAATATACCTACTGATATAAAAGAAGAAAATATAGTGGTTAAAGAACTTTGCGAAGATAGCCTAAATGAATTTTTAACGTTTTTAAATCCACATAAGATTATTAGTGTATTAATGGATTTTACAAGCGTATTAGAAAAAGAAATGGATAAGAGTTTTAGTAACTCCTTTAAAATTAAATTGATGATACATACGGGTTGTGTCTTAGAGAGAATGGTTATAAAGGAAACACTCATCTATAGTGGAGACAGGAGCGAAATGGATGCTATGGTTTTAAAATGTGTGAAGGAAGCTGCGCTCAAATTTAAAGAAGCACTAAATATTAGTCTAACAGATGACGAAATATATTATATATGCGAAATTTTTACAGAACAATACAAGGTACTTGCCGAATAAAACAAGGAACTTGAAGAATAATGCCCCAATTGTTTATAAAATAGAAAGCATGTTCTTAGTTAATTACAATACGGATGCTAGCATACTGATACACTTCTCTTTTGATACACTTTTTTATCTGTGAAAGATTACAATTAGTATTGAAATAACAGAATAAGTGTATCAATTTTATAAAATAAAAGAAATTTTAAATGAAAAATGGCTATTTTAAAAGATTTACACAAACTTAAAAAATAATACACTATTTTGGCACAACAATTGCTCTATACAAATGTGACAACTTAGGTGGCTTATGAGGAGGATGAATTGTAGTGAATATTGTGCTTGCACGAATTGATGATAGATTAATACATGGTCAAGTAGCAACGATTTGGTCAAAACATACAAAATGTCAAAGAATACTTGTATGTAATGATGATGTAGTAAAGGACTCAATTAGAAAGACACTTTTGGAGCAAGTTGCACCTCCAGGAATTAAATCAAGTGTTGTAGGAATTGATGAGGCAATAAGAGCTTATGGTAATCCAAGATATCAAGAGGATAGAGTGCTATTTCTATTCACTAATCCAACTGATGTTTTAAGGATGGTTCAAGGTGGAGTACCAATAAAGAGTGTAAATATTGGTGGTATGTCATTTAAAGCAGGAAAGAAACAAATAACTAGTGTAGTATCTGTAGATGATACAGATATTGAAGCTTTCAAAAAATTAAATGAAAAAGACATTGAATTAGAAATAAGAAAAATTTCTTCAGATTCAAAAATAGATTTAATGTTAAAACTATAAGACTAAATGTATCATAATCATTAACTTTGGTTACAGGTTTTTCGGAACTTATATATAGATTTTACTGTAACAAATAAAAAATAGGAGGTATAGAGATGGTAGGAATTATTCTTGCTAGTCACGGAGAATTTGCTAAAGGCATCTTGCAATCTGGCGCTATGATTTTCGGAGAACAAGAAAACGTACAAGCTGTTACGTTGATGCCTAGTGAAGGGCCTGATGATCTTAAAGCAAAAATGAAAGATGCAATCGCATCCTTTGACAACCAAGATGAGGTTTTATTCTTAGTTGATCTTTGGGGTGGGACTCCGTTCAACCAAGCAAATGGTCTATTTGAAGAACACAAAGACAAATGGGCAATTGTAGCTGGTATGAATCTACCAATGGTGATTGAGGCTTATGCTTCACGGTCTTCAATGGAATCCGCACAGGAAATTGCGGCTTATATCTTAAAGCCAGCTAAACAAGGAGTTAAAGTTAAGCCTGAAGAATTAGAACCAGCAGATGATGGTAAATCTTCAGAGACCACCGTTAAACAATCTAATGCAGGTGCACCTGGATCATTCGAATATGTTTTAGCTCGTATTGATTCTCGTTTACTTCATGGACAAATAGCGACTGCTTGGTCAAAAAGTGTGTTACCTACACGAATTATTGTAGTATCAGATGAAGTAGCCAAAGATGAGCTTCGTAGTAAATTGATTACGCAGGCTGCTCCTCCAGGTGTTAAAGCTCATGTTGTTCCAGTTAATCAAATGATTAAACTTGCAAAAAATGATCAATCTTTTGGTGGACAACGTGCACTGCTTCTTTTTGAAAATCCACAAGATGTTCTTCGCGCAGTAGAAGGTGGAGTACCACTTAAGACAATCAATATTGGATCTATGGCTCATGCTATAGGTAAAGTTCAACCAAACAAAGTACTCGCTTTTAATCAAGACGATATTGATACTTTCGAGAAGCTTAAACAAGCTGGACTTACTTTTGATGTCCGCAAAGTTCCAAATGATTCAAAAGGAAATATGGACGAAATTCTTAAAAAAGCACAAGCGGAATTAAATAAACTAAAATAATCTAACTATTTAAATGGAAAAGGGGGATTAATATACATGGATATAAATATTGTCCAAATGTTATTAGTCGTTATCGTAGCATTTCTAGCTGGTATGGAAGGTATCTTGGATCAATTTCAATTCCACCAACCAGTAATTGCTTGTACGTTAATCGGCTTAGTTACAGGTAACTTATTACCATGCCTAATTTTAGGCGGTTCTCTTCAAATGATTGCTTTAGGCTGGGCAAATATTGGTGCTGCCGTAGCACCAGATGCAGCGCTTGCATCTGTTGCATCTGCAATCATTCTAGTTCTTGGTGGCCAAGGTGCAGCAGGAGTTCCTGCAGCCATCGCTATTGCTGTTCCACTAGCAGTTGCAGGACTATTATTAACAATTTTCTGTCGTACCATAGCAACAATATTCGTACATTTCATGGATGCTGCTGCTGAACAAGGAAATATTGGAAAAATTGAAATGTGGCATATTATTTCTATTTGTATGCAGGGTGTACGTATTGCAATTCCAGCTGCCTTGATTTTAGCAGTTGGTGCTGCTCCAATTCGTTCAATACTTGAAGCTATGCCTACATGGCTCACAGGTGGACTTGCAATCGGTGGTGGAATGGTAGTAGCTGTTGGTTATGCAATGGTAATCAACATGATGGCTACAAAAGAAGTATGGCCATTCTTTGCAATTGGTTTTGTACTAGCAACTATTTCACAAATTACACTTATCGGACTAGGTACAATCGGTGTATGTGTGGCTCTTATTTACTTGAAGCTTACTAAACAAGGCGGCTCAGGCAATGGTGGAAGCTCAAATACTGGTGATCCATTAGGCGATATTATTGACACTTACTAAGAAGGGGGAGGACACGAAAATGGTAAAAAAAATAACATTAACTAAAAAAGATCGTATTTCTGTTTGGTGGCGTTCATTTTTCCTTCAAGGTTCTTGGAATTATGAAAGAATGCAAAACGGTGGTTGGACATACGCATTGATACCCGCAATCAAAAAGTTGTATAAGACTAAAGAAGATCGTATAGCTGCACTTAAACGTCACTTGGAGTTCTTTAATACTCATCCATATGTAGCTTCACCAGTTATTGGTGTAACATTAGCATTAGAAGAAGACCGTGCAAATGGTCTACCAATAGATGATGTAACTATTCAAGGTGTTAAAGTTGGTATGATGGGGCCTTTAGCAGGTGTAGGAGATCCAGTTTTCTGGTTTACTGTTAGGCCAATTTTAGGGGCATTAGCTGGTGCTCTTGCTATGAGTGGTAACATACTTGGACCAATTATATTTTTCCTTGCTTGGAATGCTATTCGTATGTCATTTATGTGGTATACACAAGAATTTGGTTACAAAGCAGGTTCGAAAATTACCGATGATGTATCAGGTAATTTACTACAAGATGTTACAAAAGGAGCATCCATCCTTGGTATGTTCATTTTGGGATCATTAGTTAATCGATGGGTAAGTGTTGTATTTACACCTATAGTATCATCCGTTAAGTTAGCTAAAGGTGCATTCATTGTTTGGGATAAACTTCCTGCTGGATCAGAAGGTATTAAACAAGCTCTCTTGCAACAAGGAGGCGGTTTATCATTAACTGCTGAAAAGGTTACAACATTACAAAATAACTTAGATTCATTGATTCCTGGAATTGCAGGATTAGGACTTACATTACTTTGTATGTGGTTGCTTAATAAGAAAGTATCTCCAATTACAATGATTTTTGGACTGTTCGCAGTCGGCATTGTTTTCCACTTAATCGGTTTAATGTAATATTTTTTACTCAAGCCTGGGCTCTTAGCCTAGGTTTTTTTATTATATAGGAAACAGCTTGCGGAAGTGTCTGTGGATAACATCTATACACTACAGCTTGTCACTTTTGCCACTTGCCACGTGGGTGGCACTACTCGACCGTAGGGAAATTTTGTTCTTACAAACTTGTGCCACTTGATTATTTAATCTTAAGAAGGTATATTATAAACTATAGTCAATAAGTAAAATGATTTATTAATTAATAGAAAAGAGGTAGATCGTATGGTTCAATCACTCAATACAAAAGTGGATTTAGTAATTGATGGAACAGCTTTAACGGGTTTTACAGATTATGGAAAAATAATGATCGGAGACAAAGGTTTTGAGTTTTATAATTCTCGTGATTCTCGCAAATTTATTCAAATTCCTTGGGAAGACGTTGACAATGTTATTGCGTCCGTATTGTTTAAAGGAAAGTGGATTCCACGATATGCGATCCAAACAAAGAAAAATGGTAACTTTATTTTTTCTTCTAAAGAACCTAAAAAAGTGCTTCGTGCTATTCGAAAATATGTTGAGCCAAATCATATGGTTAATTCGTTAAGCTTTTTTGATGTTGTAAAGCGAGCGGTGCAATCGAGATTTAAAAATAAATAAAAAGGGAATCAGATTCACATTCTGATTCCCTTTTTTGTTGTGCGCCCGGCATGGGCGCAATCTAATGGGTGAAAGTCCCTAGCACGGGTTAATAGTGCCAAGTGCATAGCTTAAGACAAGGGTGTCCATCGCGAGACGGAATCTGAAGGAAGTCGGCGGCCAAG
>NZ_JBOITM010000032.1:0-19302 GCF_050717535.1 Clostridium sp.
CGCCGACTTCCTTCAGATTCCGTCTCGCGATGGACACCCTTGTCTTAAGCTATGCACTTGGCACTATTAACCCGTGCTAGGGACTTTCACCCATTAGATTGCGCCCATGCCGGGCGCACAATAAAGAATAGAAGGTATACCGCCTTCTATTCTTTTACAAATTAAAATATTTAATTAATATTTTATCATACCATCTTTTGTAACAATACCCTTAATTAATGGTTTAGCTATTATTTTTGCAGTTACTATTTCATATGCAGCTAATACCATTTTTACAGCTACCTTTTGTTTTTCAGAATCATTAGCATAAATAGTTGCGATAGCATCACCTATTTTTACAAAATCCCCGATTTTCTTATGAAGAACTATACCCACCGCTAAATCTATTATACTTTCTTTAGTCTCACGACCAGCCCCTAAAACTAGTGCTGCTTTTCCTATGTCATCTGCTTTTATTGCTTTTACATAGCCCTCTTTATTAGATATAATGGGCTCTACAATAGTTGGTAATGGGAACATTGATGGATCATCTACATAAGCTGGATTTCCACCTTGTGCTACTACAAGCTCTCTTAATTTTTGGAGACCTTTTCCCGATTTTATAATATCTTTAAGTATTTCTCTTGCCTGCTCTGCATTCTTTGCTTTTTTACCTAGTACAAGCATATGTGCACCTAAGGTTAAACAAAGTTCTGTAAGATCTTCTGGCCCTTCACCTTTTAATGTATCTATAGCTTCTTTTACTTCTAATGCATTACCCACTGCAAACCCTAATGGTTGATCCATATCAGTTATTATGCCAATAGTGGTTCTTGAAACATTAGTCCCAATGTCAACCATTTCCCTGGCAAGTTCAAAAGCATCATCTTCACTTTTCATAAATGCACCACTGCCTGTTTTTATATCAAGTACTATAGCATCTGCCCCTGAAGCTATTTTTTTACTCATTATGCTTCCTGCAATTAAAGACATATTATCAACAGTTGCAGTAACATCACGAAGTGCATATAGCTTTTTATCCGCTGGTGCTAAATCTGCAGTTTGACCACCTATAGCAATTTTTACTCCATTTACGTTTTGTATAAACTTTTCTATGGACATGGCAACTGAGAAACCATCAAAAGACTCTAATTTATCAATAGTTCCACCAGTATGTCCAAGTCCTCTTCCCGACATTTTAGCAACTGGCACCCCAGCTGCTGCAACAATAGGACCAAGTATTAGTGTGGTTGTATCCCCTACTCCTCCAGTACTATGTTTATCAACCTTTACGCCCTCAATAGCAGATAAATCAATAATTTCACCACTATTAACCATGGCCATTGTTAAATTCGTCGTTTCTGTCTTATTCATCTTTTGAAAATATATAGCCATAAGCAGTGCTGAAACTTGATAATCTGGAATAGAGCCCTCCGTATATCCACTTATAAAAAAATCAATTTCTTCCTTACTTAGTTCATTACCATTTCTTTTTTTCATTATTAAATCGTACATTCTCATGATATTCACCCCATAATCACTTATTTAATCTTATACACATATAATCAAATTTATTAGTAAAAGTCTTAGTCTTCATATCCTTTAACTATGGCTATAGAACTACTAGCTCCTATTCTACTAGCACCAGCTTCAATAACATCCTTTGCATCTTGTGCTGTTCTTACTGCTCCTGAAGCCTTAACCCCCATGTCAGGTCCTACAGTTTGTCTCATTAATTTTATGTCATGAACCGTTGCTCCTCCTGTTGAAAATCCTGTTGAAGTCTTTACAAAATTTGCTTTAGCCTCTTTAGCTATCTCACATATCTTAACTTTTTCTTCGTCAGTTAAAAGACAAGTTTCTATTATTACTTTAACTAATGCTCTTCCTTTAGAAGCTTCAACAACTGCTTTAATTTCATCTTTTACCACATCATATTTTTTCGATTTTACAGCTCCAACATTAACTACCATATCTATTTCCTGTGCACCATTTTCAATAGCTTGTTTTGCTTCAAAGGCTTTTACTTCTTTAGTAGTAGCTCCTAGTGGAAATCCAACAACAATGCAAGTTTTTACGTTACTTCCTTGTAATTGTTTGCTTACTAATGATGCATAATATGCATTTGCACATACTGAAGCAAATCCGTATTCTTTAGCTTCAGCGCAAACTTTTATAATATCATCCTCACTTGCCTGTTGTTTTAATAGTGTATGGTCTATATATTGCTCAATTTTCATATTAATCTTC
The DNA here is from genome assembly GCF_050717535.1 of Clostridium sp. Lineage (GTDB taxonomy): Bacteria > Bacillota > Clostridia > Clostridiales > Clostridiaceae > Clostridium_AD. The sequence goes on from NZ_JBOITM010000032.1 coordinate 2,230, forward strand.
TCCTTTATATTTTATAAATTTATATTATTTTGATTTTCTTCTAGTCACTCTTCTTCTATATACTTTTCTGATCCCTTTAATTCAATTTTGGGCAAAATAGTTTGTCTTTTAATTGACATAAATCCCTTGCTATTTAAATTTTCTAGTAACATTTTCATGCCAATTCTACCAAGTTCAATAGATGGACCATTAATAAAACTAATATTCATTCCTATTATATTTAATACATCCACCTTATCAAAGCCTATAATAGCCATATCTTTTGGTATACTAATCTTTTCTTCATAAAAAGCCTTTAAGCATCCTAAAATCATGGTGTTACTACTTACAAAAATAGCAGTGGGTCTATTATTCATTTTCAATATTTGCTTTGTTATTTTATAAGCAGTCTCATATGTATAATCACCATAAACTATATATTCCTTTTTTATAGGAATATTATTATCCTCTAAAGCTTTTTCATATCCAAGCAATCTTTCTTTTGCTGGTCTTGACTTCATATCCCCTGTAATTATAGCTATTTTTTTGTGACCTGCTTGTATTAGAGCAAGTGTTCCATCGTAAGCACCCTTTATATGATCTATAAAGACTCCACTAAAATCAAGATATTCAACATGACCATCAATTAAAATTATTGGAATTCCTAAGTTTTTAAGAGTGTTTAAGTTTTCACTATTACCTAAATCCTTAAAAAAGGTTGGGGTTATAAGTAAGCCTTGAATTCTTTGCTCTTTAAGAACATTAATAGCTTTTAGTTCTTTATCTTTGTCCTCATCAGTAACACAGAGAATAATATTTAAGTTATGCTCATCAGCAATTTCAGTAATACCTTTAATTATTTCCCCAAAAAATAGATTGTTTATATCAGGGATTATAACTCCAATAGTATTGGTTTTACTTGTGGATAAACTCCTAGCTATAGCACTAGGTGTATAATTTAGATCTTTTATTACCTTTAAAATTTTTTCTCTTGTTTCATTTTTTACATAACCTGAATTATTTAAAACTCTTGATACTGTAGCATGTGATACGCCAACGTTTACAGCAATATCATTTATTGTAACTGCCATTTTAATCCTCCTCAGCTTTAGAAAAATGCTTACAGAATTCTGAATAAACAATGATGAAGTTTAGCTTATAATGTATAAGCCCTTATTAAATTATCTTATAAACCAGTGTGGCAAACTAAAGCCTTAATTTTCTGAAATATGTGACCGCTTTCATATCTAGTATACTTCAAGGTTATGTAAATTTCAATAGGATTCTTTCTAAATATTACAATTTAATCTTTTAAAATAAACAGCAAGTGCAAAATGATATTATTTTTTATGATGTACTTGAGATAACAAAATATAAATGTTATAATGAACGCAGTTCATAAAAGAGGTGACAATATGCCCAAAGTTATTGAAAACTTAAGAGAGACAATAATCCTAGAAACTAAGAATATTCTATTAACTCAAGGTTTTAGAGATTTAAACATAAGAGAAATAGCAAAAAGTTGTAATATTGGCACTGGTACATTTTATAATTATTTTTCCACTAAAGAAGATCTAGTAGCTGAGATATTTAGGGAAGATTGGAAAAAAGTATTTAATATAGTAGATGAACTGAAACTTACAGAAGAACCTTGCAAAGAAAAAATCAGGAAAATATATTTATCAATTGGAATGTTTGTAAATAGCTACATCCCAATTTTTTATGAAATGGCTATGCTTAATGGAAATGATCATAGATGTCACGAGACTAACAGATATGATGTTTTATACACTAAATTAAGTGAATTGTTAGATATTGAAAAAGCTAAAGGTAACGTAATTTCCACTCTTTCTTCTTACAAGCTGGCAGAGCTTATTGTTTCTAACTTAATGTATCTTAATAAAAATAGATTTATAAGTTTTAATGAGCTATATGAAAATTTGAAAATTTAATAGAGAGGCTGGAATAGCCTTGATAGCTTGGGTAAACTTGCTACAGTAGTAGTAGTTGACCAAGAAGCTCCCACCTCTTAGGTGGTGAGTAGTTCACTAGTAACCTTTTATCTTATATTAGTTTCTAATATAAGGTATTCTTTTAAAATTATATGAACACAGTTCACATAGTACAATTTAACGAAAAATATTATTTTCAATATTCTAATATATAAAAGATGGAGGATGTAAACATGTTAATTTATGCAATTATTTTTATAACCTTAGCTCTCGTATTTTATACAATTGGTGTCTGGAGTGAAAAACTTCAAGGCACTCTTAAGCCTTGGCATTTAGGTTTATTCCTACTTGGCCTCGTATGTGATACTACTGGCACTCTACTTATGGAGAATATAGCAAGTAGTTCTGTTAAAGTAGTATCAGGCTTTAGTTTACATGGAGTTACCGGTGTTATTGCTATAGCGCTAATGCTTATACATGTTATATGGGCCGCAGTAGTTCTTATACGAAAAAATGAAGATATGATAGCTAAATTCCACAAATTCAGTATAATAGTTTGGATTATTTGGCTGGTTCCTTTTATCTCTGGAGCTGTGGCTCATATGAAATAATTGGATTTAAAGACAAACAAGGACTTACTGTTTAACAGTAGCTCCTTATTTTATAATCATAATAAGCAAAATTGACTATATATCTTATATTTAAGGTAGCTTATTACCTGCTGCCCTATATATCTCATACCATTCCTGTCTTGTTAGTTCAACCTTTGAAGCCTTGCAAATATCTACTAACCGCTTTGAATTTGTAGTCCCCACCAATGGCTGAATTTTAGCAGGATGCCTTAGTATCCAAGCAATTGCAATTGCTGAATTTGTTACACCTTTAGTAGCTGCAATTTCGTTTATTTTTTTGTTTAGCTCTGGATATTTATCGTTATTTAAAAACACTCCCTCAAAAAAACCGAACTGGAAGGGAGACCATGCTTGGATAGTAATATCCTTCAAACGGCAGTACTCCAAAATACTTCCATCTCTATCAATGGAGGAATCAATTTGCATATTTACATTAAGTCCAGAATCAATCATACCTGTATTGGTAATACTTAGCTGCAATTGATTTATAATAATTTTATTATTTAAATATTTATTCAAAAGTTCAATTTGCATAGGATTTTGATTACACACCCCAAAGTATTTTACTTTTCCACTGCTATGGAGCTTTGAAAAAGCTTCGGCAACCTCTTCAAACTTCCTTCTACAGAACTTAAAATATGCTCCTTGGAAAAATCAAAATATCCATCTCTTATGCCACATTTACTCTGAATTATAATCTTTTCTCGACTAATAGGATTGGCAGCAATAGCATCTGCAAAAACTTCCTCAGATTTACCTCTGCCATAAATATCAGCATGATCGAAGAAATTAATTCCCTCATCTAATGCAGTACTTATTAATCTAGAAGCCTCGCTCTTTGAAAGATCATTTATTCTCATACATCCTAAGGTGATTTCTGATGCACTTATTTCTCCATTTGCAATATAATTTTTTTTCACTGTTTACACCTTCCTTAATGTTAAATCATCATCTGCGATGCTGCAATATTAACGACTTCAGAAGGAGATTTATACTCCCACTAAAGTTTTTTATTTGTTAGGGTATGTAACTCCCACTTATAGAAGTGGGAGACTTTCCTTCTGAAATGTCGTTAAACAAATTTTTGAAATTCTTATTTTTCATATAATTATATCAACTATTACAAGGAAAAACCATTTAAATTGCAATCTATTTACTGCAGGCCAAAGCTTATCTATTAATGAAATTTCAAATTTCATAGGTTACAATGACCCGTTTTATTTTCGAAAACATAAAGGAGTGTCTCAAGTTAGCTATAAATCTAGCGAACTCATAATAATAATAATAATAATAATAATAGCAATATATGTATGGTAATATTTGTAAATTAGTTGTATACTTATTATTGTAATACAAAGTATAGTTAAGTATTTATAAGCTTACTCTATGTAACACAAATATTATGAGGTGATAATTATGTCTAGAGGAAGAAAGAAAATGGAAAACTCTAAAAGTGAATTAATCCATGTGAGAATAAGTGAAGAACTATCAAGTGCCTTGGAAAGTTTCTGCACCGCAAGCAACGTAAAAAAGAGCGAAGGGGTAAGGCTAATCTTGGAAAGTATTTTGAAATAAATGTTCTGTTAAAAAAAGTAGTTAAGATAATTCTTAACTACTTTTTGCTTAACTGTGCACTAACATGAATAAAATGTTGATAAAGTTTGTTTTTGAAATGGTGGTTGTGGATAACTTTTAAACTACTCATCTAGCATCTTACTATCTATTTCCTGTGTAATCCTTGAAATAAAGTTCTCAAGTATACAACTACCTTCATCACCATTCTTTCTACTTCTAAGTGATATACTTCCTGAATTTTGTTCTTTTTCACCTATAACAATAATATATGGCAATCTCTCGCTTCGAGCCTCTCTAATTTTATAGCCTATTTTTTCTGCTCTGAAATCTTTGCTACCCCTGATATTACTTTCTGTAAGTTTCTTTACTACAGACTGTGCATAATCATTATACAATTCAGATATAGGTAATACTTTAACTTGAACAGGTGATAACCATGTTGGGAACTTGCCTTCAAAATGCTCTATCAATATACCAATAAATCTTTCAATACTACCAAAAATTACTCTGTGTATAACTATTGGTGTATGCTTTTCTCCATCACTTCCGATATATTGCAAATTAAATCTTTGAGGGAGCTGAAGATCTAGTTGTATAGTTCCACATTGCCATGTCCTTCCTATACTATCCTCTAAATGAAAATCAATTTTAGGTCCATAAAACGCTCCGTCTCCTGCATTTATCTTGAAATCCATATTTATTTCCTCGAGAGCCCCTTGAAGTGAACTTTCTGCTAATTTCCATTCTTCATCACTTCCCATAGAATTTTCTGGTCTTGTTGAAAACTCTACTCTATATTTAAATCCAAACCGTCCATAAACTTCATCTATAAGTCTAATTACGCCCTTTATTTCATCTTTTATCTGTTCCGGTAACATAAATATATGAGCATCATCTTGAGTAAATGCTCTAGCTCTCATAAGTCCATGTAATGCTCCAGACAATTCATGTCTATGAACTCTTCCTATCTCTCCAACTCGCATTGGTAAATCCCTGTAAGAATGAGTTTCTAATTTATATACAAGCATTCCTCCTGGGCAGTTCATTGGTTTAATTGCAAATTCTTCTTCATCTATATTAACAGTATACATATTTTCTTTATAATGATCCCAATGCCCAGACGTTTCCCAAAGTTTTTTATTTAATATCATAGGAGTTTCTATCTCAACATAGCCATATGTCTTATGAAGTTCTCTCCAGTACTCAATTAACTTGTTTTTTAAAACAACTCCATTAGGTAGAAAGAATGGAAACCCTGGTCCCTCATCCATTAAAGCAAATAATTTCAACTCTTTCCCCAGTTTTCTATGGTCTCTCTTTTTTGCCTCTTCAATCATATTCAAATATTCCTGGAGTTCACTCTTCTTACCAAAGGCTGTTCCATATATTCTTTGAAGCATTTTATTTTTTTCATTGCCTCTCCAGTAAGCCCCAGCAACTGACAACAATTTAAATGCTTTTACTTTAGAAGTTGATAATACATGAGGTCCCGCGCAGAGATCTATAAAATCTCCTTGTTTAAAGAAAGTTAGTTCTTCGTCTTCAGGTAGATCATTAATAAGCTCTACTTTATAAGTCTCACCCTTTTCCTTCATAAACTTCAATGCTTCTTCTCTAGAGACCACCGATCTCTCTAATTTTAATTCTTCCTTTACTATTTTCCTCATTTCTACTTCGATTTTCTCAAGTATCTCCATAGTGAAGGTTTCTTCCAAATCAAAGTCGTAATAAAATCCATTATCTATTGTAGGACCTATGGCTAACTTAGCCTTTGGGTACAATCTCTTTACGGCCTGAGCAAGTATATGAGATGTGGTATGCCTTAGTGCCCTTCTTCCTTGTTCTTCATTAGAATCCATTACACTGCCATCTTTTAATACAATCTTTAACATAGTTATTCCTCCTCCAAAAAAATAAAATACCCGTCCCAAAATAAGGGACGAGTTATATCGCGCTTCCACCCAAATTACAGAAGGTATAGTTTTAAATCACTTCTGTCACTCAATACCAATAACGCCGGTTTGCGGAATTACCTACTTAAGGTTCAGTAATCAACTCGGAGGTGGTTTTCAATAACACTTGCTTAAGAAACCTTTCAGCCGGTGAGTTTCTCTCTCTTTTAACAGTAAATTATCTACTTTTCCTCTTCACAGTTTTTAATTTAAAGTAATTGTATTCCAAAATATGTTTGTTGTCAATATGTGTTTTAGTCTTCAATATATTTATTTTTCTCATATGTGTGTATAATATTATAGAAATTATTATTTATAAAATATGGCAACCCGTATTTTTATATTGGGAAAAAGGTTGGAACAAAAAGTATGGCCCCCATAATGATACATATCCCTGAAATACTGCTTGCTCCAAGTATACATTTAATAACTTTTTTATTGTATTCATCCTTTTTTAAATACACTATTCCTACAACCAAAAAAAGTAGAGCTACTATTATTACTAGAATATTCATTGCAAACAATATTTTAATCATTTTAGATATTTCCCCTCCATGTTTTTCTAATTATTAACTTCATTATGTAAATAAGTATACAAGATGTTTTTTACAAAATACTTGCCATAATTCTTACAAATTTATTAAGAATAATTAGATATATATATTTGTTTTCCTTCATAATGTAATTATAAAATAGAACCCTATATTTTTTCTAAACTAAGTATAAACAAAGTATAAACTCTCCTTAAAAACACTTTTTTTTAGGAACTATTTTAAGCAAAATTAAAACATAATAAAACCCTGGACCAATTAGTCCAGGGTTTCTATATTTATCTTGCTATTATCTCTAAGCCATCCTCGGTTACAAGGACCGTATGCTCCCACTGTGCTGAAAGTGACCCATCAACTGTAGAAGCTGTCCATCCATTCTCTTCATCTATAGTTATTTCATAACTTCCGCCATTTATCATCGGTTCGATGGTAAATACCATTCCTGGTGCTAAAATCATTTCTGTTCCTCTAGTTCCAAAATGAAAAACAAATGGCTCCTCATGCATCTGAAGTCCAACTCCATGTCCTCCATAATCCCTAACTACTGAGTATCCATTTTTTTCTGCATGTTCTTGAATAGCTGCTCCTATGTCCCCTAAAAATCCCCATGGTTTTACTGCTTCTATTCCCTTATTTAGACATTCCTTTGTTATTTCTACTATCTTTTTAGCTTCATTACTTACTTCTCCAATGGTAAACATTCTTGATGCATCTGAATAATATCCATTAAGCATAGTTGTAGCATCAACATTTATAATATCACCATTTTTAAGTACTACATCTTTACTTGGTATTCCATGACACACTTCATCATTGACTGATGTACAAATACTTTTTGGAAATCCATCATAATTAAGGGTGGCTGGAATTCCACCATGAGCTATTGTAAAATCATAAGCTAATTTATCAATATCTTCTGTAGTCATTCCTTCTTTAATATTCTCACTAACTAAATCTAATAGACCATTATTAATTTTAGCACTTTCCCTTATTCCTTCAATTTGTTCTTTACTTTTAATAAGATCTTTTGTTGGAACTACGTATCCTTTATTTTTCAAGATTTCTAATTTTTTATCAAAGTCCAAGTGGCACTTTTTATATTTTAGTCCACTACCACACCAGCATTTATCATTTCTACTTAAAATCATTATACATTACTCCTCTATTAATATTAATTCGGCTACAAATTACACCCAAATAAGCGCAATATTATCTTTATTATACTACAAATTTTATTATTTAACCTTTAAATTACCTATAATAGTTCTTTTGTATTACCTTTTATGCGGCTAAAACTGCTTGATTTGGGAAGTGGAATGGAGTTAGAGATAGATGAATTTTTCAAGATAAATCCAACTGTTATTGTTACTGAGGTTGATTTAGCTAAAAATATGTTGGAAAAAATTTGACAACATAAAAATGCAGTTATTTTATTGGCAAAGAAATATTTTTTTTCTTATAGACAAGTAATAATATATAAGCACAAACACACATGCCTACACAAGTAATAAATGCTGATGAGGTAGAAATATCTGCTGTTTTTCCAATAATCACATTGACTCCTGCACCAGTTAAATCTCCAAACATAGCAAATATTGATAAAATTGTTGCCCTATCCATAGCACTTATGCTTTTATTTTGAATATCTAAAACTATAGGAGAAATTATAGCTGCACTGCCACATATAAAAATTATTGAAAGTATAGTTAATGTAGCATTAGATGTAAGCACAAGTGTTATACAACATATGGTAATAATGCTATATAAAATTTGAATGCTTCTATTTTTACCTAGCACATTACTAAACTTATAAGCTTTAATTGAGCTTAATCGAACAATTTGCATAACAACTGCCAATATTCCAAAATATTTAATATCTATTCCCGAGCGTACATATTGTGATTGATTTAGAAATACACCTACAACTTGAACTACTTCATTTATTAAGGCAAAGGAAATTACCAATATTATAATACTTTTGTTTTTAAAAGCGGTTAGTAAGCTTTCCTTAAACTTGGGCTTTTCAACCTGCTGCACATTAACCTCTTTTATAAACAAAGTTAATACTGCTGCCGCTGCATAGGGTATAATAGTCCAAAACGCAGTACTATCCATGGATTTTTTAATAAGTATTGAAAACATAAACGAGGCAATTAGATATCCCCCGGTTGAAAACGCATTATATCTACCAAATACTTTTTCACTCTCATCTTGCTCCATGGATGAATATAGTAAGGCAATGTCACACCCTGAAATTCCTGCTAGAGATATTGCTAATAGCACTCGTTCTAAAAAGAACATTCCAAAGGAATTTGCTTTATAAAAAACTATTTTAGATATAAAAAATATAAAATTCGAAATAATAAGTGTTTTTTTATACCCAAATTTATCTGCAAACCATCCCCATGGGATTTCAAAAATAATCATTAATATCCAGGATATAGACTCTATTAAAAACATATTAGATAAAGATAAGTTTCTATTTTGCCTATATAACGTAGCAATAGGACCATAAAAAACAAACCCCTGTAGGAATACAATAATATACATTAAATAAACATTCATCTTTTTATTCACTTTTAATACACCTCCAAAGTTGCACAACAAAAAAACCTATCTAAAAGGTTAATTTTGAGCTATTTGTAACTTTATCGTGTATTAAATCGGTCTGAACATTTACCTCTCTCCTTAAAAATCAAATTTTCTTTATTCTTTTTCCATACTTTTTTGTTAAATACGCTCATTAATATAAGTAATAACTTCGTCGGGTGAAATATTCAAAACAATTGCGAATTCTTCAAACAATTGTTTTTCTGCAATTTTCATAATGTCTTCATCTATCTTCGTTAGTTTTTTACCTAAAGCAAATTTTTCTTCTTTCTCAAGATATATCATCTTAATAATTTTTATCAATTCTTCACTTTTTCCTGTTTTAAGAGCGACTTTAAAATTCTGATTTCTTTCCTTATCATCATTTATCCAAATTGCTTGTCTTTTGGGTATATCCGCTATCAATGATGAAACGTCATCTTTTGTTATGATTTGTCTCATCAAAATCTTTTGATTATTTACAGGGGTCTTAATAATCATCTTATTATTGTAAACAGTTTGCAAAACATAGTATTGTATTCCATCACTACTTAAATTTTTTTCTTTACTAATATCTATAATTTGGCATACCCCCGTTGACCCATACACAACATAATCATTTATTTTGAACATAAAATCCCTCCCTAATTCTAAATTTACTTCCTAATAAAACAAAAACAATATGAGTACTTATATTATATTTTAACACATAAAAATAGGTTAATATAAGTAAAACCTTTTGTACTTAATATGTTTTTTGTATTATTACATTTTTATATAATTGCTTTATTATTGAAACAAGTTTTATTTATGATATGGTTCACCGTAACTATTTAATCGGATAAAAATAATAAAAAGGGTGATTATCAATATAATATAATCATCCTTTTGTTTAATTGGTAATATCCTATATATCTTTATTAATGACTATTTATCCTTAGCTTCCATATGAGAACAATAGCCACAGTATTCATCACCCTCATCTAATGAATTTACCATCTCACACCAAGGAATTGCAGTTAAACATCTACTACATTCTTTAATGTAATTAGGATTTATCACATAAAATATAAATGCCTTTTTTTGTTTAGCTGACAACAAATCATATCCATCATCTAAAACTTTTTTTGCTATTCCAATGCCTGTATCGCCTTCTATCATATCCGAATCTAATAGTTGTTGCAAATATTCATTAAAATCATCCTCACTAAATCTTTGTTCAAGTACTTTAATTTCATCATCACTTAAATACATAACTAACACCCCTTATATAAATTTATTGTAAATAAAAAACTACTCTTTACAGAACCTTATTAATTTCTTTTATATACATTTCGGTTTTATTGAATCCTTGAACCATTTCAAAATCAGTTACTTTTTCACCAGGTTCTAATTTGTTTAATACTTCATTGTAATGTATAAGTTGGTTGTCCATTTCATTTGCAACTTTTTTCAATTCTGTTGAAATAAATGGATTATTATTAATCCTATTTACTATAGAAGATAGTTGTATCTTCAAGTTCTTAATTTCATCATAGCTATAATATAACCTCATATCTAATTCTCCCTCCAAGCTTTAATTACTTATTATATAAAACAATTAGTATTTATTAATATTATGATTATTGGCACTCGTTGATACAGAGTGCTAATAATATACTTTTATGGTAACTGCTTTTCGATATACTGTCAATTCAAAACAAAAAAATAAAAGCAGAAAATTTCTTGCTTTTATTACACATTAAGTTTGTTCATCATTAAATTGAAGTAATTTATAAGTTGGAATCTCTAAAGCATCCGCTATTATAAACAAAGTTTCTACTGAAAAAGACTTCTCACAGTTTGGTGCTTCTATCTTGCTTATGTAACTTCTACTCATACACATTTTATCTGCTAATGCTTCTTGAGATAGTCGCAATTGCTTTCTATATTTTTTTATATTTTCACCTATTCCTATATATCTATTAGCATATTTACTTACCATATAATCACCTAAATTGATTGTATCCCAATAATTAGCAACTTTCTGTTCACTTATAGGGAGCAAAGATGTTATACTCATACATATAACAATTAATAACAGAGGTGATTATATTGAAAGTAATACTTAGTCGAAAGGGATTTGATTCTAAAACAGGAGGATATGCAAGTCCGATTCTTCCAGATGGTACAATGGTATCTTTGCCTATACCTGAATTTAATACAAGTATATATTACAAAGACTTAATGGTTAATCCTAACTTATCTTATTTAGATTTAATGTCGCAATTAGGAATGTCAGGAAAATACAATACAAATTCTACAGCACACCTTGACCCAGACACTAATGACTCAATACTACAAAGAAAATACGCTTGGAAAGCTATTTTTGGTCAAGATAATGCAACTGGCGGTCATTTAAAAAATCAAAATATAGGTACAGGAGATATTTTCCTATTTTATGGTTGGTTTAAAAATGTGATATCAGCAACTAATGGATATCAATATGACCCTAATGATAAACATGGTAAACATATTATTTGGGCATATTTACAAGTTGGCGAAAAAATAGAAATTAATTCACAAAAAAACTATAATGCTTCTTATTTAACCCATCCTCATTTTGAAAACAGAAATCGAACCAATAATACTGCATACATAGCTTCTGACTCTCTTAGTTTTGATAAAAACATATCTGGGGCTGGTGTGTTTAAATACAATAAAAACTTAGTTTTATCATGTGACCCTAACAAACGTTCCTTGTGGGAACTTCCTTTATTCTTTCATCCCTCATATAATACAGTTGTAACATACCGCAAAGACATTAAACTATGGAATATAAAACAAAATACCTGCACATTGAACACAAATATACAAGCACAAGACTTTGTTATATATGGTAATCCATGTGTTGAACAATGGGCAAAAGATATTATTTTAAATAATATTTGATATTGAAATAAAAAGCTCTAATCATAATATATTGAGAAAAACGAAGAAATTCGAAGATTGCAAAGGAACTCAGTGGAAAAGTTTGTGGAAAAATCGGTTAATATGAAATTCGTATATTATATTAATAAAATATATAATTACCCTATAGGAAAATTTTAGAATAATATAATCATGTTTGGGGGAAGGTATTATGAAATTCAACATAAAAGGAAATGAAAAGAAATTGTCTGGTGTCATATTTGTTATTTTTTTTATAATATGGGCAATATTTCGGATTAGCAGTCTAAACGTCACTAACTCAAAAAATTTAGGATTAACCACTAAAAGGATAATACCACATTTTGAAGAGGTGAGTTTTAGATTTAAAGATTCACCTTTAGCTGATGGAACTCCACGAATTGTAGGTTTGAATGATAAAAGAGGTATTGTTATTGAGCTATATGATAACGATACAGGAAAAATTGGTATGAGTTCAGTAAAATTTTTTTCCAATGCACCAAAAGACACATACAATGTAGCTAGATGGACTTTTACTGATTTTCTTAAACAAATATATCCTAAGTGGGATGAGAAAGATATAGATAATTGGATTAAAGAAAGTTTTGATAAAGTTATAGTGGGTAATATGTTAATAAAAGATGGAAAAACTATAATAATATCCTATGATTCAAAAACTAATGTAATTTCATGCCAAATCGGAGCAGATGAATTTATAAAACCAAAATAGTTAAACATAAAAATTAAGTAAATATAGATATACAAGATGGTGGCTAAATGCTACCCTCTATTTTTTTATACTTTTATATATACTTTATTTTCAAGTTTAAGGCAACTAAAATGCTTTATATCTGATGTTTTATATCAGTGACAGGTATTTACTCACCTATTTTTAGGAACTGTATTTTTTTATGTTAAACAACCTTTGTATATACAGTAAATTAGAACTCTGTATGGAAATGGTGCCCCCCCCTCTTTTATCTCACAATATTTATGCACAGGGTATGTATATTCTGTTCCTCAACATATACCCATAATGTTGATAATAATATTTTTTAAATTATAGTTATTTAGTTTATGCCCTAGTATTATTAGAAAGTATAATTTTATTACTACTTTTAAGACAGCTAAAATGCTCAATATTAAAGAATTTATATACCTTACATATATTTACTCAAATCACTTTAACACTTTGTATTTTCTATGTAAAAAAAAAACTCTTTTTATTCTTAGAGTGAATTTTTAGTTACTGACTTTATTTATATAAGAAAGACAAATCTTTAATGTCTTCTTGTAAAAAAGCAACGTAAATAAAGGAGGTAATTCTAATGTCAAAAACCAATGATTTAAAGCCTTTAAATTCTGAGATAGTAGATATAGAAAAGGTTTTATCAATCTTAAATCCAGAAAATGAGGTGTTAGAGCTTAGAATTTTAAAAACTACCAAAGGAACTGTAAGTGGATACTTTAATAGCATGGAAAAACTTGCACAAACCACTAAATGTTATGAAGGAAAAAACAACATTTACATTACTTTAAATCCATGTAACCATGAACTACTTGCAAGGTGTATTAATAAGGTAAAGCAATATACAAAAGAAGCTACCAAAGATAATGAAATTAGAAAACGTTTGTGGCTTCCAATTGATTTTGACCCTGTTCGACCTTCTGGTATTTCTTCATCAGATGAAGAACACCAAACGGCACTACAACGTGCAATAGAGGTTAAGGATTTTCTTTTAAAAAAAGGATTTCCAGATGGTATTTTGGCTGATAGTGGAAATGGTGCTCACTTACTTTATAAAATAGATATGGAAAACACTGATGAAAATAAAGAGTCAATTAAAAAATTTCTATTGGCATTGGACTATCTATATAGTGATGAAAAAGTAGATATAGACAAATGTGTATATAATTCTGCTCGTATTTGGAAATTATATGGTACAAAAGCAGTAAAAGGAGATAATTTACCAGAAAGACCCCATAGAATATCTAAAATCTTAGATTTACCAAATGAATTAAATGCTGTTGATGTGGAAAAAATTAAAGAAATTATTTGTATGCTTCCCTCAATTAATAAAAAGGAATCATCTAGCTTTGCTACATCAGAATCTAACTTTAGTGTTGAAGATTTTATCAAGAAATATGAAATAGAGGCATATTCTAAAAAACCATATAATGGAGGTGAATTATGGCGTATTAAATGCCCAATGAATGAGGAGCATACAGACAAAAGTGCTTATATTATCCAATTTTCTAACGGTGCAATTAGTGCAGGTTGTCATCATAATTCATGTGAAGGATGGGGATGGAAGGATTTAAGAATAAAATTCGAACCAAATTGTTATGAGAAAAAATCTAAAAAGCATACTGCTAATTCAATAGATATAGAACTACCGCCACCTCATCTTGCTGAATATCATGAAAAATTATCTCCTCGTTTTGGAATTGATGAAAATGGAATGCTTTATAAAAGTGAGTACAAGAATGATGAATTAGTAAAAAATGTTTTAAGTAATTTTATCGCAATTCCTGTGGAAACTACGTTAGTTGATGATGGTTTTGGAAAAACTCAATCATTAAAAATTAAAGGTTATATTGGTAATGATGAATTACCGACACTAACAATAAACAGTTCAGAGTTTTCAAGTATGAATTGGATTAATACTTGGGGTCTTAAGCCTAATATATTCGCTGGATATGGTGGCAGAGATAAGGTAAGAGATGCAACACAATGTTTAGCTGATTATGGAAAAAATATAAATGAATTTAACCATTTAGGATGGAAAAAAATAAATAATAAGTGGTGTTATCTACATGCTAACGGTGCTATTGGAGCGGATAACATAAAAGTAAATATGAAAAAAGATGGATTGCAAAGCTATTCTTTAGAAAACCCTAATGACTTCACTCAAGAAGATTTACAAGAATCTGTAAAAAAGAGTCTTGCATTGCTAGATGTACACAAAGATGCTTTTATTTTATGGGGATTATGTTACCTTACTCCACTTTGTGAACCACTAAGACAAGCCGAATATGAACCTGGCTTTAGTGTATGGGTAGAAGGAAGAAGTGGCAGTCAAAAAACAACATTCGCTTCTCTATTTCTTAATCACTTTGGTAAAGGGTTTTCGGTAACAAATTTGCCTGCGAGTTTTAAAGATACATCAAATGCTATGGAAAGAAAATCTGCTATATGCAAAGATAGTCTTCTCATAATTGATGATTTTAAACCAGCTACTAGCAAACGTGAAAAGGACGAAATGATTAAAAAGGCAAGAGATATTTTATGGAGTTATTCTAATCGAAGTGGAAGGCAGAGGATGAAAGCCGATACAAGTTTAAGGCAAGCATATACAGCTAAGGGAATGGCTATATTCACTGGTGAGGATAATCCATCAATAGGTGGTGAAAGTACTGTAGTACGATATTTGTCTATGGAATTAAAACGTGGTGAAATTGATTTGACCAAACTTACAGACTGTCAAAAACACGCACTCTTTCTTAATAAATCTATGTCTGGCTATATAAAATGGTTATTAGAAAAAATGGATTCACTTCCAAATGAATTAAAACAACTGTTTGAAAAATTTAGAGATGAATCAATAAATATAATGGAAGGTCATAACAGATTTCACGGAATTATGGCATGGATGCAATTAGGTTTAACTTATGGTTTACAATTTGCAGTAGAAATAGATTCAATAACAGAAGACAAAAAAACAGAAATTATTGAGAATTCTATGAAACGTTTATTAGAAATTATAAAAAAACAATCTCAACAAGCAGAAGAGGAAAAAATTTCAGAAAAATTTCTAAGTACAATGTCTGAACTTATCAATAGTGGAAAAGTTAAAATAAAGTCTCTACTTGATGATGAATTTGAGGAAGAAGAAAAAGGAATTTATACGGGACAATCAATAGGATGGTGTGACGATGAATTTTATTATTTACTGCCACAAGTTACTTACAGTTCATTAACACAATTTTTCTCAAAACAAGGTTTAGATTTTGGAATAATGCAAAATACACTATATAAAGAATTAGCAATAGATAGAATTTCCACTGTTAGTAAAAGTGATAATAGAAGTACTGTTGTAAAGAAAATTAAAGGAAAACCAATACGTGTATTAAAAATCTATAAAGCATTATTTGAAGAAAAATGATTTTATTATATTTCAGCAAATAATAACCGAAAGTAACCTATACAAAAGCAAAGTTAGGTTACTCCTCTTTAACATTAAAACATTGAATAAAGATTATAGAGTTACCTAAGTTACCGAAAAAAATACTATAATAAAGCTTTTATTTTTATACTATAATTAGCGGTAACTTCGGTAACTTAAAGCTATTAAGTCAATAAATATGCATACAAAATTAGTAACCTATAGTAACTTTTTTTAGGTAACTTTATATCACCCTTCTATAAAGAATAAAAAATAAATTTAAAAAGCACCTATTAAATTTAAAATATGGTTTAAGGTGTAGCTTTTATCTGTATTGTATCCAATTTTAAACATTAAACTGTAGTATTAAAATAATAAATCATTTTTAGTGATAATTTTATAGTTTAATCAACAAAATGCAATAAATTACCCTCTTTAAATTTTAAATTTAAAAGTTTAAATGAATACCTTAGATTTCAAAGGTATCCATTTAATTTTTGTTAAAATCTATTAAATTAGTAGATAAATCCACATTTATTACAGAAGATTTTCAGATTAATTTGCCTATTTGGTTAGTATCTATATTTTTACTTTAATGTTTCTTATATTAAAATATACTTATAACTCATCTTCCGACCACATACAATACTTTCCAATGAATAACTCTTCTTAAAAGATATTATTGTATTTATGACATTCTATAAATTAAAAACTAGGCCTCAAAAATTTATCTACACTTTATAAAGTAA